>NZ_WQPN01000009.1 GCF_018785315.1 Clostridium sp. MCC353 | reverse complement strand
GTTTATATTATTTATTTTGGTATTTATTTTTGGTATTTATCTTTGCCATTTATCATATCCATTTATCTTTGTTATTTATCTTTGCTATTTATCTTTGCCATTTATCTTTGTCATTTATCTTTGTCATTTATCTTTGTCATTTATCTTTATCATTTATCTTTATCATTTATCTTTGTCATTTATCTTTGTCATTTATCTTTGTCATTTATCTTTATTTTTCATCTCTATTATTCATCTTTATTATTCCACTGCAAATATTTTATTATTAATATACCTTTACTGCTATTTTATCAATGACATATCATTTTATTAATACTCCATTATCAGTAATATTACCTTTTATTAAAAACCAGAATTACAGTCTTTACTCATAAAAAATAGTGTTTGATACAGTTTGTACTATTGGGTTGATGTAAAAACAACGGGTCTGAAAAGCTGATGACCTGGACGTTTATCGGCTCTTTCCAGCTTGCGATGCAACATGTTTACAGACCATGACTTGGCCAAAATCCCGCCTGATTCCCGCCTTAATTCCATAAATACTTAGTGTACAATATAATAATTGCTGAAGCAACTTGACAGATTCAACATTAAAATTTAGAGTATAAGAAGCACGAATATTTGCCTTAAACGAAAAAGGTGTGCCAACAAATCGAAGTTTGTGAAGGAGGTAAAGAAATGTCTAGCGCAAAAAAATTTACTATTTTTTTAGTTGGCATTATTAGTGTTGTCAGCTTGATGGCGTGTCAAAAAGCCAATATTAATCAATCAAATGGATCAGATACTGAGGAAACACATAAAACTGTTATTGAAATGGAAATGAATGCAAATTACAGTAATTCAGATCCGTTTGAGAATGGACGCCTATTTTGTGTATCTGAGGATATAGAAACAATGGACGCAGAGGTTTATTTTCAAATGGATGGAGAAAGTGGTATTGTGGAAATAAAAGACAGAAATGCAGACGAAGTTTTATGGAGCAATACATGGGATGAAAACGTCAGTGGAGATACCGTTACAGTTTCGCTCAATAATCTACAAAAAGAAAAAGAGTACGTTGTACGGTTTACTGGAACTAAAATAAATCATGCCGTTGTAAAAGTTACTTTTGAAAATGAATTGGTTTATGAGAAGTCAAGACCTTCAAAATAAACTTCCAGTTTATCGAACTGTTTGAGTTCACCTTATTGGATAAAAGGCGTATTACCCCTTTTGCTGTTTTTCAATTGTGCCATGCATATCTATATTATTTTATATACGAAACTATCCATAAACATAAAAATTAGTGGGAATGTTTCACGTGAAACATTCCCACTAATTCACCACTAATACTATCATTATCACTATTACTATCACTATTACCTTTTCTATTAACTTACACGAATCTTTACTACAACCTCTCCACTACTATCTCTATAACGGCTCCTTAGAAGGCAGTCCCGCTTTCCTGGGATATTTCTTAGATATAGGTTCAATCTTCCTTATCTTTACAAAGGACCTTTCAACATCACTTCCTGGAAGTAAAAAAGCGACAACATCTTCTGTCTTTCCACTCAACAACTTAATCGCTGATTTACCCTGCTTTAACTCTTCTTCTATCTTACCAGACTTATAAGATATAAAATATCCCCCAACCTTTACAAAAGGCATACAGTACTCAGATAAGGTAGAAATATTGGCCACGGCTCGTGATACACACAAATCGTATTGTTCTCTGTATGAAGGCATACGTCCATAATCTTCCGCCCGTCCGTGTATCGTTTCAATATCCTCTAACCCCAATACATTGATCACTTCATTCAAATACTTTATTCTCTTACTCAAAGAATCCAAAAGCGTAATCTTCAATCCGGGGAAAGCAATCTTGAGGGGTATGCCGGGAAAACCGGCACCCGTGCCTACATCAATTACCTTCCTATCCCTTTCGCCCAAATCATCCAATGCCTTTATCAACGATAAACTATCTATAAAATGTTTTGTAACCACTTCATCTAACTCAGTAATCGCAGTCAGATTCATCACTTTATTCCACTCAACCAACAGTTGATAATAATCATAGAACTGTTGTAATTGTCCGTCACTCAAAGACAACCCCAAATCATTTAATCCATGTTCCATCAACTCGTTAAATTGATCATTCATATAATCTCCTCCATGCCGGAGCAGTTTTTGCGAAGGCGCGCGCTGAGAATTTCAGATTCTCAGCTATGATTCAAATTTGTGGCTCCGGCACAAATTTGGGTGTGAAATATAATCCATCAGGATTATTTTTCACACACTTTCTTTCCCTGTCATAGCGCTTTTTGTGTAGGCATATGTTGAGAATTTGAAATTCTCAACTGTGATTCAAATTTGTGGCTTCATCACAAACTACAGTGAAAAATATGCCTTATGGCATATTTTTCTCACTATTTCCCATCTAATCATCTAGTGGAACAAATGCACCATCAATACAGATATATCCGCCGGAGAAACCCCTGATATTCTTCCGGCCTGCCCCACTGACATCGGCTTATAAGCGTTCAGCTTCTGTACTGCTTCCCTTCTCAATCCCTGTACCGTACTGTAATCAAAATTAACATCCAGCTTCTTGCTCTCTAACTTTTTAAACTGGGCCACCTGCTGTTTCTGCCGCCGTATATATCCTTCATATTTTAGATTTATGTTCACCTGTTCAATAACATCTTCCGGCAGTTCCCTTCTGTCCGGGTCTATCTCCGCCAGCTTTTTATAGTCTAACTCCGGCCTTTTTACAAGCTCTGCTAAAGTGCTGCCGGATTTTAATAACGTGCTGTTATTTCTTTCCAAAAATTCCTGTATAGCCTTATTTGCGCCTATATTCGTCTGCTCCAAACGATGAATCTCTTTTTCAATCATTTTCTCTTTTTCCAGGAGTTTTTCATATCTTTCATCGCTGATCAGCCCCATATCGTGGCCAATTTCAGTCAATCTCAGATCCGCATTATCCTGACGCAGCAGCAGACGATATTCCGCCCTGGATGTCATCATACGATAAGGTTCATGATTTTCTTTTGTAACAAGATCATCAATCAATACACCGATATACGCCTGAGAACGGTCCAGCACATAAGGTTCTCTTCCAAGCACTTTCATGGATGCATTTACACCTGCCATAAATCCCTGAACGGCTGCTTCTTCATATCCTGAACTTCCGTTAAACTGCCCGCCGCTGAACAATCCTTCTATATTCTTAAATTCCAGTGTCGCCTTTAATTGTCTGGAATTAATACAATCATATTCAATTGCATATGCATTTCGAACTATTTTGACATTTTCAAGTCCAGGAACCGTTCGGTACATTGCATACTGTACATCCTCAGGCAGAGAACTGGACATTCCTCCCAGATACATTTCATTGGTATAAAGGCCTTCCGGCTCCACAAAGAGCTGATGCCTGTTTTTGTCCGGGAATTTGACCACTTTGTCCTCGATAGACGGACAGTATCTCGGTCCGGTCCCTTCAATCGCTCCTGAAAATAACGGTGAGCGGTCCAGATTGGCCCTGATGATCTCATGGGTCTTTTCATTGGTATAAGTCAGCCAGCAGGACACCTGGTCTTTCTGTATCGATTCCGGATCGGTGGTGAACGAAAACGGTACAACCCGTTCATCCCCAAACTGTTCTTCCATCTTCGAAAAATCAATGCTTCTCTTATCCACTCTGGCCGGCGTCCCTGTCTTAAAACGGAACATCTCAATTCCATGCTCTTTCAGAGAATCCGTCAAATGGTTGGCAGCCTGAAGCCCGTTAGGCCCTGTAGGATTGCTCACATCCCCATAGATACATCTGGCTTTCAAATAGGTCCCGGTGGCCAGAACCACGGCCCCCGCATGGTAAACAGCCCCTGAATAAGTCTTGACTCCAGTTATTCTTCCGTCCTCCACTATGATATCAGACACTTCCGCCTGACGTATGGTCAGATGGTCCGTATTCTCCAGCGTCCTTCTCATCTCACGGGAATACTCCTGTTTATCCGCCTGGGCCCTGAGGGAATGAACCGCAGGCCCCTTTGATTCATTCAGCATTTTAGACTGAATAAATGTCTTATCTATATTTTTTCCCATTTCGCCGCCCAGGGCATCCAGTTCCCTGACCAAATGCCCCTTAGAGCTGCCTCCAACATTAGGATTGCAGGGCATGAGGGCAATGCTGTCAACGCTCACCGTAAACATAATGGTTTCCAGCCCCAGCCTGGCTGCAGCCAAAGCGGCCTCGCATCCCGCATGTCCCGCTCCGACGACTACTATATCATATGTTTCTTCCAGATTCGGCATAATTAATTCCTTCCTATTTTCCCATACAGAACTTGCTGAAAATCTCATTTACCAGATCATCTTCCACCGCTTCCCCGATGATGCTGCCTAAACTTTCGTACGCATCCATCAGGTCGATGGAATAAAAATCTTCCGGCATTCCATTATTAATGCTTTCCTGAACCATATTAAGACTGTTCAGCGCATCTGTCAAAGCTTTTTTATGTCTGATATTGGTAATATATACCTCATCATTAAAATCGATCTCTCCCTGGTAAAACATGGATTTAATCTCTTTTTCCAGCTCTTCTATCCCTGTCACTTCCTTTGCCGACACGGGAATTACCTTCTGTCCTGTCTTTTCCTCCAATTCCTCTTTTGAAATTACCATATTGAGATCCGTTTTGTTCAATATAATAATGGACTTCTTATTTCTGATTAAATCAATGATTTTTTGGTCATTATCGTCCAATTCACAGGAGCCGTCCACCACATAGATGATCAAATCCGCTTCATCAGCCGCAGACTTGGCCTTTTTCACGCCGATTTTCTCCACCACGTCCTCAGTATCCCTGATTCCTGCCGTATCCACCACATTTAAGCTGATCCCCTGCATCCTGATATGCTCTTCCAGGGTATCCCGGGTCGTTCCCGCTATATCCGTAACAATGGCCCGCTCCTCCCCTGCCAGCACATTCATCAAAGAGGATTTGCCCGCGTTGGGTTTTCCCAGAATGACCGTTTTAATGCCCTCAGACATCACTTTCCCATTATCTGAAGAGGCAACCAATTTTTCCAGCTCGTTAAGAACCGGTTCCAGCATGCCTGATAACTCTTCTGAATACCCGTCTAAAGAGATATGTTCCGGATCATCCAGCGCCGATTCAATATAAGCGATATGATAGATGATCTTCTCTCTCAGTTCCTTTATCTTTTTAGAAACTGCGCCGCTCAACTGGCTGACCGAACTCTGCAATGCATATTGATTCTTAGCGTTGATCACATCAATGACAGCTTCCGCCTGAGAAAGATCTATCCTTCCATTTAAAAATGCCCTCTTTGTATATTCACCTGGCTCCGCCGGTCTGGCTCCATGCCTGATCACCGTCTCCAGAATCTTTTTCATCATTAATACGCCGCCGTGACAGTCGATCTCAACCGTATCTTCGGCAGTATAGCTGTGAGGCCCCTTCATGACCATCACAAGCACTTCATCTATCACTTCATCCCCATCACAAATGTGGCCATAATGAATGGTATGGGACTTTGCTTCCTCAATCTTCTTTCCATTCTTAGCCCTGAATATCCGGTCTGTTATTTCAAATGTCTCCGGCCCGCTGATTCTGATAATTCCAATTCCCGAACTGCTCACCGCAGTTCCAATCGCAGCAATCGTATCTGATTTTACCATCTCTTCAACCTTTTCTTTTCAATGAATGAAACAAAGGGCTTGAGGTGTCCGGCACACATGCCATAAAACATCCCAAACCCTCGGTTTTATTTTTCAGAATTATATCTTTCCTTTTTGCTGTTTTCCCTCTTTAAAGAGATAACAACGTGTCTGAACGGTTCCTCTCCTTCACTTCTGGTAACCACATAACGGTCACTCTGAAGCGCTGAGTGAATGATTCTTCTCTCATAAGGATTCATCGGCTCTAAAGATACGGACCGTTTTGTCCTCTTTACCTTATACGCAATATTCTTCGCTAAGGTTTCCAGAGTTTCTTTCCTTCTCTCACGGTAGTTTTCCGTATCCAGCTTTACTCTCACATATCCTTCATTTTCCTTGTTAACAACAAGGCTTACCAGATACTGAAGGGAATCCAGGGTCTGTCCTCTCTTACCGATCAGAATCCCCATGTCGTCTCCTGCCATATTGACAGTCAATTCTCTGTCGCCTTCATTGTACAAAGCATCAATTTGAACTTCCATGCCCATGGCAGCAAATGTGTCCTTCAAGAATTTCACCGCGCTGCCGGCAGGATCCAAGCCTTCTTTTGCCGCTGTATTATTAGAAGCCAATACATTCCCAGCTGATTCTTTAACAACCGTTTCTTTAACAGCCGTTTTCTTAACTTCAGGTTTTACAGCCTCAGGTTTTTTCTCAGCTTTCTCAGCTCTCTTCTCAAATTTTTTCTCAGCCTTTGCACTTTCCTTAACGGCAGTCTTTTTCTCTTCTTTTACAAATGATTTCTTCTCTTCTTTTACAACCGCCTTCGTTTCCTGCTTTGCTGAAACCTTAGCGGCCTCTTTCTCAGCTCTCTCTTCCGGTTCTAAAACTCTTGCACTTATAACAGCGTCCTTAGCACCTATAAAACCAAATAAGCCTGTACTTCCCTTTTCAATAATATCATAATGAATATTATCGCTGGCAGTTCCAAGTTCAATTGCTGCTTTAGTAATCGCTTCATCTACAGTCTTTGCATGAACTGTAATTGTTTTATTCATACCGGACCCCCTCCTTATTTGTTGTGCTTCTCATTATACTTCTGAACCATATTAGCCTTGGCAGCCAGACTGCCGGGCTTTGCATTCTGATTATAATAATTGGTGGATTCCTTTACTATTTCCTGGGTCTTTTCAATCTTTTTCATTCTCTCAGCTTCTTCTTTTTCAGCCTGAGCCTGAAGGGTCTTCAAATTTGCTGTAGCATTCTGGGCAACCTTCGCAGGCGGAAGTCCCTGTTTCGCCCGTTTCTTATTGGCTTTTTCCACATTCTTGGCGATCATCTCATCCATATCAACTTTATTCAGATAAGAGTTAACTGCCAGCTGCTGTACAACCTGAACAGCACTGCTGGCTACCCAGTAGATACCGATAGCGGCCGGGAATGTAAAACAGAAAAATGCCGACATAAGAGGCATCATCGTATTCATGGTTTTCATGGACTGGGCTCCAGGAGTATCTTCGCTCATGGTCTGAGTGGAAGTCATGAGTTTTGTACTGTACCACTGCGTCAAACCGGCCAGAACCGGGATCAGCCATGCAAGCGTAGGAACAAAGCCTGTCCACGGAGAAGTCGCCAGGTTAATTCCCAGGAAAGAGTTCATGCTTTCAATCTGGGCAGCGTTGGTATTGATCACATCCGCTGCAGAATGGAATGTAGGATCATTTGCCAGTGCGACCCACTGAGCCGGGTTTAATTTATATAAGATATCGATCATCTTATTGCCGAGAGCATCGCCTGTAACACCTGTCAGGTCGCCAATGGCGTTCATTCCGGTTAAAGGAATGTTGTTGGCGTTAGCAAAATTCACAAGATTGGTTGCTGCTCCTTCTGCTAAATTAGATAAGCTGTCAACTCCGCTGATTGCCGTAACAACCTGGCCAAAATACATCTTAACGGATTCTACATAGGCCGGGATATTATAAATAACACGGTACAACGCGAACAGGATCGGCATCTGGATGATAAGCTGCAGACATCCGCCTGTCATGGAAGTTCCGTACTTCTCATAAACCGCCTTTGTTTCCACGTTCATCTTCATCATGGAATCCTGATCATTTTTTCCCTTATATTTCTTCTGGATTGCCTGGATTTCCGGCTGCATAACAGCCATCAGCTTACTTGATTTCTGCTGTTTCAGGGTAAGGGGGAACATGATCAGCTTAATAACAATTGTAAATAAAATAATACACAAACCGATGTTCATCACGCCAAAAATACTGGTAAAACGGAATAATGCATCCATGATGACACCTAAAACATTAGCAATGGGCCCTAATAAAAAGCCTCCTGTTTTAGTCAATACTAAGAAATCCAATGAACTACCTCCTCAAATGATTCACAGCCGGACTGTGAAAATATTCTACGGGACAGGATCATAACCGCCTTCGGCCCAAGGGTGACACCTGAGTATCCTCTTTACAGCCAACCATGTACCTTTTAATACACCATACTTTTGAAGCGCCTCAATGGCGTATTGAGAACACGTAGGTGTATAAATACAGTGAGTTCTTACTTTTAAAGGTGACAGGAATATCTGATAAAACCTGATCATCAATATGAGTATTTTTTTAATCATAAGATCACTTCGATTCTTTTTTAATGTTATGAAGTCCGCATAGGTGCAGATATGCACTCTCGATTGATTTGAAATCTGATTCTTTAGCCGCCGGTCTGGCAACCACTACGATGTCTAACCCAGTCTCTAACATGTTTTCATTCAGACGAAATATTTCTCTTATTAATCTGGTGATATGGTGCCTGACTACGCTGTTTCCAACCTTTTTACTGACGGATATTCCAATTCTGTTCTGTTCCCCGCCGTTTTCTTTCACGTACATGATTAATAATTTGTTTGCATAGGATTTCCCGGTTTTATAAACCTTCTGAAAATCGCTATTTTTCTTGATCGAATTAAAATGTTTCAAATCGTCCTCCAAAATAATGATAGAAGACAATGAGAACCGGAATGGTTCCGATTCTCTTATGTCAAAAAAAGGCCACAATCACTTGCGGCCTTGGTTCATTAAGCTGATAATTTTGCTCTACCTTTTGCTCTTCTGGAAGCTAATACTTTTCTTCCGCCCGGAGTACTCATTCTAGCTCTGAAACCATGAACTTTTGATCTCTGTCTGTTTTTAGGCTGAAATGTCATTTTCATATCTGTGCACCTCCTCTAACTCTAGTTATCTAAATCAATGTAATTTGAATTAAACACATTTAGACTATTTTAATTAAACATCCACTCAATTATATAGAAAACAAGCCGCTTCGTCAAGTATAAAAGTAAAAAAAGGGGATGGTAAATTTACCACCCCCTACAATATGTATGTGCTATATTATGAATTACAAGATTTAGTATCCTCTTACGATTGTTTCACTTTAAATAAAGCTCTTGCGATGGCCATTGTCAGGATTCCGGCCAATAATGCCTCCGGAATTCCGTTCATACAGATCACCCCAAGGATCACCATATACAATCCCTTAAACGCTTTTCCCGAAGCTTCGGCATACCGCCCTCCGAAGAAAAGATAAATAAAATTCATAACCAGCAAAGTATTCGTCAATGAACCGGCAACCCCTGCCCCGATCAGCGCCAGGTGCTGCTTTTTATGGTTCCATATTTTCATCAGGGCTTCATATACGTAATATGCAGCCACTCCGATCAAAATTCTCGGAACCAAAGGTATGATCGTACTTCCCACAATATTTACAAAGCTGACACCATTGATGCTCACGTTTGTAAATGGTGAAAAAACAAAGGAAGTAACGATGGGAGCCGTTGTACTTTTCCACATACTGGTGAGTCCGAATACAAGACCAAGGAACGCGCCACTTTTCGGTCCAAGCAATATGGCTCCGACAATGACGGGTATGTGAATGATGGTCGCATTCATGAATCCCAGCGGAATATACCCCAGGAAAGGCACAAAAGCCATGATGATGATGATAGCCGTAAATACAGCCGTCATTACCATGTTACGGGTTTTTTCCAAACTATTCATTTTTTTCCTCCTGCTACTGTTCTTTAAAAAAGATACAATGCAATAATATAGCCACAGGCAAATTATAGAAACTTTCTGAATCCATGTCAATGATTCCGGACAATTAATTTCCCGTTATCACCAAAAATACAATCATCCACCCTTTATGTTGTGGATAATGGATTAATTTACATAATGTTATCCCCAAAATGTTGATAAGTTGTGGATAATATTCTGAATAAGTGGCATTTTTATTCACAAAGCAACGAAAACATCAATATTTCCGACTATTTGAGGATAATGTTGATAACTTTTCCATTTATTGTTACTCCACATGGTTTACACAATATTTCCCCATGGATTTCACATAGTTATCCACAATATTTTTTTATAAACATTGAAAAAATATTGGATTTAGTATACAATGGATTTAGATTGGGTAAATGTGCGATTTTACCTTTTATTACAGTTTAGGAGAGTTGACATGATTGATGAAATAAAAAAGAAATGGGACGAAATCCTTCAGTATTTAAAAGAAGAATACGATATTATAGACATATCCTTCAAGACATGGCTTCTTCCGCTAAAGCCCTATGACTTAGAAAACAACGTTTTAAAGATCCTGGCTTCCGATGCAAACATGATCAGCTATATTAATAAAAAGTACAGCGTGCTCCTGCAGATTGCCGTTGCGGAAGTGACCGGAATCAGCTGCGAGATCGATATCATTTCAGAAGAACTGATCCAGCCAAAGCCGGAAAACAACAAAATCCTGATCAATACAAAGACGGTTGATGTCAGCCCTACTGCTATTCAGAATGCCAATTTAAACCCAAGATATACATTTGATACCTTCGTAGTCGGCGCCAACAACAACTTAGCACATGCCGCAGCATTGGCCGTTGCCGAATCTCCCGGCGAGATTTACAACCCCCTTTTCATTTACGGAGGCGTGGGACTTGGAAAAACCCACCTGATGCATTCCATCGCCCACTTTATATTAAAGAATAATCCGAAAGCCAAGATTTTATACGTAACTTCCGAGAAATTTACAAACGAACTGATCGATGCGATCCGTAACAAAAACAACATATCCACAACTGAATTCAGGGAAAAATACCGCAACAACGATGTTCTTTTAATCGATGATATCCAGTTCATCATCGGTAAAGAGAGTACCCAGGAAGAATTTTTCCACACCTTCAACACTCTGTACGAAGCAAAAAAACAGATCATCATATCTTCCGATAAACCGCCGAAAGATATCGAAACTCTGGAGGAACGGCTTCGTTCACGTTTTGAATGGGGTCTTACTGTGGACATCCAGTCCCCGGATTATGAGACGAGGATGGCCATTTTACGTAAAAAAGAGGAACTGGAAGGCTATAATATCGATAACGAAGTGATCAAGTATATCGCCACCAATATTAAATCCAATATCCGTGAGTTAGAAGGCGCCCTGACCAAAATCGTAGCCCTCTCCAAACTTGATAATAATAAAGAAATTAATATTGAACTGGCGGAATTAGCCCTAAAAGATATTATTTCCCCCAACAGCAACCGGGAAATCACTCCGGAACTCATTGTTCAGATCGTAGCCGACCATTTTGGTTTAACTCCGCTTGATATTTATTCCCAAAAGAGGAATAAAGAGATCGTTTATCCGCGCCAGATCGTCATGTACCTCTGCCGCAATATGACCTCCGTCGCTCTTCAGTCCATCGGTAAATCCCTTGGAGGGCGTGATCATACCACCATTATCCACGGCTCCGAAAAAATAGCCGCTGATATAGCAAAAAATGATACACTCAAGAATACAATTGATATACTGAAGAAGAAAATCAGTCCACAATAGGCTGTGGAATTCCTGTGGGTTTCATGTGGATAAAAATGTGTAAATCGTGGCCACTAAATCATATGTGGATAACTTCAAAGTTATTCTTAATTAATTTGATACTTATTCACATACCTTTAAACATGGCCAGCCCCTCACAAACCTTTTATTTTAAAGGGATTTTAAGTTTATACACAAACTCACACCCCCTACTACGAATGCTACGGAAATCTATTCTATATATTACTTTTTTACATGACCAAAAAACGAAAAGGAGTTATCAACAAACATGAAGCTTACATTCAAAAAAGACGACCTTCTTAATGGTATAAACATTGTTCTGAAAGCAGTCCCTTCTAAAACAACACTCCCTATTCTGGAATGCATCTTAATCGATGCCAGCGGAACAGAGATCAAACTGACCGGTAACGATATGGAACTGGGAATTGAAACAAAAGTAGAAGGCGTGATCGAGGAACGTGGAAAACTGGCTCTTGAATCCAAGCTCTTTTCTGAGATCATCCGCAAACTCCCGGGAGGGGATGCGGTGGTGACCATCGAAAGCGATAAAGATTTAAGGGTGATCATCACCTGCGATAATTCCGTGTTCAATATACAGGGACAAAGCGCCGAAGGATATTCCTACCTTCCTTATATAGAAAGGGACCATTACATCAGCCTTTCCCAATTTACATTAAAAGAAGTGATCAGGCAGACTATTTTTTCCATTTCTGTCAATGATAGTAATAAGATGATGACCGGCGTTTTGTTCGAAGTCAATGACAACGAACTGAAACTGACCTCTTTGGATGGCCATCGTATTTCCATCCGCAAAATCATCTTAAAGGACAGCTACGAATCCAGAAAAGTGATTGTTCCAGGCAAAACCCTGAGCGAGATCAGCAAGATTTTAAATGGGGACAATGATTCCGAGGTTCTGTTATTCTTCAGCAATAACCACATTTTGTTCCAGTTCGATGAAACGATTGTGGTTTCCCGTCTGATCGAAGGGGAATATTTCAAGATCAACCAGATGCTGTCCAACGATTACGAAACAAAACTCAATATCAACCGAAAAGAGCTGTTGGATTCCATCGAGAGAGCCAGCATTTTGATCCGTGAAAGCGACAAAAAGCCGATTATCCTGAAGATTTCAGACAGCGTTATGAAACTGAGCCTGAAAACTGTCTATGGATATATGAATGCAGAAGTATTGATCCATAAATACGGCAAAGACATGATGATCGGATTTAATCCAAAATTCCTGGTCGACGCGCTGCGCATTATTGATGATGAAGAAGTGACCATCTATATGATGAATCCAAAGGCGCCATGCTATATCAAAGATGACGATGAAAATTATATCTACCTCATATTACCGGTTAACTTTAACCAGTCAGAGTACAACGATTAGCGCTCAGGAGGCATCTATGGAAGTGATTAAATTAAGGGACGAGTATATAAAGCTTGGCCAGGCCTTAAAGGCCGCAAACCTGGTAGAATCAGGGGTTGACGCGAAATTTGCCATTGAGGACGGCCTGGTAAAAGTGAATGGAGAAGTAGAATACCAGAGAGGCAAAAAGCTGAGAGACGGCGATTTGGTAACATTTGACGGCAATACTATAAAGATTGAAGCATAAGGGAATGTTCCATGATTATTGAATCTGTAGAGTTAAAGAATTATAGAAACTATGATGAACTACATATGGATTTTAGTCAGGGAACCAATATCCTATATGGTGATAACGCTCAGGGAAAGACAAATGTGCTGGAGGCCATTTACATGGCCTGCACCACCAAGTCCCACCGCGGGAGCAAAGACAAGGATATCATCCAGTTTGAGAGGGATGAATCCCATATAAAACTGAATCTGAGAAAAAACGACGTTCCGTACCGGATAGATATGCATTTAAAGAAAAACAAGGCAAAGGGAGTCGCTGTCAATGGGATTCCCATACGTAAGGCAAGCGAATTATTCGGTATCGTGAACGTGGTGTTTTTTTCGCCCGAAGATTTAAATCTGATCAAAAACGGGCCCTCTGAAAGAAGGCGATTTATCGACCTTGAATTATGCCAGCTCAACAAGCTGTATGTCCATGCATTAGTCCAGTACAACCATATTGTCATTCAAAGGAACAAGCTTTTAAAGGAGCTTGCATTCAAACCGGAATATGAAGAAACCCTGGACATTTGGGATATGCAGCTGGTTTCATACGGCAGAGAGGTAATCAATTACCGCAGAGAATTTATCGACCGGCTCAATGAGATCATAAAAGAAATCCATTTCCAATTGTCGGGAGATAAAGAAAAACTTGATATCCGGTACGATCCCAACGTTACGCCTGACCAGTTTGAGCAGGCATTGAAGAAAAGCCGTTTTCAGGATATTAAGCAGAAAACCACCCTTACGGGCCCCCACCGGGATGACATCAGTTTTTATGTAAATGGAATTGACATCCGCAAATTCGGTTCTCAGGGCCAGCAGAGGACCGCAGCCCTGTCATTGAAGCTGGCGGAAATAGAACTTGTAAAACGAATGGTACATGATTATCCGATTCTTTTATTGGATGATGTGTTGTCGGAATTGGACGGCAGCCGTCAGAATCATCTATTATCCGTAATCAATCATATACAGACCATGATTACCTGTACCGGACTGGAAGATTTTATTAATAACCGTTTTAAGATCGATAAGATATTTAAGGTAATCAATGGAACAATATTAAGCGAAAATTAGGAGGAAACTTATGAGTGCTGAATATGGAGCAGATCAAATCCAAATATTGGAGGGACTGGAAGCGGTTAGGAAAAGGCCGGGTATGTATATAGGTAGTACTTCATCAAGAGGACTTCACCACCTGGTATATGAGATCGTAGATAACGCGGTAGATGAAGCTCTGGCCGGATTCTGTACAGAGATTGACGTGCAGATCAACCATGATAATTCCGTCACAGTCAAAGACAATGGACGCGGCATCCCTGTTGGGATCCAAAAGAAAGCCGGTATCCCTGCGGTTGAAGTTGTATTTACCATACTTCATGCCGGCGGTAAGTTCGGCGGCGGGGGATATAAAGTCTCCGGCGGACTTCACGGCGTGGGCGCATCCGTTGTTAACGCTTTATCCGAATGGCTGGAAGTAAAGATATATTCAGAAGGAAAAGTTTATCAGCAGAGATATGAGAGGGGCAAAGCCATGTACCCTCTGAAAGTGATAGGAGATTGTCCGGAAGATAAACACGGTACTGAAGTAACCTTCCTTCCTGATAAAGAGATATTCGATGAAACCGTATTCGATTATAATGATTTAAAGATCCGTCTGCGTGAAACCGCATTCTTAACCAAGGCGCTTAAAATCATCCTTCGCGACGACAGGGAAGAAAAACAGGAAAAACAGTTTCATTATGAAGGCGGTATAAAGGAATTTATCAGCTATCTGAATAAAGGAAAAACACCTCTGTACAATGATGTTATTTATTGTGAGGGTATCAAAGATGGAATCGTTGTTGAAGTTTCCATGCAGCACAATGATTCTTATACTGAAAATGTATACAGTTTTGTAAACAACATCAATACACCGGAAGGCGGAACCCACCTGGCCGGATTTAAGAATGCCCTGACCAAAACATTTAACGATTATGCCCGTAAAAACAAGCTTTTAAAAGATAACGAAGCGAATTTAAGCGGTGAAGATATCCGTGAAGGCTTAACTGCCATCATCAGCGTAAAAATTGAAGATCCCCAGTTTGAAGGACAGACAAAACAAAAATTGGGCAACAGCGAGGCCAGAGGAGCGGTTGACAACATTGTCAGCGAGCAGCTCACCTATTTCCTGGAGCAGAATCCGTCTGTTGCAAAGGCCATGTGTGAAAAATCCATTCTGGCCCAGAGAGCAAGGGCGGCCGCCAGAAAAGCCAGGGATTTAACAAGAAGGAAGACGGCATTGGAAGGAATGGCCCTTCCGGGAAAACTTGCGGACTGTTCCGATAAGAACCCGGAAAAATGTGAAATTTACATCGTAGAGGGAGATTCCGCAGGCGGTTCCGCAAAGACCGCACGTTCCAGAAATACCCAGGCGATCCTTCCCCTCCGCGGAAAGATTTTAAACGTAGAAAAAGCCAGACTGGATAAGATTTATGCCAATGCGGAGATTAAAGCCATGATCACCGCTTTCGGTACAGGAATCCATGAGGACTTTGACATCTCAAAACTCAGATACCACAAGATCATTATCATGACCGATGCCGATGTGGATGGAGCACATATCAGTACCCTGCTTTTAACGTTCCTTTACCGTTTTATGCCGGAACTGATCAAACAAGGCCATGTATACCTGGCCCAGCCGCCGTTATACAAGCTGGAAAAGAACAAAAAAGTCTGGTATGCATACAGCGATGAAGAGCTCAATTCCATCCTCAGTGAAGTGGGACGTGATACCAACAACAAGATCCAGCGTTATAAAGGTCTTGGAGAGATGGACGCAGAGCAGCTTTGGGAAACCACCATGGATCCGGAACGCCGTATTTTACTTCGTGTAACCATGGATGAGGAGACTACTTCCGAGATCGATTTAACCTTTACAACCCTGATGGGTGACCAGGTAGAGCCGAGACGTGAGTTTATTGAAGCAAATGCCAAGTACGTACAGAACCTGGATATCTAATTCATTTTTTATATCTGACCTCAGCCTTGCTTTTTAAAATCGAACGTGAAGGCATTTTGGAAAATGCCTTCACGCTTTAACTTAAATGGCCAGGTCATCGATATAAAAAAATAAAAATGGAGGAAAATAATGGAACCAAATATCTTTGATAAAGTTCATGACATAGACTTAAAAAAGACCATGGAAACATCATACATTGACTATGCCATGAGTGTAATTGCATCCAGGGCTCTGCCTGATGTAAGGGACGGTTTAAAGCCGGTACAGAGAAGAATCTTATTTTCTATGATCGAGTTAAACAACGGTCCGGACAAACCACACCGTAAATGTGCCCGTATCGTCGGTGATACCATGGGTAAATACCATCCTCATGGCGACAGCTCCATCTACGGCGCGTTGGTAAATATGGCCCAGGAATGGTCCACCCGCTATCCTCTGGTTGATGGCCACGGAAACTTCGGTTCTGTGGACGGCGACGGGGCTGCGGCCATGCGTTATACAGAAGCCCGTTTGAGCAAAATCTCCATGGAGATGACAGCCGATATCAATAAAGATACCGTAGATTTCACCCCCAACTTCGATGAAACGGAAAAAGAACCGGTAGTGCTTCCATCCAGATATCCAAATCTGCTGGTAAACGGAACATCGGGAATCGCAGTAGGCATGGCCACCAATATACCTCCTCATAACCTGCGGGAGGTCATTGCGGCAGTGGTAAAAATCATTGATAACCACATAAATGAAGGCCGTGAAACCGATATGGAAGAACTGCTTGAAATCATAAAAGGGCCTGATTTCCCAACCGGAGCCACGATTCTTGGAAAAATGGGAATTGAAGAAGCATACCGCACCGGCCGCGGCAAAATCCGTGTCCGCGCAGTGACCAATATTGAAACCATGCCAAATGGAAAAAGCCGTATCATCGCAACGGAACTCCCATACATGGTAAACAAAGCCCGCTTAATCGAAAAAATTGCCGATCTGGTTAAGGAAAAAAAGGTTGACGGAATCACAGACCTGCGTGATGAATCTGACAGAACAGGTATGAGAATCGTCATTGAACTCCGCCGTGATGTCAACGCCAATGTCATTTTAAACCAGCTCCTTAAACATACCCAGCTTCAGGATACATTTGGAGTAATCATGCTGGCTCTGGTAAACAATGAACCGCGTGTGTTAAACCTGGTTCAGATGCTCAATTATTACTTAGACCATCAAAAGGATGTTGTAACCAGAAGGACAAAATACGAACTGAACAAAGCTGAAGAGCGCGCCCATATCTTGGAAGGACTGTTGATCGCCCTTGACCATATTGATGAAGTGATCAAAATTATCCGCGGTTCCTCCAATGTCCAGGATGCAAAAATGCAGTTGATGGAGCGTTTTTCACTGAGCGATCCTCAGGCCCAGGCCATTGTAGATATGCGTCTGCGCGCTCTGACCGGTTTGGAACGCGAAAAACTGGAAAATGAATACAAGGATCTCATGGAGCGCATCGCATACTTAAAGAGCATTTTAGGAGATGAGAATCTGTTACTAGGCGTAATTAAAGACGAAATCCAGTTGATTTCCGATAAATATGGAGATGACAGAAGAACTGCCATCGGATTTGATGAATTTGATATGTCCATGGAAGACCTCATTCCTGATGAAGAGGCCATTATCACCATGACCAATCTGGGTTATATCAAGAGAATGTCCGTTGACAATTTCAAGAGCCAGAACCGGGGCGGCAAGGGAATTAAAGGAATGCAGACCATCGAAGAAGATTATATCGAAGACCTCTTCCTGACCACCACCCACCACTATATCATGTTCTTCACCAATACGGGCCGTGTATACCGCCTGAAGGCCTATGCGATACCAGAGGCCGGCCGTACAGCCAGAGGAACAGCCATCATAAACCTTCTTCAGCTCCTTCCGGGCGAGAAGATAACAGCCATCATTCCCATGAAAGAATATGATGACGACAAATACCTGTTCATGGCCACCAAAAACGGCATGGTGAAGAAAACACCGATGAAAGAATACGAAAATGTCCGCAAAAACGGTCTCCAAGCCATTGTTCTCCGTGAAAATGACGAGCTGATTGAAGTTAAGGCTACCGATAACCAGAAAGACATTTTCATGGTCACCAAAAAAGGCCAGTGTATCCGTTTCGAAGAAACCGACGTCAGAGTTACAGGCCGTGTATCCATGGGCGTAATAGGCATGAAACTGGATGATGGCGACGAAATCGTGGGAATGCAGGTGGATACCCAGGGTGAATACCTGCTTATCGTATCAGCCAACGGCATGGGCAAACGCACAAACATTGATGAATTTACACCTCAGAAGCGCGGCGGAAAAGGCGTTCGCTGCTACAAGATCGTCGATAAAACAGGTGATATTGTAGGCGCTAAATTGGTTCACGATGACCACGATATTATGTTAATTACTACAGAAGGAATTATTATAAGAATTTCAGTCAGCGACATTTCAATCATAGGACGCAATACGTCAGGCGTAAAACTGATGAATATTGACGCAAATTCTGATATTACCGTAGCCAGTATTGCCAAAGTAAGAGACAACGGCAATAAGGATGAAGAAACGGAAGAAATGTCAGAAGAATCTGATGGAGATGTTGAAGAAAACGACAGTTCAGACGTAGAAACTGAATCATAGAGTTTAGGGGATGCATACCGCATCCCCTTTTCAATTTTAGTAAAAGTTCAGACAGGTCCGGGCTATTACCAATTTTAATTATTCTGTATTCATTTAAATATTATTTTCAATTATCTGGATACGTTTACCGGCAATATGTTGTATGATATTCATAAAGGATGCAGATACAGATAGTTGAGATTGATTTAAATAAAATAATAAAAAAATTTGGCCATTGGTAATGAAAAATAGAAGGAGAGGGGCGTCAGAAAATGGAGAGTGTTTCCTATAGAAACAAAGTGATTGAGACTGCGGCGAAACAGTATCAGACAGAGCCGGAACGTTTGTGGGCAAAATATCCTGAATATGTGGTTCTGAGACACAGCAACAACAAAAAATGGTACGCTGTTATCATGAATGTACCAAAGAATAAACTGGGCCTGGAAGGCGGGGAGTTCGTTGATATACTGGATGTTAAGGCAGACCCTGTTTTAGCTGGCTCATTTCTCCAGGAAAAAGGGATTCTGCCCGGCTATCACATGCATAAAGGAAACTGGCTGACCGTTCTCCTTGACGGTACTGTTCCCATGGATAAAATTGAATTACTTCTGGATATCAGCCATGAACTGACCAATAAAAAGTCCTCTAAAAAATCAGTTATAAGAAATACAGAATGGATTGTTCCGGCAAACCCTAAATTTTATGACATTGAATCCGCTTTAAAGGAAAGCAAAGACGGCATCTTTACCTGGAAACAGAGCAATAAAATATGTGTTGGCGACAAGGTATATATTTATGTTGCCTCCCCAGTATCTGCAGTCAAATATATGTGCAGAGCGGTTGAAACAGATATTCCCTATGAATATTCAGATAAAAATGTAAGCATGAGCAAGGTAATGCGGCTGCAGCTTATAAAACGATATGATGATATAATAATTGATTTTAAAATGCTGAAAGAATATGGGGTCAACGCTGTGCGGGGGCCGCGCAGCATGCCAAACAGTTTAAAGTGCAGGATAGAGGAATTGTATCATGAATGATGCCTGGAAGCGGCGACAGCAGGCGGATCTGCCCTGAAAGGCGAAGATAAATATGCATGTGTTAAAAGAGAATTATTAGAGGAAACAGGCATTTCAGAAGATCATTTCGAAGAGATCGGAAAATACATATGTGATGACAACAGATGCATATATTATAATTTCTTATGTATAACTTCCTGTGAAAAGAATCATATAATCATCCAGGAAGGAGAAACTGTTTCTTATCAATGGATAACAGAACAGGAATTTATAGAATTTATAAATTCAGATAAAATAATAGACGGGCAGAAAAAGAGATATTCAAATTATTTTTCTCAGAAAGGATATCTGCCGCCATTACCCTAATATTACAATCGGTAAAGACGGCTGATTTCATTTTTTAGATAAAATTTGATCATTCAGCATATAAATTTCTACCGAACTCATATGCCTCCTTTAAATAACCGGTTTGCCCGATCTGAGGTTTCCCATTGGTATCTCCGCAGCCTCCGGCCAATAACATACCTTTATCGTGAAATCCAATATAATTTATCAGAGTGAACTTATAGTAAGAAACCACCTGCTCAAAAGTCCAGAAATAATTATCTGCGGATGTCATAAGAAGAGCACAGTCATGTATAGGATATTTTTCATATCTTCCTAAGGGGGGATTCGGATCTTGTTCTGCTATACAGTAAAAACGTTCAATAAATGCCTTAATCTTAGAAGATATGGTCCAAAAATACAATGGTGAAGCGAATACGATTAAATCAGCCTCCTTAATTTTAGGAACAAGATCATTAAAATCATCTTTTTGCACACAAGGTTTTCCATACCGACAGGCATTACACCCGATACAGCCGTTAACCTGTATTTTATTTAAAGGTATGACTTCAGTTTTATGCCCCGCATCCAAGGTCCCCTTTACAAATTCTTTGACAAGCTGAGCCGTGTTTCCATTTGGTCTTCCTCCTCCGGAAATGGCTAATATCTTTTTCATAATTTCGTTCCTTTCTGTAGAAAAATAACCTGTTTTGTATTATTATATATTTTCAAATTCATTTAAACAAGTTAAAAACAGGGATGCAATACGCATCCCCGATCCATTACTCCATATTTAATCTTTTTCTGAAAATATATTCCGTAACAAAATACATAATAACTGTTGTTATAATACTCATGATAATTGAATAAATCATTATTCTATTATAAACATAATAGAAATCTGCAGCATCCCCATTAATAATGGTTAGGAATCCGCTCATAAACATCAATATGGTTCCCAGCATTTGAAGAATCATATAAATGCCAATATATGCGATCACAGCTCCGCCAACTTTATGCTTATTAAAGAGATGCCCAATGGCGATTGAACAGTAAAACATGAGAGAAGAACTGAACAGGCTGATAAAACAGGTAATAATTATTTCAACGTTGAATGCGCCAACACTCATATACATATTGGTTTCAACAAAATGTTTATAATGTGAAAAAATACTCTGAAAATCCAGTCCATCCAATTCACCCGCTAAAAGCAGAAGCAATGACAGCATAACCAATACAAATGTACCAATCTGCCAGATAACCGAGTTAAAAAGTTTAGAGTTAATAACAGTTCTGGTTTTGACTGGAAGCGTATGGGTCAAATACCCCTGTTCTCCCGACATCGTCCGGTAAAAATGCATACATATAAAAACATAAGTCACAACGAATAATGCAACAATTGAGATTACATAAAGAGTTAAACCTATAACAGAAATAATTTCAAGCGCATCTTTCGGCTGGGCCGTAGTATAGGCCACTTCCAGCAAAATTTTATTTAACACAGATATAATGATAAAAACAAGATAAGACGGAAAAAATAATCGTCTCGTGGACAAATAGTCCTGTTTCATTAATTTACTTAACATCTGAACACCTCCCTGAAAAGCGCATCCACAGACTTTCCATATTTCACACGGATATCATCTACGGTAGAATAGAGCGCCAATTCCCCTTCTTTAAGAAAAATAACATCATCCAGCACTTGTTCAATGTCTGAAATGAGATGAGTAGAAATAATAACAGAACCATCTTCATTATAATTTGAAATAATGGTGTTCAATATATAATCCCTTGTAGCCGGGTCCACTCCGCCGATCGGCTCATCTAACAGATAGAGATCCGCTTTTCTGCTCATGACCAAAATGAGCTGAACCTTTTCTTTCGTTCCCTTGGACATAGTCTTCATGCAGTCTTTTGCGTTGATATCAAGCCTCTGCAGCATCTCATACGCCTTATTCCTGTCAAAATCGCTGTAAAAATCATGAAACATATCGATTAACTGTGTAATTGTCATCCAGTTATTCAGATAATTCTTATCCGGAAGATAGGAGATATGAGATTTTGTTTCCAAGCCCACCGGAAGTCCGCAGACATTAATACTTCCGCTTTTTGGAACCAGCAATCCATTGGCCATCTTTAATAAAGTTGATTTTCCGCTTCCATTTGGCCCCAAAAGCCCGACAATCCTTCCCGGTTCCACTTCTAAACTGAGGTCATATAAAGCTCTTGTAGATCCAAACCACTTAGTCAAATGGCTGCATTCGAATATGGGACTCATAATTTCCCCTCCTTTATTGTCTTTTCAATTAAAATACAAATCTCCTCAGGTTCAAAACCGATCTGCTTCATGAGTTTCATAAATTCTTCGATTTTTTCCTGAGCCATGTCCTCTTTTATTTTCTGAATCATACCTGCATCCTCCGTAACATATCTTCCTGAGGTCCGTTGTGAGTAAATTAATCCACTCCGTTCCAGTTCCGCCAGCGCTTTCTGCATTGTATTAGGATTAACAGCAGCTTCCGCTGCTAAATCTCTGACAGACGGCAGCTTACTGCCGATTGGATAAGTCCCGGAGATAATATTAAGCCTTATTTTCTCTAATAGCTGTGTATAAATGGGACGATCACTTTCAAATGACCATGGCATATTGTCACCTCCTGTATTATTGTACTACTTACTTAATACAATAATATACCTAAATGTTACAAAAGTCAATTACTAATTTCTTACATTCATGGTCATAATAAATTGAATTACCTGGCTTATCGCAGTATAATAAATATAATGAACAGAAATGAGACTAAAATATGAAAAGAATTATGCTGATGGTAATTAGAAATATTATAAGAGTTCCGGGATGGATGTATCATATATGGAAATTAGGCCGTCCAAAAGATCCCCATACAGAAGAGGAACGATATAATTATCTGAGAACAATTGTAAAACGGGTCAACAAATCAGGAAGAGTGGCAGTAGAGGGCAGCGGAGAAGAAAATATACCAAAAGAAAACGGATTTATATTTTTTCCAAATCATCAGGGATTATTTGATATGCTGGCCATTATAGATACCTGCCCTAAACCATTTGGTGTCGTCGTAAAAAAAGAGGCTTCTAATATTATATTAGTGAAACAGGTTATTGAACTGTTAAGGGGTATGGCAATCGACAGGAAAGATATCCGCTCCTCCCTTACCATAATTAATAAGATGACAGAAGAAGTGAAACAAGGCCGTAACTATGTGATTTTCGCAGAGGGAACCAGAAGCAAACAGGAAAACAGCATTCTGGATTTTAAAGGAGGGACATTTAAAAGTGCAGTAAATGCCAGATGTCCGATTGTTCCGGTAGCTCTGATTGACTGCTATAAACCATTTGATATTCCTTCTATTAATAAGGTAAATGTAAAAGTACGCTATCTTCCGCCTATTTATCCGGAACAATATATGGGATTAAAAACAAAACAAATAGCAGATATAGTACATAACAGTATTCAAAATGAAATCAATAAGAATATGTGAAAAAAAATTACAAAAACGGGTTGACAATGCTTGTCTTCTCTAGTATAATTGTCAATGCGTCTGAAAAAGTAATAGATTCAGACAATCATATCGAGTTATGAACTCATTTTAAAACTACGGAGAAATACTCAAGAGGCCGAAGAGGCGCCCCTGCTAAGGGTGTAGGTCGGGCAACCGGCGCGAGGGTTCAAATCCCTCTTTCTCCGCTTTTTAAAAAGAAACATAACAAAGAAGACGTTAAAAACTTTTAGACAAAATAATACAAAAAAGTGATTGACAACTTCTGTCAGATATGATAATATAAACTCCGCTGCTGAATGCGGCAAACGAGTTTGAAAAAAAGATTTAAAAAGTTGTTGACAAACACATTTCGACATGATATACTAATTGAGTTGCTGTTGAAAACAACAACACAGAATGAACCTTGATAATTAAAGATTGAACAGTATGTAAAACCCTGAAAATTCTA
>NZ_WQPN01000079.1 GCF_018785315.1 Clostridium sp. MCC353 | reverse complement strand
TTTTTTCGCCCTTGAAGACCAAGTATTTCTAAGGGTCTGCATATGCCCCCCAATTCCTCTCATCCACGGCCGCCTGCCCCGGATTCCCCGTCTTCATGGCTGTTTACCGGCTGAGCTACAGATAAAAAAGATTGGGAAGAAACATAGAAAAAGCAAAGAATTGTTTGATTGAGGTGGGGATTAACAGTAAAAGGTCAAGGCATTTTCGAAAATGCCTTCAGGGTTGATGTTAAATGGTGTGGGGATTTACATTAAAAGGCGAAGCCATTTTCGAAAATGCCCTCACCCTTTATGTTAATCACCTTTTATGTTAAATTTGCTTTTAATTACTTTAGCCAGAGAAAAACCAGCAGGAAAGCGGGACGAGGGAGCGGAGACGGGATTGGATGTTTGGAGGCGGCCCTGGGGAGCGGAATCCGTCGGAGATGAAAGCCATCTGGAAACCGTTAGTGAAACTTAGGCTCCAGGGATGGAAAAAGACGGGCAGAAACTGAAACCCAAATC
>NZ_WQPN01000078.1 GCF_018785315.1 Clostridium sp. MCC353 | reverse complement strand
CAAATGGAGATGGAGAGATTCGAACTCTTGACCCCCTGCTTGCAAGGCAGGTGCTCTCCCAACTGAGCTACACCCCCATATTTAATGGTCTGTGCTGTCACCATTCCTGTTTTCTATATTCAACTCTGATCTTTTTCAAAATCAATGGGCTTAAGTGGACTCGAACCACCGACCTCACGCTTATCAGGCGTGCGCTCTAACCGGCTGAGCTATAAGCCCATTTTTAATCCGGCAGCCACCTGCTCTCCCATATCGTTTCCAATATAGTACCATCGGCCGCTCAGGTCTTAACCATCGTGTTCGGG
>NZ_WQPN01000077.1 GCF_018785315.1 Clostridium sp. MCC353 | reverse complement strand
CCAGTGCCGTTGGATTCCGGCCAGCCCGGCCCCTTCCAAACCCCCAGCCCAACCTCCGTCCCCTCGTCCCGCTTTCCTGCGTAACTTTCACCAATTAAATCCCAATTCTTATTCAATAACTTTAGCATTTTCCCATTTCCCACTGCGGTAACGTCCGAACGAAATAGCGGATCCAATTGCCCAGCCGATGGGGATGGACCACCAAATTGCGTCTTCGCCGATGAAATGAGCCAGGGAATAGGCCATGGCAACGCGGGAAAACAGGTTGAAAAGGGAACTTGCCATAAATGCCCTCATATCTCCGGCGCCCCGCAGCAGCCCGTTGGAGGAAAACATAACGCCCATCAGAATGTAAAAGGTGGAGACTGTGGTCATGTATTTCATGCCGTAGTTGATGGCCTCCGTATCCGTATTGGAATCCATAAATAAATGAAGCAGGTTCGGGCCGAACAGGAAAATGGCAGTGGTGATAATAATGCTGAAAATCAACACCATGAACAGATTGGCCCGGTATCCCTGTCTGACGCGTTCCGGTTTGTTGGCGCCGATATTTTGAGCGGTATAGCTGGACATGGCATTGGAAAAGTTCATATTCGGCATCATGGCCAGGGTATCGATTTTGGTTGCTGCCGTATAGCCTGCGATAAAGGTGGAACCATAGGAGTTTACCAGACCCTGCATCATCAGCATGCTGAAGGAGACAATGGACTGCTGTATCATGGAAGGCACTCCGACCTTTGCAATTCTGCGGACAGCAGACGAATGGAAGAGAGGCCTTTTGGGAATGGCGGGATAATCCATTTCATCCGGCATATTGACAATTCTTTTGACCAGCACAATAAAAGAGAACACGGCGCACATGCCTTGGGCGATCAGGGTGGCCCAGGCCACACCAGCCACTCCCATGTTGAATTTAATGACAAATGTGAGATCCAGCACAATATTGGTCAGCGTGGATACCATCAAAAATAAGAGCGGTGTTTTGCTGTCTCCAAGGGCATTGTAAATGGCATTCAGCGCATTATACAGGAACAAAAAGATCACGCCGCCAAAATAAATCCTCAAATAGCTTAAAGAGCTGTCGATAATATTGTCCGGCGTTTTAAGCAGGGACAAAAGCGGAAGGGCCAGCAGCTCTCCGATGACCATAATGATGGCGCCCAGAACGAAGAGAGAAATGACCGCAGTGGAAATTGTGGTCTTCATTTCCCTGATCTGCCCGGCGCCGAACTGCTGGGAAACAACAACGGTACACCCCATGGATAATCCGCTGGCTAAGGCGACTGCCAGAAATACTATGGGGAAGGAAGAGCCTACGGCCGCCAGGGCGTCGGAGCCCACAAAACGCCCGACTACCATGGAATCCACCATGTTGTAAAGCTGCTGGAACAGATTTCCGGCCAGCATTGGCAGTGCAAAGAAAAATAAAGTTTTTAAGGGATTGCCCTCGGTCAGATTTTTAATCATGTTGTCTTAACTCCTTTCGGCTTTCCGCGGCATTTTGCGCAATTCGTTTTAAAAATGAGTTGTACTGGGCCTGTTCTTCAGGGGAGAATCCCCTAAAACAGATGGCATTCCAGTCATCAAAAATCTGCCGGACCACGGAGACCATCTCTTTTCCGCTGTCGGTCAGATGAAGCAGTTTTTCCCGCTTGTTGTGAAGATTGACGCTTCTGACCAGATAACCGCCTTCTTCCAGGCGTGAAACCGTTTTGGCGATCCGGCCTTTATCCACATTCATCTCACAGCAGAGCGAATCCTGATTGCACGAATTCCTTGTCATCAGGACATAGAGGGTGAGCGCGTCCAGAGGATGAAGGCCGTGCGCCTCCACCCGGCTTCTTATGTAGCTTTGCTCAGAGCGCCTTATGATGTTGATGGGATTGAGCATAATGAGTTCCTTTCTATACAGACCAATAGTTGTCATATGCAACAGTTGTCAATGGAAACTTATTTTACACTGTTTTTACTGAGTTATCAAGTCTAATCTTGACATTTTTTTTAGATGTGCTAAAATGATATTCAGATTTTATAAAATAATATAATAAAAAGCTGTGAAAGCGTCAGTAGACATTTATTTTCTAGCAGAGAGAGGGAGTCACCGGCTGAAAATTCCCTTTAGTTCAGATAAGTGTTCGAAATTCCCGCCGGAGCTGCAGGATTGAACCGTTTTATGTGCCAGTAGGTTCTGCCGTTTATACACGTTACGTATTGATGCAAAGTCTGTATACACATTTTGTATAGATATTTATGTGTACATGCATATTTTGTATGCCGAGTGTCTGTCCGGTCTGTCCGGCAGGAATCAGGGTGGTACCGCGAATTTAACTTCGTCCCTATTTGGGATGGAGTTTTTTTATTTCACAGAAATATTTTTCTATGGAATACAAATGAAATGGAGGAAAAAATGAGAGAGCAGTTAGAAAAAATCAAAGAAGAAGCATTAAAACAGATTGAAGCTTCTGATGCCCTTGAAAAGTTAAATGAAATCCGGGTTGCGTACCTGGGCAAGAAGGGGCAGCTGACCACCGTATTGAAGAGTATGAAAGATGTTGCCCCGGAAGAGCGTCCGAAAGTGGGCCAGATGGTAAATGATGCCCGGGAAGCCATTGAAGCGAAAATGGAAGAGACAAAGCAGTCCCTTGCCAGAAAAGCCAGGGAAGAGCAGATGAAGAAAGAAGTGATCGATGTCACTCTGCCTGCCAAGAAGAGCAACATTGGACACAGCCATCCCAATACCATCGCTTTGGAAGAAGTGGAGCGTATATTCGTAGGCATGGGGTATGAGGTTGTGGAAGGACCGGAAGTGGAATATGATCTGTATAATTTCGAAAAATTGAACATTCCGGCCAACCATCCGGCAAAGGATGAGCAGGATACCTTCTATGTCAATAAAGATATTGTGCTTAGAACACAGACCTCTCCGGTTCAGGCCAGAGTAATGGAGCAGGGAAAACTGCCGATCCGTATGATCGCCCCCGGCCGTGTGTTCCGTTCCGACGAAGTGGATGCGACCCATTCTCCGTCCTTCCATCAGATTGAAGGTCTGGTAATTGATAAACATATTACATTTGCCGACTTAAAAGGAACCCTGGCTGAATTTGCAAAAGAGCTGTTTGGGGAAGAGACAAAGGTCAAATTCCGGCCCCATCATTTCCCATTCACAGAGCCCAGCGCGGAAGTGGATGTTACCTGTTTTAAATGCGGTGGAAAAGGATGCCGTTTCTGCAAGGGCTCAGGCTGGATTGAGATTCTGGGCTGCGGAATGGTGCACCCACATGTGCTTGAAATGTGCGGAATTGACCCGGAGGAATATTCCGGTTTCGCATTTGGCGTGGGACTTGAGCGCATTGCGCTTTTAAAATATGAGATAGACGATATGCGTCTGCTGTATGAGAACGACATTCGTTTCCTGAAACAATTTTAACTTGAAGGTTTAGAATATGCGTTGATTTGATTTTATAGGCATATTAACATCGATTTTTACATCGACCCTCAAGGCATTTTGTAAAATGCCTTGAGGCTTTAAGTTAAATGCCTTGAGGCTTTAAGTTAAATGACCAGGTCAGTAAAATAAAAAAGGAGATTTTTCAAATGAACACAGCATTATCATGGATAAAAGCATATGTTCCGGATTTGGATGTGACTGCTCAGGAATATACAGACGCAATGACATTGTCAGGAACAAAGGTAGAAGGCTATGAAGCCCTGGATAAAAATTTAGAGAAAATCGTGGTGGGCCAGATCACAAAGATCGAGCGCCATCCTGACGCTGATAAACTGATTATTTGTCAGGTTAACATCGGCACGGAATCCGTTCAGATCGTTACAGGAGCGCCCAACGTAAAAGAGGGAGATAAGGTTCCGGTTGTGTTAGACGGCGGTAAAGTCGCAGGCGGACACGACGGCGGCCCCCTTCCGGAGGACGGTATCCGGATTAAAAAGGGTAAATTGAGGGGAATTGAATCCTGCGGCATGATGTGCTCAATCGAAGAGCTGGGATCTTCCAGAGACATGTACCCGGACGCTCCGGAAAGTGGAATTTATATCCTTCCGGAAGATGCCGTAATCGGTGCGGATGCGGTGGAACTGCTGGGACTGCGGGATGTGGTATTTGAATATGAGATCACATCCAACCGCGTGGACTGCTACAGTGTACTTGGTATTGCAAGAGAAGCTGCCGCCACATTTAATAAAAAATTTGTACCTCCTGTGGTGACATCAACAGGGAACGAAGAAGATATCAACGATTATCTGAAAGTACGTATTGAAAATACGGAACTCTGTCCGCGATACTGCGCCAGAATGGTTAAAAATATTAAACTTGCGCCGTCTCCTGTATGGATGCAGAGGCGTTTGGCAGCCAGCGGCATCCGTCCGATCAACAATATCGTGGATATCACAAACTACGTGATGGAAGAATACGGCCAGCCTATGCATGCATTTGACTACGACCTGCTGGCAGGCCATGAGATCGTTGTAAAATGCGCCGCGGACGGTGATACATTCCAGACCCTGGACGGACAGGAGAGAAAGCTTGACAGTACCGTACTCATGATCAATGACGGTGAAAAGGAAGTGGGTATTGCCGGAATCATGGGCGGTGAAAACTCCAAGATTACGGATGATGTAAAAACTATGGTATTTGAAGCAGCCTGTTTCAACGGAACCAATATCCGTCTTTCCGCAAAGAAAGTGGGTCTCAGGACAGATGCGTCAGGAAAGTTTGAAAAGGGCCTGGATCCTAACAACGCCCAGGCGGCTATTGACCGGGCATGCCAGTTGATTGAAGAATTAGGGGCTGGTGAGGTGATCGGAGGAATGATCGATGTATATCCGGTAAAACGGGAAGGCAGAAGAATTCCTTTCAATGCGGAAAAGATCAACAGCCTGTTAGGAACGGAAATTGACGGGGACACCATGAAAGGCTACTTCCAAAAACTGGACCTGGGATTTGATGAAGAAACTCAGGAAGTCCTGGTTCCAAGTTTCCGTCAGGATTTGGAGCGGCCGGCAGATATCGCGGAAGAGGTTGCCCGTTTCTACGGATACGATAATATTCCTACCACGCTTCCGTCTGGAGAGGCTACAACAGGAAAACTGTCATACAAGCTGAGAATAGAAGAAGTGGCCCGGGAAGTGGCGGAGTTTTCCGGATTCAGCCAGAGCATGACATACTCATTCGAGAGCCCGAAAGCATTTGATAAGCTCCTGCTTCCGGAAGACTGCCGGCTGAGAAAGACCGTAACCATTTTAAATCCTTTGGGTGAGGATTTCTCCATCATGAGAACTTCTCCGTTAAATGGCCTGCTGACTTCTTTGTCGACTAATTATAATAGAAGAAATAAGGATGTTAAATTATACGAACTGGCGAACATTTACCTGCCTAAGAGCCTTCCGCTTACGGAACTTCCGGACGAAAGGATGCAGTTTACGCTGGGAATGTACGGAGAGGGCGATTTCTTTACCATGAAAGGCGTGGTGGAAGAGCTGTTTGATAAGCTGGGTATGAAGAAGAAAGTCCACTATGATCCCCAGGCTGACCGTCCATATCTGCATCCGGGCAGAAAGGCGGATATCGTATATGAAGGAGTTACTTTAGGATATATCGGTGAGATTCATCCTGATGTGGCCGACAATTATAAAATCGGTGAAAGAACCTATGTGGCTGTCCTGGATATGCCCAATGTGATTCCATTTGCAGATTTCGACAGGAAATACACGGGAATCGCCAAATATCCGGCCGTTACCAGAGATATCAGCATGGTGGTGCCAAAAAATATTCTGGTTGGACAGATTGAAGACGTTATCGCACAGAGGGGCGGTAAGATTCTGGAGAGCTACCAGTTATTCGATATTTATGAAGGAGCACAAATCCTGGCAGGCCATAAGTCGGTAGCCTATTCCATCGTATTCCGCGCAAGTGACAGAACGTTGACGGATGACGAAGTTGGAGCAGCCATGAAGAAGATCTTAAATGGTCTCCAGGGAATGGGAATCGAACTGCGCGCATAAGACATTTTAACTGTTATATAGGATCCGATTAAATAATGCCGTTCAACCGGAATGTCTGATCATTCTGTTTGGACGGCATTTTTCCATATAGTGATATTTTCTCCATCCCCAATGAAAAAGATCCAGCCATCCACCCGCCTGGCTCCCGGTCCGCATTCTGTCTGCTGGTAAAATGCTATATAAACGGGTGAAAATGAGGAGGATTTTAAATGAAGCGTTTATTTAAGACGGCAGTCTTTGCTGAGACATTCATCGGCATTATATTCTGCCTTCTCTACAAATTGTCCATCGCCCCCACCCTGGCCGCAGGGCATATGGATGAGCAGACCGGTTACCCGGCTGTATGTTTTCTGGCATCACTTATACTATTTATCGTAGTATGCCTGTTAAAACCGGCAAGAAAGTTTCAAAAAGGATATTTAATCTATGCATCCGCAGTATTGCTATTGATTTGTGCAGTGTGCTTTTTTATTGGGATCAGATCAACCTGTCCGGTTTGTAATTCCCCATATTTTTAGTCAGCAGGCAAAAAAACGGCAGTATTATAAAAAAACGGAAATACTGGAAATATTTTATTACCACAATTTATAATCTTACTCTGTCAGGCCTTGTTTTTTAGCAGAAATCTTCTTATACTTTTTTATATGATTTTTTTATCGAAAGGAGAAAATATATGAAAGAGTTCTTTAATAAGGAATGGTGCCCATCAGACAAAATCCTGGTTATAGCCGCCGCCTCCCTGCTCGGAATCGTTATCGGATTTTTGATCTCTCCAATTAAAAAAGGGATTTATTGCGGTAATCATAATGGAAATACCGAACTAACTAAAGAATAGGTGGGGAATCTTTATTTAGTTGAGGAAGTTACGCCGTGAATCCTGGAAATGGGGACGGACGGGGGCGGAGGCCTGCTTGGAGGGGGGCACCGGGCAGAGCGGAATCCGTTGG
>NZ_WQPN01000076.1 GCF_018785315.1 Clostridium sp. MCC353 | reverse complement strand
CTCTTGGTAATGGTTAACGTTCCGGCCTCCGGGGTGATGCTGTAGTTTTCGGTTACATCCGTTCCGTCTGCACCGCCGTGTCTTATGACAATCTTTCCTAACGGGTTGTTTCCGACAGTGGATTCTGACACTTCGGTGATGCTTCCGGTTGCTTCCACATAAATCTTATCGCCTTCAAACAGGGTTCCGTTTGTTAACTCAAAACCAGGTTCCGTTAATGGGGTTCCGTCATAGACCTTCGCAGCATCTTTGGCTTTGATCGTGATCGCTTTGTCAGTCACCTTGTTTATGATGATCTGTCCGTCTACCCGAGTGATACTGTAGTTGGACGTCTTATCATCCTTACCGTCGCTGATGCTTACTGTATCAACCTGAACCGGATAAGTTCCAACAAACTTCTGGGTTGCTCCGATAAGAGTTACGTTTTCAGCCTTATGACCTGACAACAGTCCTGTGTCCTCTCCCGGTTCTGACACAAAGTATGACACACTGTGCTCTTTCCCATCATAAGGGAAGGATTTTGTTTCAGCAGTAAAGGTTACCGGTCTCGGATCAATGCGCAAAGTTCCGGCAATTGGAGTAATATCATAGTTAGCCGTTACATCTACATCGCCATGCATGATAGTAACTTTTCCTACAGGGTTATTATTTACTGCGTTATCACTCACATCGGTAATACTGCCGGTTGCATTGACATGAATCGAATCACCTTCAAACAAATTTCCCGTCGCTTCACACTGAACAGCCGTAAGAGGTGTTCCGTCATAAACTTTATTAGCACTCGGAGCTGTTATGGTGATAACTCTTCCAGTTGCTTCACTAACCTTAATGTGGCCTAATACCCTAATCACTTCATAATTAGATGTCACATCGGCTTCACCGGCCAGTAACTTAACAGTTCCAACTTCTACAGGATTTTCTCCAGCGAAGGTTCTCTTATTTCCAATAAGATCAACCTCTGCTGTATGGCCTTTGACCAGTCCGGTTTCTTTATCAGATTCAGCTATTGTATAGCTTACACTGTGCTCCGTTCCATCATATATGAAGTCATTATTAGTTCCTGCTGTAATAGTTACTGGTCTTGGAGTTACTTTCAAGGTTCCCGGTACTGGAGTAATATTGTAGTTTTCTGTTACGTCTACTCCATCTTTTCCACCGTGGCGGATCACATAGCTGGAAATCAGGTTGTTGTCTTTCGCATCTGGGGTCACGTCTGTGATACTTCCGGATGTTACCGCATAGACTTCATCTCCCGGCAAAAGGTTTTCTTTATTCACTGTATATCCGGATTCCGTTAATGGGGTTCCATCATATACTTTTTCTGCATCTCCTGCCGTGATTGTGATGTCGATTCCTGTTGCCTTGCTGACACTGATATGGCCGTCATCTTTCTTAATATCATAGTTCTTTGTCATATCAGCTTTGTCTGCCATGATCTTTACTGATTTTACCGTCACCTGATTGCCACCGACATAAGTTCTTGTATTGCCTTCCAGCTCTACGACTTCTGTATGGCCGCTTAACAAGCCTTCGTTTTCTCCAAGTTTGGATACGGTGTAACTTACACTGTGCTCAGTTCCGTCATATACGAAGCTGTCATTGGTTTCCGCTGTCACAGTTACCGGCCTCGGATTAATTGTTAAGGTTCCAGGAACTTCACTAACCTCATAGTTCTCTGTCACAATTGCGCCGTCCGGACCACCATGACGAATTTCATAACTTTCGATCTGGTTATTTGCTGTCACTCCTGGAGTTACTTCTGTGATACTTCCGGAAATTACTGCATATACATCATCTCCCGGTAAAAGATTCTCTTCATTTACCGTATAATGGGATGCTGTTAACGGGGCTCCGTCATATACTTTATCTGCACTGGCTGCTGTAATCACAATTTCAATTCCAGTTGCCGCGTTTACATTGATGTGGCCCTTCTGCTTTGTAATATCGTAGTTTCCTGTAACATCCGTTTCACCGGATTTGATCGTTACAGTATCTACCAATACGTCATTACCGCCCACAAATGTCCGGGTGTTGTCTTTCAGTTCTACAACTTCCGTATGACCGCTTAACAGACCTTTATCCGTTCCTGGATCGGATACCTGGTAGCCTACTTTGTGTTCCATTCCGTTGTACACGAAATCGTCATTTGTTTCGGCTGTGATGGTTACCGGCCTTGGATTGATTGTCAGAGTTCCGGCTTTCGTCTCGATTGTATAGTTTTCTGTTACGTCTACACCGTTTGCGCCTCCATGACGGATGACTACAGTTCCTACCGGATTGTTTTCAGCTTTATTCTCAGCTACGTTCGTTATGTTTCCGGTCTTATCAACTCCGTCTGATTCGATTGTCACAGAACTTACCGTTACTGCTTCGTCACATACGAAGACCTGCTTATCATTTACAAGGGTTACTTTTTCCTTATGGTCTTTTAATAATCCACTGTTCTGATCTGCCTTAACCACATTGTAGCCTACGCTGTGCTGTTCTCCATTATATGAGAATTCTTTGTTTTCTACATTAATGGTTACCGGCCTCTTGGTAATGGTTAACGTTCCGGCCTCCGGGGTGATGCTGTAGTTTTCGGTTACATCCGTTCCGTCTGCACCGCCGTG
>NZ_WQPN01000075.1 GCF_018785315.1 Clostridium sp. MCC353 | reverse complement strand
GGATACAAGCGCAAAAGAGGCGACCAAAAATAAATCGCCCCGCCTTTAAAAATGTCCTTGACAAGGGGTACAGTTCAAACCGTTAGTGAAACTTAGGCTCCAGGGATGGAAAAAGACGGGCAGAAACTGAAGACCGAATCAGTTTCTGAGATGCCCACTGAACGGTAAAGTCCCATAAAGAGTTTACCGTGAATGGGCATCGGACCGTCTTTTTCTATTCCTGGAGCCTTAGTTTCACTTACGGTTGGAAGCTGGTTTTCATCCCCGAAGGATTCCCCTTGGCCCGCCCCCATCCAAACATCCAGTCCGTCCCCTCGTCCCGCTTTTCTGCGTAACTTTCACTAATTAAATCTCAATTTTATCCTCAATTTTTCGTCAGAATATCAGCCAGCTCAGCCAGGCTTTTCTTTCCAAAATAAACATCGCTGTCATTGATAACCATGCAGGGTACGCTCATGATTGCATACTGTTCCTTTAAATCCGGATAATGCATCAGATCGATCATTTCAGCCTCTATATAATCGGATAAAGACGCTGCTTTCTGGGCTGCCATCACCACTTCCGGGCACATGGTACAGGACAGGGAGACCATAACCTTTATATTCGTCTTTTCATGAACCTGCTCCAATTTCTGTACTATTTCCGGTTCTGCCTGCTGACCGGGACCTGCTGTGTTATATAAGGCGATGATAAAGGAATTGAACTCATGTCCGCCCGGCACACCATGAAAGAAAATGCCGCTGCTGCTGCCGTCTTCCCGGCAGATTTCCATGGCAGGAAGAATTCCGCGCCCTGACCGCTCCTCCTGGGGAACCCTGATTTTTTCGCAAATGACTTTTTCCGTCAGATCCTCCAATTCCCCCATAAAATTCCCGATTTCTCCGGAAAGGGAGGTGTCGTCCAGCCAGGCCTTTACAATCACCTTGTTTTGGAATTTTGCAAAGACCGGCTCCAGGTCCTTTTTGATTTTGCTGCTGAAAAATCCGTGTCCATCATCCGATTCCTGCTCCGGGCCAGTTCTATTTTCAGCAGAAATGCCATTCGCCGGGATTGTCCGGCCGGACGGTGTTTCTCCGGGCCGGATACTTCCTGAATGTCCGGTTTCCGTTTGACCTGTTTCCGTGCGACTGGTTTCCGTGCGACCGGTTTCCTCCTGTTTGCGGACCAGTTCGGGCAGGTCCAGCTTATGATGCAGTTCCGATACATACTTTTCCAGAGAGGTGGCTGCTACAGCTCCGTCGGAGACTGCGGTCACTACCTGGCGGAGATTTTTTATGCACACATCACCTGCCGCATAAACGCCGTCCAGACTTGTTTTCTGATCCCTGTCCGTGATGATATAGCCGTGGGGATCTATTTCCACATCCCTGATCCATCCGGTATTGGGAACATATCCTGCAAATACAAAAACTCCGAAAACAGAGTTGTTTTTGGCGTCACGGCTCCATTCCTCTCCGGTTTGGTTGTTCTTGAATCTGACATAGGTGACGGCATTTTTTCCGCTCACTTCCATGATTTCCGTATTGAAAACAGAAGAAATTTTGTCCTGGCGTTTCAGTTGGTCTGAAACCGTTTTGGCGCAGGTGAAATCTTCCTCTCTGACGATCAGCGTAACTTTTTCAGCATATTTTGTCAGGAAAATACCTTCTTCCACCGCAGCAAATCCGCCGCCGATCACAAAAACTTCCTTGCCCGTGAAAAATTCCCCATCGCAGGTGGCGCAGTAAGCAACTCCCCGGCCCTGAAATTCTTTTTCACCCTTAAATCCCAATTTCCGGGGATTAGCTCCGGTTGCCAGTATGATCCCTAACGCCCGGTAATTCCCTTTGGTGGTGTGGAGCGTCTTAATCTCTGTTTTTAACTCCATGTCCAGGACTTCTCCAATGGCGAATTCCGCGCCGAACGCCTCGGCCTGGATTCTCATAGAATGCGTCAGCTCATTTCCGCTGGTGCGCTCCACACCTGGATAATTGACGATTTCCGAGGTAATGGTAATTTGTCCTCCAATGTGTTCTTTTTCCAAAACGAGGACTTTATATTTTGCCCTGGCCATATAGATGGCGGCGGAAAGCCCGGCCGGCCCCGCCCCAACAATTATGACATCATATAAATCTTCTGTTACCTGCATAAGCGCTCCTTACAGCAAGCCGACCAGATCAAGGCTGGGTTTCAGGGTTTCTGCACCCGGCTGCCATTTTGCAGGACACACCTGGTCGCCGTGCTCTGCTACGAACTGGGATGCCTGTACGCGGCGGAACAGCTCGTCCGCATTTCTTCCCACATTTCCGGCAATCACTTCGTAGGCTACGATCTTTCCTTCCGGATTCACAATAAAGCTTCCTCTTTCCGCTAATCCGTCCGCCTCGATCATCACCTCAAAATCCCTGGCAAGTCTTCCTGTAGGATCGGCCAGCATGGGATACTTGATCTTCTTAATGGTCTTTGAAGTATCGTGCCATGCTTTATGGACAAAATGAGTATCGCAGGAAACGCTGTAGATCTCACAGCCTATTTTCTGAAACTCTTCATATTTATTGGCCAAATCCTCCAGCTCTGTGGGGCAGACAAAGGTAAAATCTGCGGGGTAGAAGAAGAACACAGACCATTTACCAAGAACATCCTGCTTTGTTATTGTTTTAAAATTACCATCCATAAATGACTGCACTGTAAAATCACTGATCTCTTTGCCGATTAAAGACATATTTAAATCCTCCTTTGATTGTCGTTGATATTTTTTACAACACTGTAAAAAGCCGGTGTTTATGCCTGCCAAAAAGGCAAATACACCTGATTGGCTGACTAATATCTATGATCATTTTTCTGCCTTCCGGCTGATTTTATGCAGTTTTAAAGGCGTAAAATACAGGTATTTTTCAGAAATCTCTTTTCAGTTGTAAAAAATCCCCTTCCTGTCGTATACTTAAACTAACTAAAAAGCAGCTCCATAGTGGAACCGCAGCACATACAGCAAATGAGGAGGTCTTATACAGATTATGATAAAGGAAATTCTAAAGCTGGGAAATCCCCGGCTATACGAGAGAAGTGAAGAAATCCTTCCGTCCGAGCGCGAAGATGTTAAGATATGGGTAAATGACCTGCACGACACCTTGATGGATTTCAGAAAAACATACGGAGCCGGAAGAGCGGTGGCCGCGCCCCAGATAGGCGTCCATAAACGTCTGCTCTATATGTATTTGGATAAACCCTGCATATTCATCAATCCAAGCCTTACCTTCCCCGACGATGAAACATATATTCTCTGGGACGACTGCATGTCATTCCCCGGCCTCATCGTCAAAGTGGAACGCCACAAACGGGCCGTAATCCACTATCTGGACGAAAACTTTAAACCCTGTGAAATGTCCCTGGAAGGCGGTTTATCGGAATTATTGCAGCACGAATACGATCATTTGGACGGAATCCTGGCCACCATGAGGGCAGTTGATAATCAATCACTCAGTATGGAGCAGATGAAACGGGATTTTTAATGCCGGAACTACTCTGCTCCCTCCGGGAGTTTAAAAGTTCATCAATAGACAGCCGCTCCGCCTCCCGGAAATACGTCAGAATCAAATCATAAAAATACTGGCTGTAACCGGTCCGGTATCTGTCCTTATGACGTATTATGGATATATCCTGGACAAAGGGGCGGCCGTTGCAGTTAAGGGGGAATGTATAAATATCCTCCGGCATACCGCCTTTCAGATTTAAAAGGCCTGTCCGCGTTGTAAAAAATGCCGCCAGCCCCTTTAAACCGATGGAAGCGCTGATCTGCATATACTCGCTTGTGGTATAAATATTGGGCACAATCCCCGCTGCATCAAAACATTTCTTTATATTCTGTCCCATGCGGTTATCCAGCATACAGAAAGGAAGTTCTGAAAAATCCTTTACATCCGCCCCTTTCAGCCCATTCTTTATCAGTTCGGATGCCTCGTCTCCATAGTATTTTTCCAGAAGCCGCCCAGTTACGCACAGATAGACCTGGTCAGACATCAAATGGGTTTTAATCACACCGGCATTTTCCTCTCCCGATAAAACAATTGCCAGATCCAAATCCCCTTTACAGATCATCTTCTCCAGTTTTTTAGAATTGGTGTCCGTAATCCGAACCTCCACATTGGGATATTTTGCTGAAAATTCAGGCAGGATGTCCGGCAGGCAGGCGCTCATGCGGAGGGTGCTGGCTCCAAACAGGATAAGCCCCCTGTCCTCCTGACGGATTTCCGCCAGAATGTCGTTCAGATTAGCGCTTTCTCGGTTAAATGTCTCCGCAAACCCTAAGACGTACTCCCCTGCGCAGGTAAGAGAAAGGGATGGTTTTCTGTTTAACAGCCTGACGCCGTAATATTCCTCCAGGCGCAGGATGTGGTTGCTCAAGGTCTGCTGGGATATGAACAGCCTTTCGGCAGTCCGCGTCATATGCAGATCTTTGGCCAGCTCCGAAAAATAATACAGACTCTGTGTATCCATTAAACTCCCTCCACAAAATTATTTTGTTAAAAATAGAAAAATACATTGTTTTATTTGTAGTTGATTTTATATTACAATAAAACTATCGGAAATACAACAACCACAGCAAATACAAGAAAAGGTGAAGAAAGGAATACAGCGTTATGTCAGTAGGAAAGCGAATTTATTTAAAGCGGAATCTGCCGGACCGTGAACTCATAGAACAGCTTAAAACAGTTCCGGCTTCCAATGCAGCGGACGTGATGGGCAGGAGCTGCGCCATGAATCCCCGGATCCATCTGGCCAGCAGCCCCAAAGAGCAGATGATGGCCGGGCCTGCATTTACGGTGAAATGCCGGGCAGGCGATAATCTGGCCCTACATGCGGCCCTCAGTTTTTGCAGTGAGGGGGACGTAATTGTGGTGTCCAATGAGGAGGACAATACCCGTGCGCTGATCGGGGAAGTTATGATGGCATTTCTCAGATATACGAAGAAAGCGGCCGGAATCGTGCTGGACGGTCCGATCCGGGATATTGACGAAATCGGCAAATGGGATTTCCCGGTTTACTGCACAGGAACCACCCCCGGCGGCCCCTATAAAGAAGGTCCGGGGGAAGTGAATGTACCGATTGCCTGCGGAGGCATCAGCGTAAATCCCGGCGATGTGATTCTGGCTGACCCGGACGGCGTCATCGTAATCCCACGCAAAGATGCCGCCAAAATCCTGGTAGAAGCAAAAAAATTCCAGGCCGCTGATGAGGCAAAACTGGAAGCGGCCAAAAACGGAACTGCAAAACGGGATTGGGTGGAAAAAACGCTGTCGGAAAAGAAATTCGAACTGATTGACGACATATACCAGCCATAAACCATACCAGCCATAAATGGCTCTGATATCATGGAATATAAAAGGAGAGATACTGCAATGGGATGGAAAATTTTGCTTCCACAGGAAATCATGGAAGAAGGCGCAGCACTTTTAAAGGACGCCGGCCACACATTGATCAATGGGCGCGGCTTTGAGACAGCCGATGTCCTGGCCGATATGAAGGAACACCGGCCGGATGCGATGATCGTCCGGATTACCCCTGTCACCCGCCAGGTGATCGAGGCCAACCCGAACCTAAAAGTTATCGTCCGGCACGGCGCAGGCTTTGACGCTTTAGATGTAAAAGCCTGCCACGACAACGGGGTACAGACGCTGTACGCCCCCACAGCAAACAGCACTTCCGTGGCCGAGACAGCCCTTTTGCTAATGCTGGAATGCAGCCGCAACGTGATCCGGCTCAGAAATACCTGGGTACAGGACTATTACAAAGCCAAGCTGAAAACAAGAAAAATAACCCTGAACGGCAAAACCCTCGGCATCATCGGATGCGGAAATATCGGAAGCCGTCTGGCGGTGCGGGCACTGGGAATGGAAATGAACGTGATGGCCTGCGATCCTTATAAAATGGCTAAAGATTTTCCTGACGGTGTAGAGGTCGTGCGGGACTTGGACCGCATATTTAAAGAAAGCGATTTTGTATCCCTGCACGTTCCCAATACTCCCATCACCTGGGATATGATAAATAAGGAACGGCTGGAAATGATGAAGCCTACTGCATTTTTAATCAATACGGCCCGGGGCGGCTGTGTTGTGGAAGAAGATTTATACCAGGCCTGTAAAAATGGGACGATTGCAGGCGCAGGTTTAGACGCAATCCGCAAAGAACCGGTAGATCCCTCAAACCCTCTGCTCACACTGGAAAACGTGATAATCTATCCCCATATCGGCGGAAATACCATCGAAGCGGCACACCGGGCCTCCTATTTTGCCGCCATGGGCGTTCAGGAAGTATATGAGGGAAAAAGTCCTACCTGGCCGATCAACGATATTGATTATCTCACCGCGCCCACCTTTACCGACACAAAGAAGGGGAGGAAACTGACAGAATGCTGGATTTAAAGATCATAAACGGCCACGTAATCGATCCTGCAAACCAAACGGACGGAATAAAGCCGGTGGCTGTCTATAACGGAAAAATAACAGTCTGTGAAGAAGGCGAGCCCGCAAGGCACGTAATCGATGCCGCTGGAAAATACGTATTTCCGGGGCTCATCGACGCCCATGCCCACATGTTCCAGGACGGCACGGACATAGGCATTTATCCTGATACAGCCTATCTTCCGACCGGCGTAACGTCGGCCATCGACTGTTCCGCAGGCACAGCCAGTTACCCATTATTCCGGTCAGCGGTAATTGCCAGAAGCAAAGTGACAATCAAATGTTTCCTGCAGGTCTGCTCCGGAGGCCTGGTTACCACCAGCTATCACGAATGCATCAACCCAAAATACTTCAATCCTGAAAAGATTGGCCGCATTTACCATGAAAACAAAGACAATATTCTGGGATTAAAAATCCGCCAGAGCGAAGAACTGGCCGGAGGTCTTGGCATTGAACCCTTAAAAGAAACCGTCCGCATTGCCCAAAAAACCGGCTGCCCGGTGGAAGTCCACTGCACCAATCTTCCCGTACCAGCCAAAGAAGTGCTGGATGTGCTGCGCCCCGGCGATATCTTCGAACACGTATACCAAGGCGTCAAAAATACGATTTTAGACGAAAATGGAAAACTTTACGACTGCGTTTTAGCAGCCAGAAAACGGGGCGTCATTTTTGACACCGCCGAAGGCAGAAAACATGCTGATTTCAATATCATGCTCTCTGCCATGGAACAGGGCTTTACCGCGGATCTGTGCAGCACCGATCTGGTACTGGGAAGCATGTACCGAAGGCCTGTATTTTCCCTCCCTAACCTGATGTCCCGGTATATCTGCATGGGCATTCCCATGACCGAAGTAATCAAAATGACTACCGAACGCCCCGCCAGACTGATGAACATGGAAGGAAACATTGGCTGCCTTTCAGAAGGCGCCAGGGCGGATATCGCAATTTTTGACTGGCGAACCGTCCGCCAGGTTTACAGAGACTGGAAAGGAACCACTTTCACCGCGGATAAACTGCTGATACCGGAAATGACCATTAAGGACGGGCAGATTGTTTATTGTGCGGCGGATTATATTTATGAGGAATGAGAGGGGTTGTATATGGTAAGGCTTGGGTTTTAACGTAAAAGGGGGGTAACGTAAAAGGGCTGTTAAAGTAAAGGGTGAAGGCATTTTCGAAAATGCCTTCACCCTTTACTTTACACCCTTTACTTTAACAGCCCCTTTATGTAAATTCCGCTTGTGGCTGGAATCAGATCCCCGCACCATTTTATTTCTCCGTCAGCAGCTTTCTCGTCCTCCATTTCCCGCTCACAAAATACGCCACACATAAAAGCCCCGGCAGCGTCCTGGAGAATGCGGTTCCCCACCAATAGCTGTACGCGCCCATATGAAACACATATACGAACAAAAGGCTGAATCCAATTCTGCACACAACTCCGTCCAGTATGCCGATAAAAAATCCCATTGACACAAATCCTGATCCCGTAACCATAGCCTGAAACGCTCCTGTAACCGCGGACATATAGAATGCCATAACCATAATCCGCATATAATCGGAGGCATATCCGATAACCTGCGCGTCCGAGGTGAAAAATCCAAACATTTTGTCCGGAATAAATATTGCAAGACAGGATGCCGCCGTAGCGATGACCAGCGTACAGCCAAATGTATTTAAAGTAATCTTTTTCGCCCGTTCGGGCTTGCGGGCTCCCAGATTCTGTCCGATCATAGCGCCGGACGCCGTATCCACGCCATTCATAAACGCATTATTAAACTTCTGGATCTTGTCTCCCACGCTGTTTGTAGCTGAAATCACCAATCCGTAAGAATTGACGCAGGATTTCACCCAAAGCATTGAGAACTGGACAAAGATAACCCGTACTAGCTGGGGAATCCCAAGTTTCAGGATAATAATAGCCGTTTTCTTTTCAATCCTGAAGAAACTTCTCTGTAAACTAAAATCAAAAGTCTCCCTGTGCTTATACATAAAAATAAATGCGGCAAAAAATGAACCTATTTGGGATAAAACAGTGGCGATCGCCGTACCTGCGGCGCCCATTTTAAATACAATCACAAAGATTAAATCCGCTGCGATATTGACCACCGCCGCCACACATACAAAAATAAGCGGCCTCTTGGACTCCCCCATACCGCGCAAAATCCCGCATACGGCATTATATCCAAAGATAAAAGGCATTCCCAACGTGGTGATAATCATATAGTAAGTGGCCTGCATAAGCGCTTCCTGGGGGCAGTTTAATAAGTCCAGAATGGTCTTATGAAATAATACCGTCAGCACAATACAGGCGATGGAAATCGAAAACATCATAGTCAGCAGCGTTCCAACCGCTTTTTTAATGCCTTCCGTCATCTTAGCCCCCGCTAGCTGAGCGATATAGATCTGTCCTGCGGTGGAAAATGCCGTGGCCACCGGCGTCATCAAATCCGACACCTCCCCGCCCGTAGCCACTCCCACTGTTCCCACACTCCCCACAAACCGTCCCACCACCATTAAATCCACCATGGAATACAATTGCTGTATCAAATTAGTGGCAATGATCGGCAGGGAAAACAACAAAAGCGTGCTTAAAATGTTCCCTTCCGTCAAATCGCGGCCAACCCGTTTTTTTCCAACTGCTGCTGTCACATCGTACTCCTCTTTTCTAGTATAATTCTATGGTTTTCCCGGTTTCTAAGTCTCTGGCAAAACGCCTCATAAATGACCAGGACAGTTTCTGTTGTACCGGCGTCGTATTGTGAGGCATATTTTCCTCTCCCACAACACGCAGATGGTATCTGCCTTCTGCATTCAAAATGTCCGCAATATAGACCTCGCTGCCATCCAGCCACATGGTTTCGCTCTTATCCGCCGGAATTCCCAGATTACGGACCGCTCCGTCTTTGCTGTCCGCCGTCTCATAGATTTCCTCCAGGGTCTTTTCAGGGCAGTTATGGGCTTTTAACCGAAGCTGCCAGGTTTTTGCCCTGTCCTCAGCCGTCAGCGGAAAATCGGGCGCTTTCCCCTGCCATGGGCGAAGCCCTTTGGCATCCTTGCTGAGCGGATATAGCAGGTTATGTTCCGTACATCCGGCCAGACAGATTGTGGGCATGTCGTACTTTCTGATATGGCTGATCTTCTCATCCGTCATGGGAATCATTGCTTTGGGCTGAAGTCCGGCGCTGATTCCATAAGTGGATATGGCCGCGATCATTTCCGGGTGGCGAAACGCAAATTCATAGGTATATCTGCCGTTATGGGAATGGCCTGCCGCATAAATCCTGGAACGGTCAATCATTGGGTAACGTTCAAAGGCTTCTTCTAAGATTTCCACCAACAGGTCATTGTCATCCGCATCTTCCAGCACGAAATTAATCAGCATACATTCCCCCTGGGCCGCTATCCTGAAATATTCATAAAAATAGGAGGATTCCGTCACTGCCAGATGTTCATTGGAACGGTTCACTTCCTGCAGCACGCAGATCACGGGAAGTTTTGATTCCCTGTCTTCAAACGCTCCTTCCGGCACCGCCGCCGTCCATCTCCTGAATTTGGTATCATGGCTTTCATATCTCAGTCCCATTTTACTCCAGTACCGGAGAAATCCCTCATCTTCAATGGTATCGAATTCATATTCCGGAACCATGCTTTCCGCTATATTCCTTCCGCTCTCGCTGTGAACCAGCTTGTGAAGGTCAAATGCCTGGCTGCTCCAGTTTTCTTTTGACATCTGGTCCCTGGACAGGCTCACCCGGTTTTCCCAGCGGTGAGTGATGTTAAGGGCCCACATCCCGGATTCCCGGAACCGGACCGCCGCCTTGTCGGGATCGGCGTCTCTGCCGTTTTCATCCTTATAGACAAATCCCGGGATGTCTTTTAATTTCATTCCGCATTCATACACAGGGCTGACGTCCAGCCATACCCTTTCCGTATCGCCGGGAACAGCCACAAATGCCTCCTGAAGGATATTTACATAAATCCTGTCATAATCCGGCCTTTCATTAGCTATGTAAACGAGGATCAAATCTTTATCCCGGGCAGCCATCCGGCTGCAGGAATCGTAACGCTCCAGCATTTTCATAGCCCAATATGGGTCATTTATGTCCTCATTGTGAATCACAACCAGCGTTTCCAGTTTTTTTCCGTAATTCATATAGCAGTCCCGGGGAGCCAGGATAAACCAACTGACCCCGCCCTGGGAACGGCAGTCAAAACACATGCCCATTTCTTCCCATTTCTTTATCACTCCGGGTGCCGCCACACAGTTGGTTTTATGTGTGTAACTGGAAAGCGTCCGGCATTCTTCTCCATAGCATCCGTCCACAGGACTGTGATACATGGTTTCTTCCCGCTTTTCATGTTCCCCCATCCAGGTGACCAGTCCGTAAACAGAACTGATTTTGTCTTTCCAGACCTCTTCATTCCATAAATCGATGTGATCATAACTGTAATAACTTTTCAAACCTTTCCCCCTCCTTCACCGGCCTTAAAAATGCTCATATTTCCCGGGCGGGATACATTAACAACTATTCCCGAGGCCTCCAGACGGCCGTCAGGTTTTACCGTAAAGGATACCGCCTGATTCGAGTTGACATTGCATACATACAGATATTTTCCATCCGGCGACAGGCACAGCCCTCTGGGATTATCGCCTCCGCAGGAAATATTCTGGATCAGTTCCATTTTCCCTGTTTCGGATAGGGCAATTACGCCGATTCTATTAATCCCCCGGATGCTCACATACAGGAATTTTCCGTCCCGGCTGATCACAATATCGCTGGGAGCCGGTTTCATATCCCCGTTTTCCTCATTTTCCAAAATCCCGCATGTGGATATACAGGTGATTTCAGCCGTTTCCCGATCCACAAGATACCGGCTGACATAGGCCGCTTCCTCATGATTCCCGTAAAAGAAGGGCAGCTCCGGGTGAAATACCCCGTATCTGGGATGGCTTCCATCTTCCGCTTTAAAGCTGCCGCAAGGGATCAGCTTTCCTTTTTCCCGGTCAATCCGGAAAGAATACAGCATATCCAGCCCTTTATCACAGACAATATAAGTTTCTCCGCCGGGATCTGCGATCACACAATGCAGATGGGAAAAGGGATGCAGGTGATCCCCCCTTTGAACCGGCGCTTCATACACATCGCAGGCCTGGCCCAATGATCCGTCCTCATTGACACGGAACAACATAAGAGCCGCCTTTTCGTATACGGTTTCTGCCCCATATGTCCCATCCTCATTTTGAACCAGTTTTGTTATATAACTGTCCGTCACATGATGGGAAACAAGGGCATACCTTCCCGACCGGTCCGGCCAGACATAGGATGGATTGGTGAGCAGGCTGGGCCTTTCCCCTATCATGTGCAGAGTTCCGTCTTCCGGGCTGATTTTGGCGGCACATACATAGCCGCCGCCTCCCGTCTGCCCCCTTTGGTCCTTTCTCTCATCGGTAAAATACAAAATCCCACGTTCTTTCTCGTAAAACTGGCTTCCAACTGCGATATCTTCATAGCCCGAATCCAGGCAGGACAGTTCTGAAGTCCGGGGATCATATTCGTATGTGGAGAGGCCCCGGATGCCGCCCCGAAATCCCCAGCCGCCTATGACGGCATACATTTTATTTTCCATCTCAAACCTCCATATGATCTGTGGTTTCATCTTCAAACAGCCATGTCCTGGCAAAATGTATCCGTTCTCCCGGTTCCAGCCCGATCCTGCAGAATACTTCTGTGCTTATCACATGTTCCACCGACCACAGGGAAAAACGGTCGGGCAGAAAATGACAGATTTCCCGCACACTGGCCGCAGACATTTCATGGCTCAATTTCCAACTGTACTCGGGAAGCGTCCGGATTCCCCGGCCTCTTGTAATTTTATGGAAGGTCTTTTGATCCATACCGCTTTTCCAAAGCAGGGTATTTCCTTCGGTTTTAAGCATGGATGCCGCCGGTTTATCCGGTACTCCCCTGTCATCTAAGGTTTTTATATCCCAATCCCCATTTTCCAGCTCCCCGTCAAAAGGCAGCTCAAGACGATAACCTGGCCCGGCAGGAAGGCCGTCAATAGCAGTAAAATTATGCTGGAATTCCGCCAATTCCAGTTTTCTTGTGCCCACGTTTTCTATGGTGGTTGAAACAGTGATCGTATTATTATAAAGGGAAACCGCTTTTAATATCTCTGCGGCAACTCCCATGCATTCTCTTGGAGTTTCTCTGAAAATGATTTTATTTCCTCTGATTTCATAAGTCTTTTCAAAGGGGCTTACCTCATAAGTGTTCCATTTATCAAAACGCATTCCATCTTCAATCTGTTTAAAGATACCTACGCCAAGTTTTGGGAATTCCTCCCCTGATTTCCTCTCACAAGCCAAATCATTCCAAATGAATTCAGAACACAGCCCGAATCCATAGGTTGTAACCCGCTTTTCATCCAATTGTTCCGGCACACAGAACGTATGCCTGCCGTTTAAAGTCACCTGCTCTATCATTCCGCAGGAATCAAAACGCTGGCTCTCTGGCCGGCAGCCGGGCAGCCGGAATACTGCTTCCAGATATTTATTTTTTAAAACAGCCTTGCTTTCCACCATTTATTCCCCCCTATTCTTCCAAAAGACCCCGGTTATAGATAATACAGCAGTTCCCGTGATAGTGCATACGGATATCCGGATTCCCCGACTTTTCCGTAAATATGGTCTCTCCCGGCGGATCGCCCCAGGTCTTTCCATCAGCCGCTTCTTCACATGCCGCAGCCAGATTCAAAACCACATCCGTCCGGTGCGCCCGGTTCAGGTGGCCGGCATACATGACCACATCTTCACCGGCTATAGAAAGAAAACGGCGCAGCATCCCCGCATATCCGTACAGCCCCTGCCGGTTAAGCTGCTTGATGTGGACATCCGCGTTGATGGCGTCTCCCACAAACGCAATTCCATCCCTGCGGCACAAATAGGCCAGATGGCCTTTGGAATGGCCCGGTGTGGCAATGGGTTCAACCACGATTCCACCGCCCAAATCAAAGGAATCCCCCTCCTTCACATCCAGAAACGTGCTGTCTTCATTGAACAGCATGTGCTCCCGGCAGTATTCCATCACTTCTTTATTCTGGAGACAGAACGCGTTGAGATCGCTTAACCGCCGCTCGGTCAGAACCGCCCGGGGGATCATCTCTGCGTCCAGCGGGTTTAAATATGCCTTATCGAACAGTTTGGAAGCCCCGATATGGTCGATGGCCCCATGAGTACACAGACAGATCATGGGCTTATCCCTGCCGGCAAATGATTCTATGTAAGCTCTTAAATCCCCTGTCATGCCGAGGCCGCTGTCTATGACCGCAACCGTATGTTCCCCTGTTATGACTCCGATGGTAAAACGGTGAACCATAGAATAATTTTCCGTCACCACATAGATGTGATCCGATACCTTTTCGTGGCTGTAAAAATTAATTTTATTCATCCTGTCCTCCCTTTTCCACCGGTTTTTCCTTTATTTTTTCCCTGTTATAGACAATACAGGTATTATTGCAGAAATGCATCCGTATATCCGGGTTATTATTCCTTCCCGCAAAGATGGTTTCCCCCGGCGGGTCCTGTTCCAGATTCCTGCCCTGAATCAAATCTTCCGCCGCCGATATCAGGTTTTCCGCAATCTTCATATCCATGGCGAGGGGCAGATGGGCCGGATAAACCACAGTATCCGGGGCTACCAGATCAACAAACCGCTTCATATAGGTTTGGTATCGGATCATCCCTTCCCGGTCCAATTTCTTTAAATGCACATCCGTATTGACGGAATCTCCGGTAAACACATATCCCTCTTCATGGTTATAAAAAGCCATAGAACCCTCGGAATGGCCCGGAAGCCAGATGGCCCGGATCACCACTCCGCCCAGGTCAAACACATCGCCGTCTTTTATATCCAGGCACTCAGTATCCCGGTTGTCAATCATGTGGCGGCTGCAGTACCGCTGCACTTCTTCATTGTCCAACGCAAAACCTTTCAGATCTTCAAGCCTCTGTTCCCGGTTCAATGAAAAATCATTCCGCGCAGGATAATCCAGCCAGCTCACATAGGCTTCATCAAAGTTTTTTGCACTCCCCATATGATCCGGGTGGTTATGAGTGGCCGCGCAGATCATCGTTTTTCCCGTTCCGGTTATTCCTTCAATATAGGGCCGCAGTCCGCTGCCTCCGCCTAATCCGGCATCAATTACCAGTATTTTTTCATCTCCAATCACCACGCCAATGGTAAAACGGTGAACCATGGAATATCCTTCCGTCACCAGAACCAGCCGGTCCGATACCTGCTCGTGGCTGTAAAAATTCAGCTCTTTCTCCACCTGTCCACCCCTTTTACCCAACGCTTTTCTCATTATAGGCAATCACTCCCAAACCTTTAATGAACTTAAAACGGTTCAGCCTGCCTTTCGCATCCATTTCCTCATAATCACATTTTTCGCTGTTTTCCAATATTTCCGTACAGACATCCAGCATATTCCGTACCACTGAGTGATCGATATCTACGATAAAATGTCCGGGGAACAGGGTGTCAAACTCCTCCGTTCTCTTCACCAGCTTTTCCAATTCATTCTTAAATGCTCTGACCGTGGCAAATTCACCGTAGGGCATACCCGGTTTCGGACCGCTAAGACCCACTCTCATGCTGATAAATGCATCTCCGCAGAACAAAATCCTGTTTTTTCTATCCAGAAATCCCGTGTGTCCCGCGTGATGGCCCGGAAGCAGGATCAGTTCCACCTCATATCCTTCACCCAAATCAAAAATATGGTTGTTTTCACAGCTTATGATCTCATATTCCTTATAGGGAATGATGTCATTTTTATCAAAGTCCAGCCATATTCCCTTTCCTTCTTCGTCCGTCAGATAATCCCACAGGCGGGGCGTCTGCTCCTTACGCAGATAGGGTTCGGTAAATTTATGGCAGTAAACCTGGTCAAACTGGCAGTTGCCGTAAGAATGGTCATAGGAAGAATGGGTATTTACTACGATGAGGGGCATTCCCCCTGTAATTTCATCCACCAGTCCCTTTAAATTCCCAATGCCGAAACTGGTGTCAATCAGCATTGCCTTCTCCGGCCCCATGATCAGATACATCCATGGAGCACCCATACCGTCGGCACTGTCCGTCAGGATTCCATATACGTTATCCCGGAACTGGTAAACTTCCGCATAAGGGTCAACCTCAAATTCCCGTTTCGTCTTATTATAAAGCCGCAGTTCCTTCATCCACGCCTTGCTCAAAGGTTCTATCGGCTCCCGTTCAATTAATACTTTTGATTTCATGTTCCCCTCTTCTTTCTAATAAGAAATCTCATATTCCCGGCAGGCGAATTCATACATCAGCGCGTCCAGACCGGATTCCACGCCCTGATGCCCTTTGGCATGTTCGCATAATTCCATATACCCGTAATTCTCACCGGTTGACGGCCAGTACGGCAGCCCTTCCCCGTTGGGATCACCGGTTTTCATGAAGTTCACCCAATAAGAACTGAGCATATCGGCCACCTGGTAGTCCACTTCCCGCCACGGCCTGGTGGGCGGAACCCCTTCCCTCATGGACGCGAAGGTATACCAAAGTTCAGAAGAATGCCAGGCCAGCAGACGCATGGGATCACGCCTGGTCCCATAATCCTCGGGCCGCACTGGTTCCAGATGGGTCCAGAAATAGGTATAGACCTTATTTTCCGGGTGAGCGGTTCCTATAAACCGGCCGAACAGCCGGTGCATCATCACGCTCTTGCAAAGTCCCGTCTTCCCCCGGTTACAAAGTCCCAGAGTTGCCAGCTTTCTGGCCGTAAACCAGGCGTTTTCATCCGTAACCTTTACGAGATTGGGGAAATCATATTTATCATAGAGTTCTCCCAATAGCCCCTTAAAATGACGGTAGAAATCCTCCGCATTTTCAATCTTGTCTCTGGTTTCAAAGCCTAAATTGGATGAATTGCCATAATGGGAGATGAAATACAGGGATTCTTCCCTGGGATTAAATACATTGCCCTCTCCAAGATTCGTACCACCCAGAAAATCCACATTGGAAGCAAACTGCTCCAGATTTTCCCGGATGGTGGGAAACGGAAGATAAAGGCCGTCACAGCACATATCCCCCGGAAGCTGGTTCCTCTCCACTTCGCCGCTGAACAGCCGGTTCGCGTCAATTTTCCTCAGTTCTTCCAGAGAAAGATCAGGATTTATGCCGATTCTCTCCAGATACTCTCTGCCATGGTCCTCCGCCTCTTTTAATGGAGCGTATTTCATAAACCATAAAAACCAGCTCTGGCAGACCACCCGTCTCACCCGGCCTTTTGACATGGGGGAACCGGCGATGGCCAAGGCCCGGTGGCTGCCTCCCGACTGGCCGCCCACGGTAATATTCTCCGGATCGCCGCCAAATGCTTCAATATTGTCATAAACCCAGTCCAACGCTTTGATCTGATCCATCAGTCCATAATTTCCACTCTGTCCCTGCTCTTTCGTGAGCTGAGGCAGGGAGAAATATCCGAATAAATTGAGCCTCTGTCCTACCAGTACCACAATAGCTCCCTTCCGGGCCATCTCTTCCGGGTTAAATTCCACTTCATAAGAGTACCCATTGGTCAGTCCTCCTCCGTGATACCACATATATACCGGTCGTTTTTCTCCCGGCGACTGGGCTCCGGTGCAGATATTGATATATAAACAGTCCTCGCTCATCTCAGGGTAAGGCATATAATAATAGTCTTCATCTGAGATCAGAGAGCCTTCAATATTATCATATTTCAGCTTTTGAATGCACATGGGGCCATAAGTGTCCATCACCCGCACGCCGTCCCAGGGCTCCGGGTCAGCCGGAGGCGCCCACCGCAGTTCTCCCACAGGAGGAGCCGCGTAAGGGATTCCCCGAAACTCCGTTATCCCCTCATACTTTCCGTCCAGTTCGATCCCTTTCATGCTGCCGCAGGATGTATTTACAATTCCGATTCCCATAACGTTGTCTCCTTTACTCATTTAAGAAAGCTCTTTGGACTTCTGCCTGCTGTTCTGCCAATAAGGGCAGGCGACAAAATGTCCTTCTTCCACCTCTTTTAATTCCGGCGTTTTTTTGCCGCATTCCTCACATGCCATCCAGCATCTGGGGGCAAACCGACATCCAGGCTTGGGATTCAAAGGGCTTGGAACATCTCCGTTTAACACGATTCTCTCCATTTTCGTATCAAATTCAATTTTGGGCACTGCGGACAGCAGGGCGATAGAATAGGGATGATAGGTGTTTTCAAATATAACATCCGTAGGCGCAAGCTCTACGATCTGTCCCAGATACATTACGGCCACCCTGTCAGAAATGTGACGGACAACGCTCAGGTCATGGGATACAAACAGATAGGTCAGCCCCATTTTTTTCTGTATATTCATCAGCAGATTGATGATGGTGGCTTGTACGGAGACGTCCAGGGCCGATACCGGCTCGTCACATACGATGAACTTTGGATTTAAAGCCAGCGCTCTGGCTATTCCCACCATCTGGCGCTTTCCGCCGTCCAGTTCATGAGGGAATTTTTCCAGCACATAAGGCTCTAAGCCTACCATATCCGCCATTTCTTCCACTTTTTTATCAAGATCCTGTCCCTTCGCCATCTTGTGAATCTGAAGGGGGGATTTGAGAATGGATCTGACAGTCTGGCGGGGATTAAGGGACGAATAAGGATCCTGAAAAACCATCTGCATCTGTGACCTGAGCTGGTGCCTGCGGCTTTTATGCGCCGTAACCAGGTCGGTTCCGTCATAGATAATCTTCCCCTCAGTGGCCTCCGCAAGCTGCATCAGCACATTTCCCACCGTGCTCTTTCCGCACCCGCTCTCACCGACCAGGCCCAGAGTTTCATTCTCATAAATGTTGAGGGAGATATCATCAACTGCATGCAGTTCCCCCTTACCTGGAATTTCAAAATATTTCTTTAAATGCTCAATCTGAAGCAGCGGCTGTGTATCTTGACCTGCGTTCATGTTCTTCACTCCTCTCCCAGCATGCCACATAATGTTCTTCATTCAATTTAACCAGCGGCGGAATTCCATCCCTGCACTGCTGCACACAGTATCTGCACCGGGGATGGAAGGCGCAGCCGCCGGGCATCCTCTGTGCGTTAACCACGGTTCCGGGAATAGAAACCAGCTCTTCCCTCGGCCCTTCCAGCTTGGGAATGGCGTTTAAAAGCCCTATGGTATACCAGTGCTGGGGGCGGCTGAACACCTCTTTTACCGTACCGTATTCCACAATCGTGCCTCCGTACATGATGGCCACTTTCTGGCAGAGTTCGGAGATGATTCCAAGGTTATGAGTGATCATTAAAAGGGATGTGTTATATTCTTTCTGAAGATTCTTCATCAGTTCCAGAATCTGTGCCTGAATGGTTACATCCAGTGCGGTTGTGGGTTCATCGCAGATCAGCAGTTCCGGAGAACAGGCCAGAGCGGCCGCAATTCCCACCCGCTGCCTCATTCCGCCGGAAAACTGATGGGGATAATCGCTCATCCGGTAATCCGCAATCCCAACCAGGCGCATTAAATTGGCCGCCTCTGCATGCAGTTCCTGTTTTTTCAGGTTTTTATGCTTTTCCAGCACCATTTCTATCTGATGGCCTACGGTAAAGACAGGATTCAGGGAGCTTAAGGGATTCTGGAACACCATAGCGATCTTGCTCCCCCTGATATTCTCCAGTTTCTTTTCTTTCATATGTACCAGGGATTCTCCGCCGAAGGTGATGTCTCCCTTTGTGATGTATCCGATTTTGTCCGGAAGCAGATTCAGGATGGACAATGCGGTGGTCGTTTTTCCCGCCCCGCTTTCCCCAACCAAACCGATGGCCTCACCTTTGTTTATCGTAAAGTTTAAGCCGTTAACCGCCTTTGCAACTGTGCCTCCGGAACGGTATTCCACGTATAAATCCGAAATTTTTAATAATTCTTCCATACAGGTTCCTACTTTCTTTCACATTAAAGCCGACGGCTAATCTTTATTCTTAGGATCAAATATATCCCTGATCCCGTCTCCCAGGAAGTTAAATGACAGCACCGTGAGCATTAAGGCAATACCCGGCACCACCACGATCCACGGCGCGGTCCCTATATATTCCCTTCCGTCCGAAAGCATGGTTCCCCAGGCCGGAGTGGGAAGGGGGACGCCCATTCCAAGATAGCTCATGCTGGCCTCAATCAGAATTACCGTTCCCAGGTTCTGTGTGGCATTGATAATGACCTGGGTTAAAACATTTGGAAATACTTCCTTTGCCATAATCCGAACATCGCTGGCGCCTAAAAGTTTAGCCGCATTGACATAATCAGAAGTCCTGATTGTTAAAACCACTCCCCGGACCACCCTGGACATGGTCAGCCAGTTGGTCAGCGTCAGCACAAAGATCAGATTGGTATAGCTGCTTCCCATAACCGCCACTACGCAGACTGCCAGAAGAAGGGAAGGGGTTGCCATCATGATATCGCAGAAACGCATGATCACCGTATCCACGCTTCCACCGTAATAACCGGCCAGAAGACCCAGCACAATTCCTGCGATTGAACTCAGTATTACCACAGAGAAGGAGATAAAGAGGGAAACCCGGCCTCCCATCAGCACTCTCGTTAAAACATCCCTGCCCAGGGGATCAGTTCCGAATATATGGCCTCCAAGCCCGTTGGACAACCAGTCAGGAGGCGAAAGGCGGACCGCCAGGTTGGCGGCGGTCGGGTCATACCGCACAAACCAGGGAGACAGGGCACAGAGCAGGAGAATCATCATCACGCCGGCCCCTCCCAATATAAAATACTTATTTTTTGACATCTTTCTCAGAAGGCTTTTTCTATCCATAATGACCTCCTCTAATTAAACGATACACGTTTATCAATAAACGTATACAGAATGTCGACTACCAGGTTACAGGCTACAAATATAAATGCGGATATCAGCAGAGAAGACTGCACCAACTGGAAGTCCCTGGCCTTGATGGCGGTGATGGTTAACTGCCCCAGCCCCGGCCAGCCGAATATGGATTCAATGACCATGGAACCGCAGAGCATGGATCCAACCTGGGCTCCTATGACGGTAATCACCGGAAGCAGGGCATTTTTAAATGCATATACGGTATTCACCTTCATTCTGCTGATTCCTCTGGCCCTTGTGGCCGTAATATAATCTTCCTGAAGCACGTCCACCATGCCGGAACGCATGAGGCGGGTGGCCAGTGAAGAGAATTGGAACGCCAGGCACAGAGCAGGCATTATCATATATTTTATGCCTCCCGAGCCCTGGGTGGGCAGCCATCTGAGCATAACGCCGAATACCAGAATCAGCAGAAGGCCCAGCCATACCGGCGACAGCGACTGGCCTAACAGCGCCCAAAAGATTGCGAATATGTCGATTCCCGACCCTTTTTTCACCCCTGCGATCACTCCCAGTGGAATGGATATGAGCAGTGAAAATATCATAGCTACCACCGTCAGTTTTGCGGTATACGGCAGGCGTCCTGCAATCAGCTCCGCTACCGTCTTTTTGTAATTGTAGGAATATCCCAAATCACCTTTTAAAATCCCTTTCATATATGTAACATACTGCACCACATAGGGCTGATCCAGCCCCATCCGTTCCCGCTGGGCCTCCACCTCTTCTTCGGTGGCGGTATCCGGAAGGCAGAGCCTCGCCGGATCGCCGCCCCCAAGCCTCACCAGGAAGAAGGACATAATGCTGACGCCGATTAGAACAATAATGGTGGAAATGATTCGTTTTATAACTTTTTTAGCCATAAGATCCTCTCCCTCATTCCGCTCAGTTTTTCTTCATGTATCTCATATCAATTGTATTGTCACCATAAATGGTCAAATTGCTGATTCCCGCATCCGTAGCCACACAGCCCGGAATCTGGTACAGATAGATATTGGGGGCAAAGTTATCCATTACGATCTGGTAAATGGCTTTGGCATTCTCCACCCTCTTGTCCATATCCACCAGTCCCTGTCCTTCTTTTCCAAGTTCAAGCATCGTTTCGTCTGTAAATCCTGTGGCAAACCTGTCCGTAGCATTGATTTCAATGGCTGAAACAAAGAATTCACTGTTAGTCATTGTATTGACTCCAAGGCAGATATCGTAATTTCCCGCCGCCCGGCGTTCATTATAAGTTGCCGCTTCCAAAGTCTCAATCATAACATTTAAACCTGCTTCCGCCGCCATGGACTGAATGGCCTGGGCTACTTCCGCTCCCCTGAGCACTTCTCCTGTATTCACGATCATGGAAAGTTCCGATCCGTCGTATCCTGATGATGCTACCAGTTCTTTTGCCTTATCCATGTTGTATTCATAGCCATGGTCTTTATATACGGACTGATCGTCGGCTGCGGGCCATTTTGCGATTTTACCGCCTCCCAGAATGCTGTCCACGATCATCTGTCTGTCAATGCTCAGTGAAAGCGCCTCTCTTAAAGCAGGATCATGGAAGGTCTTTCCTTCCCCGCTTCCAACGCCCAGGAAAGTAAATGTATAGGCAATATATTCGTTGATGGAAAACCCTTCCTGTCCCAACAGCTCTTTATTATCGGAAGGAACGTTTTCGCAGATATCCAGTTCCCCGGCCCTCAGGCTGGAAATACGGGTGGTGTCTTCCGCCACATATTTATAGCTGATCTGGTCCACATTGCTCTTATTGGAATCATCCCATCCCCACCAGTCGTCATTCCGTTCCAATGTCACCTCATTGTTAATTGAATCAAATGCGGTCACTTTAAACGGCCCGCTGGCAACCGGTTTTTCGAAAAAGCCTGTTGGGTTTTCTTCATATGCCTTTCCGCTTATAATCGGAACAAAACACACTTCAGAAAAGAAGATAGGCATTGGTTTCTTAAAATTAAACCGGCAGTTATAATCATCCGTCACATTCACGGATTCCAGGTACTTGCCCCATTTGGATCCGTTTGTTAAGGTTTCATCATTAATAATTCGTTCAAAAGATGCTTTCACATCAGATGCTTTCAGCTCTTCTCCATTCTGGAACTTCACACCCTGTTTTAATTTGATGTCCGCTGTCAGACTGTCATCTGAAAAGGCGATGTCCTCAGCCAGCCAGTTGGTGTAATTTCCTGCATGATCCGAAACCAGAAGCGCGTCTCCCCATAATAAACTGAGCGAAATCTGTTCGATTCCAAATCCCGCGTAACGGTCCAGCGAAGCTAACGGCTGGTTATTGGATACTCTTACCGTTACCGGCCCTCCGTCAGATGATTCCGTCTTATCAGTACTTTCTGCTGCGTTCCCTGCTGCTGTTCCTGTGTTTTGATTTCCTCCATTAGAAGATCCTGAGGAAGAACATGCTGTTAATGATGATGCCAGCATGCCGGTGCATACCAGAAGTGTTAACCCCTTTTTCAATAAACCCTTTTTCCACATATCGTATTCCCCTTTACATATAAAATATTTTCGTATCCACGGTGTTTCCGTGTCTGCTGCTTACACCTCGAAGTATAAAATTTGAATTCACAATCGTCAATTTTTCGTTTTTTCGGAATTAACATTTTTTGCATTTTTAGAATAAAAAATGTTAATTATTCTCATATTTGTTAATTGCATTATGCATTACGCCCTCGATTTCCTTGACATCATTGTTTTCTTTGGTTAAAATATTCAAATAATATTAACTTTTTCAGGAGGATTAATGTGAACTACATATTTGAACCAATTAAACAGTTTAAGTTTAAAAGCAACTTCGTAAAGATCCTTCTGGCAATGATCACCCTGTGCGTTGTACTCAGCACCCTTTTTGTGTATTATATTGCCCACATCATTTCGGAAAAGACCCTCGAATATTCGGCCCAGACCGCCCAGTCCTATTCAAATATCATTCTCGATAATACAGATAATTATATCATCGGGCTGCACCAGTCTCAGACCCAGCTTTCCTATTCCAGAAACGTATTTCAAACCGCACTGGCGAAAGAGGTAAAAGAATTAAACAACAATCTGGTGACCTCTGAACTTGCTCTTACCACCAATAACAACCTGCTGATCCAAAGAGCAGTCATGTATATTCCACTACAGAATAACGTGCTCACATCATCCTACAAGGCCTATACCTTAGAAGAAAGCCCTTATTCCGCCATGATCACAGATTATGAACAGCAGACAGTCTTGGCAAAAACGATTGAAGACAGCAGCAAAATGAGCTCTGCTTTCCTATATGGCAGCGACCTGATCCTGGCCAGGGATTTTCCCCTAAATGGAACTAAAAAGCTTGCTACTCTATTCTATTTTGTGGATATGGACGAGCTTTTCCGCCGCACGACCCAGGAGGTGGCTGGAAATGGCTCCATTCTGGTCTATGACAGCTTTAACGCGCCAGTATTTTCTTCTAAAACCAATTACCCGCAGGAGATCACGCCCAAACTGCTGGCCGATTTCCCTGTCTCCAAAAATGGATATTTTTCCTCCAATGGCTCCGCATATTTTATATCTTCATCCGGAATAACCAACTGGAAAATACTGTATAAACTGGACGAACTGTCTTTAAGCCCATCGGATCAGGCCATCTTTTTGTCTCTGGCGCCCATTGTACTGATTGTGACAGTAATCGCTTGTATATTTTCCGTCTTCCTCACTGCGGTAATCTATGCACCCATACAAAAGCTTTTCAGCAGCATACAGATGCCGAAAGATTTATCAGAACGGAGTGATACCGTTTATAAGAATGAATTTGACCTTATTTCCCATTCCTTCCACCAGCTTTCGGACCGGCAGACGGAACTGGATGCCATGATCAGCAATGTGTCGGACAGCATTATGTCAAAATTATTTACGGATTTATTGAAGGGAACACAGTTTGAAAGTTCCGAAGTGGAAAAGATTTTAAAAGAATCCAAAAGTGATTTCAGGCTCAATGCCTTTTATGTCGTATGTGTGCTCACGCTGAATGAGGAACAGGATATCAGCGGGCTTCCGCCCTCTGTAATCGGGGAACTCTGTGAACTCATCTCCGATTACTGCGGTAAACATGATTCCATCTATCATATGACCGCCATGGATCATAACCGTCTGGCTGTTGTTTTTGCTTTTAATAAAGATGATTCTGTAATCAAACTTCTGAAAGGGCTGACGGATTTAGAACCGGTTATCAGAACATTTTCCAAAAAGCACAGTCTGACCTTCCGCCTGAATGCGGGACATATGTACACCTCTATCCTGGATATTGGATTTTCCTACCGGGAAGCGCTATCCGCCCTGGAAGAGGACACAAAATCTGCCGCTAAAAACGACAGCGTTCAGGCTCCCGCTGAAGAGAATCCCGGCAGAATCCCCGCGCGGGTAACACAGATCTTAGATCTGGTCCAAAAGGATGATTTAGGCAGCGCCGTCAAGCTGTCCAACCGTACCATTGATGAATTGTCTAAATCAGGAGAAAATGTTCTTGAAAACTACAAACTATATATGAATTTAATTCAAAACGGAATTTCTAAAATTGACTATATTAATTTCAGCGCCTTCTCTAACGACCTTCTGCTGCCTCAAATCAATGGCCCGGAAGATGCCGATGAGGAAGCCCTGATTGTTTCCATGAAGGATTCCTGCGAAACCATTCTTCAGCAGCTAAGCAGGATTCTGAAACGGAAGAACAACCCCTATATCATTTCCAGTCAGAATTACATTCACGAACACTACCAGGACTATGATCTGTCTCAAAACACAGTGGCAGAAGCCATAGGGGTAAAATCCACCTATTTAAGCAAGCTTTTCAAGGAAAGCCTGGGAGTTAATTTTACCGACTATCTGAACCAGTACCGGATTCAAAAAAGCCTGGCTCTGCTCACAGAAACGAATGAACCCCTGAATGAGGTGGCGCTGCACTCGGGGTATAACTCGGTGCAGAATTATATCCGCGTTTTCAAAAAATATATGAATATGACACCGGGACAATACCGAAAAGAGGAAGGGGGGAAATCTTTATTTAGTTGAGGAAGTTACGCCGTGAATCCTGGGGATGGGGACGGACGGGGGCGGAGGCCCGCTTGGAGGGTTGGCACCGGGCGGAACGGAATCCGTTG
>NZ_WQPN01000074.1 GCF_018785315.1 Clostridium sp. MCC353 | reverse complement strand
TTTTGAATTCAAACAGAAGTTCCCGTAAGTCAATTTCAATTTCGTCCTGATCCTCGTCAAATCTCTTTTCCATAAATGTTCTAGTTCCTTTACTCAGTTTCTCTCTATTTTCCGCTGCCGGAGGCCGTTCTCTCCAGAGCGTGGCGGGAATGAATTTTACGACACGCTCTTATCTGCTGTAGTTTGTCCCGGCCGTTTATCTTTTTCTCAGCTCCCACACCCGGCCATGCTCCCATCTCCGGCATCCCCAATCAGGATCTCCAGCGGGTTTCTCAGCATTATATGCTCTGCCTCTTCTTCTCCGCATTTCTTATAAATCCATTCCACTGCCTTCCCAGTCTCCGGCGGCCGGAAATCCACCCGGTGCATGTCGGTCCCCAGAAACTGGATATTTCCTTCCTGGACCATCCTCCTGCACCACAGGTTCTCCCGCACATGCCGGATCCCACCGGCCAGACTGCCAAAGTTCATCTGCATATACGCCCCGGATTTTCTCAGTTCCTCAATCCTTCCCGGCGTTCTCAGGCACTGGTACCTCTCGATATGGGCCAGCACCGGACGGCAGCGCATCAGGGCCATCTGTCTCACCGCCTGATACACCGTCTCATAGGAAACATCCGTCTGGAATTCCATCAACAGGCAGTCGGAGCCTGCCATGGGCACCGTTTTCCCGGCCGCAACCGCATCAAAGATCCCGTTAAAGTAGATCAGCTCCTGCCCGGCATAGATATTCATATCCGGAAACAGCTTGTCCGCTTCCCTCTGTACCTTCTGCGCCAGCTCCATAATCCCGTCCGGATCCACGTAATGCTTCCCCCTGTGGTAATGCGGGGTGGCTATGATCGTCCGGATCCCCTGCCCATACGCCTGTTTCATCAATTCCCTGGTCTCCCACATGCGCCTGGCCCCATCGTCAATGCCCGGCAGGATATGGGAATGCACGTCGATAATCGGTTCCATGGCCCTTTCCTTTCTGTTTTTGTTCTTACTTCCATTCACTGCAGAGCGTCTGGAATTTCTGTTTAAAACTCTTTGTGGCGGAATCACTCCAGTCTCCCTCCAAAGTAACCAAAGTAACGTTTCCCCGCGGCTTTATTCCGCAGCAGCCCCCGTCCTTCCCGTCACGCAAAAAAGGGAAGCGGATTTACCGTACTTCCTCCACTTCTATCCCCAGCTCTCTGGCAATCAGCTCCATGGTCCTGCTGCTGCTGTTCCTTCCAAATATCACATCGCTGATGGTGGAATTGGAATATCCCAGTTTTTTTGCCAGCTCCTTATTTGACATGTTCCGTTCAATTAATGCGATTTTTACCCTTACCCCAAAATTCGTACATTTCTTTAAATCTGCCATCCCGGCACCCCCGTTTTCCTCTTGTTCCTTTCTGTTCCGGACCGGCCGTCACAAAATTACGTCCTCTCCGGCACAAAAATAACCACATAATCTGAATTATGTGGTAATATCGATGGACACTGACAGATTTTCCAGGAAAAAATAACGGTAGAAGAGAACCTTTTACCGCTTCTTTTGGTGTCAAAATATAATTTTTTAATAAATTTACGATTCTACTTGAAATTTCTGGGAAAAGATAGCATAATAGCTAGTAGGAAAATACAGATCCATTACTACATAATTCAGATTATGTCCTTATTTTTCGGTCATTTTGACAGACAAGTCCTAACTTCGACAGGATTCTCTTATGTTCCCAGCCGCTTGAAACCGTATAGATTCTCGTCGTATCCACGCTGGTATGCCCCAGAATATCCGCCAGACGGAGCAGATCCTTTTCAATCCCGTAAAATGTAAACGCAAACAGATGCCTCAGATTATGAGGATACACTTTTTTCCGGTCCACTTTTGCATCGTCACACAGTGATTTCATCATGCTCCAGATGTTGCTCCGGTCCAGAGGACGGCCGCTTTTTGTGACAAATACCGGGCCCCGTTCAATCCCGGCCTCACGGCAGTACTGTTTCAGCACCGTAACCAGTTCCGCAGGAAGAAACACGATTCTGGACTTTCCCTTATTGTAAATCCTCAGGCAGCCTTCTCTCAGCGCCTCCACGGTGATAAACCGGTGCTCGCTCACCCGGATCCCGGTGCTGCAGATCGCCTGCATTAACACGCAGATTCTCTGGTTTTTCTTGTGTTTCGCAGCCCCCAGCAGCCGGAAATACTCCTCCCTTGACAGCTCCCGTTCCTGCTGGCAGAACAGTTTTTTCTGAACCCGCACCTGCTTTACCCTGCACTCCCCCGCTCCCGCAAACTCTAAAAAATGATTGACCGCAGCCAGGATCGAGTTCACGCTGGCCGCCTTATAATGGTCCGTCAGCTCCTGTTTAAACCTGATCATTTTCTCTTTGTTGATCTCTAAATCTTCTGAAAGATATAAAAACAGCTTTTTCAAATCCCGGATATATTTTTCGATTGTCGCGCCGCTGCGTTCCTGCTCGTAGAGATAACGCTCAAAGGCAGGAATCATTTCCACATTTAATATCATTTTGCCCACTCCTTGCTTTTTCGTAATATTATGGTTTTCCTTTCAAAATATCCTATTTCGAAGAAAAAAACAAGGTTAATAAAAGACTGAATTTATAAACTTATATTCAATATGATCAGCTGCTGCCCCGCCCATATCTTGATCCGCGGTAAGTTATGGGCATGAGCGCCGTTTTAACCGTTAGAAAATCAGAAAAAGCTGACGGCAATTATATATCTGCCATCAGCTTATCTTTCACATAATCATTCCATAAACATAATAGTTCAGACGGATTATTTTCTTAACCGAAAACTATCCGCTCTCATTTACCGGCTTCTATGACCGCTTCCACAATGTCCATATCGCCGCCGCAGTATTCTTCATACATAGGTTTAACAGCTTCCCGGAATCTTTCCTTCTCTTCCGGGGTCAGTTCTGTGATCTCACAGCCGGAAGAACGCACAATTTCTTCCGACGCTTTTTCCCGTTCAGCCCAAAGCGCCTTCTCGTATTCTGCGGATTCCTTCGCACATTCCCTGATCATTGCCTGATCCTCTTCAGACAGTTTGTCCCATGTATGCCGTGATACCAACTGCAGCTCAGGAATGCGGCTGTGTTCATCAATTGTAATATATCCGGCCACTTCATAATGACCGGCGGATTCATAAGAAGGCCAGTTATTTTCAGCTCCGTCTATCGCTCCCGTCTGAAGCGCGGAATAAACTTCCCCATAAGCCATGGGAGTTGGAACGGCTTCCAGATATTTAATCATTCCCTTCATCATTTCCGATTCCTGAACCCGGATCTTTAATCCCTTTAAATCTTCCGGTTTTTCGATCGGGCGGACGGAATTATAGAAATTCCTCGCGCCTGCGTCATACCAGGATAAAGCAACCAGGTCCGAACCATCCAATGAATCCATAAATTCTTCGCCGATTTCCCCGTTCAAAACAGCCCACATATGATCTGCGTCCCGGTATAAGTATGGAAGCTGCAGCACACTCAGTTTGGGCACAAACTCAGCCAAAGCGGTCAGGGACACCCGGGTAAAGTCAACGCCGCCGAACTGAAGCTGCTCACAGACCGATTTCTCATCCCCCAATACGCCGTTTGCCTGCACTCTGATCTGAATCCTTCCATTGGTCTTTTCATTGATCAGTTCCGCAAATTTATAAGCGCCCTGAGTGGTCGGATAATCCTCCGCCTGGTTTTCAGCATAGGTGAATACGAACTCCGGAATTCCGGAATTCGCCCCCGCAGCTTCGGCCTCTGCCGCCGCTTTCCCGCCATTTTCCGTTTCAGCCCGCTTTCCCGCCCCCGCACAGCCTGACAGGGCTCCCGCTATGGCTATACATAATGCTGTTTTTATTGCAATCTTCTTTCTCATATAGCGTTCCCTCTTCACAGAGCCTGTTCTTTCATCCCGCCTCCTGCTTACGTCCAGTATACCATAACGCACAGGATCAGTCACCTACGCCGAAGTCCGTATTTTCATATAATACTTCCACTGCCGGATCATCCTTCAGCCAGCCGTACTCTTTTACAAACCATTTTACTAATTCCGGATCCTGTTTAACCGGGGTGGTATTATTGGTAAACACATTTATGGTTCCCAATTTAAAATGTTTTTTTACCATCCGGATGTCATAATCGATCATCTCTTTTGTCTGCCCCTTGATCCCCACCATGATGCATGGAGAATCAAAATACCGGGCCACCTCCTCAGGAGATCGGAAATCCGCATGTTTATTCAGCACTTTTTCCCTGAATTCCTCGTTAAAGGTTTCCACCCCAATCTTAAATGTAATGGGCACCCCCATATATTCCTTCATCCATTCCAGTTTCTTCCTATAAATCCAATGGCTCTCAAAAAACAGCCTCTCTATCTTTTTTTCCTTAATGATCTCCCTGATTTCCGCCAGCGTAGCCCTGGGAAGCTCAAAACAGCTTCCCGAATTGATCACTTCCAAAACTTTGGTTTCTCCGGTGACCCGGGACAGGATCTGTGAATTTAAGGAAACCATTTCCTCCTCATTTTTCGAGTTGTCGCCGATATAATCGCAGAATGTGCATTTCCCCCATACACAGGGGAATGCCTTTAACAATACGATTTCCCTCGGATTTTTATCAGCAATCACATTATACCGTTCCACGGGTACGCCCTCCTCTCAGATACATCTTCATGTCGCTGGTCATACAGGAAAGCAATACCAGCACGATTGACACAGAAATAAACCGGTCCGCGTATTCCGTTATAATCTGTACCGCGAATGCGCTGGCCACCATTCCCAATCCCAGATGTTTCAGCCCCTGTACAATGATAGAGGACCCGGAAGAGGTAACGCCGCCAAAAACATAAGCGGATATAAAGGAACTGACCAGAGTTCCAGGAAAAGTAATTGCCGCAGTTCCAAACAGCACCTTTATTCCATGAAAAACAGGGGTTTTAAACAGAATCCCAGCCATAATCCCGGTAATCATGCCCGCAGGCATAAAATAAAGGGCATACACATCCGATGTGATTCCGCTGATAAATGCCCCTCCGGCTCCTGCCGCCAATCCATACCACGGGCCGAAAAGAGCTCCCGCCAGTACTGTTCCAATGCTGTCCAGATAAACAGGCAGCTTCAGGCAAAGGGCAATATAGGCGCCTATAATGTTGAGGGCGATGCAGAATGCCGTAACCGACAGGCGCATAACACGATTATTTCTCATAGTCCGCCTCCTCCGAAACCATAATCTGATCCAGTACCTTCCGTATTTCATCACAATTTCCGCCGAAAATCCGGTTCAGAAACATGACCATGAACTCTTTTGCGTTCACTCCTGTCAAGATATGGCTGTTAGGGCTCTTATGCCAGAAATCCATTCCATCCACCACGGTCTGCCCGATACAGATGCCCTTAGTTTCTACCGCCGTATAAGCGTCAAACCCACTGCACAAATCTGGCTTTATGAAATAGGCTGCCGCCAGGGGATCATTGATCACACATCCGATGACCCCTTCATATTTCCAATGAAAATCAAAATAAAAACGGGTTACCGCCTCAATCAGCTCTCCTTTTTTCTTATCCAGGATCTTCATATATTCCAGAATATTTGGAGTCAGCACGATTTTTCTGGTCACATCAAGGCCCACCATATGAATCTTTGTGCCTAGATTTTTATATACATACTCAGCCGCGTCCGGATCACACCAATAATTATATTCGGCTACAGGGGAACAATTCCCATGGCTTTTATAGCTTCCTCCCATAGAAACAAATGTGTCAATCCGTTCAAATGCCGCCGGATCTTTCATAAGCGCTTTCGCAATATTCGTCAACGGCCCGATGGCGATTATGGATAACTGTTCTTCCGTCCTCAGTGTTTCCAAGATGAAATCCACAGCGCCATCCTTCCACTCCGCCTCTGTCACCGTTTCAAGCCCGGACTCTCCAAGTCCGTCCATTCCATGAGTGTCCTGGGCGCTGACATATTCCCGGACCAAAGGCATTGCTTCCCCGCAGTATACCGGAATATCCAGCCGGTCCATAAATTTCAGCAGCTTCAGCGCATTTTCCGCACCCATATGAGGCGGTACATTGCCGCATACTGTGGTGATTCCCACCACATCCAGTTCCGGTGACGAGAGGGCCATCATGAGGGCCAGGCTGTCGTCAATTCCCGGATCACAGTCGATTAGTATCTTTCTTTTTCGCATTGTTTCTCTCCTTTTCCTCTTAAAATTCAATCCGCCGCAGCGGACCTGCACGGATGCATCGCCCAAAAACGCCTTCCGCATCCGTCGAAGACTTGATTAAGAAAAGAAAAACAGAAAAAAGCCGCATCCTCTAAGGATGCGGCAATAAAAACACACCTTATTTCCAAGGCATGCCTATTTTTCTGCATACACAAAAACAGAATGTATACAAGGTAGTCGATACTGTATACACTGTTCATCTGCGTTTCAATCCTTAGTTTTTTATACTGGGAAGTTTTCGAACCAGTCCAGGAAATAAAAGTGCGGTGGCGAAAATAATTTTCAAACACGCCCTATCCCTGATTTCCAATGCAGAAAAAGTATATCAAAATTTATTCTGTTTTGCAAGCCGAACTGCCTTCAAGCGGAAAATCCAGCCCAGATATCCATTGTGAATTTTACTGGCAAATTCACAATGCATATAACAGCCCTTTTAATAAGCCAAAATCTCATACCCGTCTTCCGTAACCGCCACAGTCACTTCCCACTGGGCGGACATGGAATCGTCTTCCGTATAAACCGTCCATCCGTTGCCGTCATCCACAAATACCTCTTCCGATCCCATATTGATCATCGGCTCAATGGTAAATACCATGCCCGGCACCAGGAGCATCTCAGTTCCCCTGGCCGTCACATAGCTCACATAGGGTTCTTCATGGAACTCCAGCCCCACCCCATGGCCGCCGATATCAACCACAACGGAATAACCGTTTTTAACCGCATGTTCATGAACCGCCTGGCCCATGTCGCCTAAAAATCCCCACGGTTTCACTTCTTTTAACCCCAGTTCCACACACTCTTTTGTCACATCCACCAGTTTCTGCACTTCCGGCTCAACCTGGCCGATACAGAACATTCTGGACGAATCTGAATAATACCCCTTATATATAGTAGAAACATCTATATTGACAATATCCCCGTCCTCCAAAACATCTTCTTCCGACGGAATTCCGTGGCATACCTGGTTGTTAATTGAAGTACAGACGCTTTTTGGAAACCCTTCAAAATTGAGGGGCGCCGGAATTCCTCCCAGCTCTGTGGTCTTCTCATACACCATCCGGTCAATCTCTTCTGTGGTTATCCCTGCCTTTATATTGGCCGCCACGTAATCCAGCACAGCGATGTTGATCTTTCCGCTTTCCCGGATTCCGTCAATCTGCTCTTTTGTTTTAATGATCCTGTGAGGCGGCACAATATGTCCCTGCCTCTTATAATCCTTAATTTTTTCATCAAATTCAGCGTGGCATGTTTTGTATTTCTTTCCGCTGCCACACCAGCACTTATCATTCCGTCCTAATACTTTCAGCATAGTTTCCTCTCTTTTCATTCGATACTACTATAGTATCACGTTTCTCTTCAATTGCAACCATGCTTTTTCTCATCCATTTACCCTTTTTATAGAAGCCGAATGACAGAATCGTTCCAATAACCCAGCCAATTGGCCATGACATCCAGATTCCATTGGTTCCAAAAGGTATCATCAACGCATAGGCCAGAATCACCCTCAGGATCAGATCGCTGAATGTGGATATCATGAATTCCTTCATGGCTTCTGATCCTCTCAGCACCCCGTCTGCCAGCAGTTTAATAGATATCACAAAATAAAACGGAGATACAATTCTGAGAAAGGCGGAACCTGTTTCCATAGCAAGCTGGCTGTCCTGGTTCATGAACAGCCCCAGCATTTCCCTGCTGAACACGAAAAATGCAGCGAAAAATGGAACCGCAATGATATATGCCAGCTTCATTCCGGCCCCCAATCCCTTTTTCACCCGGTCATAACGGCCTGCCCCTATATTCTGGGCGGTGAAACTGGACACGCCGTTTCCCAGAGTTGTAAAGCTGGTAATTGTAAATGTATTCAGTTTCGCAGACGCAGAATAACCGGCAATAACAGAAGATCCGCAGGAATTTACCAAACTCTGCACAAAGATATTTCCCACTGAAATGAAGCTCTGCTGCAAAATGCTTGGAACTGCGATAAAACTGATCTTCTTCAGCATCAAGGCTGAAAAAAGCGGAACCGCGCCTTCCGTTTTCACGGTTTTTAAACGGCTTCTCAAAGTTATCAGTGCCAGCACACAGGCAGCTCCCTGAGCCACAAAGGTGGCCCAGGCCACGCCTGCAACTCCCCAGTGAAATACCGCTACAAACAGGGTATCCAGCACGATATTTCCAACGGAAGAACCGATCAGGAAATAGAGCGGGGTCCTGGAATCTCCCAGAGATGTAAAAATACCGGTCGCCACATTATACAAAAACAGGAACAGAAATCCTCCTATATAAATCCTGAGATAAAGGTCTCCGTCCGCAAATATATTCTCAGGAGTGTTAATCATACCCATCAATCCCCTGCTGCCCAAAAGCCCGGCCACAGAAATCACCGCCGACAGAACCAGGGAGGCAATCATCGTAGTGGAAACAGCCGTTTTCATCTGCTCATACTGTTTGGCGCCAAACAACTGTGAGATCACAACCGAACACCCAATATTGCTCCCCACCGCCACCGCCATAAAAATCATGGTAATCGGATAAGAAGCCCCCACCGCCGCCAATGCGTCCTCACCTGCAAACTTTCCCGCAATTACACTGTCGGCAATATTGTAAAGCTGCTGGAAAATGACGCTGATGAACAATGGAATGGTAAACTGCCACAATACTTTTTGAGGATTCCCCTCCGTAAGATCTTTTATCATATTTCCTCTTTTCCGCCGCCTGAAGGCGGCATTTAATACTGATGAGTTTGGAATGCTTTTTCCAAACTCTATGAGTGAAAGAACGCTCTTTCTTTCACTTTTTCCTCTTTTCCGCCGCCTGAAGGCGGCATTTAATACTGAGGAGTTTGGAATGCTTTTTCCAAACTCTATGAGTGAAAGAACGCTTTTTCTTTCACTTTTTCCTCTTTTCCGCCGCCTGAAGGCGGCATTTAAACCCATAATCCTAAATTGCTTTTTGTTCCGAAATGGATTATACTATGGATAAGTCAATAAATAAAATCAATGGTTTCTATACAGTCCATAGATATTATAAATGATATTTACTGAATTCCCCTATCGCAGACACCAAGAGCCTGAACGATAAATAGTTCCAATCAAAAAGGAGTTCCCATGGCCGTTAACTTCGAACTGTACCGCACCTTCTACTTTGCAGCCAAACACAAAAACCTCACCACCGCTGCCAAGGCCCTTTATGTGACCCAGCCTACCGTAACCCATGCAATCCAGCTCTTAGAACGGGAACTGGGATGCGTCTTATTCCAGAGATCTCAAAAAGGGGTAACTCTGACACCGGAAGCGCAGATGCTGTTTGACCACGTTTCCATCGCCTACGAACATTTAATGGAAGCGGAAGAACATTTGAACTCACTGAAAGAGCTGTCCACAGGCACGGTCTCCATCGGCGCCAGTGAAACCACACTGCATCACTACCTGATCCCCTATCTGGTGCGTTACCGGAAAACATTTCCCCAGATCCGCCTGAAAATCTCCAATTCCAACACGCCGGAAACGTTAAACGCCATACGATCCGGAAACCTGGATCTGGCCGTTTTAGTCATGCAGAAGGGCTGCCTGAATCCCGATCTGAACGTCACCCATCTTTCTGCTTTTACAGACATACTGATCGCAAATAATGATTACAAGGAGCTGAAGGGCCGCCTGGTTTCACTAAAAGAACTGCTATCCTATCCTCTGGTCTGCATGGGAAACGGTACAGTCACCCGGGAATATTTAGACCTTTTGTTTTCTGATCACCATCTGGAACTGGAACCGGATATCGAGCTGGCAACTTCCGACCTGATCCTGCCCATGGTATTAAATGGCCTTGGAATCGGTTTTGTGCCCGAACCATTCGCAGCCAATCATCTGGACGGCAGTTCCATTTTCCAGATAAACTTAAAAGAACAGCTCCCCAAACGGGAAATCTGTCTGATCTGTAAACAAGATTCCCCTCTGTCCATCGCAGCGGAAAACTTCAAAAAAATGCTGTGCGGATAAACGCACAGCATTTAGCATTACACTTCCTTATAATTCTTTACTCTCTCAAATTCCTTCTGAATCTCCTCCGACGGCTCCTTGGTCGCCAGGCTCACAACGGCGATCATCGCACAACTGATGGCAAATCCCACAACCAGAGAATATAACCCGGTCACTGCTCCAAGAGTGGAACCATTTACCAGCGGTATGTAATCCCATATGATTACAGTCAACCCGCCGCTCACCATACCGGCAATAGCGCCTGCCCGGTTACAACGTTTCCAGAACAGGGACAAAAGCACCAGAGGGCCGAAGGCAGCGCCAAAACCGGCCCACGCATTGGATACCAGTCCCATAATGCTGTTGTTCGGATTCAAGGCGATGAAATAGGCCAGCACAGCTACAATAATAACCGTAAAACGGCTTAACGTGAGCACTTTGCTGTCTTCCGCTTTTGGATTCACCACCCCTTTGTAAATATCTTCCGAAACAGAAGCAGCCGTAACCAAAAGCTGGGAATCAGCAGTTGACATAATAGCCGCCAGAATACCGCAGAGGAAAATCCCCCCGATAAACGGGAATGCCAAATCTTCTGTGAACAATTTCATAATGATCCTGATGAAAACATTTTCAGCAGAACCTGTCGATTCTGTCCCTAAAATTACAGGCATCAGATAAGCCCGTCCGATCACTCCTACCGCGCACGCGAATCCCAATGAAATCGCAACCCATACAATACCGATCACTCTGGATTTTTTAAGCTCCTTTTCGGAACTGATTGCCATAAATCTGGTCAGAATATGAGGCATGCCGCAGTATCCAAGCCCCCATCCAAGGCTGGAAATGATGCTGACTGCGCTCAGGTTTTTGCCGCCGCTCTGGAACAGGTTCAGGTAAGAAGCCGTTCCCCCTGTCACACCGCTCTCACCGATCAGCGCCGCCAGATTTGACGGCGAAATGATTACAAGCGCCAGGATCGGCACCAGGAAAAGCCCGGATAACATCAGCATGCCCTGAATAAAGTCCGTCACACAAACAGCCATAAAACCGCCTAAAAATGTATAGACCAGAATAACGATGGCTCCGATTGTCAGCGCCACCTGATAATCCAGCCCAAACACCACATTAAAAAGCTTACCGCCTGCGGCCAGGGCGGACGCCGTATAAACCAGGAAAAATATTACAATAAATATAGAAGAAACAGCTAAAAGCACCTTTGATTTATCCCTGAAACGGTTTTCAAAATAAGCCGGAAGGGTCAGGGAATTATTGGCCTCAATCGTATATCTTCTCAATCTGGAAGAAATCATCATCCAGTTAAATACCGTACCGATAAACAGGCCGATGGCAATCCAGCACTCTCCGGTCCCCGCCAGATAGATCGCCCCCGGAAGGCCCATCAGCAGCCATCCGCTCATATCCGACGCCTGGGCGGATAAAGCGGCGACCCAGCCGTTTAACCCCCTTCCCCCCAGAAAATAATCTTCCGTATTTTTAGTCTTTTTTGCATATCCTGCCCCAATCATGATCATTCCGATCAGGTACACCCCAAATGCAATCAAGACCCAGACAATTGATTTACTACTCATATTGGATCCTCCTAAAGTGAAATTTAAAAACTATTCTACCATATTGCGGAAAAAATTTAAACTAAAAATTATTTATCCGCGTCAATTTACTATAATTTATCCCCCAATCTGCGCTATAATAGAAGATATAACCAGTAAAAACAGCCACCTAAAGAAAGGATCGGATCCATGCCCAATACTTCGCCAAAGCTCCTGCCCCTCAATACCATATCCGGATTCTCTGTCCGCCCCGGCCTCTATGAAGAATACGGAGCCAGCCTCATACCCGGAGGAGTCAGCTTTACCATTCACTCCCATAAGGCTGCATCCTGCGAACTGCTTCTGTTCCACCACGAGGCCATGACGCCTTATGCCCGGATTCCCATCCCGGAAAGCTACCGAATCGGAAATGTGTACTCCATCATAGTCTTTGACCTGGACATTGAAGATCTGGAGTATGCGTTCTCCATCGACGGGCCCTGGGACCCGCAAAACGGCCTCATTTTCGACAAAACAAAGTATCTCTTAGATCCCTATGCCAGGGCGGTGACCGGCCAGGGCACCTGGGGAAGCAAACCAAAAAGCGGATTTCAATATAAAGCCCGGGTTGTAACCGATAACTTTGAATGGGATGACAGCAAACAGCCTCAGATCCCCATGGAGGATTTAATCATCTACGAACTCCATGTCCGCGGCTTCACCAAACACGAATCTTCCGGCCTCCATCCATCCGTCCGCGGCACATTTGCCGGAATTATGGAAAAAATACCTTATTTGAAAAGTCTGGGAATCAATGCGGTGGAATTAATGCCCATATTTGAATTCGATGAGATGCGGGATCAAAGAACCTGTGACGGGGAGGTGCTTTTAGATTACTGGGGATATAACCCGGTCTGCTTTTTCGCTCCAAACACCAGCTATTCTTCCGTAAAAGAGTATAACCAGGAGGGACGGGAGCTGAAAGAGATGATCAAAGCTCTGAACCTGAATGGAATTGAGGTTTTTTTAGACGTGGTTTTCAACCATACGGCCGAAGGCAATGAACACGGGCCCTTCTTTTCTTTTAAAGGATTTGACAACCAGATTTATTACATGCTGACCCCCGAAGGTTATTACTACAACTTCAGCGGCTGCGGCAACACGTTAAACTGCAACCATCCCATCGTGCAGCAGATGATTTTAGACTGCCTCCGCTATTGGGTCATCCATTACCGTGTGGACGGATTCCGGTTCGATCTGGCGTCCATTTTAGGACGCAGCGAAGACGGGACCCCTTTACATAAACCGCCTCTTCTGGAAAGCCTGGCCTATGACCCGATACTGGGGCAGGTTAAGCTGATCGCAGAAGCCTGGGATGCGGGCGGCCTCTATCAAGTGGGCACGTTCCCGTCCTGGAACCGCTGGATCGAATGGAATGGGAAATACAGGGACGATGTCAGAAGTTTCCTGAAAGGGGATGCAAATAAAACCCATGACGCGGCTCTGCGCATCACCGGTTCCCCCGACCTGTATCCGCCCAAACAGAGAGGCTCCAACGCCTCCGTCAATTTCCTGACCTGCCACGACGGCTTCACTCTATACGATTTATATAGCTATAATGGAAAACACAACGAAAAGAACGGCTGGAACAACACCGACGGGGACAACAGCCCAAACAGTTGGAACTGTGGGGAAGAGGGAGAAACTTCCAATCAGGAAGTCTTGGATTTGAGAAAGAAAATGATTAAAAACGCCTGTGCCGTCCTCCTTTGCAGCCGCGGAACACCTATGTTTTTGGCTGGAGACGAATTCTGCAACACCCAGTTCGGCAACAATAATGCTTACTGCCAGGACAACATTATCTCCTGGCTGGATTGGAACCGGCTGGAAGAATACGGGGATATCTTCCTGTTCTTCCGCAAAATGATCGCATTCAGGAAATTCCACCCGGTCATTACAAGGGATACCCCCTCTTGTTCCATGGGATTTCCATCCGTCAGCGTCCACAGCTCCAAACCATGGCGCAGGCCGGAAAATTATGAACGCACCATGGCCATACTGTATGCAGGAAAAAATGCCTCCGGCGAGGATGACGCCGTATATCTGGCAGTCAACGCTTACTGGGAAGACGTGGAGATAGAACTTCCGGCCCTTCCAAAGGAATACTGCTGGACGCTGGCTGTCAGCACCGGCAGCCAGGAAGAGGAAAATGCCGGCCCACTTCCGCTGCCCGGCCTCTCATACAATATGGCTCCCAGATCAGCCGCGGTTTTCTCTATGGCAGAACGCCAGTCTCATTAAGAGAACAGATCATCTCATCCGTTAACCGCTCACATAATTCCATGACAAGGCGGATCTGCCCGCCGGTGATCCCGTCGATGTGGATTCCGCCTGTCACACATACGCTGCATCCGGCCACTTTTCCCAGCCGCTCTGCCATTATCTTCATCACAATCTGGTCTTTATGGCCCGGCAGGGCCGCTTCCTTCACATTTCCTTTTCCATCACAGCAGACGGCAGCGCCTATGTGGGGCATGTCTCCTCCGGTTAAAACCACCAGCAGATCATTTCCCGCCTTTATCAGGCTGGCTTCTGTTTTGATCCCCTCCTGTTCCGCCGTATAATGCATGTTCATTCCGTTTCACGTCCTTTCCATCCGATCATTCCCATCGCACAAATTTCCGATACTCATACCCCATACTGTCCATGATCTTTCCTACAATATGATCAGTCGCATCCTCTACCGATGCGGGGTGGTTATAAAAACTCAGCACAGGCGGCAGAATTGTCACGCCCATCCTGCTCAGTTCCAGCATATTTTTCAAATGAACCGTGTTAAAAGGGGTCTCCCTTGCCACCAGTATAAGCGGCCTTCTTTCCTTCAGCATCACATCGGCTGCCCGCAGCAGAAGATTTTCACTGAACCCGTTGGCAATCCCGGCCACGGTCTTCATGCTGCAGGGAACCACAACCATACCGCCGCACTTCCAGGAACCGCTGGCCATAGCCGCGCCCAGATTTTGATTGTCCCAGATTTTATGGGCCCATTTCTGCAGCTCCTCTTTCTGCATCCCGCATTCCTGTTCCAGGGTCATTTCCCCTCCCTTTGTCACCACCACATGGAGTTCTGTTTCCCCGGCCTCATGCAATGCCTTTAGAAGCGATACTGCCATAGGCGCCCCGCTTGCCCCGCTGATTCCAATAACCCAACGTTTTTTATCCATAAATGCCTCCTGCTTTACAAAGAATAAAAAAACACCTACAATATATTCCATAACGGAATACAAACAGTAACTCCTATTTTTAAACACGTTCTATTACTACCAAAACGGAGGTTTCCCTATGAACATACTCAGGCTGAAACACTTTATCGCCGTAGCTGAAAACGGCAGCTTTTCCGAGGCCGCCGAACGCCTCTACACCACCCAGTCATCCGTATCCAAACAGGTCATGGCCCTGGAAAAAGAGTTGGGCGTCCGCCTGTTTAACCGGACCAGCCGTAAAATTGAGCTGACGCCCCAGGGCGGAATCGTCCTTGAACATGCCAGAAAACTGGCCGCTGGTTACGATGAGATGATGGCCCGGCTCTCTGCCTATGAGCAGAGCTGCAAAGGATATCTGTCCATCGTATCCATCCCTGTGATGGCCCAGTACGGGATTACTTCCATAGTGGCCGACTTCAACCGGCTTTTTCCCCACATCACCCTGAATATAGAGGAAATGGAAACCTGCGATATCCCCGCTGCTTTGGAAAACGGAACCTATGACCTGGCGTTTATGCGCAGTGAGATGGTGGACGCCTCCTATGAAACCATCGCCGTCTGCCGGGATCATTTGGCCGCCGTCCTGCCTTTTGGCCACCGGCTGGCTGCAAAAGAGGTGATTTCCCTGAAAGAACTGAAAGACGATCCTTTTTTGCTTTTAAACAAGGGAACTCTTCTCTACTCCACCTGTCTGGATGCCTGCCGAAAAGCCGGATTCACCCCCAAAGTAGCCTATACCGGAACCAGAATGGAAACGATCGCCGAACTGGCAGCTCAGAACATGGGCGTTTCCCTGATGATGGCACAGGCTGTCTCCTACCTGCAAAACCGGGAAATCAGAATTATACCGCTTTCGGAACGGATTGAAAGCTGCATTTCCCTGATCCGCCTGAAAAAGAGGGATATGACGCCTGCAGCCGCCGCGTTCTGGAATTATGTAAAAAAACGGGACTTCTGATTTATTCCAGCCATTTTTTGTAGTTCACTTCCAAAAATTCAGCCCGTTTAAACCGTTCTTTCTGGCTATAAGGAACGGTACAGTCGAAAATGGTTTTGCAGCTGATTCCACGGTCTGCAATTTCCTGAGAGTACAGAGGGGACTGGCTCGGATCCAGAGGATGGCACCTGACGCCGGGAATCATAACCGTATCCAGATTTCCCTGATACCTGGTATTTAACGCCCACAACACATCGTTGGTATCGAAGATATCCACATCCTCATCTACCAGGAATATGTGTTTCAGTTCCGGAAATGCGGAAAATGCCAAAAGCGCCGCCTGCCTCTGCCTTCCCTCATCGCTGGGAACGCTCTTCTTAAATTGGAGTACCGCCATGTATTTGCCGCCTCCCGAAGAATGGGCATAGACATTCAACACTTTACCCGGCATAGCCCGCTCCACCAGATCCAGGATGCTGGCTTCTGTGGGGATTCCCGCCATGGTGACATGCTCTTCACTGGGCCCGATGCAGGTCTGCATCACCGGATTCTGCCTGTGGGTCACGGCTTTCACCTTTATCATCCAGCATTCACTGCTGGCCGGGCCGGTGTATCCTGGAAACTCGGGCATGGCATATCCGGTATGGCTGTTTCTGTCCTCCTGAACCCGGATTCCCGGCTGTACTTCCCCTTCAATCACATATTCCGCATTGGCAATGGCGTTTTCAGCCACCGTAATGCACGGGGCCAGCTCCACAGCCTTTTTCCTGAGAGCTCCCGCAATGGCCAGTTCATTATAGCCAAGGGGGGTTGTGGGCGGTTCAAAACAGGACGAAATCTCAATCGCAGGGTCCACGCCGATGCTGACGGAAATCGGAAGAGGTTTTCCAAGTTCCTCCGCCCTCTCCGCCATGGCCCCGATGTGCCTTGCCCCCGGGGTGAAAAATATGCTGAGTTCATCCTTTCCCTGGATGCACAGGCGGTGGATTGTCACATCCGAAATTCCCGTGTCGGGATGGGTGGCATAGCACATCCCCATGGTGATATAGGGCCCGGCATCCTGGGGCGTATTGGTGGGAGCAGGCACCAGTTTATTCAGGTCAAAACCGGGTTCAGAGGCCAGATGCACCACTTCCTGGCATTTGGGCTTTTCCGTAATGACCACTGGCTGTATGGGGTGATTGACGCTGTCACGCAGAACCCATGCCAGTTCTTCCGGCCTGCATCCCAAAAACATAGCGGCTCTTTCACGGCTGGCTAAAAGCCCGATGGCAACCCTCGCTCCCGGATGGCCTTTTATCTGGTTAAATACCATGGCCGGCCCTTGTCTGGTAGGCCGTTTGACCGTCCCACCCGCCCCTATATACCGGTAAACACCTGATAACTCCGCCATGGGCTCAACAGGAACGTCCGTCTCCACCAACTGGCCGTCCACTCTCTTCAAATATTCCAGCGCTGATCTCAAATCATAGATGGGCTCCATTCAATACCTCCGTTTTTTCGATTTTTTATTTCTATTATAAATTTCCCGTTCACCGGAGACAATTCCATTTTTTCACTAATCTATTCTCATATGGAATAGATCTCTCTAATCCCTGTATTCACTGGGGCTCCTTCCGGTTTCATTCTTAAAAACAGTGCTGAAATAAGCGGAATTCCTGCCGAATCCTACACGCCTGGACAGTTCCGTTATCTTAATCCCCGGCTCCATTTCCAACAGCCGCTTTGCCTCCGCCAGCCTGATTTTCGTCACATACGCGGAAAAACGCATTCCCGTATACTGAATAAATAGTTTTCCCAAATACTCCTCGTTCATAAACAGATGGTTCCGGGCGATCCATTTTAAGCTCAGTTCCTCTTCCGACAGATTCTCTTCGATCAGCGCTTTCATCCGTTCAATGGTTCGCTGCTTCACCGACACCTCCGTTTTCCTTCCAGCCCGGTAGTCCTCAAACAGATTGTCAAACATCTTCTCCACAACGCGGAACGATTTGGCCTGAAGGATGTAATCCACATCGTAAATATCGATTTCTCCGTGATTTAGTTCCAGGTACTTCTTTGCCATGATATAGAGCTGCAGCACCATCTGCTTCCCCTCTTCCACAGTGCCGCCCCCTTCTTTGATCTCCGCAAGAAAGGCGGCTATCACGTCTTTCATGACCTCCACCGTGCTGACGGCCATCCGGGTTTTGTACCGATTCAGATCCACCGCCCCGCCTACCGGCGCATGGTTACTCCGGCGGCTGCCGGGAAGGATGATCTCGTCGTCCGCCGACCAGAAGTTCTTATTTAAGGCGGACGCCGCCTTTTCATACATCCGCGGCACCATCCAATACGTTCCCGCAGAACTGACTGAAACCATCACATGTTTCCCGAAATAGCTGTGAAAGAGCTGTTTGATCTGCTTTAATGCCGTCAGAAGTTCCCGGTCAGGGGCGTGCTCCACGATCACTGCCAGCTGGTTTCCCATAATCACACAGCAGACCCGGTACAGAGGGCTTAATATCTCATAGGTTAAATACTTGAGGATAAACTGCTCAAAATACGGCGCCTTTTCTTCTATATACATGGCCGCGCACACGCACTCCCGGTTCTGTTCCTCCTGGGGCACATAACAGGAAAATTCGGCGGCAAAAAAACGGTTGAATTTCAGGCATTCATACCAGTACTGCTCAACCGCTTTTGTGGCCACTTTCTCAAACCGTTTCTGCATATTCTCCCTGGATGCGGCTTCTTCCTGCTCCGCCGCCACATCCTCCATCTCTTCTTTCAGCGCCTTTATCAGCAGTTCCGGGTCCGTGGGCTTTAGAATGTAATGCTTCACCCCGTAACGCATAGCCCTTTTTGCATATTCAAACTCCTTGTATCCCGTCAGAAGAATAAAATGACAGGAATGCCCTTTTCCGCTGCAGGCTTCAATCAGCTCCAGCCCGTCCATGACAGGCATACGGATGTCCGTAATCACGATATCCGGTTTCATTTCCCCAATCCGCACAAGGGCTTCCTCTCCGTTTTCCGCATGTCCGGCGGACGTTAGCCCCAGTTTCTCCCATGGGATCATGGCCGCCAGCCCCTTGCAGATCAATGGCTCATCATCCACAATCATCACAGAAAGCATCTTCTCCCCCTCTTTCCCCAATTGTAAGCTCTATCACAACCTTAGTCCCTTCTCCCGGACTGCTGATGATCCTGAACAAACTCTTCCCTTTGCACATGATTTCCAGCCGCTCCATGATATTATGAAGACCGATGCCATTTCCTCTTCCCTTTATAGTGCCGTCATAGATGGACTGTACGGTGGCTTCATCCATACCCGGCCCGTTATCCGAAACTTCAGCGGTCAGGCGGCTTCCTTCCTTTCTTATCCTTATGGCGACGCGGCAGGCTTTTCCCGTGGCCTCAATTCCATAGACCACCGCGTTTTCCACAATGGGCTGTAAAAAGAATTTGGGCACTTCCCAGCCCAGAACCTCTTCTTCCGCCTCCATTTCAAAGGAGAGTTTGGAATCGAAACGTATGGACTGTATGGCCAGGTACGCCTCGATCAGCCCCATTTCCTGTTCAACCGTATGGAAAATCTCCTGGTTGCTCATGGCTTCACGCAGCAGATTCCCCAGGCTTTTCACCATCACGCTGATATCCGGCTGGTGGGCGATGACCGCCATACAGTTTACCGATTCCAGAACATTATATAGGAAATGAGGGTTGATCTGGGCCTGGAGGGCGCGCAGTTCCGTCTCCTTAATCACCAGCTGCTTCACATAGTTTTCCTGCACCAGCTGGTCGATTTTCTGTGTCATCAGTATGAAGTCCCTGCACAGATCACCGATTTCATCCTCCCGCCCCTCTTCCAAAAGCTCCCTGTCCGTAATCTGGAAATGGCCTGTTTCTACGGCTTTCATAGCTTGGGCCAGCCTTGGGATGGGCTTCATAATCTGTTTGGAAATCTTGTCTGTCCCCAGCACAACCATAAATAGAATGAAAACAAACACCCCGATCAGCGCCAGTATGAACTGCTCCACAGGCCTGTAAATCTTCTCTGCGGAAACCAGCATGGTATACTCAAATAAATCACCGCTTTTGTATGTACAAACCAGATAGGATTCCCCATCCAGATCCATCCTGCTGCCGTTTTTCAGGCCGGAGAACAGATTCCCTTCCAATCGGGGATCACTGGAAAACAGCAGCCCTCCCTCCCTGTCCTTCATGACCAGTATGCTGCCTTCCACAGGCATGCTGTCATTGGCTGTCCTCATGATCTTTCGCATATCCACCCACATGACAAAGGTTCCCAGCGGGCTGTCTGTCATTTTAGCCTTCAGCCCCCTTATGCTTCTGGCGTGGACAATATAGTTGGAACCGGAATCAGAAAGCCAGACGGCAGCGCCTCTTCCCTCCTCCGCCGCGTCGATGACCCGTTCCATGTTCTCATGATCCTTAAACCCGGAACCGCCGGAAGAAGACAGGATGGTACCATCGGGAGTAATGATTGTAATATGGCGGATCTGTCCGGCAAGGGCCATGTTATTGAAAAGGATTTGTTCCACATTTTTCTTAATTAAGAGCTGCCGGTACATCAGATCCATGCTGTCCGCTTCCGCCGGAAATTCCTGTCCGGAAAGCTCTCCCCATTCCCTGAGCCGGTCCTGAATATTGCTGTCTATGATGATTCCAAAGCCCTTCTGGCTGGTTTCCTCCAGCTTGCTTTCCACAATCTGGGCATACATTTCCAGATATTTCATATAACTTTCCTGCACCTGGTCCTTCATGTAAAAGAACAGATAGTAAAATGCCCCGATTGCAGCTATGGCGGTAAATGCCAGTGAAGAAATCACCACAATGCTGATTTTCTTTAAAATGGACCTTCTTTTTCCCCGTTTCATACCTTCCTCCATGTCACAACCTTTGTTTCAGCCTTCCTCCGCTTTCTCCTATCATAACACAGCCGGGCCCCGTACGCAAAAAGCCAGAGTTGAAAGGCGCCCATGTACGCCTTTTGCTCTGGTTTTCACTCATTTTATTTCAGTCCAGTCAGCCTTTAACCGAGCCGGCGCTCAGCCCTCCAACCAGATATTTTTGGATGTAAGCGAACAATGCCACCGGTATGCTGAGTGCGATCATGCTGCCCGCCGCCAGATTGCCGAAATTCACGTCAAATTCGCTGATCATATATTTTAAAGCTACCGGTATTGTGAAATACGCCTGTTTCTGGATAAAGGAAAAGGACACCAAAAACTCATTCCAGCAGTGGACAAAAGCCATTGCGCTGCCTGCCACAATGCCAGGCACCAAAAGAGGCATGACGATTTTCAGCATACAATCCCCCCTGCTGCAGCCATCAACCTTGGCCGCCTCCTCTATTTCCAGAGGAATCCCGTCGATAAACCCTTTCATCAAAATCGAGGTAAATGCGATGTTGTTGACGATATAGAAAATAATCACCGATGTTCTCGTATTGACCAAATTGATCCCTTTAAATATGACGAACAGGGGGATGATCAGCATGGACACCGGCAGAAGCTGGGTGCACAAAAGAATCACAGTGGTCAGCTTTTTCCCTTTAAAATTGAACCGGCTCAGGGCATATCCGTTGCAGATGGACAAAAACATAATTCCTAAAACCGAGATCACGGAGATCATCAGGCTGTTGCCAAAATACGTCTGTATCTTGCTCTGGGTCCACACATTGACGTAATTTTCAAATACCACCGGATTGGGGAAGATGCGGACATCCTCTCCCCTGATCTGTCCGGTAGTTTTTACTGAAGTGAATAATGCCCAAACCAGCGGAAAGACGATGAATATGACAGCAGCCCCAAGCGGTATATACAGGGTCAGAACCCGTTTCCAGGTAAACCGTTCCTTTCTCTCTTCCATCAGTCCACTTCACCTCCAAACCTGCTGGCCTTCATATAAACTGCTGCAAATACCAGCAGCGTCAGGAACACAACCACTCCGATGGCGGATCCATAGCCGTAATTTCCGCTTATCACAGATGTTTTCATCATATAAATCGACAGGGTGGTGGTCATTCTTACCGGCCCTCCTCCTGTAAGCGTATACAGCATATCAACCGAATTAAATTCCCAGATAAACCGCAGCATGGTGGTCAGCACGACGGTCTGTTTCAGATAAGGCAGGGTAATAAAACGGAATTTCTGCCATGATCCCGCCCCGTCTATCTCACAGGATTCATAAATTTCCCGGGGCACATTCTGCAGGGCCGCCAGTATATTGATGGTGAAAAATGGAATCCCCCTCCACAATTCGGCCAGCGCCACGGAAGGGAACACCAGGTTCACGTCATTGAGCCAGGAGGGAAGCGCCGGTAACGGAACTCCCGCCTTTTGCAGCAAAAGGTTAAAGAGCCCCACGTTCTGGTCGAATATCATCAGCCAGAGCATGGTGGTTAAAACTCCGGATACTGCCCACGGCACCAATGCCAGAGAACGGATGATCCCCCGTCCTCTAAACTTCCTGTTGAGAAGAAGGCCCAGGATCACGCCGAAAAACAACTGCAGCCCCACCTCAGTGATCACCCATTTCAGGGTAAATCCGATGGCAGGCAGGAAATTTTTATCATTTAAAAATAGCTTTTTAAAGTTTTCCAGCCCTATATAGCCCTGTTTTGCAAAATTATTATAATCATAGTTTTGAATGCTCAGATGAAATACCTGTAGTATGGGAAACAGCATGAAACCCACGATTAAGATCATAGAGGGAGCAATCAACATATATGGGAAAACCTGCTCCATCTGTAATTTTTGTTTTTTTCTATGCATTGAAATCCTCCATGCCGGAGCGTTTTTACAAAAATTTGTGGCTCCGGCACAAATTTGGGTGTGGTTTCTGGATTTATTTCATCAGTTCGTCATAATCTTCCTGCAAAAGCCTGGCCCACTCATCCAAGAATTCCTGGGCGGTGGTCATACCTAACATCACTTCCTGCATAGCCGGCTGTGCGTAATCATTTCGGATTGTAGTATAGTTAGGAAGATAAGCGGGGGTATGAGTCATCACCGTATTGGCATCATTGATATAGTCGGACGCCACCTTCATATAAGGGCTTTCCTGGATCCATGCCTGTGACTGGGCATCGGAAGGGGCTGGGATCTGGCCCGTCAGTTTGGCGTATCCGCCGGCTATTTCAGGGCTTTCCAGGTATTCGATCACCTTCCAGGCAGCTTCCTTATTCTTGCTGCTTTCCGTTATCATATATCCGTTCAGGGTTGCGTCAGGCACTGTGATCTTGCCGGTATAGGTGCTGGCCGGGTAAGGACATGCCGCAACTTTTGTCTGATCTCCTTCAAATGCATCCAGATTCGCCTGCCCTGAACCAGTGTTATGTACCAGCATGGCCGCTTTTCCGGACTGGAACTGGGAACTCATCTCCGTCCAGCTCTTATTTAAGTCGTCCGCTGAGCTGAATTTCTTGTATCCGCCTAAATATTTCTCCACAAATTCTACATTTTTCGGATCATTGAGGGTGCAGACGCCGTCCACAAAATACTCCGTGATGCCGGAATAGGAATACATCAGTTTCTCCAAAGCCTCTGCTCCGCCAGAACCTCCCCGGATGATATAACCGAAGATTCCCTCATCCGCTTTTGTGGTCTTCTCCGCAATATTGAAGAAATCGTCCCATGTCTTATAAGCTTCCAATCCGGCTTCTTCTATATAATCCGGTCTTGTGTAAATCATCTGAATATTCATGGGGCCCGGTACCGCATACAGATTCCCGTTGACATAGTCGGCCACACGGAACGCATCCGTATATTTTTCATCAATCCGGTCCTTTAATTCCGAATTGGCGTACATCTCGTCCAGCCTGGCTGGGATCCCCCGGGTAATATACCCGGCTGTCAGCGTTCCCTGAATGATATCAGGCGCCTCATTTCCTGCCAAAGCCATATCCACCTTCTGGTTGAACTGGGCCACATCCCCCGGAACCCCCAGGTATTCTACTGTAATATCCGGATTCTGCTCATGGAATTTCTCAAATATCTCTTCCATAAATGCATTTCTCTCTTCCGAAGCGGCTGCCATCCAAAAACTCACCGTAACCGGCTCGCCCGATGCGGCTTCCCCTGATGCCTTCTCCTGTACCGCCTTTTCCTCTGCCCCGGTTTCTCCCTGTGCCGTGGTCTCTCCTGACACAGGCTGTGAAACCGCCTGTTCCTTCGTCTGTGCAGCCGTCTGGCTGTCCTTTCCGCCGTTTCCACATCCTGCAAGTGATGCGGCCATTACTGCTGTCAGAGTGATCGCAGCGCTCCTCTTTAAAAATCTCTTTTTCATAAATACCTCCAACCATACATTCCTGTTTTCCAATTGTTAACGGTTACTTTTTATCCGGATATATTTGCCAGAACTTACCTAACATTGATTGCCCATAAGTTCTGGACCTTATACTGGAATTATACAGTTTTTTTCATAAATTCCTATTTAAAAAGACGACACGAACCTTCAAAAAGCAGAGAATTCCCGTTTTCTGCCTGTAAATCCCCCAAAAAACATTGTATATTGTAATCAAACGAAATGAAACGCCATATGGAAAGGAAAAATTATCATGAACAGTTTTTATGATGTAACGGAATACGGTATCAACCCGGGCAGCGGCGAAAACCTGACAGCTCCCATAAACCGCCTGATTGAAAAAATCCACATTCAGGGAGGCGGAACCATCTGTTTTCCCGCCGGTGAATATCTGACCGGCTCCGTCCGGCTTCTCAGCAACATCACCCTCTATCTGTCGGAAGGGGCCGTACTTTTGGGAAGCGGATGTTATGACGATTATCCCATGATCACCCCATCTGTAATCCCCGGCTGGGGAATGGATACCCACTCCGGCCTGATCTGTGCATATCAGGCGGAGAATATCGCCATACGGGGCCGGGGCCTTATCAACGGGCAGGGCTGGCACTGGTGGCACAAGAAATTTGACGACAGGCCCCGCTGTGTGGAATTCATCGGCTGCAGCCGCATATTGATCGAAGACATCAAGATCGTAAACTCCCCCATGTGGACCATACACCCGGTTCACAGCGACATCATCACCATTGATAATGTAACAATACAAAACCCTGTGGATTCACCCAACACAGACGGCATTAACCCGGAAAGCTGCCGCAGCGTACATATCAGCAACTGCCACATCAGCGTAGGGGACGACTGTATCGCAATCAAATCCGGCAGGGAATTTGATACCTATATGAAGGAGTGGGCCTGCGAGAATATAACCATCACCAACTGCACCATGGCAGACGGCCACGGCGGCGTGGTCATCGGCAGTGAGATGTCGGGAGGCGTGAGAAATGTAACCGTCAATAACTGTGTCTTCCAAAACACCGACCGCGGCTTCCGCATCAAAACAAGAAGGCTGCGGGGAGGCGTGGTAGAAAACATACGGGTCAACAACATCATCATGGAGCACGTCTTCTGCCCCCTGATTGTCAACTGCTTCTATCCCTGCGCCACCCTCCCCGGCGACGAAGAATACTGCTCTTCCAAGGAAAAGCAGCCGGTCACCCCGGCCACTCCTGTATTCAGAAACCTGTATTTTTCCGATCTGGTTGTCCAGGACGCCACCTCGGCAGCCGGCTTTATAAGCGGCCTTCCTGAAATGCCCATAGATGGCCTCTATATTGACAACATGACCGTAACCATGGCTCCTTCCCCACAGACGCCCCAGGAACCGGCCATGACCTATGAACGCAAAAAGATGGCTGGGGAGGGAATGATAATCGAATATGCGGATCATGTGGTTTTGACAAATGTGACGGTCAGAAGTGAAAAAGAGGAACACTTTTCCGTTCAGAATTGCAATGATGTGATCATACGGTAATTTTTTACAGAACTAATTATCTGCCGAATGTTTTTGAATGTATCCCCTTGTTATACTCAGAATATCATAATTGAGGGACAATCAGCGATGTTCTCTTGGGGCACCATTAATCAAACGCTGAAAGCCCAAACTGCCAATGCTGAATCAATAGTCTGGGCTTTTTCAGTTTTAAATTTTCTGTAAGAGCACCTTATCAGGAAGATATAAACTATATTCTGAGACATATTTATCTAAGATAAAATAAGAAATTATACGATATTAAACACTTTGTCTCATTCCAAGAAACAAAAAAAAGACTGCCGCCCTGCCAAAATCTCTTCGGCAGGCCCAGCAGCCCTTCAAAATCACTTTTCTATTTACTCTTCTACTACAAACACATCTTTACCCAATCCACAAATCGGGCAGACCCAGTCGTCCGGAATATCCTCAAATGCAGTTCCCGGTGCGATTCCGCCGTCCGGATCACCTACTTCAGGATCATATACATAACCACATGGTTCACAAACATATTTCTTCATATTTTAAATACCTCCTGTTATCTACATTTCATATCTTGCTTTGATGTTTATACTATAACAGAAACATCCCGATTAATCTGTTGCATTTGCAACAAATTGTTAATTTATTATAACAATTCAGACGGCTGGAAAATTGGTTAAGAAAGCAGCGTCAAGCTCGCTTGTAAGCAGCTTTCTTAACCAGTTTTCCCATCGGATGGATATCCGATGCTTCTTGACCGGTCTTTTTCGGTCAAGAAGATGAGCGGTCTGAACTATTACAATTTACTATAATTTTTTTATCATCACCTATTATCTGCCTTTTCCCTGTTTTTATACTCCTGCGCCCGTTTTGCGTCAACGCAGCCCTGATTTCCGGTATTTTTTCTTTGGTGTGGCGGTATCCTGCGTCCATGCAGGCCCGCATTTTATCAAAAGTAAGCAGGCCCGCGCCTTCCGGCAGTTCCGGATTTAACAAATAAATTTCACCTCTGGACATGCAGTCCTTTAAGCCGGTGCTCATAATGGAAAATGAATGGGACACCACCTCCGTTATGGTATCTTCATGAGGCATGGTATAATCAACACCAAGATCCACTCCAACCACTCTGGCTTCTCCGGCTGCCCGCAGAAGATCCACAGGCAGATTATTGGTCACACCTCCGTCCACCAGACAGTAATTTCCTATCTTTTTCGGCCGGAATACTCCCGGTACGCTGCAGCTGGCCATGATGATATCACAGAGCCTTCCTTCAAATTCCCACTTCACATGTTCCCTGGACGACGACGCCGGGCTGTTTGTATAAGCAATGGTCATCCCGCTGCATAAATCCACAGCCGGGATCACCAGTTTCATTTTGATATCCCTGATGCTGCACCGGTTTGTCAGGCAGGAAAAGTATTCCGTCAGGCTTCTTCCTCCGATCAGGCCCTTTAAACCGGCTTTTCTGTGAAACAGCAGTTGAGGAATAAATGTGAGAATGCCTATGTAATCCGGATCCAGCAGATACCACCCGTATTTTTCCATATCTTCTATGATTTCTTCCAGTTCACCGGCGCTCATCCCAAATGCAAATAAACCGGCAGCAATGCTTCCCGCACTGGTACCGGCTATGGATGTTGGCAGCAGATTTTCCTCTTCTAACGCTTTTAACACGCCTGCATGGGCAGCTCCCCTGGTTCCGCCCCCTGCAAGCGCAAGTCCATATTCCAGCATGCGCACCTCCATATCCGCAGACATTTAAAACTTCCCATTCCGGGCTGCGCTCACTGATACGAGGATGACTATGCTGCAAAACAGGGCCCGCAGGCGGCGGAATGAATTTTTAAACACACTTCAATGTATGCGGAAACCAAAAGCCCTATGTATGTATCTTTACCTGCCCGCCCTGAAACGCATTAAAACGTACTCTAAGACACTTCAAATTCATATCTTAAAATTGTCTGATAAATTTCCTCTTCCGACCTGCACCGTTCCAGCTCACGGATCAGAGGCGTGGTCTTCACCATGCGGACCAGGGTGACCACCGCAGGAATATGCTCTTTGGAATCCCTGCTTGCCAGGAAAAATACCACCCGAACGGATTTATCCCCGAACTGTACCGGATGCTTATTGACCAGCAGGCTTATGCCCGTCCGGCGAATCCCTTCATTTCCCTTGCCATGCAGCAGGGCAAATGCACCGTCAGACACCGCATAAAAACCCTGTTCTTCTATGAAATCGATGGTATTCTGTACATAACTTTCCTCTATAAATGACCGGTCCTGCAGCAGCCTGCCGCTTTGGATCACCGCCTGCCGCCAGCTCAGCTTTAAATCCACCAGGCGGATGCAGTCGAATTTCAGGAAATTGGTGAAATTCTTCGAACGGTTGACCGATTTTACCGTCTGATAGCCTAACTCTTTCTCAATCACTTCCATAACCCGTCTGCGGTTAGTTTCATCCAGAAATGTCAGCTTTTCTTCTATAGAATAGTAACTGGACAGGATCATTTTTCTGGGAATTCCCAGTTTATCCAGAGCAGCCCGGTCTTCCAGCTGCAATATCGGATTTAACAGGATGCAGGGCTTCGGCAGTTTATTGTTGAGCTTGACCGTGGTCAGGACATAATCAATAGCCGCCCAATCCGGATAAGACGTGATCTTATAAAGCGGAATTGTATCGATGATATGAAGCTGGTATTCACTGAGCAGCGATTCCTTCAGCATGGTGGTAGTGCCGTACCCATGGCCGCAGACCAGAAGCACCCGTTTATAAGGCGCCCCCTTCATCCGCTTAATGCTGGCCATAAAACAAATGGTCAAATACACCAGTTCATCCTCGCTGGTGATCTCACAGAGAACGTCCAGTTCCTTACAGACCTTAGCCAGCACCCCATACAGCTTTTTTTCTTCCTCCCCCATCAACTGCATCATGTTGTCCCGGATGTCGATGTGGTTTTCAATTCTCTGAAGCAGAGGGACCATATGGTTTAACAGCCCTTCCAGCAAAGTCTTGTCCTTGTCCAAAGGCATATCCAGTTCCTTGGACATTCCAGATATCAGGGAAAATGTGACCGATTCCGCGCGGAGCAGATCCACATTTCCATTTAAACCTGCAAATTTGTTGGTAAAATCGAATAATTTGGCCATGAGGCGGATGTTATTTTCCCCAACCGGCATTCCCAGAATCTGTTCCAGCTTTTCAGAGAACCTGTCGAATTTATCCTTGTCATATTCCGTTTCCACAGGAAGATCCAGCGGATATTCTTTATTGTGGATGATAAACCAGATGACTGCCATGATATTGGACATATACCAGGAATAGGATGCCTGGGTCAGGGTACATTTCAGTTCCTCCAAAAGGGCATTTACCGCCAAAACCACATTGGGAATTGAGATCCCCTCAAATGCCTTGTGGATGATGTGTATGCAGTAAAACTCATAAGAGTTATAATTGGTAAACGGGTTGATCAGATAATTGATATACTTTTTAAATTCCTGGTTCAGCAGGCTGGTTCTCTTCTTCCTTGGCCCGGCCAGATAAAAATGATCCGAGTACTCAATGCTCAGCCCTTCTTTTTTCAGCTCCTCTTCCAGCGCCGCCATGTCATTTTTAATGGTGGATCTGGACACTTTAAAAAGCTCACTGAGCTGGTTAATCTTTAAATCTTCATTTCTCATCATCAGAATGAGAAGCAGAATGGAAATCCGCTCCTTACCGGTATAGACCACTTCCGATTCCTCTTCCAGCATGCTGATATCCAAATCCTTTGGATAAACCAGCACCCCCTTAGATCCTTTTTCAATGACCGGAAGCTTCTCCAATGACAGCGCGTCATTGATCCGGTCAACATCGTACCGGATGCTGCGTTCCGACATCTTCAGTGCCGCTGCCGCCTCTTTATAAGTCGTCTTCTGACTGATGCTCAAATACCTTACAACACTAAGCATTCTTCCACTAAACATAAAATTCCGCCATCCCGTTCTGTTCTAAAATAAGTTTCTCCCATTCACGCCTAAAAACACGATAGAAAGAGGAGAATGCTCCCCATCTCCTCTTTCCTAAATACTCCCCTTATTCCATATGTTCCTTACTGAAATGTATCCTGGATCTTCTTCATCACAGCATCCGATTTTTTAATTAAATCAGAAACTCCCATTTTTAAAACTTTTTTACCCTTAAAGCGGTCCAGCCCTTCCAATGCCACGTCATTTACCAAAACCACGCAGACAGCCTCTTCAATGTCCTTTGGGTTGAGCTGGTTCTCAACTCCCGCCCCTCCCTGGGTCTCAATCTTCACGTCAATTCCAAGCTTCTGTCCGGAAAGCTTCAATGCCTCCGCTGCCATATAAGTATGTGCCACTCCTGATGGGCAAGATGTAATTCCTACTACTTTCATATTTTTTCTCCTTCCGCCTTCTTAGGCTGATTAAATTTATAATTCATCAAATGTGATTTCATCCAATCCGTCATCTCCGGTATCCACTTTTTCAGTGGAATCATCCGTGTTGTTCTTCTTTAATAAGTTTACCATAACTGCTGTCACTAATCCACCGGCTAAGACGGAAATTATGTACCAGATACGTCCTTCCACTACCGGCAGAACGATGAGGCCGCCCCAAGGCGCGTGATTCAGCACTCCCGTGAGAAATGGGATGATATTTCCCACAACCGCACCCACGATCAGGGAAGGGATAACGCGCAGCGGATCATTTGCCGCAAACGGAATCGCTCCTTCTGTAATGCCCACACATCCCATAAGGATTGCAGCTTTACCCGCTTCTTTTTCTTCCGCGTTGTATTTTTTAGGCGCTAATAAGGTTGCGATTCCCATACCGATAGGAGGAGTACAGATTGCTACGCCTACACCGCCCATTAAGTAAGGAAGGGTATCCACCTGTGTCTGTGCAAATAAGGTCGCTACTTTATTGATCGGGCCGCCCATGTCAAATGCCGTCATAGCGCCCAGAATGGAAGCCAGCGGAACCTTGCCCACATCGCCCAGTCCCGATAACCATGCGGTCAGAGACTGCATAATAAATGCGATCGGAGTGCCGATCCCCCACACGATGATGCCGCCTGTAATAAATGTTCCAACCAATGGATAGATGAAAATGGAACCCAGTGTTTTCAGTGAAATCGGAAGCTGAATCTTCTTTAACTGTTTAACCACCACACCGGCAATCAGACCTGCAGCCATGCCGCCAAGGAATCCCGCTCCCATGCTGTTTGCCAGATAAGCTCCAATCATACCGGGAGCCAGGCCGGGTTTATCGGCTATGGAATAAGCGATATAACCTCCCAGAACCGGAACGAACAGCGTCAGTCCGCCAAGACCAATCTGCGCCAGGCCGGCCAGCCAGCCTTCCGTAGGAGTAGCAGCTCCTGCCGGGTTCAGCATAACGGAAATGGAGAACAAAATACCGCCTGCTACGATAAATGGAATCATATGGGATGTACCCGTCAATATATGTTTTTTAAGTATCCTGATCTGTTCCTTCATGTCTCCTAACCCTCCAATACTTCCACAAGAATTTCATAAACCTTTTCTTTGGTACTGTTTCTCAGCGATTCCCTGAAATCCTCATGCATCAGTTTTCTGGAAAGGTTCGCTAAAATCTTCATATGAGTGTCCCCCGCTTCCTTTGCCGGAACCGCGATGAGGATCACCAGGTCCGCTGTCTCGCCGCTCTCTTCATTCCAGACAACCGGTTTCACCGTTCTTCCAAAGCAGACCGAAGCCTCCAGCACATGGTCTGTCTTTCCATGAGGCAGGCCCATTTCAAAGCCTACGTAAGTCGGTGCGACGGCCTCCCTCGCCAGCACATCTTCAAAAAATGTCTCTTCATCCGTAATCTTTCCGGCCACATGAAGTTCCTTTACAAGAGCTTTAATTACATCTTTTTTCTCAGCCGCGTCAATATCAAATACAATACAGTTTTTACTTATTAATTGATTCATACCTTACCTCCAATTTATTCTACCATTTATTTTCCAGCCTATTTCTTACCAAGCGCTTTGGTATCTCTCGTTCTTACATGTCTTATCATAATCTTCCGGCGGCATTTTGAACAGATAGAACATTTGCAAAAAATTTTTACACAAATTTGCAGCCGTAAAAATTTCCAATAAATGCCCGCAGTCACGGTAAGAAATAACAAATAAGGACCCGTGTACAGGATGGGGGAAATAAAACAGCGGAGGTTTGAAATCGATAAATTGATTTTCAAACCTCCGCTGTCTCCGGCTTATCTGTGAATTCCCGGAACCGTTCTGCTCCGGTTGGCTGTTCCAGTTCACCATTCCGGTTCACTTTCCCAAACAAAATTTTCCTTCGTCATATCACCCAGCATATCGTCTATATCCATACGGTACCTGTGATCCGGACGGTTTCTCTCCCACAACTGATATGCCCTGCTTTTTTTCACTTCTTTTCCATCCACCGCTTCTCCACGGCAGTAATCGTAATAGACTTTTGCATACAGCTCTGTCATGGCATCCCTGTGCTCATCCGGCAGATGTTCCAATTCCCGGTTCACCTTCCCGGCCATCACTTCCTTTAAAAACCTGCGGCTGTAGTCATCAAAATGAAGCAGGTTTTCATCCACTTCCCCCTCCTGGCGTCCGGCCCAGGCTTCCACATCCACGGTTTTCACATGATAGCTGAGGCTTCCATCCTCCGCCCACTTCATCACGCCGTACTGGCACGGGGGCATGGCAAAGGAGGTATTGATGATTTCGCTGATTCCATACGCCCCATCGTCCGCTCCCGGCTCCGGTTTATGCTTTTTTATTCTCTGCAAATGCATATGGCCGCTTAAAAACACCGGAACCCCGTTATCCTCTAAAAGCTCCACCACATCCAGATTATCATCCATTTTACACTCTGTGGTATACAACCGGCTCTGATCCAGGATATTGTGATGGGCAACCGGAACCACCCGGATTGCCTGCTCTTTCGCCGCATCAAACTGGTCCTGCATCCACAAAAGAGTTTCCGGCTTAATCCTTCCTGTCACCAGGTTTTTCGGTTCATACTGACAGGAATCCAGCATCATCAGCCAGTTTTTATCATCCAGTTCCCATATGTAGCTCAGAGAATTTTTATCCCTGCTCAATGCCTCTTCGTAACCGTAATCTTTGTAGATTTCCACAAACTCTTCCGGCCCTGTATCCTCCGCGTCTTCCGCTTTTTTTCCAATATAAGATTTGGCGTTCTTCGTATTAATATCATGGTTTCCGGGAATCAAAACCACATCGATTCCAGCTTCCTCCACTCGTTTCAGCTTTTGGGCCAGCTGAATATGGCTCTCTTTTTCCCCATAAAAGGTCAGGTCACCGCCAAGCACCAGCGCAGAAGGCTCCGCCTCAATCACCTCATCCAGAAATGCTTCAATCACCGGTGAAACATAAGGGATGATCTTACCATCATCAGCCGCAACCCGTTTCTGAAATGCCTCTCCATCATCAAATAGAGAATCCGCCAGCAGATGCAGATCACTTGCAAATATAATTTCCGGCGGGCCTTTTGGCTCTTCCACCACTGATTCCGGTTCTGTCTTCTCCGTTATCCACCACTTGTTTTTCCCGGCCGGAACCGTTTCCTGTAAAGCCGGCGTCTCCGCTCCATCAGAAGGCGTTGCCTCCCCTGTCTCTTCTTCCGTCTCTTCCCCGGCATCGGAGGGTGTCGCCCTCTCAGTTTCAGCCGTTTCCACCGTTTCTTCAACCAAAATCGGAAGTTCCGGCCCTGCCAGCTTAGATACAAGACAGACAATTCCAATACATCCCGCCAACAGAAAAATATAGATGAGAAGAGTTAAAATTCTATGTAATTTCATATTTTTCCTTCAATCCAATACGTTTCAGCACTCACTCTCTGCCTTTCCAATTTAAATTCCAAGGTATAATCTTAACATACAACAATGGGTTAGTCAAAAAATATGGCGGGTATAAAACTTAATATTTTTTAAAGATTTTCGGAATACTCTTTACGGTTCAAAGGATCCCCTCTATCCTTATTCCTTCTGCCGTTCTAACAGCTCATAATTCAGCAAAATCATTTATCCTCTTTTTCCCGGCCATTCCGGCTGGCAAAGTCCCCACATTTTACCCCATCAGAAAGCGATGTGATGCCTATGAAAACCGCCTGATTTTCTCCCTTACCCCTTGAAGCAAAACTTAATATCCACTATAATAAAAGGAGAAACCTATGAATCAAACGACAAAAATGAAGCCGCTGCAAGATTTAACGCTGTTGGATCGTTTTCTATTTTCCGTTGCGATGGAAGATTCCGCGATCTTTGAAAGTGTTTTGGAAATTATTCTGGGAGAAGATATACACCTTTTGAACTCTGTCCAGACAGAAAAAGAACTCCGCACCTCTCCCCTGCTCCGTTCTATCCGCATGGATGTATACTCGATGGACGAAAAAACAAGAATCTATAACATGGAAGCCCAGAAAAAGAACACAGGCAATCTGCCAAAACGAAGCCGGTATTACCAGGCTCTGTTGGACAGCAATCTATTGGAGCCGGGAAGTGTGGACTTTAACCGTCTCAATCCCTGTTATCTCATCATGATAACACCCTTCGATTTGTTCGGCCTCAGCCGTTATCGCTACACGTTCCAAATGAGCTGCCTGGAACACCCTTCACTTTTACTGGAAGACGGTTCTGTAAGGATCTTTCTGAATACTCATGGCACAGACCCGGAAAATAACACCCCTGAACTGATCGACCTGTTAAACTACATGGAACATACCAACCAGCAGTGCATCAAAGATACCACCAGCAGCAAAATCAAAGAGCTTCATAAGAGAATCTGCACAATTAAATCAAATGAAGAGATTGGAGTGAGATATATGCAGGCTTGGGAAGAAAAAGTAATGGAGCGGGAAGAATGGCAAGAAGAAGGTGCACAAATAGAATCCACTCGTTACAGCCAACTGATCTTAAACCTGGCCAGGGATGGCAAAAATGAATTGATAATCCAGGCCGCTGCCGACCCGGAACTTCTAAAAAAACTATATCAGGAGTATCAGCTTTAATAAAATTTTGTATTCAGGTACACACCCATGAATCATCGAAAAGCGGTGTAAACCGCCGGCAAACGGACAGGGTTCCTCCGGAAACCGTATTAGCAGCTTGATTCTCAGAGGCAAAAAGAGGCGGGCACACACTGAATTCCGTATCAGTGTATGCCCGCCTCTTTCATCTCTGGATATCTGGAATCACCTATGGTTGGAAACCGGTATCTGCCCTCTTGTCAGCCGCTCACCCCGATTTCCGATGTTTCCGGCGTTATCCCCGCCAATAAGTTAAATCAGCCGATTCACACAAACCGCCCCATAAGGCCTGATGCTCATCCGGTATACATTCCCCTCTCCAAGGGCCTTTTCCATATAAGCCACATACTCATCCACAATTTCATTTGGCAGCATAGCCATAATAACTCCCGCAAAACCGCCTCCATGGACTCTGCAGGCCCCCGCCTGTTTCTCTGCGATGAACAATTCCGTCAGCGCCAGGGCAACGGTAATTCCCTGTTCCTGATAATTGCTGTTGGTAAAGCAGTTCTGCAGCCACTTCCAGGAAGAATTTCCGGACGCGGTTATATTTCTAAGGAAATCGTCAAAACGTTCTTCCTTTAACGCCGCTACTTCTGCTTCAACCCGTTTGTTTTCCTCGAAGAAATGAAGAGCACGTAAAACAGAACGATCACCTGCATATTCACGCACCTTCTGAAGATTTTCAATAACATCCTGTTCCGATATTTCCGAACAATATTCTTTTCCAAAGTACTCAGCCACCTTTTTCATCTCAATAGGTACAGAAGAATAATCTTCACTCAAATCCGCATGGCCTTTTCCTGTATTCACAATAATGAGACTGTAATTGTGGGAACTGAAGTCAAATTCGATCTTTTCCACCACAGGTACTAAAGGCTCCATAAAGTCAATGGTAATCAAACCGCCCACCGCACAGGCCATCTGGTCTAAAAGGCCTGAAGCCTTATTCCAGTATTTATTTTCCGCATATTTTCCAATATGGGCATAGGCAACGGTGTCGATTCTTCCCTCATTGAAAAATTCATTAACCATGGAACAGACAAGCATCTCAAATGCCGCCGAAGAGCTGACCCCGGCTGAACTGATCACATTGCTGGTGATGTAGGCGTCAAACCCGCCGATTTCATAACCGCTGTCCTTAAACCCGGCCAGCAGCCCCTTAACCAGATCAATAGTTCCTGCCATCTTCTCGCTGGGTTCTAAATGATTTAAATCAATGGTAAAACTCTGATTGAACGTCTCACTGACCACATTAACCTTTGAAGAATGATTCTTAGCGGCCACACCCACGCAGTCCAGATTGATGCTTCCGGCCAAAACCTTTCCATGGTTATGGTCCGTATGGTTTCCGCTGATCTCCGTCCGGCCCGGTGAACTGAATAAAAGCATGTCCTTAGAGGCAAATGTCTTTGTAAACTTATGTACCAGTTCTTCATAACGGGCTAAATTCTCCCCGGCCTTCATTTCTCCGTATAATTCCGCCATCAAAGCCTTTGCCCGGTCTCCCTGCAATAACTGGATCAACTCATTCTCTTTCATGTTAGATTCTCCTTTTCCCAGAATGCCAATTACGTCTGACTCAAGTCATTGACAAAATTATATCACAGCCGGTCTTATGAGGACAATATAATATTCTCCTAAATTGATACAAATTTTAATCATTCATCATGATTCACAGACTGCCGCCTGCATACAGGCGCTGACCGGCTGTATACAAACGGCAGATGGAAAAAAATTACAATCGTTTCGTTTTTCATTAGGATTTCTTAATCAATTTTATTTTTTATTTATACCGTAGTCAAACTTTCGCCACAATTTACAGGTATACTTGTAAATGTAATAAGGAAGCCAATCCTTTTCAATTATATAAGTTCCGGCGTATTACATCAGACCCCCGCCGGAACCCCCTTATCTTCATAGAAGATAAACTTTTTCATACTCAGCCCGCAAGGTCCCCCACCTTGCGGGCCCTCCTTATGTTCAGGCCTTTTCTTTAACCGGTATGAATTTTGCCCGGTTCATCAACGGGTGCTGCAGTTTGATGGCTCCTTTGCTGGGGCAGGCCATCACACAGCTTCCGCAGTAATAACACTCTCCCGGATAAACTACAATCGGATGTTTTCCCTTTTCAGGGTTGGGCAGAAAGATGTCTACCTGGCAGACATTTGCACACTGGTTGCATCCTATGCAGAGGCTGTCGTCAAATATAACAGGCCGGGCGCTGCATGGAACCACCGAAGCTTCAAATTCTTTCATCCTGCTTTCCCCCTTTCCCTATATAGTCCTGATTTCTCTTTTCATATTCCGTTTCCACGTCTCCAAAATACCCAAGGGGCACCCGTCCCCGCACCGGTTTCCCGTCTTCCATGCGGATGGTATAAAAACAGCGGTCACCTTCCGGATCTTCCTGCGGGAAATCGCTTCTTTGGAAACAAAGGGGTTTGGAACTGGATTCCCGGAACAGACAGGCCTGTAATATCATCTTAGACACTTCCAGGATATCCATCACCTCATGAGCCCTCATCAGTTCATGGGGATTCTTACAGGAAATCTGAGGCACAATCTCTTCCTCATAGCTTTTCAGCACATCCAGCCCCTCTTTAAGAAGTTCTCTGCACTTGACTTCCCCACAATAATTCTGCATCGCCTTGGCAATGGCCATGTTCAGTTCTCTCCACTCCAGGCCATCTTCCACATAGAGGGGAGCATAAAGCCGGGCTTTCTCTTTCTCAATGTCCTCTCTGTCCGCTTCAGTCAGTTCCATCCCTTCAATGGCGTCTGCCGCCTTTCTTCCCGCATAATATCCCGTAGCTGCGGCAAATCCACAGCAGTCGGATGCAAAAAGCTGGTCGCCCGCCGCATAGATTCCATCAATATTGGTCTTCAAATCCCAGTCGTGCATAATGCCGCCCGGAGCGCCGAACAGCTGCCGTTCCTGTCCTAAAAAGCTGGCGGACTGCCAGCCGGTGCCATAACTTTGAAGCATGTGTTTCACCGGATCAAATCCCCGTTCCGTGTAATTTTCAAGAATCGGAATCTTGGTCTTGCCTTCCTCTCCCACCATCATGCCCCAGATCACCTTGCGCTCCATTTCCGGCATCCTGCTCAAATCCGCGTAAAAGGGCAGTTTATATCCCCGTTTCATCAGCTCTGAAAATTCCAGGGTTTCAGGCCCCCGGTACTCGTATTTGGCCTCGTCAATCACTCCGCCCTTTAAGAAAAATTTCTGTCCCGGAGCCGGATAATACCGTTCCGACACAGTTGTCAGCTCATTTCCGTCCCGGTCCACATAAGGGATCTCCACTCCCCTGGCATCCACCATGGTGGCCGCATACCAGGTATTGTGGTTATTGCCCGCTCCATAAGGCGGAAAACTTCTTCCTGCGGCGGAAAACTCCCCTTTCACGGATTTTTCCATCATCGTAAACTCAATCCCGGCCCGGTATCCCATGGCATGGCCGCTTCCGATGCTCTGTGTCGGACGGAATTCACACAGTCCCACCAAATCCGGGTTAAACAGCCACACCCGTGCCGGACGGGACATGGTCAGTATGGTGGCCTTGGCCTGGAAAATCATAAATTTTCCGGTGCGGACATTCATTCCCATAGCGCCGATTCCCCGTTTTTTCCCCTCTTTCACCGCCGTTAAAAGCCCGGTGGCCTCCGTCCGGTCATACACTTTTACCCCCAGACGCAAAAGTTCTTTATAAAGAGCCGGTTTAAAGGTGCTCCCCCATACCCGCAGGGTAAAACGGTTTTTATAATCATAGGCGAACATCAGCTTCGTCTCGTCATCCCTGAATTCCGCCCCCTTAAATTCATCCTCCGTATCCCGGATCTTTCCGCCAAATGTCTCCATATCCAGCAGGCGGTCATACCCTTCCCTGCATTCAATGTAATGGGCGATCCCATTGCTGTAATAATCCTGTTCCTCGATATAGGCTTCTGCAATCTCTTTCGGCGTCACCTTCGAACATGGATTGGTGCAGGCCGATTCCCAATGGTCGAACCCGCTTCCCGCCGAACCGCTTCTCACAGTCGCGCCCTTTTCCACCAGAACAACGGATTTTCCCTTTCTGGCCGCCGCAATGGCCGCGTAACATCCTGCCAGTCCGCCGCCCAGCACCAGCACATCACTGCTCACAACCTCTTCCTGATCCACTTCATTGCCATAAGGCCATTTGTATGTACTCATTTCTTCTATTCAACTCCGCTCTTCTATTTTCTGATCTTGGCCCCTTTATCATTGAGACTGACTGCCACCAACACAACAGTGGATACCAGGTAGGCGATCATCAGCGCCAGATCCACATTGATAATCCCATATAAGGGTCCGGGAATCCCGATAAAAAATGATACCACACCTACGATGCCGCCCGCCACCGCAGACGCAAAAGCCCCTTTCCTCGTGGCGCCCTTCCAGAGCAGACCGCCCAAAAGAGGAATCAAAAGACTGCCCATATATGGATAATTGAAAATGATCATAGCATCCAGAATATCGGTCATCTTAAACGCGAACAAAATTCCCGCAATGCTTCCGCCAAATACGGCGATCTGCGAAATCATTTTCGCCTTTGGAAGTTCATCCAGGTTATCCACCTCAGGATGAAGGAATTTATTATATAAATCCCTGGAAAATGAAGCACCCAGCGAGAGGATTACGCAGTTTGCGCTGGACATAGCCGCTGAAAGTATGGCCGCAATCACAACACCCGCCAAAACAGGAGGCAGGACTCCCGTAGCCGCTATGGTGAAAATCCCGTCCGTAACGCCCGGGAACAGTTTCACTGCCGCAGCCCCTATGGTAGAACACAAGGTTCCGATGATGATTACGATGATACCGCCGCCGATACAGCCTCTGGTAGCCGTTTTAGCGTCTTTTGCAGACTGTATCCTGGCATAAGCGTCATAGGACACTGAGATGGACAGGAAAAACGGCAGAACCAGATAGATGAATTTGGTAAACATCCCGGATGGTATAAACGGCGTGGCATAGATTTCCCCAATGCTTCCCCCCGCCTGCACATACTGGATCAAAGTTGCAATCGCCAAAATCGGTATTCCGATCACAATTATGCTGGTCTGGATGACATCGGTAAGCACAACTCCCCACATCCCACCAATGGTACAGTAGATCAGAATAACCACCGCGGTGATCACCACGCCCCATTGAAATGGAATGCCGAACCCGGCCAAAATCCCGCCGCAGGCCAGAAGCTGGGCGATAAAAATGCCCAGCAAACTTGGTACATTGCTCATCCACGCCCAAAAACGGATGCCTTTGCTGTCCCCATACCGCTGCGCAAAGAAATCCAGAGGCACATACCCTTCCTGTTCCCTCAATTTTCTTGTGGTTAAAAGCCCGGCTAAGATGAGACCGCCTCCGCAGCCGATGGAATAATAGATCCCCGGCCAGATTCCCATATTATAGCCATTGGTGGCGCTGCTCAGCACAATTCCAACCCCAATCTGTACTGCTGCCAATGTGATGGCTGTCATAACACTGTTCAGTTTCCTGCCCGCCACTAAAAAATCTGATGCCTTTTTATTCTTTCTGCCGGCATAGATACCCGTACCTATCATGGATAACAGATAGATCACACAGACGGTCACAATAATCGTATTGCTGCTCATAAAAAATCCCTCCTAAAGTTTTTATAATTTTACCATTTAACGCGTTAAATTGCAATAGACATTTTGCAAAATGCATAATGCACAATACACAATACAATCCTCTTGATCCCCAATTTGGGGTATGTTACAATAAACACAGTCAAATTTACATTTATCTGAATGCAGCACCTAAAATTCGCTGAAGTGAGGGATTTCATGGCATTAAATAAAAGCACATTATCAGAACAGATTTATCAGATTTTAAGAGATGATATACTGAAACAAAATATCCGCTGCGGGGAAAAACTGACGCTGAAGCTTCTAATGGAGCGCTTCCAGGTCAGTTCCACACCGATCCGGGAAGCTCTGACCCGCCTTTCCCAGGATCATCTGGTCAGCTATTATTCCAATATCGGCGTCAATGTCATCGACCTGAAACCCAAAGATTTGAAAGAGATCTACCAGTTTATGGGGGATTTGGACGGTTTAGCCATCCGCTATGCTTCCTCTTATCCCCGTCAGGACGAAGTGGTGGAAGCGGTCAGACAGGTCATAGATCAAGCGGCAGACGCCGTAAAAGAAGGGGATACCGCTGGCTGGTGCCTTTATTCCGATCAATTTCATCTGGAATTTTATGCCTTCTGCCGGAATTCCCATCTGGCCGAATCGGCGGAACGGATGCGCAGCCAGCTCACTATTTTTTCCAATCAGTATGGAAAGAAAGAAGAGATACAGATGGAAATCCAGACAGAACATGAAGCTATTTTTCAAAAATATCTGGACGGAGATGTGGAGGCAGCGGTACAGATGATGAAGGTTCATTTGGAACATTCCCTAAAACATGCTCTGGATTTGATCTGACGCCGGGATTTATTTGAAGGGGATTTGCTTGGAGGGGATTTTTACATGAAGGGATTTGCTTGGAAGGGATTTTTACATGAAGGGTGAAGGCATTTTCGAAAATGCCTTCACCCTTCATGTAAAAATCCCT
>NZ_WQPN01000073.1 GCF_018785315.1 Clostridium sp. MCC353 | reverse complement strand
GGACAGCCCGCAACGGGCTGTCCGTTCCGGCTCCGGCCGGTTCTTCCCCATGGGTGAACAGCGTATCTCCGCCGCTCCCCTGAATTTTTATTCCTTCCTCCGTCTCTGCTTATTCCCTCTCTTCTTCGGAGAAATCGCCTTAATCGCGACCAGCACCAGAATCCCTGCAATCGCCAGTTGAACGCCGATGCTGATATAAATCCAGTTCTGCGTTATGAAATTGGCGGAATGGGCGCCAAACCACTGGGTGATGTTGTTTACCGCCTGGTTGTTCCCCGCCTGCTTGTTGATGGCCGCATAAAAGGTGACAGCCGGATTTAAGAGAAGCAGATAGAGGAAACCGCCGGAATTCGCCTGCTGGGTTACACTTCCGATGGTGTTGGCATAACTGGCCATATTCATGCGGGCCATGGCCAGCACAAATGCATTGACCGCATAGGTGCCCGCCGCCACCACGATCAGGATTCCGTAGGAAACCACCGTGGCTAATGTGGAGCGTTTAAAGATGGCCGACATGCACACCCCAAGGCTGCCTGCCAGCAGGGCCACCGCCACATAGCAGAGGAACAGCATCAGAATATCCGACACCATTCCCCCGCCGTATACAAACACCAGCGCCAGCACCGGGCAGCTTGAGAATATCAAAAGGAACATGGTGCTGATGGACGCCCCCAGCTTTCCTATCACAATCTGGGCCGGGGTCATCTTCGTAGTCAGCATCAGATCCAGGGTCTGCCGTTCCCGCTCTCCGCTGATACTTCCGGACGTGATTGCCGGTACTATAAACATGAGCAGCACAAATTCAATGGCAGCCACAAACATATACATCTCCAGGAAGGAAGAATATTGGATCTCCGCCGTTATTTTAACCTGTTCGATAACTGAATACATGTTGAGAAGGGCGACTACGGACAAGATCCCGTTAAAAACCAGAATAATGAGCGCCAGGCGGAAACTTCTCGTGCTCACCTTCGTCTCCCTTCGGTATACCGGATTAATTTTCATGAGCCAGCACCACCTTTTCTTCCTCGTGATCCGTGATCTGCATAAACAGGGATTCCAGGCTGCCCTGTTCCCTGGCAAACCCGTGAATCAGCACATCCGCATCCACTAACTGCTGGAGAAGCAGGGCCTCGTCATGACGGTCCCCCGAAAATCCCACCATAATATCCTGTTCCTTTACCGAAATGGTCTTCACAGAAGGATGGCTTCTCAGCACGGCCAGGGCCTGCTGAAGGTTGCTGTAAACAGAGATGATAATCGGATTGCTGATATTGATTCTGCTGAGAATCTCTTTCATGCTCCCGTTTAAAACCATCTTTCCCTGTTCAATGATCCCGATATCCGTACAGATTTCTGATAATTCGGAGAGCACATGGGAACTGATTAAAATGGTCTTGCCCTGCTCTCTCAGTTCATTGAGAATCTCTTTAAATTCAAAGCGGGTTCTCGGATCCAGCCCCGATGTAGGCTCATCCATAATCAGGATGGACGGATCGTGGATCAGCGCCCTGGCCAGGCAGAGCCTCTGCTTCATTCCTCTGGAAAGGCCGTCCACGTAAAAATCCACCTTTTCATCCAGCCCCACCTGCTCCAACAGCGCCATATACCGTTTTCTGGCCTTCAATCCGAAAATGCCGTAGCAGGAAGAGAAAAACTCCATATATTCCATCACCGTCAGGTTGTCATAAACTCCGAAGAAATCCGGTATATATCCGATCTTTTCCTTCAATTGATCCTGTTTTTTCACCGCGTCAATCCCGTCGATCAAAACGGTTCCGCTGTCAGGGTACAGAAGCCCTGTCATAATCTTTATGGTTGTCGTCTTCCCCGCGCCGTTAGGGCCTACAAATCCATAGAGGGCTCCGTCTTTAATCTCCATGTCCAAACCGTCAAGGGCGGGGAATTTTTTATAACTCTTTTTCAGTTCTTTAATTTCAAGCATTATCGTTCCTCCCCTATCACATCAATCATAGGCAGTAAGATATTCCAGCTGTATTCGCCGGTATTGTCATACAGGTATTTCACCGTCAGGGTGTTGCTCGGCGACAGATAAGGAGACAGATCCGATACGCTGTACTCCGTCTTCTTAGGATCCAGAACATCAAAAATACCTGTATTATAATTATAAAAATACATATTGCCGGAAAACGGCGTCATATATCCGTACTTTTCGTTGCTCAGGAACACATCGGAGATCATGTTCAGCTTAATCCGCTCCACTTCGATGTCATTTCCCAGTGAATACTCCAGAACCACCGGGTCGATTCCATATAAAATGTTGCTCATGGGATCGTACTGCCCGCTCACGATCTTGGGCCGCTTCATCAGCGCCGACCGGGATACCATGCGGTCCCTGTAAGGATTAACGGAAAGAGACGATGTGACAACAGTCAGGCCGTCATGTTCATACTCCCCTTCCACCATCAGATTCAGGTTCTCTTCACTCTTAACAAAGCCCACCACACGCGCATCCGAAGTATAGGAGGTCATGAAATTATCCAGATAGAAGATGAGGGCATTGGTCTTTTCCAGGGCATCCAGGTAGTATTCATCCTCGATATCCGCCTTTTTATAACGGCTGCCTCCTGAAATGTTCTCAGCCACAATGTAATACTGCCCTACCGGATAACGGATCAGCTCAAGTCCGTCCAGCTTTTTCGTCTCTCCCGGCTGCATATCTCCCAGCATAACCATGGTTCCATACATGATCAGCGTGGCGTTCTCCACCGGATAATCAAAGGAGTTGGTGACCGATCCGCTGATTTTTCCATCGAACAGATTCACCCGGCCCTCGAAGCCGATGCGTTTTACATTTTCCTCGCTCTTCTCAAGCTGGAAGTATTTTGGCTCAAATGCCACCACGTTCTGGGCGGAAATCTTGGTCTTCTCCGGCCCATAGTTGATGGCGATATTATAGTCCTCCGATCCGGTAAACCTGGTGGGGGAAGACATCATCTCATAGTAGTAACTCCGCGTCACAGGACGGACGGAATAGGACGGGTTTAAGCTGAGGGAATAGGGTTTGTTAAAAGGCGTCCTGATATTGATATACGTGGATTCACTGATCATATCCTCAGACGCGTCAATAAACCTGGCATAATTATAAAACGTATCCTCAAACCTGGTCTTATTGCCCATCAGATAAATGATTCCGGTAAACAGCACGGACAGCACCACAACTCCAAGCCGGTAGTATTCCCTCAAATCCCTCTGTTTCAGGAAAATGTAAAGCCCCGGCCCCACCAACAGGATGTAGATGATGATCTCCATCACATAAAGAGGCACTTCCGGAAGTTTATCTACATTTCCCGTATTAATCATGCTCTTCACCGACCAATACTGGTTGGAATTCCCGCTGTACACAGCCTCCGCCAGACGGTTGATCCGCTCCTCACCCATAAGGTTTGTGAACAGTTTATCCACATAGGACGGATTCTCCCGGCAGAATTCCTCGATGTCCGCAAAATCATACGCGGCAACCGCTATGATCCCCTTTTCGCGGCTCACAGACGACAAAAGAGGCATCTGGTCATCCGAAAAGATCACATTGCCCCCATGAAGGGACACGTCCACGCAGGGAATCTCGATATTGGAATCCAGAGGGCCGCTGGTATCAAATTCCAGCCCCATATTGACTGACATCACAGCCGGAGCATCATAGGAATCGTCCAATAATTCCGGGGCAAACCGCCCCAGCGTATCATCCACCCGGTTTCCCGTTCCCAGAATCAGCACCCCGCCGTTCTTCACCCATTCCATCAGAATGGTGGTCTGACGCTCCGACAAGTCGCGGATCCGGTAGCCGCTGATTAAGATCACATCCACCAGATCCAGCCCGATCTCTTCTTCCGGAAATGTTTCCTTGGTCAGATTAAATGTTTTCGTCCTCAGCATGCTGTAGCTCACGCCTATCCCGTTAAGATAGCTCAATTTCTCCGGCTGATCCGACAGCACGCCGATAAACAGTTCGGAAACTTCCAGGCTGACATTCAGCTTCAGGCGCTTCTCCACCACTTTCTGCCCATTATCATCAACCAGGGAAACGAAGAGCTGGTCCGCCCGGTTGCCGAGAGGGATGTTGACATGTTCCTCGGCAGAGCCGCCTGCATCGATGGCCACAGGATATTCGTATCTGTAAATCTCATAATCCGATTCCATGGAAAGGATCTGGATTTTGCCCTGGAACGCCTGATCGGCGCTGTTTACAAGGTCAATCCAGACCGGCACATATCTTCCGCCCTTGGCCGTATTGTCATAGCCGTAATTGACTTCCATGGTTACGGCCTCTTCTCCCAATACATAAGCAGCCGCCTGGGACGGCTCCATCCCGGCAGCTGCTTTTTCCGATGCAGAAACCAAAAAGGTCCCGGCCACAGCGAGCATGGCTGCCAGGCAAAGGACCGCTGTCATCCTGTTCTTTTTCCGCTTATTCTTTTGATTGCTCATCTCTGTCTCCATTAAACTATTTCTCATCCGGCATGCCGAAATTTTCTTTGTTAATATCAAAATTCACCTTTAATTTTACCGTAAATACCGTACCTGAAAGGTCGCTGGATACTGTAATAAGGCCGCCGTGCATGTCCACAATGTTCTTCGCTATGGCAAGCCCCAGCCCTGTGCCTCCCGTATTGGTAGACCGGGACTGTTCCACTCTGTAAAACTTGTCAAAAATCAGCGGCAGCTCGTCTTTGGGGATCACATAGCCATAGTTGGTCACCGATACCGTCACAACCGTATTGGTGGCATGGACCTTGACCAGAATCCTTTTTCCTTCCGCGCCGTACTTGATGGCATTGTTGATCAGATTATCAAAAAGACGGGCGAGAAGGTTGCCGTCCGCGGTTATGATCTTAGCCGGAACATTGCTCTGCAGTTCATAGGCCAGGTTCTTTTCTGTAAAATTGGGGTAAAATTCTTCCAATAACTGGCTCAGAAGTTTTACAATATCCACCGGAGCCGCTTTCATGGAAATCTTTCCATAATTCAGCTTGGTAAAGCCGAACAGGTCTTCGATCAGTTTTTCCAGACGCTTCGCCTTGGTATATGTGATATTTATGTATTTCTTCTGCATCTCCGCAGGAATCGGCGTATTGCCGGACAGCAGTTCCAGATATCCTATAATGGATGTGAGCGGGGTCCTGAGGTCATGGGCCACATTGGTAATCAGTTCGTTCTTCGTCCGTTCCGATTCCCTCTCCTTATCCATCAGTTCCCTGATGTCTTCCACCATCTTATTCAAATTGGCGGCCATGGTGGAGAACTCGTCATCCCCCACAATCTCCACCACCGTGTTCAGATCGCCTTCTGAAATGTTCTGAATGGCGGCTGAAATCTTGGAAATATACTTCATGGAGCGCTCCTGAAGCAAGAGAAATGTGATGGAAAATACGCCGATGCCCAAAAGTACGTATAAAAGAATAATCCAGACATCGGAGGACTTAAAAAGAATGATAACGGAATTGGTCCGCCCTGAAGTCTCCATATAATCGGCCAGCATGGCCAGATTGGTCACTACAAAAATCTCCACAAGGCAGGCGACCACCGCACTGTATATAATGTTCATTATTACGCGGGTATGGAAACGCCGGCTCATATCATTATTTTTCAATTTTGTATCCTACCCCCCACACGGTGGTGATAATCTTGCTCTGTCTGCTGTCCTCTTTCATCTTTCCACGAAGACGGCGGATATGTACCATAACCGTATTATTGGCCTCATATACTTTCTCATTCCAGACCTTTTCGAATATCTCGTCAGTACTGAACACCTTGCCCGGATTGGACGCCAGCAGATACAGGATATCAAATTCAATGGGGGTCAGCTTAATCTCTTCGTCATCCACCAGGACTTTGTGGTTATCCTTGTTGATCACCAGACCTTTTATAATAATTTCATTCTTAGCATTCTCATGGGCCGCGCTGTTGGGATTGAGCTGGGTATAACGTCTCAGCTGGGATTTCACCCTGGCCGTCAGCTCCAGAGGATTAAACGGCTTCACCACGTAATCGTCCGCACCGGTTCCGAGCCCTAATATCTTATCTAAATCCGTAGAACGGGCGCTGAGCATGATAATCGGAATGTTGTTGGTCTCTCTTATCTTCTTGCACATCTCAAGTCCGTCCATTCCCGGCATCATAATGTCCAGGAGTACCAGGTGAATCTCCTCATGCGCTAATATAGACAGCCCCTGCTGGGCGTTCTCCGCTTTAAATACCTTATAACCATCACTAACCAGATAAATTTCAACTAATTCGGCAATCTCTTTCTCGTCATCCACTACCAGAATATTAATCTGTGACATAGCCTTTCCTCCTTTGTCAGCCTGCGGCGCAGACTGGTTGTAGCTTTCTCCACTATAGTGTACCACAAGAATATACGTTTTGCCTTACTTTTTTATTACAAAGAGCTAGGGAATTTCTGTCAAAATGGAGATTATATTGTAAATTTTTTTTGGGGGTGTTGGCGGGAGGGACGCTAAGAAACCGGGATCCGGCGGGGCGGCGGGCGTGTGTGGGCGAAGGGCTCCGGATTACAGAGAGGGGATATCTAAGCGGAAATGAGACAGAAAAAGCAGGACCGGCGCCAGTCGAGGTAATCTCCTCATGACATTACCTCTCCGGGCGCCTTGAATGTTGATTCGGTTTTCAACATTCACCTGCTTTTTCTGCCTCATTTCCGCTAAGATATCCCGATCTCTTCCATCAGTCGCCCTTCGCCCACACACGCCCGCCGCCCCGCCGGATCCCGGTTTCTTAGCTGGGTATCGCGGGTTTAAGAAAAAGAATTTACAGGGGGTGGAGGAGTAAAAAAGGCGGAAATTGAGGACTAAATAGGAAGGCCCGGGCATAGGATGGCGGGAGAAATTTGTGGTGCCATTCTATGACCGGGCCTGGTTTTTAATAGATTATGATTGGTTTTATTGGTGCTTTTATGCTGTTGATATGATCATGTCAGTTTTGGGGTGATTTTAGTAATGTCTCTTGTTGATTACTGTTTTCGTTATTGTTTTCGTTATTTTTTAGGTTTATGTTTATTATCGTTCGCCGATCTGATTTAGCTGCATTTCATGGTTAAATGTGGCTTTCGATTGGGTGGAAGATGCGTTTGTTTATGGGTTCGGCTTTTACTTTTTCGGCTTTGGCGGCCTGGATGGCTTCCTGGCAGAAGGTTTCCTGGGCGCAGATCAGTTCTTTGCCGCGTTTGTCCACTTTTTCGTAGGTGCCGTCGGGCTGGAGAATGTGGGCTTTTACGTTGTCTTTTAGTTGGACATCCAGGATGTGGTAGACCTCTTCTTTTAGTTTTTCGTCCATGATGGGGAAGGTGATCTCCACACGGCGGTCTAAGTTTCGGGGCATCCAGTCGGCGCTGCCCATGTAGATTTCTGGGGAGCCGTCGTTTTCAAAGTAGAAAATGCGGCTGTGTTCCAGGAAATTGCCTACGATGGAACGGACATGGATGTTCTCGCTGAGGCCGGGTATTCCCGCTTTCAGGCAGCAGATGCCGCGGATGATCATGTCGATCTGGACGCCGGCGCAGGAGGCCTCGTAAAGGGCGGCTATGATGTCCTTGTCACAGAGGGAATTGACTTTTACTATGATGCGGGCCGGTTTCTTGTTCCGGGCATTTTCCGCTTCCCTGCTGATCATGCGCATGAAACGTTTTCTGAGCCAGATGGGAGCCACGGACAGGCGGTTCCAGCTCAGGGGCTCGGAATAGCCGGACAGCATGTTGAATACTGCGGTCGCATCCTCGCCGATCTGCGGATGGCAGGTGAAAATGCCGCAGTCCGTGTACAGTTTGGCCGTAGAATCATTATAGTTCCCGGTGCCCAAATGGACGTAGCGGCGGATGCCGTCTTCCTCCCGCCTAACGATCAGGGTGATCTTGCTGTGGGTCTTTAAGCCCAGCAGGCCGTAGATCACGTGGCAGCCGGCTTTTTCCAGCTTCTTCGCCCAGATGATGTTGTTCTCTTCGTCAAAACGGGCCTTTAATTCCACCAGCACGGATACCTGCTTTCCATTGTCCGCAGCCTGGGCCAGGGCGGCTATGATGGGAGAATTGCCGCTGACGCGGTACAGGGTCTGCTTAATGGCCAGCACATCCGGGTCCTGGGCCGCTTTTTGAATGAATTCCACCACCGGGGCAAATGTCTCATAAGGGTGGTGGAGCAGGATATCGCCTTTACGGATATTGGTGAAAATATCATCGTCATTCATGAGCGCGGGCACAGGCTGGGGCGTATACCCAGGGGCCTTTAAATGATCAAACCCTTTCAGCCCGTAAAGCTTCATCAAAAAGGTGAGATCCAGAGGGCCGTTGATTTCAAAGATATCGGCGGGCGACAGAGACAGCTCTTTTCTGAGGATTTTCAACAGGCGTTTGTCCACCTTTTCTTCAACCTCCAGACGGATCGCCTCGCCCCACTGGCGTTTCTTCAACTGTTTTTCAATCTCCTGCAGAAGGTCTTCCGCCTCTTCTTCGTCAATGGTTAAATCCGCGTTTCTCATGATGCGGAACGGGTGGGCGGAAACGATGTCATAGTTGAGGAACAGGGACTTTATGTTGCGCTCGATGATTTCTTCCAGCAGGATCACCGTCTTTTCTTCCCCTGTCCTGATCTCCACAATTCTCGGAAGGACGCTGGGCACCTGCACCATGGCAAATTCCAGCTCCCCTTTTCCTCCCTTCTTCCGCACCAGGGCGGCAATGTTCAGGGACTTATTATAGACCAGCGGAAACGGGCGGGAAGAATCCACCGCCATGGGCGTTACCACCGGATATACATTTTCTTTAAAATACTGGTCGACCCATCCGCCCTGCACCTCGTCCAGTTCTTCATGGCTGGTGACCAGGTGAAGGCCGTTCTGTTTCAGAGCAGGCAGAAGGGAACGGTTATAGGTGGAATATTGTACCCCCACCAGTTCATGGGTTTTTACGCTGATCTTCTCCAACTGTTCCAGAGGGGTTAAACCCGCAATATCCGGTTTTTCATATTTGGCATGAACCATGTCCTTTAAAGACGCTACCCGCACCATAAAAAACTCATCCAGGTTGGAAGCGGTAATGCTCAGAAATTTCAGGCGCTCGAATAATGGCAGGCTTTTGTCTCTGGCTTCGCTCAATACCCGGTAGTTAAATTCCAGCCAGCTAAGTTCCCGATTTACATAATTTTCAGATTTTAAAAATCTAACATCCGTTTCAGCCATATTTTCCTCCATTCCGAAACCTATATTTTCCTTTTCTGTTTCAAAACCGGACGGATTCCCATGATTTCCTCGAAGAAATCCGATTTCTGCCGAAAAGCCGTGGCTTCCAGCGTAATGTCTTCACTGTTGTCCGTGCTGATCACCAACTGACCGGCTTTTATGGTCATCCGGCAGTCTGAAAGCTTCAAATTATGGCTCCGGTCCAGGGCATTGGCCAGACGGAGCATGGCCGTCAGCTTGCCGATCAGGATTGTTTCCCCTGATTTGATCTGGTTATATCCGAATTCTTCCACATTATACCGGACCACATTGGCAATAATGGCCCTTTCCGAATGGGACAGCCCGATAATTTCCGTAGCCATGATAATATAATAACCGCATTGGCTTGGATTCTTCATGCTGATAAATTTTCCGCAGTCATGGAGAATCGTCGCGATTCTCAAAAGAAGGCGCTCCCTCTGCCCCAGCCCGTGAAACCGCTTTGTGGTGTCAAAAATGTCCAGAACATACTTTTCAATGATCTGAACGTGGCTGGTGTGGCATTTGTAACGCTTTGACATGTTGCGGGAAGCCACCAGAATGTCTTCCTCAAAATTGTGTGACAGCCGGACCAGGCGTTTTTCGTCCGCGTATTCCGCAACAATGCCGTCGCACAGCCGGATTCCAGGAACCCAGAACATCTCCGCTCCCGTCAGCTCCAGAATCCGTTTATAGATGATGGCGCTTGGAAGCAGCAGCGCCGCGTATTCTTCATTTACTCCAAACCGCTCTTCCACCTGATCCATGGACAGGCTGATCAGCCGGTCATAAAACTGCTGGAACTGTTCCGCGCTGATCCGGTTGGCCGGTTTCCCGCCGTCGCTTCTCTTAGCCAGATACAAAACGCTCTCGCCGATGCCGATAATATTCTTGATATCCCGGTCTTTCAGATACATTTTCCGGAATGTGAACAGTTCATTGTCCACCAGTTCTTCAATCATCTTCTGATGGACGGCGGATTCCGCAGGAATTGAGCCAAACAGCTCCCGTATCCTCAATACCCCCAGCATCAGGTTCTGAGTGGAAACCAGGGCTTCTTTATCGAACAGGGAAATCTGCATGCTTCCAAACCCAACGTCCACGATGGCAGTTCCCTTCTGAATCGTTTTATCAAATTCGCTGGCCTTGGACGCAATGGCCTTATAGCTGATAAAGCGCTGTTCCGAATTGCTGATGATCTTCACTTCAATGCCGGTGCGCACGCGGATCTGATCCAGCACGATCTGGCTGTTTTTCGCTTCTCTCATGGCGCTGGTGGCATAGGCCCGGTATTCGGTAACCCCATAGGCTTTCATGACATTTACAAAATCCTCCAGCACTTTGCAGGTCTCATCCGCCAGCTCATAGCTGATTTTCCCCGTATTATAAGTATCCTTGCCAAGGGCAATTACATGGCGCAGGTGATCGACCTCCCGTATTCCGTTTTTCGTAGTGATCTCATAGATACCCAGTTCCAGTTCAAATGAACCCACATCGATTGCTGCAAACATATGCGCTGCCATAATAATTCCTCCATGCCGGAGCATATTTTTCGCAGGCACGCGCTGAGAATTTCAGTTTCCCAGCCGCGATTCAAATTTGTGGCTCCGACACAAATTTGTACTTCCCTGTATCTTAACAGGACAACAAATGATCTTTGATTAAATGTATGTAAACTCCACGTAAAGTCTTGCCGGATTCCGTCTCAAGCCTCCATCTTGCCCAACAAATGGGTGATGAACTGGCTGGCCGTTCTTCCCGAAAGCCCTCCGTGGCTCAGTTCCCAGCGGTTGGCTTCCAGAAGGAGTTCTTCTTCCGGCATCACCACATTGTGTTTCTCCGCCAGGGTTTTTACGATATTCTGGAACTGCTTCTTGTCCGGCGCTCCGAAATAGATGCTGACGCCGAACCTGGCGGCCAGGGACAGCTTCTCCTGAACCGTATCATTTTCGTGAAGTTCATCCTGGGCTTCCCGCTTGTCGCTGAATTTTTCGCGGATCAGATGACGGCGGTTTGATGTGGCATAGATCAGCACATTCTTGGGTTTCCTGCCCAGACCGCCTTCGATGATCGCCTTTAAATATTTATACTCGGATTCACAGTCCTCAAAGGAAAGGTCGTCCATATAGATAATGAACTTATAGTTCCGGTCCTTCACCTGTTCCAAAACATCGGAAAGCATGCGGAACTGGTGCTTGTACACTTCGATAATACGCAGCCCCTGGTCATAATATTCATTTAAAATGGCTTTGATACAGGAGGATTTACCGGTTCCGGCATCGCCGTAAAGAAGGGCGTTATTGGCCGCTTTCCCCTTGATAAATGCCTCCGTATTCTCAATCAGCTTCTGCTTCTGAAGCTGGTATCCGATAATATCCTTCAGATATACATGTTCCACATTGATGATAGGATCAATGTTCACATCCCTGTCCGATTCTTCCAGGCGGAAGGCCTTGTTCAGGCCGAACTTGCCAACGCCGAATTCTTTATAAAAACCAGTCACCACCTGTTTAAACACCGTCTCGTCTTCGGCCTCTTCCAGGGAAACGGCCAGCTTTACGATCCGGTCGCGGATTCTCTTATTATATACTTTGCTGTTTCCGTTGGACGGCTGGTAAGCTGCCATGGAATTCCAAATACCCTGGCCGTCCCGATCCAGTTTTCTGATATCTAAATCAAAGAGCTGCTTCAATATCCTGAAATCCTGCATTACCAGATCATTTAAACTTCCCTGAACCTCTCCTACGATCTCACAGGCCGTGGAGTATGCATTTTCGTGGTTTGCCATACAGAATGCCAGAAAGCAGTGCCATAAATTTCCTTCGAATCCATATGTAGATGCCAGTTCGATCAGCTTGTTTGCACATACATAGGAATCATTCTGCGCCTCTTCCCCGGCCAGCAGAGCGGCCATATCGTCAAAAACCTGCTGATATTTAAAATTGCGGTAAATAACCATTTGTTTCGTTTTCATCATTTCTGCCCTTTTTCTTCCTCTAATGCCGGAGCAGTTTTTTGCGCAAATTTTGCGTTGCGTAGTCGCGCTCTGAGAATTTCAGATTCTCAGCTGCGTTTCAAATTTGTGGCTCCGGCACAAATTTGGGTGCGAAAAATAAGCCATCAGGATTATTTTTCACACTAGAGTGTGTTTGAAAATAGCCTCGTCCCATTAATAATTTCCTAAAATCCTGAAATAACTGGCTTCCTCCGAAATCCCTTTCAGCGAATTCTGTATGGAGGCGTCGCTCAGTTTCCCTTCGATATCCACAAAGAAACGGTATTCCCAGTTTCTGCCGAGAATCGGCCGGGATTCAATCATCACCATGTTTACGCCGTTATAAATGAAATTCCCCAGCATATTATAAAGGGTTCCGCTGTGATGGGGCAGTTCAAAGCAAATGCTGACTTTGCTCGCGTTTTCCCGGAATACCGGCTTTTTGCAGAGAACCACAAACCTTGTGGTGTTGTCCTTGTTGTGGTTAATGCATTCCTTCAGCACATCCAGCCCATAGAGACGTCCTGCCGTAACTCCGGCCACAGCCGCCTGGGTCTTGTCCCCGTCGTCCGTCACCTTTTTAGCGGCCACCGCGTTATTGGGCATGCTGATCTGCCGCCACTGCCGGTTGCCGTTCAGGTACTCGGAACACTGCATCAGGCTCTGAGGATGGGAATAGACGGTTTTAATGTCCTCTATGCTGGCTCCCGGAACCCCTAACAGGGCGTGGTTGATGGGAAGCTGTATTTCCGCCACAATGGTATTGTCATATTTTATCATCAGGTCATAAGTATCGATCACCGCGCCTGCGGAGGAATTTTCGATGGGGATCACCGCATAATCGGCTTCTCCGTCCTGCACCGCCTTCATGGCGTCCTCAAACATGGGCACATGGTATGCGTTAACATCGTCTCCAAAGTAAGAAAGCACCGCCGCGTGGCTGTATGCGCCTTCCAACCCCTGGTAAACCACACGGATTCCTTCTGCCGGAAGCCGGTCCACCTGGGTAAATCCCATCTCCATGGTCTTTCCATGCTGTTCTAAAAGCTGGTACTGCAGCCTCCTGCTGATGGTCATGATCTGGGAAAACAGCTCATCCACCGCCTTCTTATTGAATTCTCCGTGTGCCATGCCGGTCACTGCGGCTATCTTCTGCTGCTCTCTTTCCTTATCAAATACGGCCTTGCCCGTCCCGATCTTAAACTCCGCCACATCCGCGCAAAGCTGCATCCTCGTTTCAAACAGCTCTACAATCTGTGCATCGATCACGTCCAACCGGCCTCTTATCTCCTGTAAATCCAACTCTTTCATGCGCTCAGTTCCTTTTCTATCATTTCTTCAATTATGCTTCTGGTATAGGCTCCCGCCCTTTTTCTCTGTTCCGGCTCCAATTCCTTAATTATGATCGGGGTTCCAAACTGAATTGTAACATTGGAAGGACGGATAAATGGAAGATGGCTTTCAAATATCTCAGCCGTTCCCGTCAGGGCCACCGGAATCACGGGACATCCTGACTTTTCGGCTATTTTAAGGCTTCCTTCCTTAAATTCCATCATATCCCTCACGTCTTTGCTGCGGTTTCTGGTCCCTTCCGGGAAAATCCAGATTGAAATTCCGCTTTTCACTTTTTCGATTCCGGTCAAAATAGTCTTTAAACCTTCTTTCATATTCTTCCGGTCCAGAAACAGGCAGTTTACATTATTCATCCAATTGGACAAAAGCGGGTAGCGGAGCATCTCTTTTTTTGCCACGAAACCGGTCAGACCCGGCACCGTCACATATCCCGTCAGGATGTCAAAATAGCTCCTATGGTTTCCCACATACAAAACCGCCTGATCCTTTGGTATATTATCCAATCCTTTTACAGTAATCCGCACTCCTGCAAGCACGAGGATAAACCGGAATACTCTCTGTACAATCCTTAGACTCTGTTCGTCCCTTTTTTTAGGGCTGATCTTCCCAACTGCGGCCTCGATCAATAGAAGCGGTATGCTGAGAACCAAAAACACAATTACGGTGAGCGCCACCAATATGAACCTTATCATTTTCTTCTCTTCCTTCTGTATTTTTTACGCATTTAATCACTTTGATTATATGCTGATATCCCTCTTTCGTCAACGCTTCTAATTCCCTTTCTTCTTAGTAATCTGTTCAAATAACAGCCCCGTCCCAAACCACAGCGGAGCGAAGTCCAGGCGGATCAGTCCGTGGATATTGGTATGGCGCCCCGTATAATCCCATGGACACACGCCTTTCGCCCTGAGATATGTCCCCGAAATGTATTCCGCCACAAAAATGAGGACCATATACATCATCCCGTGGCGCACCATCCGGTCTGTCGTATTCAGCCCTCCCGGCTGAAAATCGGGAATCCATCTATCCAGCAGATTTCCCACCGGCCCAAGAAATGCTCCCATTCCATAAATGGGGAACATGAGAAGGGATGTCTTCCCCATCAGCCTCCAGTCTCCGGCCATAATTGATTCCACCGAAGTGAAAATAACTTCCAGGCACCACCCTGCGATGCCGCACTTAAAAAAATTAATTGGCAGTCTCTCTATTTGTTTTATCTTTTCCATGCTACTTATTATGTCCCTGAGAGACTGGGATTTATGCGCTTGTGAGGGGATTTTTTGAATTTGTATTTTTTCTGAAAGTTACGCAGGAAAGCGGGGCGCGGGGGCGGTAAACCGGATGGGCGATGGGACGGCAGGCCGGGCTGGATGTGGGCCAACGGGACAGGAGGCCGGCTTCCAACCGTAAGTAGAACTAAGTGCACAGAGAGGGAAAAAGACGGTGCGATGCCCATTCACGGTAAACTCCTCATGACTTTACCGTTCAGGGGCATCTCAGAAACTGATTCGGTTTTCAGTTTCTGCCCGTCTTTTTCCCTCTCTGTACACTAAGTTCTACTAAACGGTTTCCAGATGGCCTCCTGCCCCGTTGGCCCACGCCCAGCCCGGCCTGCCGCCCCATCGCCATCCGGTTTACCACCCCCGCGCCCCGCTTTCCTGCTGGTTTTCTCCAGATTAGAGTATAAATTCAATTTCTGCGGTTCTTTATTGGACTGATATGAAGCGTCTTGCAAGTTCTAAGTGATTATTAAAATCTACTGCACTGAAGTCTGTTGTATCGACTTTTACAAGTTCTCCGCCCACATTAAAATTATCAAGATTATGGCACCACTTGTTAAATTCATCATAAGACGGCACGTATCCCATCGTGTTAACCTGCCCGCGCTCAGGAGTTTTTTCCCGGTCAATGAACCGTTTATATAACACCTGGGGATCGCCGGTAAATTGGAATGTCAGGGATGAATAACCGTATTTATCAATTAATCGCTTAATACACATAGATTCATCCACCTTCTTAATGCCGCCAGGCATAAAATTGCCCTCGAGAATGATTGGATATCCCGCTTCCAACATTCTCTCCGTTACATACATCATAGCATCAAACGTAACCGTAGAAAACCGGCTGCTTTCCTTCCGGTCCGCAACGGTTATATTCTCACATAAAGCAATTTTAAAAGTATCTTTTATCAAATAAGGCACATTAATACTCTTAGACAATTTCAACGCAAATGTAGACTTTCCCGAAGCAAGATACCCCTGTATAATAATAATTTTTTTCATACTTACCCTCCATACCGCAGCTTCTACGGTTCCAACAATATCTCATATTTTTGCTGTCTTTATTATACTTCATTTCACCCTATATTTACTTTTTTATAATACCTTGCCCTGCATTTCCCCCTCTAAATCAACTTTCTCCCCATTCCATCAATGCTTTTTATCCATAGTGCAGCCAGTCCCCAGCCGTGGAACCACGGAAGGCGGTGCGGGCGCAGTTGGGGCGGGGGCGGCAGGAGCGGGTTGGGCGCTGGACCTTAGGGACACTGGGAGTCCAGGAACCGGCCTGGGGCAGCCGGGCTCTGGCGGCGGCGGACGGGAACCCTGGGGAGCGGCGCATGGTTCGCGATTCCAGCGATTTGTTCCGGCCGTCGGCAGCTCTTGGTCTGAAAGGGAGGAAAATGGAGGGGAAATCGCTGACCTTCAAAGTCAGCGATTTAGGGAGCCTGAATCGAAAATTTCTTCAGAAATTCTCGATGAATGCTCCCGGTACCCTTCATTTTCCTCCCTTTCAGACCTAGAGCTGCCCCGGCCGGAACCATGAGCTGGAACCGCGAACCATGCGCCGGTCCCCAGGGTTCCCGTCCGCCGCTGCCGGAGCCCAGCTGCCCCAGGCCGGTTCCTGGGCTCCCAGCGTCCCTAAGGCCCAGCGCCCAACCCGCTCCTGCCGCCCCCGCCCCAACTGCGCCCGCACCGCCTTCCGTGGTTCCACGGCGGCCCTCCGGCCACCCCCATAAAAAGCTCCCCCTACAACAACGGAGAAAGCAGCCTGCTGCACTGCTCCTTCATCCGGATCCATAGCCCCCTCTGCTCATAAACTTCCTTTGTTACCTCTTTGCAATGCATCAGATCATCGATAAAGATCTGCTCCAGCCTCTCTGTCGTCTCTTCGTCATAGATCGTGGCATTTACTTCAAAATTCAGTTCAAAGCTGCGTATATCCATATTGGCGGTTCCGTAACAGCTTACCCGGCTGTCCACCATCACGCCTTTTGCGTGGAGGAATCCGTTTTCATAGGTGTAGCACCTTGCGCCTGCCGCCAGCAGATCGCCTACATAGGAATAGGTCGCCCAGTATACAAACGGATGATCCGGTTTGCACGGGATCATCAGGCGGACGTCCACGCCGGATTCCGCGGCGATTCTGAGGGCCGACAATATGGCGTCGTCGGGCACAAAATACGGGGTTTGGATATAGATATGCTTTTGGGCCTTGTGGAACAACTGGAGATAATTGTTCCTGATCTGGCGGTTGGCGGCATCCGGGCCGCTGGCTATGATCTGGACGCCGATGGGGCTCTTCCCCTCTTTTGGACGTTCCGGATAGATCATGCCGAAGCCGTCGCGGTAGCTGTCAAAATAGGCCGCGTTTTTAAACAGGTTTTCCTTTGTGGCGTAATTCCAGTCCAATGCAAAACGGATCTGCAGGCTGAGGACGGAACCGCCGTATATTTTCAGATGGGTGTCTCTCCAATAGCCGAATTTAGGGTCTTTTGATATATATTCCTTTCCCACGTTGAAGCCGCCTACATACCCCACCCTTCCATCGATAACAACGATCTTTCTGTGGTTTCTGTAATTCACCCTCAGGTGGAGCCTTCCTAAGAAAGCAGGGAAAAATTCCCCCACCTTAATTCCTTCCTTCTTCAGTTCCTCCCATATTCGTTTAGGCATAAAACGGCCGCCCATTCCATCATACAGGATTCTGACTTCCACGCCTTCCCTCACTTTATCCACCAGGATCGGGATCATGGAATTGAATACCTCGTCATTTTTAATAATATAATACTGGATGTGGATATAATGGCGGGCCTTTTTCATCTCTTCCCTCAAATCCGCAAATTTTTCCACACCGTCGGTCAGTATTTCAACAGAATTATCTACAGTCAGCACAGCCCCTGATGTCTCCAGGTTATAGAGCACCAAGTCTTCATAATCCCTGCTGAGAGGATCGGAAAGAGACATCGCATAGCTTCGGATCACCTCTTCCTGTGTTTTCACCGAATACCGGAGGCGGTCTTCCACCTCTTTTACTTTAAACATCTTGCTCTTATGAAAATCCTGGCACAAAAGCAGATAGAACACAATTCCAAAAATCGGAATAAAATACAGAGCCAAAAGCCAGGTCCAAACAGCCTTTGGATCACGTCTCTGGAAAAATACGATGATAACGGAAAGAAACAGGTTGATATAAAGCAGATGTTCCATCATCCATGTCCACACGGTTCCTATCCCATTTATCACGTCGCCCATATCAAACACCTCCCTGCATGCTGTAATTTACCCGTTCCAGTTCCTCCGTGCTGATGATTCCCGCTTCAACCAATTTGCGGGCCTCATCTTCCAGTGTTTCCATATGAAGCACATTCCTTGCATATGATTTTAATTCTACCAAGGATTTTCTGCTTGTGATCAGGCTGCGGAAGCCTTCGTCGATTTCCAGGATCTCAAAGACCGCCGTCCTTCCCTTATAACCGGTGTTATCGCAGAAACTGCATCCATTTCCTCTGTAACTCACTTTTCCCGATTCAGGATCTTTGTAAGCCGTCTTGCAGTTTGGACAGATTTTACGGACCAGACGCTGTGCCACAACTCCGGTGAGAGCGGCTGACAGCATATAAGACGGAAGCCCCATATCTTCTAATCGGATCACAGAAGCCACCGCATTATTGGTATGAAGAGTAGAAAACACAAGATGACCGGTAAGCGCTGCCCTTGCCGAAACTTCAGCAGTCTCCCGATCCCTGGTTTCTCCTACCATTATAATATCCGGATCCTGTCTTAAAAGTGCACGAAGGGATGAGCTGAATGTGATTCCGGCTTTTTCATTGATCTGCATCTGATTGAGTTTGGGTATATTTTTCTCAATCGGGTCTTCTATTGTTGAAATGTTGACCGGACGTGCAGCCAGATACTGTAAAATCGAATACAAGGTCGTAGTTTTTCCGCTTCCTGTTGGGCCTGTAACATAGATGATGCCGTTTGGATATTTTAACAGCCTCAGCATCTTCTTGTAATTCTTCTCATCCATGCCAAATGTATCGTTGTGGTCAATCATCACATTGCTGGACAGAAAACGGAGCACGCCCTTTTCTCCATAAACCGTGGGTACAAAAGATACCCTTACATTGACATCATAATTATTCAGCGTGATTTTAAAATGACCGTCCTGAGGACGGCGTTTCTCTGCAATATCCATCTGTGCCAGGATCTTGGTTCTGGCAACCAGCCCTTTATGAATCACAGGCGACAGCGTCATATAAGGAAGAAGCATGCCGTCTCTCCTCATTCTGACCACGGTTCCCGTTTCAAATGGTTCCAGATGAATATCGCTGACATTGGTATTATAAGCCCGAATCAAAAGATTATTGAGGAGACGCACAATAGGCGCCTGTTCATCCGCATTTCCCATATCGGGCGGCAGAAATACATTATCAGGCGGAGCGGCATTCCAGACCGCGTGGTCAACAGCTAATTTCAGGTCTATTTCTGAATAATACAACTCAACCGCATGGTCAATATCTTCTTTATCCGCCTGTACCAGTCTCAGTTCCATATTGGTTACCAGCCTTATATCTTCTATCGCATATAAATTCATGGGATCGTGAACCGCCACAGTGAGCAGGCTTCCGTCTGAAGCGATGGCAATTACGCTGTATTTCTGAGCTATCTGTTTCGGAATCTTCGCTACAGCCAGCTCGTCTACATGATAAGCAGACAAATTTACGTGTTCTATTCTATATTTCATCATAGCTGCACCTCTCGAAAGCTGATATAAACAGCCTGGTCACTTGAATTCACGTATGCTTCCCTATCCTCATTTTCCATATAGCGGATGTTCTCTCCGCTTATCCCCATGTTTATCAATTTTACCACAATATCGGAAGAATATAAAGACTTCCCGCTGCTGTCTTCCAAGCTTACGGTGAGCATAAACACCTGGCCGGACATACCGCCATTGTCCTTTGGCAGTCCGCAGACCAGCCTCTTGCCGTGATAAAAACTGCTTTCGAAAAGTTCTTCCCCATCCAGAAGGATACGGCCCTCTTCAGAAAACTCGAACACGCGGCAGCCTTCCACAGGTTCCGTTCCAACCGCTATGAACTCTGCATACGCAACCCGCTCCGTGATCATATTGCAGACCATATCTGTAATCATCTGGTTCTCCGACCGGTCCGCATAGTTCAAAAAGCTTCCCGACACAGTGAAAAAGACAGTAGAAGCCGCACCCATCAGCATGAGCGCCATCATAAGGCCGGCCAGCAGTTCCACTGTGGTCATTCCTTTATTGCCTTCCATTCTGCAGTTCATCATTACCTCTCATTCCCGTCTGCTGCGTCATCATCCAAAAGCGCAGCCCCTTCTTCTGTCCGCGTCCCCTCCTGTCCGCCTGACAGAATCCGTATCCCGCCGTAACGTTTTATGGTCACAGAAATCCTGTATTCCACACCGTCCGAGCGTTCAAAGATTAATTCTCCATTTTCTGTCTCATCCGGGATTTCCCCTGTTTCCGCAGACAGGATTGATCCGTTTGTCTCCAGTTTCAGCTTCCCCGCTCTTTCCATCATAGCGGATGACACGGAAAATCCCTGAGCGGTGATCAGAAGCAGAATGCTGAGAACCACGGCTGCCGCCATAACCTCCACCAGGGAGCTGCCGTCAGTATTCTTCCAGAATTTCATCATTTTTCGTCTCTCCATTTATGTAACCTGCCAGCTCCCATCCGCCTTCATCTGCAAAGGCATCATCTGCTCCGGAACCCATTTTATAACGCAGAACAGCAGCGGCTGTTCCTTTTTGATCCATTACATCTGCGGTGATCCAGATATAAATGCGATTGGTGTCTTCCTCGTATTCCGTCCTGAGAATACATGTGCCCATCTCTTTTGGAAGGCCGGAAATTTCAATATCACCGTAATCCGGAAACCCTTCCATCATGAGTTCAGCAGTGGTTTCTCCATTGTTAACCCATTCCTCCGCCACCGCCTGAGCCACGCTCCGCGCCGTATAAAATGCCTGCTTCCTGTATTTCTCTTTTGTTATTCTGCTGTAATACCCGTAAGATAACGACATTACAGAAGTGATAAAAATCATGATAACCATCAACAGGATCATAAAATATCCCAATACATACCCGTCCTCGCCTTTTCCAGTCATTCCAACCTCGAATCCTCTGCCATCATGTAACATGTGAATTCGATATCAAACAGAACTTCCAAGCCTGTATCGTCCATGTTAAATGATGTGATAATCATATCTTTTCTGGTCTCCATTTCACTGAGCAGATCATAGAAACCCGATGCGTTTCCAGCCGCTTTGACACGAATGATGCTCTTGTAAAAGATCGGTTCCCGTGACTTTTCACCGCCGGATACCGGCACTGCTTCTTGAATTCTGACTTCTGTCAAATGAATCCCGTTCTTTTCCAGGAAGTATGAAACCTTCCGTTCCAGCTCATAACTGCTGAGCACCGGATCAAAGATGTCTCTCTGTTCCTTGCAGTAGCGCTTATAAAAGTCCAGCGCTTCTTTCGTTTTCCCGGATTCCTCCAGCAGCCTTTTGGAGGAATTATACTCGGTCCGGACCATATGGTTTTCTGAATTCGCCTGATACAAAGCAGCGTCTGACGGAATCGATGTGAAATAATATCCCATTCCAGCCAGCAGCACAATCATTGCCAGAAAAATGAGATGCCTTTCCCTCGCCGTCAGTTTCTTCATAGGCCGCTCCTCTCCGCTGTCTTTTTGATAATGCATTCCATATAGAAGCAGTACAATTCCTTCTTTTCCATTTTATGGTAACCTGCGCGTTCAAAGATTCCCAATTCTTCCAGACGCTCGGCAAATCCGGCACCTTCCTCAAGATCATCCGTTAATGCGGTAAATGTAACCAGACCGTCGCTATAGGCAAAATTATCAAACAGGATTCTGCCTTCTCCTGCTCTTTCAATCGATTTCATGATGTCACCGCTGATCTTTGGATATTCCTCCATCTCTGCAGACTCCGTTTTTATGGCTTCCGCCATCGCTTTCCAACGGGACGCCTCCCGGCTTTCTTCTACTGCCTCATCGATCTTCGCTTCCATAACCGGTTCATTCAGATAGGCCTCAATTCTGGCAGTTTCTCTCCGTATTTTCTCCACTTCGGCCATTTTCATAAAATAACTTCCGGCAAAACATGCAGTTATGAGCAAGGGTATGGCATAAACTGCCGCCATTTTGATAAATGCTCTCTTCTCTTTTGCATTTCTGCGCTTGGAGGCTGAAACCAGGTTCAGACATTTTTCACGTTCACGGCTTATCAGATTGCCGGCGGCAAATATATAGCTGCTCACATCCATTTCAACGCCTTCGGCATTCAGTTTAAGGTTGGAAGGCTCCATATCCAGCTCAGTTTTCACCATCGGATACAAGGTGTTTTCTTCCATACCGTACAGTCCGCAGAAATGAATCCGTTCAATCCTGACGCCTTTATTCTGGTTTTCTCCAAACCGCCTTACCGCGCCCATGTGGCGCATGATCTCATGGCACAGTTCCGGCGTTTCCCGTTCCGATACCAGTCTCAGCCTGCTGGTATAAACATATTTGCCTTTGACATAGAGGGTGGAGATCATATTTCTCCCGTCAAGCACTGCCAGGATATAAGTTTTGCCCTTTAAAAGCGGAAGGTTTTCCGCGAAGATAACCACGGAATTTAAAGCTGTATCGATTGTTCTCACTTTCAGGCCGAAACGAAGAAAGCCTCTGCAGTAACCGGCAATCAGGTTCCGCTGGATGGCGGCGCAGAGAATGCTTTCCCGGTTCACTCTGCCGTAATCGCAGACCATGTCCTCGTCACCATTTACCAGATAGGTTTTCAATTCCTTTCTGGCTACTTCCAGCAGAGCGCGTTCCGACATATCGGGCACTTTCATCATTCTGGTAATGATCTTGCTGGTGCCTAAAACCAGATGGACGCGGCCCGCATAACGGTGGTATGTCAAGGCAATCTCCTTCAGCACCTCGTTAAAAACAGCCTGATCGGTCACCACGCCATTGATCAAAGTACCTTTTGGCAGTTCATATGTATGACACGATTTTACCCAAAGGCCGGTTCCATGTCTGCCCAACACAACTTTAATGTTATCTTCTCCCAGATAAATAACCAATTTCATTTGTATTTTCCTATAGGGCCTCCTATCCCATCATTTCATAATATTGATAAATCGGAAGCATGACCGACAGCATCACATATCCGGTCAATACCGCAATTAATATGATCATTACCGGTTCGATTAAAACCGTCATGTTTTTAGACGCAGCCTCCGCTTCATAATCAAAACTGTCGGCCACGTGAACCAGCATGTCCTCAAGTTCTCCCGATTCCTCTCCTATGAAAATTCCGGTGATCAGCTTTTCATCCAGCCCGTCGATTCCTGACAAGGCGGAAGCCAGGGACACACCGTTGCACAGATCATCTAAAACCGGTTTGAACTGTTTCTCCAGATACCGGTTGTTCAGCACATGAAATGCTGAGTTAACTGCTGATATCAGCGGCACTCCGCTTCCATACAGAGAATTCAGGGTTCTGGCAAATCTGGCCGTATAGATCACTTTCAGCAGTTTTCCCATAATCGGAACCGAAAGAGCCGCCTTATCCCGCCACAGATGTACCTTTTCGTTATGCCACAGGTATATGACCACAGAACTCACGGCCAATAAGATCAACATGCAGATATTTCCATACTCCAGCAGGGATTTACTGAACCACATTAAGAAACGGGTGGACAGCGGAAGATCTTCCATGGCGTCAAACAGAACAAAGAACCTGGGTAAGATTAAAGTGAATATCATAATGATGGAAATATTAAGCATGATCAAAAGAAAAACAGGATATATCATCGCGCCTTTCACCGCTTTGCGAAGGCGTTCTTCCCGCTCATAGTAATCCGCCATCCGCGCTGCGCTTTCGCCCAGATGGCCGCTCTCTTCACCGGCCCGCATCATGCTGACCACCAGAGGCGGAAATACTCCTTCCTGTTTTTCCAACGCATCGGACAATGGTAAGCCGCGGGAAAGCAGACCATAAAGATTTTCATAAACTGCCGCGATTCCTGCATTGTGTTCCCTTTGTTTCAATATGTTAACCGCCTGTAAAATGCGGATTCCGCTTTTCAGCATGACAGAAAGCTGTCTGGAGAAATCGGCAAGCTGGCCGTAAGACAGTGGGCTTTTCCTCACACGTCTCTTTTCCGCTCTGGCTGATATAAGGAAAAGGCCTTCCGTCCGGAGTTTCAGATAAAGATCATCTTCATCCTCCGCCTCCGCCGTACCTTTCGCGTTTTGGCCGTCTATGTCCTTTGCTTTGTAATGATAATACGGCATATTACCAGCCTCCCCTCAACATCCCAATATACCAGTCAATGATCCCATTTCCAAACACACGCGCAGTCCAGATCCCCACGGCTAAAAATGGGCCAAAAGGGATTTTCTTCCCTCTGTTTTTCCTGTCTTTAATCAGAAGCGCAACTGCGTAAATACCGCCCGCAAACACGGCAAGAAACATGGCTGACAGCATTCCTTTTATTCCCAGCAGAAAACCGGAAGCCATACACAGTTTCACGTCGCCAAACCCGAAACAGTTTTTGACCACGCAATTGAGGGCGGTCATAGGCACGCTGATTATAAGACTGCCAGCAACGCGGTCTGCCAGGGAAGGAGTTTCCTCTGTCAACCAGGCCCAGACAGCAGTCAATGCAACCGCCAGTACAAGAGAATTGGGGATAATCAGCCTTTTCCAGTCTATTACAGCGGTCAAAATCAATATTACTGTCAGAAATAATAACTTCATGGCCGGTTATCCCCCGATTCTGCTTTTAACAAAAGCCGCCGCTGACGCGGCGACCTTATACAAACGCTATTCTTCATAAGTTACACCATCGGAATCGATGGTTATCTTCTTCCCGCCATCCGGCGTATATTCAATGCTCAGAACCTTTTTGGTATCCGGATCAATCACTATATCTCCAATTTCTTTTTCGGTTATATAGTTGTCCGAAATCAATTCCACAATCCGCTTCTTCAGTTCATCCGGTTCTCCTTCTTTATAAGAGTTCTCGGTGACTACCGTCTGTGCGGCAACCAAAACGGCTCTTGCCTGAACGGTATAGGATTTCTTTTGCGCATCCTTAATGAATCCGGACATCGATGGAACTGCAACAGCGGCTAAAACTGCTATGATTACCAGTACCGCCAGCATTTCAACTAACGTGAAACCATCCTCATCCCGTTTTACTCTATTCATAATTCCCATGATTTACCTTCATACAGCCTGTCGTAAGGCCGCTTTTATCTATTTTCCAAAAAACTTGTCTTCTTTTTCCACTTTCACTTCGTTGTTAAACATAATCGTCACCACGTATCCGTCCACATTGTATTCAATGCCGTCAAGCTTATCGTAAAGATACATGATATTGATAATTCTGCCGTTTTCCGTGCAATTTCCTTCCAGAAGTTTGCTCAGAGCATTTCTCTTATCCCCAATATCATACCGTCCGATTTCTTCATAAACCTTGGCATCAGATATGAAGCCGTCTTCTGCTTCCATCTCCGTCAAATATTTTTGCAGAGCGGTACAAACAAGCCTGGCTTCCGCGATATAGCTGTCCATCTGAGCTCTCTTTATAAAACCCGACATGGACGGAACTGCCACCGCCGCCAAAACCGCTATGATAACGAGAACAGCGATCATCTCAACCAGCGTAAAACCATCTTCACTTTTCATGTGCTTCTTCATTGGTAACGGCATCTCCTATACAAACTGATTCAGTGATGCATCATATTCATAATCGATGGCCTTTAAGCGGTTTCTGATCTCATCCTCCTGCAAATTCAAACTTTTGCACATGTCCTGAATGTCCTCGTAAAAGTCCCGCAACTGGGTATTCAGATAGCTGAGCAAAATGACCGGATCATTCGGAATTTCCGCCATAAAAACCCCCTTCTTTCTGCATTCCGTCTAATAACGGGTTTAATTTTAACATATAAATTTAGGTAAGACAATAATAACCAAATATGGATAATCATTTACAATAAATCGTTGTTAGATAATTTGTTATTCCACGAAAGCCATGGTATAATGTTGTTGAAAAATATTGTATGAGAACCACTTACGGAGGCTCGTGTGAAAAATAATCCCGATGGCTTATTTTCACACCCAGATTTGTGATGGAGCCACAAATTTGTTTCGCAGCTGAGAATCTGATATTCTCAGCGCGGGCCTGCGTAACGCAAGGGTTGCGTAACGCAATTTTTGCGTAGGCAATTTTTGCGTAGGCAATTTTTGCGTTAAAACGCTCCGGCATAGAGGAGAAGATGATGAAAAGAATATTGATGATTGGGACAGGCGGCACAATCGCCTGCAAGAGAAGCGAAGAAGGGCTGAAGCCGGTGATGTCTTCAGACGAACTTTTATCCTATGTTCCCACGGCCAATGAGTTCTGCCGTGCCGACAGCCTGCAGATTCTGAACATAGACAGCACCAACATGCAGCCGCAGCACTGGCTGCTGATTGCGGATACCCTGGAACGTTACTATGACGATTATGACGGCTTTGTAGTATGCCACGGCACGGATACCATGGCATATACAGCGGCCGCCCTTTCCTATCTGGTGCAGAACTCTTCCAAACCGGTCGTAATTACAGGAGCCCAGCGCCCCATTGACATGGACAACACGGATGCCCGCATCAATCTGCTGGACAGCCTGCGGTTCGCGGCCTGCGAGCGGGCCCATGGCGTCAACATTGTATTCGACGGAAAGGTGATCGCAGGAACCAGGGGTAAAAAGGAGCGCACCAAAAGCTACAACGCATTTTCAAGCATCAATTTCCCCTACATAGCGGCCATTCATGATGAACACATTTTGTTCTATCTGGACGATAAAGGTCTTATAGAGGAACCTGTGACATTTTATCACACGCTTAACTCCAACATCGCCCTGCTAAAGCTGATCCCTTCCATGGACGCGGCAGTTCTGGACTATATGGCCGAACATTATGACGCAGTGATCATCGAATCCTTTGGCGTCGGCGGCCTTCCATCCTATGAATCCGGCGATTTCCACAATGCCATCGAACGCTGGACCACCCTTGGCAAAGTGGTGGTTATGACCACTCAGGTGACCAATGAAGGGAGCAATATGTCCGTCTACGAGGTAGGCCGCTCCATCAAGCGCCAGTTCGGCCTTCTGGAGTCCTACGATATGACGCTGGAAGCCACAGTGACAAAGCTCATGTGGATTCTGGGCCAGACCTCAGACAGCGGACAGATCAGGGACATGTTTTATAAAACGGTGAACAGGGACATTTTGTGGAAGAGTTTCACGTAACGCACTGGATGCGCCCCTTGGGAACATGCTTTTGTGTTCGGTATTTTTAATGCATCGCCTCCCGAATGGTCTTCCAAGCCTGGATAATCGTGGTGGGAACCGCGGCAAATACCACGATGGTCAGAAGCTGTCTCACCGACAGGTCGGCTACGGAGAACAATGTCTGAAGTCCTGGCACGAACAGCACCGCCGCTAAGAGCACAACGCCCGCTTCAAACGCCATGACGCTGTACAGATTGGTCTTAAATCCCAGGCGTATGATGGAATGGGTGCTTCTGCAGTTAAATCCATGGAACAGGCGGGCCAGGGTCAGGGTGCTGAATGCCATGGTGCTGGCCACAGCCGCCCCTCCGGTGGCCAGACCGGTGTGATATGCCATCATGGTGCATACCGCAATCAGACCGCCCTGTACAAACAATGTGCCCAGGAATCTGGCTGTCAGTATGCCCTCTTTCGGATCCCTTGGTTTTTGTTCCAGAAGATCTTCTTCAGACGGTTCCATACCTATGGCGATCGCAGGCAGGGAATCGGTCAGCAGGTTTATGAACAGCAGATGAACCGGAGCAAATGGCATAGGCAGTGCCAAAAGAGAGGTATACAGCACGCTTAAAATGCCTGCCATGTTGCCGGACAGAAGAAATTGAATGGCATTTTTAATGTTCCTGTATACATTTCTGCCGTTTTCCACAGCTTTTATAATCGTTGCAAAATTATCGTCGGCCAGAATCATGGACGCGGCGTCTTTTGATACCTCGGTTCCTGTAATTCCCATAGCCACTCCGATGTCCGCTTTTTTAAGAGCGGGCGCATCATTTACGCCGTCTCCGGTCATGGCCACGATATTGCCGCGCCTCTGCCACGCTTCCACGATCCTGATCTTATGTTCCGGAGACACCCTGGCGTACACGGATATATGTTCCAATTTCTGCCCCAGCTCCTGATCGCTCATCTCATCCAGTTCAATTCCCGTCACCGCGATATCGTCTTTTCCCATAATGCCGATTTTACCGGCAATGGCGGAGGCCGTCACCTTATGGTCGCCGGTTATCATCACCGGCTTGATTCCGGCCCGCACCGCATTCTGCACGGCGCGTCTGGATTCGGGTCTGGGCGGATCCATCATGGAGATCAGTCCCAGGAATGTATAATCCTGTTCGCTCTCCAGGCTCATCGCCTCCATTTCCCGGCACTCCCTGTAAGCAAATGCCAAAACTCTGAGCCCCTGCTCTGAAAAACGCTGGTTCTGGTCTAAAATGGCGCTGCGGTCCGACTGTGTCATGGTTCTGGGCCCTCTGCTGGTTAACATCCGCTCACTTCTGTCTAAAAGCACATCAATGGCGCCTTTTGTAAACAGAATGATCTTTCCGTCTATGTCGTGTTTTGTGCTCATCAATTTTCTGTCGGAATCAAATGGAATCTCATCCAGCCTGGGAATCTGGCTTCTCACTCTTGCCGCATCCACTCCCTGCCGTTTTCCAAGTTCCAACAATGCAAATTCCGTAGGGTCGCCAATGGCTTTTCCTTCGCTCCATACCGCGTCATTATCCAAAAGGGCCGCATAGATCAGATAGCGGTGCACCTGGTCCGTAATATCCAGATGTGACGCCGGATAGAGTTTATGTTCTGCAAATACCTGCTGTACCGTCATTTTATTCTGTGTCAGGGTACCTGTCTTATCGGAGCAGATGACAGAAACGCAGCCTAAACTCTCTACTGCTTTTAAATCCTTAATAATAGCGTGTTCTTTCGCCATCTTCTGGGTTCCCATTGCCTGGACAATGGTAACGATGGAACTGAGTGCCTCAGGAATGGCCGCCACAGCCAGGGCCACCGCAAACATCAGGGAATCCAGGACCGGCATTTTCCGGTAAAGGCTTAAAGCGAATACCAGCGCGCAGATGATCATGATCACCGCTGCCAGCTTTCCGCTGAACTGGTCCAAACTGATCTGAAGCGGAGTTTTTTTCTCTTTTGTGGCATTCATAAGAGAGGCGATTTTGCCGATTTCCGTATCCATACCAATGGCTGTTACCGCAATAACCGCCCGTCCTCCGGTGACCAGAGAACTGGAAAACACCATGTTGTACTGTTCAGCCAGAGGAACCTGTTTTTCCTTTATAGGCTGTATCCGCTTCTCCACATTGGCCGATTCTCCGGTGAGGGAGCTCTCATTGACCATCAGGGAGTAATTTTCAATGATCCTGCCGTCCGCCACCACAAGATCTCCGGCCTCCAGAAGAAGAATATCTCCCGGCACCACCTGGTCTGAGGGGATTTCCACCTTTTTGCCGTCCCTCATAACTTTGGCAGCCGGTGCGGACAGTGATTTTAAACTGTCCAATGACTTCTCGGCCTTTTGATGCTGTACCGTACCCAGAATTGCATTCAGGATAATAACCGCAAATATAACAACCGTGCTTTCCACATTATCCGAAACCATAGAAATCAGCGCCGCAATAATCAGGATAATTACCAGCAAATCCTGAAACTGTTCTAAAAACACCTGCCAGGTTTTCTTTCTGCCCGCTTCCATAAGCGCATTTTTTCCAAATTCTTTCTGGCGCTTCTCCACCTGTTCTCTGCTCAGCCCCTGTTGTGGAGCATTCAATTGTTTTAGTACTTCTTCCCTCGATAACCGAAACCATTCGTTCATTACAAACTCTCCTCTCCCATACCTAATGGTATGAACAAAAAAAGACTTTTAATGCATCGAATCACATAAACCTTAAAGATTTATGGAATCGGATGCATTAAAAGTCTCGTAACCGGATTGGTATGCACCGCCAGGCCGTCAGGCCGCGTATGTTGACAATGCATTAAAACTACTCCCTCTTAACCGCAGAACATCTATGCAGATGCCTGTTAATGTATTGAATTTATTAGATTATAAAATGATAAGTTATCTTTGTCAACCGGCCGGGGAATCCCTTAACGGTTTGTTAACGGAAGCAACGCATTTATGCGGTTTCTCCAAAGTATCTTGGCGCGGCTGCGATATCGCAGCAAATAAAATACCACCAGCCATCATGGACTAGTGGTATAAATCATTTTATTTATGCTAAACCAAAGAATCGTTGGTGGGTGTGCCCTTTCCCACATTTCTTTTGACCCGAAGGGTGCGTAGCAGCACAATCTCTACTTCAACAACTCTTTGGATAAAGCCTTATATTGTATGTATATTATATAATATCTATTCTTTTTTGTAAAGCAGGCCATTTTTTTCTATAAGCTTTTTAAGGTTTCTGTCTCTTATTCGATAGAATGTCATAACAGAATTTTTCAGCTTATCATCATCCCCTCCAAGAACAACTCTGACGACAACATTCAGGTTGGTTTCCGGCAATTTCTTTACCATAAAAACTGTTCCAATATTCTTTATATCTTTTATTATCAAATCAGGATCGGAAACGCTCTCTTTACCATATTTTTCAAAAAGGCTGTAATCCTCTGGATGCCGCTCCATTATATGTTCTATACGTTCATTCGTCACGATAATTTCATCTGTTTTGATTTTTCCAAATTCCGCCTCAAGGACCTCTATATTTATCTTTCCTAAACTTTGGATTTCGGCCATTGTGCTTTCCTCTTCAGCATCTGATTGCTTTATTTTTATACCGTTTGATATATGTGGTAAATTATATTTAATTATGATCTGCTTGTCAACATAGCTTGGTTGGGCCTTGCTTTATTCACATGTTTTCGTTATACTGGGTAAAGATATTCACAAAAGGAGATTATGCACTGTGGAAAAGATTACCAGTTTTACTATTAATCATTTAAGTTTGCTTCCCGGAGTTTACGTATCGAGAAAAGATCAAGCCGGTTATGCGGCGATTACAACATTCGACATCCGCATGACACAGCCTAATTTTGAACCGGTTATGAATACGGCAGAGGTGCACACCATTGAACACCTGGCTGCCACATTTTTACGAAACCACCCTCAATGGAAAGACCGGATTCTGTATTTCGGCCCAATGGGATGCCGCACCGGATTTTACCTTCTGATGACCGGCGATTACCAGTCCCGCGAGATCATTCCCCTGATGATCGAACTCTATGAGTTCATCCGTGATTTCGAAGGCGATGTCCCCGGCGCAGCCGCCAAAGACTGCGGCAACTATCTGGATATGAATCTGCCCATGGCAAAATACCTGGCGGACAAATTCCTGAAAGACGTTCTTTATCAAATTGACGATAAACATCTGATTTATCCCGAGAGTTAAGGAGTTGAGGGGGCTTTTTGATTGGTTAAGTTACGCCGTGAAGAAGGGGATGCTGGGGATTTGGGAACGGATTCCGCCCCTAAGAGATACCAGGCCTTCAAGAACGAAAAAAGACAGGGCGGCGCCCATTCGAGGTAAACTTTTTATGAACTTTACCTCTCAGTGGGCGCCTCAGAAGCTGATTCGGTTTTCAGCTTCTGCCTGTCTTTTTTCGCCCTTGAAGGCCTGGTATCTCTAAGGGGCTCCATACGCTCCCAAATCCCCAGCATCCGTCTCCCCTGCCCCAGCGTCCCCTTCTTCACGGCTGTGTACTGGCTGCACTACGTATAAAAAAGCGGAGGGGTAAGGTAATAATAAAAATTGACAAAGAAATTTAACATCAACCCTCAAGGCATTTTCGAAAATGCCTTGAGGGTTGATGTTAAAATCGGAAATTCTCAGCATGCGGCTTAGCAGAAAAGCTCCTACTTATTCTAACATTGCATTTAATTAACTAAGCCTGAGAACCCCAGCAGGAAAGCGGTGCGAGGCGGCGGCCGGAGGGCTGGACGCTGGGGACGGGGCGGGCGGGGTGGAATCCGGCGGCACTGGAAGGCATCTGGAAATCGTTTAGTTTAACTTAGACGGCAGGGATGGAAAAAGACGGGCAGAAACTGAAAACCAAATCAGTTTCTGAGATGCCCACTGAACGGTGAAGTCCATAAAGAGTTCACCGTGAATGGGCATCGGACCGTCTTTTTCCATCCCTGCCGTCTTAGTTAAACTTACGATTGGAAGCTGCCTTCCGGTGCCGCCGGATTCCGCCCCGCCCGTCCCGTCCCCAGCGTCCAGCCCTCCGGCCGCCGCCTCGCACCGCTTTCCTGCGTAACGTTTTTCAATCAGTTAATTAATCAATACCCAATAAACACCACAATACTCCTGGCGCCCACCACAACCTGTTTTTGGTCCCCGGCCACCGGTTCCTCACCTTCCCCGTAAACCCCGTTCACCTCTTTCGCGTCCGTATTGACCGCCACCCGCCATTTCATCTTTTTTGGCAGGTTTGGAAGGGCAAATTCATGGGGCTCCCAGTGCATGTTGTAGGCCACGAAGAAATAATCGTCCGGGCTGCCGTCTTCCTTCTTCGCATACAGGCCGCAGTACATGATTCCCATCTGCCGCCGGAAATTTTCAAATTCCGGACACCAGGCTTTCACGCCGTGATAGGATACGTCCGGGTGTCCGCAGGAGAGGTAATCCATCACCATTGGCTCCTTCTGCATATGGAAAACGGGATGTTTTTTCCTGAAAGAGATCAAAGCTTTGACAAACTTATATAGATCCCGGTTTGTTTTTAACTGATTCCAGTTGAGCCAGGAAATTTCATTGTCCTGGCAATAGGAATTGTTATTTCCATTTTTCGAATTGCCGAATTCATCACCGGCCAGGATCAAAGGCGTTCCCTGGCTCAGCAAAACCAGCAGAAATGCATTGCGTATCTGCTTTTTCCGCAGTTCCAGGATCTTTTTGCGTCTGGTGGGGCCTTCAATACCGCAGTTCCAGCTATAGTTATAGGCATTTCCATCCTGATTTCCTTCACCGTTGGCTTCATTGTGCTTCATATCATAGGAAACCATATCCATCATGGTAAATCCGTTGGTATTGGCAATATAGTTGATCACGCCATAGTCTTTGGGATTCCGTTTTGTCCGGAAAATCAGATTGTTCATCTGATCCTCATCCCCTTTTAACAGCCTTCTCATATCGACCAGAAAACCGTCGTTATACTCGGCCAGATGTTTTATCCGCCCTCCGTCCGTCCCTTCCCAGGTGGTTGCCAGCAGTTTTGTGCGGCTCAGATACGGATCGCTGCCCAGAATTCCTGCAGGCGCAAATCCGACCAAATGAATCCCGTCCACATGGAATTCCCGAATCCAGTACCTCACCACATCCAGTACAAATGCAGGGCTCTCCTGACCGGTAAAATACAGTTCCGGAATTATCTCAATCCCGGCTTTGTGCAGTTCCTTCACCAGCATCTTAAACTCCCGTTCCGGGCGTTCCTCCCGCCCGGAGGCATAGGAAGCTTTCACTGCAAAATAAAATCCCGGCCCATATCCCCAGTAATTGATCCGGCCGGTGGGCTGGTCCATGCCATAAGGATTACCCACAATGGCCGGCGGCATCATGATCTCATCGAATTCATTGACCGGCAGCAGCTCCAGGGTTGTGATTCCCAGCTCCTTTAAATAATGGATCTTATCCAGCACCGCCCGGAACGTGCCCTTATCGTGTGCTTTTGAAGATGGATGGCAGGTAAAGCCCCGCACGTGGATCCGGTACATCACCATCTCTTCATAGGGTATCCCCAGGGGTGTGTCCCCTTCCCAGTCAAATTCCTCTGAATCACCCCGGCATTTCAGGAGTTTTCCCGCATTTTCCAGGCTGCCCCACTCTTCACGCCCGGAAAAAGACGTGCCGTATGGGTCGGAAAACAGACCCCCGCCGGATTCAAAACAATAGAAACGGCCGGACATATCAATTCCGGTCACATCCATGCACCAGACATCCCCCATCCGGCCCTCCTCCGGAAACGGTATTATTAAATCCGGCTCCTCCTGTCCGTCCGAAAATAATACCAGGCTGCAGTTATCACCGGAGGCTGCCGTGGAAACATGGATTCCCCCTTCCGTAACTGTGAGTCCCATTGGAAATATTCTGTTATCACCTGCAACTGCCTTATATTCTTCCATTCTAACTCACCATCTCCTCATTATTCCTGATTGGCAATCTTCTCCGCCAGCTCGTTCAAATACATCCAGCGTTCCATTTTCTCCTCTAAAAGGGTTTCCTTTTGGCCTTTTTCTTCCATTAACTGGTTCAGCCTGCCGTAGTCTGTGGCCGCTTCCTCAACCTGACGGTCCAATTCTTCGATCTCATGTTCCAGACCGGCGATGTCATCTTCTATGTTTTCCCATTCACGCTGTTCTTTATATGAAAATTTTAATTTCTTGTCCCGTTCTTTCCATGTATTCTCGGATTTCTTTTCCTTCTTTTCCACCTGCGCCGCTGGCTGCCTGTCCGCCTGTTTCTGCTCCCAGGCTGCCTGGTAGTCCGTAAACCCGCCTTCATACTGTACCACCCGGCCATCGCCTTCAAATGCGAATATTCTCTGCACCACCCGGTCCAGAAAATAACGGTCATGGGAAACTGTGATCACAATCCCGGCAAAGCTGTCCAGATAATCTTCCAATATGGTCAGCGTCCTGATATCCAGGTCATTAGTAGGCTCATCCAGCAAAAGCACATTGGGGGCTTCCATCAGAATCCGCAGCAGGTACAGCCTCCGTTTTTCTCCGCCCGACAATTTTGATATCACCGTATACTGGACGCTGGACGGGAATAAGAACCGTTCCAGCATCTGGGACGCGCTGATACTTCCATCCTTTGTTTTTACGTACTCACCCGCATCCTTAATATAATCGATCACTTTCATGGTCTCGTCCATGGCTTCATTTTCCTGGGAAAAATATCCCATTTTCACAGTCTGTCCGATATCAATGGTTCCGGCATCCGGCTCCACCCATCCGGCGATCATCTTCATCAGCGTAGATTTTCCGCTGCCGTTTGGACCGATAATTCCAATCCTGTCATTTTTCAAAAATATATAAGTAAAATCCTTAATCAGCACTTTGCCGCCGTATGCCTTGCTCAGGTTGTTCACTTCCACAGTGGTGCGTCCAAGACGGCTGTATACAGAATCCAGTTCTACCTCCTGATCCTGCTCAGGAGCCTTTTGGTCCCGCAGGGCTTCATATCTTTGGATGTGGCCTTTCTGCTTGGTAGAACGGGCTCTTGCGCCTCTCTGCATCCATTCCAGCTCCACCCTCAATATGGATTGGCGTTTCCGTTCAGACGCCTGCTCCATATCCAGACGCTCCGCCTTCAACTGGATATATCCTTCGTAACCGGCCTGGTAATTGTATAATTTCCCCTTGTCCAGTTCCACGATGCGGTTGGTCACGCTGTCCAGGAAATACCGGTCATGGGTGATCATGAGCAGGGCTCCCCGGAAACTCTTTAAGTATTCTTCCAGCCACTCCGCCATGCTGCTGTCCAAATGGTTGGTCGGCTCGTCCAGAATCAGTAGGTCCGCCTTTGATAAAAGCACTCCGGCCAGAGCCACCCGCTTTCTCTGTCCTCCGGAAAGCAGCCCGGCCTTTTCATCAAAGTCATAAATCCCCAGCTTGGTCAGCATGGTCTTCGCCTGGCTTTCAATATCCCACACATGCTCATGTCCTTCATTGGCCCGTAAAATACTTCCCAAAACCGTATCCTCGTCCTCAAAAACCGGATTCTGGGGCAGATACCGGATATCCAGGCCCCGGCTGCGGGTCACAGTGCCCTCATCCGGCTCTTCCAGGCCCGCAACTATTTTAAGGAGGGTGGACTTACCGGTTCCGTTGATCCCGATAATCCCCACTTTATCGCCTTCATTCATGCTGAAACTGGTGTCGTCAAACAAAAGGCGCTCCGTATATGATTTTGTCAAATGTTCAATGGTCACTAAATTCATGAGATCACCAACTCTACCGGGCAATGGTCCGACCCCATAACTTCCGTATGAATCGACGCGTCAACCAGCCTGTCCTTCAGGCTTTTGGATACGCAGAAATAGTCAATACGCCACCCTGCGTTCTTGGCTCTCGCGCTGAAACGGTAAGACCACCAGGAATAAATCCCTTCCTGGTCAGGATAAAAATAACGGAACGTATCAATAAAACCGGCTTCCGTCACCTTGGTAAAATCTTCTCTCTCCTCATCGCTGAAACCGGCATTTTTCCGGTTTGTCTTGGGGTTTTTAAGATCTATTTCTTTGTGGGCCACATTTAAATCACCGCAGAAAATAACCGGTTTCTTCTCTTCCAGCTTTTTGCAGTAGGCCAAAAAATCATCATTCCATTTCCTTCTGTAGGGCAGACGGGCCAGGCCGTCCTGTGAATTGGGAGTATAGCATGTGACCACATAGTATTCCGGGAATTCAGCAGTTATCACCCGGCCTTCCTGGTCATGTTCCTCAATCCCCAGCCCGTAAGCCACGCTGACTGGTTCTTCTTTGGTAAATAAGGCAGTTCCTGAGTAGCCCTTTTTCACGGCATAATTCCAATACTGGTGATATCCCTCCAGTTCAAGATCAATCTGTCCCTCCTGAAGCTTAGTTTCCTGCAGACAGAAAATATCTGCCTGTGCTTCATTAAAATAATCCATAAATCCTTTTCCCATACAGGCACGAAGTCCATTTACGTTCCAGGATATCATCTTTTTCATAACATTTTTCTCCTTGCTTATAAAGATATTAGTAGTATAACATTATATCCTATAATTGTCGATGTAGATGCTTTCTTAATATAATAAATAAAACGTCTGCAAAAACTTTATTTTATTAAGTTTTTCATTAATATTCTTAATTATTATCAAAAATGGGAATCCCTATTTACCTCCATACTTAAAAGTGATATGCTCCAACTGTAAGAACCGGATTTTAAGATACAACAAATAAAGGAGAAGTATTATGTTAACCAGATTAGAAGCAGATTCCATAGGTACTATGGAAGTACCGGCCAAAGCCTATTTCGGCGTACAGACCTTACGTGCAAAGCACAATTTCAACATCACGGGAAGGCCGCTGCACCCTGTATTCATCAACAATTTAGTCCGGATAAAAAAGGCGGCCGCTTATACCAACATGGCAGCCCATGTTCTGGATGAGAAGATCGGCAAGGCCATTGCCGAAGCTTGTGACGAAATCATTTCAGGGAAATTTCACAGCCAGTTCATCGTAGACGCCATTCAGGGCGGCGCCGGGACATCGGCCAATATGAATGCCAACGAAGTCATCGCCAACCGGGCCATTGAGCTTCTGGGCGGCACCAAAGGGGATTATTCCATCGTACATCCCAATGACCATGTGAATATGGCCCAGTCCACCAATGATGTGATCCCCAGCGCCGGTAAACTTACGGTTATGGAATTGATGCCGGGTTTAATCCATGAATTAGAACGCCTGCACAAGGCGCTTACCGATAAAGCAGTAGAATTTGACGATGTGGTGAAGATGGGGCGCACACAGCTCCAGGACGCGGTTCCGATCCGCCTGGGCCAGTCATTTGAAGCCTACGCCGCTGTGATCAGCCGTGATATCCACCGTTTGTATAAAGTGGAAGCTGAGATGAGAGTGTTGAACATCGGAGCGACTGCAGTAGGAACCGCCATTAACGTTAATCCGATTTATCTGTTCCACATCATTAAAAACCTGAATCAGGTCTGCGGAACCAACTGCGTACAGGCGGAGGATCTCTTTGACGCCACACAGAACCTGGACGGATTCGTATTCACTTCAGGGGTGCTGAAGACCTGCGCGGTCAACCTGTCAAAAATATGCAACGATCTGCGGCTGCTTTCCAGCGGGCCCAAGACGGGAATCGGCGAAATCAATCTGCCGCCCAAGCAAAACGGCTCTTCCATCATGCCCGGCAAGATCAATCCTGTCATCCCGGAAGTGGTGACCCAGGTAGCTTTCAATGTGATCGGCAATGACACGACCATCACATTGGCCGCCGAAGCCGGACAGCTGGAGTTAAATGCATTTGAACCGGTTGTATTTTATAAGATTTTCGAATCCATCGATACCATGACCGGCGCGGTGAGAACATTGATTGACAACTGTATTTCAGGCATCACCGCCAACCGTGACCGGTGTGAGCAGCTTGTGGAATCCAGCGTGGGCCTTGCAACCGCCTTATGTCCGTATATCGGATACAAAAAAGCGGCTGATATCGCGAAGCAGTCATTGGAAACCGGTATACCGGTGAGGGAACTGGTGATGCAGTCCGGGCTGCTTACGGAGGAGCAGTTGAAGCAGGGGCTGGATTTGGTGGCTATGACGCAGCCGGGACATCAGTTTTAAAATAACGGGCCGGGATTCGTGAAAGTTACGCAGGAAAGCGGGGAGCGGCGTCCGGCGGCAGGCTGGGCATTTGAGGCCGGGGCACTGCCAATGGGGCTGGGATTCAGCTTCCAACCGTAAGTGGAACTAAGTCTCCGGAGTTGAAAAAAGACGGTGCGATGCCCATTCACGGTGAACCCTTTATGGGGCTTCACCGTTCAGTGGGCATCTCAGAAACTGATTTGGTTTTCAGTTTCTGCCCGTCTTTTTTCATCTCCGGAAACTAAGTTCCACTAAACGGTTTCCAGATGAATCCCAGCCCCATTGGCAGTGCCCCGGCCTCAAATGCCCAGCCTGCCGCCGGACACCGCTCCCCGCTTTCCTGCTGGTTTTCTCTGGCTTTAGTTTTTCTATGAAAAAGTTTGGGAATATATATCAGAAGATTTGTTTCTAAATTGACTGCAGAAATGGTATAATTGCTGAAAGGGCGGTATATCTGCTGAAATTGATAAAACAGGCAGGTTTGTTCCATATGTACTAAAAAGATGCAGGGATATGACATTTTGCAATTGGATGGATAGAGATATTTTTACAAAGTGGAGGCATAAATATGGCACAGGATTATCAGGGAATTCTTACAGAGGTGTTTGAGAGGTATCAGCCTGATTTGGAAACAGCTATGGCAGGATCGCTTATGCCATATTGTTACCAGGAAGGACACGATAAAGGAAAAGGGACATTTGACAAGAATTACTGTAAGCGGCAGAGGCTCTGCTATGCCCTGTTGTTTTTTGGAAAAAAATGCGGGGGATGGACAGATGAGGAATATCATGCTCTGGTACACCGTGTATTTGAGCAGGAACTGATGGACCGGGAGACCAATTCTTTTCAGGGGATCGGCGCCAGTCTGGAGATTCTGACCCAGCTTTTACAGGCATATGAATCGCCGGAGGACAAACCTCTGTTTGAAAGGGCCAAGAATGCCAACTTTGACTGCTGCTGCGGCTATGAAGTTCGTAATTACGGTTATCCTGATGCGCCTGACGTTTTATCTCTTGAAGATGGAATCTATACCATGATTGATCTCCAGGAAAATGATGCAGCCAGGCAGCTCATCGCCATTTGGAAGGAAAATAAAGGGATACTTGGCACGGACGACTATCGCACTCTTGGCAATTGGCAGAAGTGGCTTGGTGACAAGGAGCAGGAGGCCGATGCCAGGCGGGACGAATTGGAAAAAATGCTGCTGGAAGAGGAACAGAATGCCTGGGCCGTCTGTTCCGCCTGTGAGCGGCTGGTCCGGGTGCTCATTGAGGCCGGAATGTGGGACGAGGCCAGGGAACGCCTTATGTGGATACGTCAATGGCTGAAACCGGCCAGGGAACAGTGGTGGGGCATTGGCCTGGGCCGTTTTGTGCTGGAAGACTGCATGGATTTGGTTCTTCACGGAGGCGGCAGGGAAAAAGAGCTGTGGGAATGGAGCCATCCATTTCTGCTTTTAGCCGCAGGCAGCATGCATGGCAATTTGTACCGCAAGGCGGCGGAAGCGGCAAGACTGATGAGAGATTTGAAACTTGGGGATGAGATGGATGAAGGATACCGGAATCTGTTCCGTTAAATGGGGAACCGTTGAAGAATAGCTGGAGAGGGGTATGGATGATATTGACAAAAGAATATATAGCAAAGCGGGTACATGAGTTGTACTGGGAAAAAGATATCAATTGTGCGGGGACAGCGCTCATCTGTTTGAGCGAATTATTTGAAATAGCCGTTGAACCGCAAACCCTTTGGTCTGCGGTTGGACTGCATGGTGCAGGCGGATACAGAGCGCAATGTGGTCTGGTCGAAGGTGCACTTATGTTCATAGGCATTTATCTACATATATTGGGGAAAACAGATGCTGAAATTATATCTGCCTGTTATCATTTTGCATCTGATTTTGATAACACGTTTGGATCCTTGAGATGTTTGGAACTGCGTCCCACAGGTTTTTCAGAAAATGATCCGCCCCATATGTGTGAAAACCTGAGTTGCAACGCAATCGAATTCGCGTATCTGTATATCAGAGAAATAACGAAATCGTAAAATAGTGACCATCCGGAAAAAACGGAAATTTATCAGGCGGTTAAAGATAATATGGTGCGAAACAATCAATTACGGAGGCAGCTAATGGAAAACAGTATCACTAATTATTATAATTCTTATGATGAAGACGGGAGGCTGTTTCGCGATTACAGCCATCAAATTGAATGGCTGACAACCATGCATTATTTTGATAAAATAATTCCCGCATGCAGCAAAATTTTCGACGGCTGCGCAGGAACTGGAAATTATGCGTTCAAATTAGCGGAACAAGGCCATCGTGTGGCCGCAAGTGATATTGTGCCTCATAATGTGGATATTATGTTACAAAAGCAAGAACGTTCTCCGATATTAGACGATATCTTTGTCGGAGATATCTGTGCCTGCAATCACTATAACGATCATTATTTTGACGCAGTGCTTTGTATGGGCGCATTTTATCATTTAGATGAAACCATGCGTTATAAGGCAATGGAACAGTGTCTGAGGCTGTTAAAAGACGGAGGTATTTTAGTCATATCTTATATTAATCTGATAACAGTATTACATATGAACTTAAAGCCCGGATTAGAAAATATAAGTGAAATATTAAAATGCTGCAGTACAAAAAGTCTGGGCGATTCTTTTGTATATATGATGCCTGAAGAAATTGAAGACATGGCAGCAAAATATAAACTTACCATACTCAATCATATAACATCTGATGGAAATCCATTGGCACGGGGTGCGGATTTTAACAAGGCCCGGAAAGAAGATTTTGAGAAATATATGGAGTTACATTTGAGTATATGCGAAAATAAAAGTCTCTTGGGTTATGGGCTTCATGGGCTTGTTTTTTTAACCAACAAATGAATTCCGGCTATTCTTGGCATTTAACAGCGGAAGAAATCAGGCTTTATGGAGGTAACGCCATTGAACAAGGCAAATAAATTAAGACCCGAAATCGAATTTCATGGAAGGATGAGAAAATGAAGCGTATCATTTATATTATTATTGCCGGATTTTGTTGGGGAATGATGTTTCTCTTTGCAAAAATAGTATTTCAAATTCCTGACGGTGCAATTTGGCAGTATTACCTGATTCTATCAGCCATTTTACTTATTGGCATGGCGGCATTCAACATCTTCTACAACCTTCGGTATCTGAAAAAGATGAACGCAATCGCACCACTTTTGGACGCCGGCCGCCCAGAGGAATATATCGCAGAAGCAGAATCCTTACGCCGTCGTGCCAAAGGCCGCTTTGCAAACAATATGCTCACGATCAATTTGTCTGCCGGTTACTGCAGACTTGGACAATATGACAAGGCTGCTGAATTGTTGGAACACTTATCGAATGTAAAACTGTCCGGTGTATTAAAATTAGTTCACTGTATCAATCTCTGCTATTGTTATTTCTATCTAAAACAGACAGATCGTGCTATGGCGCTGTACGAAAGCAGCCAAGGGGTATTTAATCCCTATAGGAATAACAAATTGTATGGGGGAAACATCGCTGTACTCGATATTTTTGCGGCAATCGGCATGAAAGATTATGCCCGTGCCGCCGAATTGCTGCAAACAGCTAAGAGCACATGGGATGAATCCCGTTTCTTAGATGATTATCGTTATTTGGAAGAAAACATTGATCAGTCAAAAAGCGGAAATTGATTTAACTATGGGTCTGAGGCATATCCAAACTATCTATAATTCCTGTTTTTAGTCCGAAAGTACAAAATAAGGGGTGTTACACCAGTGATTTTACAATCATTGATGCAACACCCTCTCATCGTTTTACTGTTTTAACTATTCCTCTATAATTTCATACCTGAACCAGTCAAAATCCGCATAATTCCCGGATTCTTCACAGCCGGAAGACGCGTACATTCCCAGATAAGAACCAATAAATCCATCCGCCACCACAGTGCTTAAAATAGAACCGTCTTCTCCCACAGCCAAAGGTATCCTCTCTCTCTCGCTTCTTCCATAATAGAAGTCATAAGCGCCTTCGCTTCCCTCTATAAAGAGATAGATTCTTCCCGGTCCCGCTTGGGCGGTGCTGATCAGTTTCCGAACGCCGTTTACCACTTTATAACATCCGACAACCGTCTCATCCCCAATCTTCTGTTTCAGAATCAGGAAAGAAAACCTCTCATTCTGGGTTACGATCATTCCAGCCTCTTCCCCCTCTTTTTCCGGTTCAAATTCCATGGCCACAGCCGCCTGGAAGTCATAATGCTGCTGGCGTCTCACCAGCATTGCCGGGGTCCGGGTGTCCTCTGCCGGCACAGGCAGAAGCCGGATTCTCAGGCACCCCCGTCTCTCGGTCAGGGAGTAAAATGGTTTTTTTACCGGACGCCGCATACACCAGATCATATCCAGGGTCTCTTCTTCAAAGTTGTCAACTCTGCTGTGAAGAGGCGGACGGTAAGAAGGCAGATCCGGCCTCCGTTCCGTCAGGTTCACCATTCCGTTATGGTTGTCCGCCAGCGGCCATCCGTCATAATCCCAGGCAATGGGAATGATAAATACTTCCCGGCCCAGGTTGAATTGGGCATTTTTGTTCCTGTCCGGAGTACGGATCCATTTCCTGGGCTGATAGCATTCGTAATCCTCGATCTCGTGTTCGTATGGGCGGATGCCCAGGAGCGCCATATACCATTCCCCATTCTGTGTCTGAACCAGGTCCCCGTGTCCCGTGACCGCAACTCCCAGTTGGTTGATCAGCCGCAGGTTCCGGTTCGTAATCACCGGATTCCTGGGGCAGGGCTCATATGGACCCAAAAGGTCCTTGCTGCGGGCCGCATTGACGCAGTGGTTGGTCTGGGTCCCCCCGCATGCGGTCAGCAGGTAATAAATGCCGTCGATATGGTAAATGTGGGGGCCTTCCATATACTGGCTCAAATCCGAATATCCGTCGTAAATGATCTTTCGTTCGCCGACAAACTGATAGGTTTTCCGGTCCAGCTCACAGAGATAAATCAGCCGCTGGGCGGCATATTTCGGTTCTTCGGGTATCATATTGCCGCAGTACCACATTTTCCCGTCCTCGTCAAAATACAGAGACGGGTCGATACCGTCCGCACCTTCGATCACCACCGCCTCAGACCACTCCCCAGCCGGATCTTTGGCAGTTAGTATGAAATTGTAGCGGTCGATGCGGCCATTGACATCTAACGTATTTACAATATAAAATGTACCATTATCATAGCGGATCGTTGCCGCCCACAGCCCTTCCGAACTGTCACAGTCCCTGAAATCAAGCTGTTCCGGCCTGGATACCGCATTCCCAATTTGTTCCCAATGGACGAGATCAAGACTTTTGAACACCGGAAGTCCGGGGAAATAAGAAAATGACGAAGTGACCATATAATAGACATCGCCCACTCTGCATATGGATGGGTCCGGGTATCCCCCTTTGATTACGGGATTGTGGAATTTGTTACTCTTCATGATTTCCTCCATTTGGTTGTTTAGTCGTTATTCCTTAACCGCTCCGGCCGTCATGCCGGCAATCAGGTATTTCTGCATGATCACAAATACGGACAGCGTCGGCACGCTGGAAATGATGGCCGCGCACATCAGATAGTTCCACTGCACTTTATAGGCGTCCGCCATGGTGCTGATGGCATAGGTGATGGTTTTCTTCTCATCCGCCGACATGAGCACGGAAGCGAACATATACTCATTCCAGTTCTGCAAAAATGCATAGATAACCGTAGCTACCAGTCCAGGCAGCGCAATGGGCAGAATGATCCTGTAAAATGTATGAAATGCGCTGCTGCCGTCCACTCTTGCCGCCTCGTCAAGCCCCGTAGGAATGCTCTTAAAATACCCAAACATCATCCAGGTACAAAATGGAATGCTGAACGACGCGTATACGATCAAAAGCCCGATTCTGGTATTGTTCAAATTGATGGATACAAGAATTTTATAATACGGAATGATCTTCATCACTGCCGGAAACATTTGCGTCACCAGCAGAAAACTGAGAAGAAATGCCTTCCCCTTAAATTCATACCGGGACAGCCCGTAACCGCAGAGAGCCGCGCACACCACGCCGAATACCGTAGATCCGCCCACGGCGATCAAACTGTTCTTTATGTAGGCCGCAATGGGATAGTCCTTCCAGATATTGATATAGTTTTCCAGGGTCGGGCCTGTGGGGAACAGTTTCAGCCCTTTTGAAAGGGTGATGTCCGCCATGGATTTTAAGGATGTTATCACCATCCAGGACAGGGGAAGTAAAACGCAGAGACATCCCACGCACAAAACCAGGTAACCCAACGATAAAACCACTCTATTTTTGCTTTTTTTAGTCATCACGCAATAACCTCCTAAACACCACTCCGATCAGGTAACAGATAACAAGGATATAAACCGACTGGGCCGACGCAAAGCCATATTTGAAATATGAGAATGCATTTTTATAGATTTCAATTGCTGAAACCATGGTCGAACTGCCCGGGCCTCCTGAAGTCATCAGCCAGATCAATGTAAACTGTTTAAACACCCAAACAGTATCCAGAATCAAAATGGTTGTGAGAATCGGCTTTAAAGCAGGAATCGTAATATACCTGAACTTCTGCCATACATTTGCCCCGTCAATCTGGGCCGCCTCATACATATCGGTGGAAATGGTCTGGATTCCGGCCAGAACCTGCACCATCACCAACGGATATCCTTTCCAGATGCTGACCAGGATCACGCACGGAAATGCAGTCGCCGACGTGCTCAGCCACCCCACCGGCTCCGATATCAGGTTAAAATGCATCAGCAGTTCATTGACGATGCCACCCTGTGTATTCAGTATCCATTTAAACAGATACGCGATCACCACGTCGGGAAACAGCCATGGAAGAATTAGAATTCCCCTGAACAGGGTGCGCATTTTGATATCCAGATTCAGAATTGACGCGAAAATAAAGCCTAATATAAAGTGTCCGCCTACCACGGATACGGTGAAAACCATCGTTTTCCAGAGGCTGTGCAGAAAAGAGGAATCTGTCAGCGCCTGAACATAATAACGAAGCCCTACAAATTTCCATTTGTTCACCAGGTTTGTATCAAAAAAGCTAATGTAGATTCCATAGAGTATGGGGTAAACCACCAACAGCAGTATGGTGAGAGACGCTGGGGTGATAAAGCCATATGGAGTAAGCGCTGATTTTATTTTGTTCCTGCTTACGCTCTGGACTCGGTTTTTCAATGTTTTGCCTCCTTTGCGGTTCTTGGGTATGTGTTTGGGGGATGATGGGGGGATTTATATGAAGGGTGATATGAAGGGTGACATGAAGGGTGAAGGCTTTTTCGAAAATGCCTTCACGTTTTACTTTAAAGGGCGAAGGCTTTTTCGAAAATGACCTCACGCTTTACTTTAAAGGGCGAAGGCTTTTTCGAAAATGACCTCACGCTTTACTTTAAAGGGCGAAGGCTTTTCTGAAAATGCCTTCACCCTTCCCGTCACACCCTTCCCGTCGCCTTTCCCGTCACCCCATCCAGTAAAAAACATCCTTAATTACTATAAGATTTCGCCACTTCTTCCGCTTTAGCCGCCGCATTCGCTACCGCGTCGTCCACAGATGTGCCTTCAGCAACAACCGTCTGCCAGCACTCGCCGCAGGCATCCCTAAGCTCCGCAAGCCCTGCAAATGCCGGATAAATAACCGCGCTGTCAGACGCATCTGCAAATCCTGAATAAGCTTCGTCAGCCTCACAAATTGCGGTAAGGGCGTCTTTTACAACAGGAAGACGGCAGGTAGCCTTATTCCATTCCACGCTGTTCTCCACACTTGTCATATATTTCAGGAAATCAGCCGCAACTTCAGGATTTTTACAGGTATTGCTGATTGTCATACCAACACTTGAAAATGAAGTCACAGGGTCTACGCCTTCAGCCACAGGCATCGGGAAGCTTCCCATTTTGCCCTTCATATCCGGGTTTGCATTGTAAATGCCGCCGAGCACATTTGATGCGCTGAAGAACATGCAGGCCTGGTCTGCCGCGATCATGGTATAAGCTTCTGAATAACCGGTTTCAATGAATCCCGGAGGTGTTACGCCTTCATTGGCCGCCATATTGATAAAGGAAGTCATCGCATTTTTAAATTCTTCTGTTCCAAAACCGCTGGTAAATGTTCCGTCATCATTCTTTGTCACGAAGTCACAGCCATATGTAAGCGCAAATGTCTGGAATCTGGATTCTGCGGAATCATTTCTGGTTCCTGCAAATGCGGCTCCGTAACGGTCTGTCTTTCCGTCTCCGTCCAAATCCTCTGTCAAAGTTTTAGCGGCTGCCAGGAACTCATCCCATGTTTTAGGAATTTCGATTCCTTTTTCTTCAAAAAGGTCTTTTCTGTACACCATTGCAGTGATATTGTTCTGCCATGGCATGTAAACCAGGGTTCCGTCAACGGTTGCATTTTCAACTGCCGCTTCCATCAGGCCGCCCATGTACTCTTCGCCTAAAAGCTCTGCCATGTTGTCCACGCTCATGCCCATTTCAAGGCAGTTGGCTGAGTAAGCTTCTGTCATGGTGAAAATGTCGGGCAGGGTTCCTGCCGTAGCCTGGGTAATCAATGTGGTATATAAATCGTTCATGGAACATTCCACAGGATTCAGCTTAACATTGGGATACATCGCCATGTAATTGTCCATTACGCCTCTCAGATAGGGGCCTCCGTCGGAATCTCCCAAAGATGTAATCATAACATCCAAAGTCACGTCGCCTGCGCCTGCTACATCAAAGGTGCTGCTATAATTCTTCGCTTCTGCCGGAGCACTGGTTTCCCCAGCGGCTGTTTCCGCCTGCGCACCATTTTCTCCAGCGGTTGTTTCCGCCTGCCCCTGGGTTGTTGCCGCCTGGGCCGGAGCTGCGGTTGTGCCCGCGTTGCCGGAACTTCCGTTACCACATCCCGTTAGTGCGGAACCGATCATAAGCACTGCCGCCAATGCAGCCGCCATTTTACTCTTTCTCATAAATCATTTCCTCCTCTTGTATTATTTGTGTTGTTTTTCTTCTAAATCCCCTTGTTTTTTGTATGTTTTTATTATATAAATAAGGTATATGAAAATCAACTTAATTAAAATAAACTGTTCTTTAGTTTTTCTAAAGTTCATTGTGCACTATCCCTAAGACCAGCGAGAGATTAGAAGCCCAAATACCAATTTAATACAAAGGGGATTATATGTTATGGAAACCAAAATTATCGAATATATTCTGACAATCGCCAAGCACAGAAGCATTTCCAAAGCCGCCGACGAACTGTTCGTGACTCAGTCCGCCTTAAACCAGCAGCTTCTAAAGCTGGAAAAGGAACTGGGAGCGCCCCTCTTCATCCGTACCAGAAATCATTGGGAATTGACCGATATAGGCAGATTGTATATAGAAAATGCAGAACGCATTCTGGTCATAAAGAAACAGACCTATAACCAGATTCAGGATATGGCTCAGAATTGGAAAGGCACAATCACCATCGGCCTCACTCCTGAACGGGGAATCCAGATGTTCACCGCCATATATCCAGAAATACATGCAAAATACCCCAGCACCACCTTCCAGCCTTTGGAAGCCGACGTGGAATCCCAGGTAAAGATGCTGGACGCCAACCAGCTGGATATCAGTTTTCAGACCATTTATGAAAGAAAATACAAACACCTGGTTTATACGGAAATCCTGCGGGAACCATTTTACCTGTGCATCCCCAAATCCCATCCGCTGGCTTACCAGGAAACCCTTCCGCCCGAACAGTACCCTGAAATCTCCCTGACCAAATTTTCCGGCAACCTGTTCACCCTGGTGAAAAAGACCTCCACCATGCGGGCGGTGATCGATAATCTCTTTGATCTGGCCGGATTCAAGCCAAAGCTGCTCTTTGAATCCACCAGCATGAGAACCATGCAGCGGTTAACGGCTAACGGCCAGTGCTGCTGCATCATCCCCCGCTGCTATGCCCTGCCCAGCGAACACATTTCCTATTTTTCCCTTGGGGAAATGGCGAGCTGGGAACTGGCCGCTGCTTATTCACCCAGCCATTACATAAACAATGCGGCCAAGGACTTTATCAGCATGGCTACCCAGTATTGGAGATCGCATTTGTATATTGAATAATGCGTCAGTTGTAAACTGAAATTCCATACCTGTGATTTCAGTTATAGAGTAAACGTTTTATTTATTAGGGAAAAGCAACAG
>NZ_WQPN01000008.1 GCF_018785315.1 Clostridium sp. MCC353 | reverse complement strand
CGCGCCTGGCATTCTTCCCGCCGGTTCCAGCTGCGGCCTCTGCGCGCCTGGCATTCTTCCTGCTGATTCCAGCGGCGGCCACTGCGCGCTTGGCATTCTTCCCGCCGGTTCTAGCGGCGGCCGCTGCGCGCCTGGCATTCTTCCTGCTGATTCCAGCGGCGGCCGCTGCGCACCTGGCATTCTTCCTGCCACTTCCAGCGGCGGCCGCTGCGCGCTTGGCATTCCATCTTCCTCCTCCATCTCATATCCCATCAAATCATAATAGTACTTTTTCCCTATTGATTTCGTGCAGCCGGTTCCATTTAATTTATAATTGGTGCATCCCAAAAAGAAGCCGTCCCGTTTGCCGGATTTAACAATGAGATATCCGTCACGGCAGTTGTCACACTTTTGAATCGCAAGCTTTCCCCCTTGAAGATTATTGGTCATAAACCCGCAAATCTCTGGTTCATTGCTGCAGATATATAACCGCAGTCCATAGGCTTTTTTGTATTTTAACTGCATGGGATAGCCGCATAACGGGCATGATTTTTTCGTCTTTCGTGTAATCTCATGCTCGTTCCAGCTTCCGCGCAGCCGGACATTTTTATAGTCCCGTTTCAGTTCCAGCAAAAATTCAGACGGATTCTGCTCAGGAGCAATAAAGAATACCCTGTTTTTCGTTCTGGTCATAGCCACATAGAAAAGCCTTCTTTCCTCAGCATAATCAATGGAACGGTCCCCTTTTATTACAAAAGCCAGCACCGGATCGTCCTCTATCTTGGAAGGAAATCCGTAGGTTTCATTTTTTCCATTCACAATGATGACATCATCATATCCAAGCCCCTTGGACGAATGGGCTGTCATAAATGTAATATCAAGATTGGGATATTTGACACTTTTTAACCGGTTTCCACGGCTGATAAATTCAAAGAGCCCGGACCGCTCCAGTTTGTCGCCGTCAAATCCAAAACGGCCCAGAAGAAGGATACTTCCCGGCTTCTTTCCTTCCGCTTTCTTATACTCCAAAATCTGTGCCAACGCCGTCTCTACAGCATGGGCAATGGCATAATTTTCTCCGCTTCTTCTGTTTCCGTCCTTCCCCTTTGAGGTGCTGTCATAGGTATAAATAATGACAGGATCCTCAATATGCTTGGGCGATATCAGCCGTTTGCTGATCTGTTCCGTATTTTTCTGAATAAAATTGCCCGCTATGTCAATGACGTCCTGAGAATTACGATAGGTCTTTACAATTTTAAGCAGCTTCGCATACCCCATTTTTTCCTCAAATTTGGTAAAAAGCGTTATATCAGAGCCGCTGAAAGCATAAATGGACTGCCAGTCATCCCCCACCGCGATAATCTTTGCATCCGTCACTTCAGACAACGCTTTCGTGAGGTCAAATCTCTGTCTGGAAATGTCCTGGTACTCATCCACGATGATATATTTAAAATCGAGTTTCTGCTTCATCTCCTTTACTTCCCGGAGAATCCGCGCAGATTCATTGATCATATCCTCAAAATCAACCGCTTTATTTTCATTTAACCAGCGCTCATACTCCAGATAGCAGTCATTGCAGATATCCAGAAATAACCTGCTCCGGACGTTCTGGGTGGAGTGATACATTCGGTTAAATTCCTCTGCCGTATATCCATTTACCTTGAAATTTGAGATAAATCTGCAAATGAGGCTGATAAATTTTCTTATATACCGGTTCTCTTCCCCGGCCACCAGCATTTCCATCACTTCTTTGTTGGATCTGGGATGTAGTTCAAAGCCTTTCTCCTCTAATTCCTCCCGTAAATGCGCTAACAGAGGCTTGCAGTCTTCGTAACCGGAAAATGTATAAATAAGCGTTGTACCGTGCTGTTTATGCAGACGTACCTTATCATTCACCGCCTGCTTATATCTGTTTAATTCTTCCTGGCTGTATCGGTCATTTTCTCCGCTTTCAGATATCCCGAAATGCTCAATATATGCTGTTTTTTCGCCCTGGGCAATAATGAAATCCGGAGTGTACGGTTTTCTGGCATATAAAATATTATACGGATAGACCGGCTCATACTCATAGTCGATGTTATTCAGATATAAGAAATTCGCAATCTCCACTTCCTGGTGGGATCTGAGGACCTCATTCCGGATCGTTACCGACTTCTTGGTTCTCGCATCAATAACCTCCCGCTTAAAATCCTCAAGGTCACTGCGCATGGTGGAGTAATTGGCCTTTGCAATATTATTAAAGAATCCATTCAAATCATCGCCCTCATAGGGTGCGTCAAAATACGTGGCAAAAAACATGATCAACTTGTTCACCACGGTCTCATTCTGCAAAACAGACCCCCGGAAATAATCCCTTATGACAAAATAAAGGCGGGAGTTGTCCACAATATTCAGTTTTTCTTCCGGTGAATGTTTATGAATGATCGCATTGCCCGTAGAATGAAAGGTAGCAATCGGGCATTCAATCCCCAACGCCCCCTGTATCTTTTCTTTCAGTTCATTAACCGCTTTGTTGGTAAAGGAAACCACCAGAATCTGGGACGGGTCTATCCCCTTTTTGTCGACTAAATATTTTACTTTGGCCGCCACTGTGGTAGTCTTTCCAGCTCCTGCACCGGCGATCACAAGACAATAATCTTCATCTGTAAGGATTACTCTCCGCTGGTCTTCATCGAGTACGACAACCGGGTCTGCGGCTTTTAAAACATTGTCCAGATATTCCTTTTCATCCTCCATGGCCTGTGCTATATAATCGTCATTATGTTTGTCGATGTATGCAGATGTATTTGTGTATAAATCCATAGCAAAATAGGCATCCCTTTCTGAGATGCCGTTTATTTTGCAGAAATCCCCTATCATATCGCTGCTTTTCAGCGCGTCAAAGACTTTGAAAACCGGGTCAAATTTAAGTACTTTATCTATATAGCCGCTTTTCGCTATGTACTGGTTCTCTTGTAAAATGCCTTCCATCATCCGCTTAAATTCCAGAAGTTTTATAACGTTTTCGTTCCTGGGAATAGGCTGGGGTTTGGGGGTAGGATTGTAGGGCGGGGCTGAATTTTCTTTTTGTTTTCCTAGACCAAATATACGATGAAGAAATCCCACTTGTTGTGGCCTCCTTGCGGTTTTGTTGGATTGAGCGCATGGCTGGAATATATATCCAGCATGGATATGAGGTTATTTTAGCATAGTGGGAGGGGTTTGGCTATTGGTAAAAAGGGCGGGAAATATTCTTTATCTTTTCGATATGTAACTTCATGCAATTTCGCAGGACATTTCCTAACAAAAAAATTATCCCTCTTTCAAATATGGAACCACTAAATCATAAAATTTTTTACTCCATTGGGCATGGAACTTTGCCATTTGAATCCAATCCGTCTCATTTTCAATACTGACGTTCCTTAATTGGTAATAAATTTTAGATGATTTAATATCATCTCCACGGCACCACACAAGCGGCACCCCCAGCGAACCTTCAATTTCAGTTCTCATCAAAAACAACTTATCAAAAGCCGCTTTATTATCCTCTTTTTTCATTTTTCCCAGATACAATTCCACCCTGGCAGAATCATAATTTGCCACACAGCAGATATAAAAGCCACCTATTCCGAAAAATCCATTGATCCAGTTTTCTTTAGACGGATTTACATTACAGAAAGCGCCGTTATCGCCATGTGCTTTCCGGATATACTCCAACGCATAGGACCAATATCGTTTTCTCAGTTTATACCTGCTACCTGCAAGCTTTTCATCACTTACTACTGTATCACCTTTTAAATACATGATTAAATCAGCCGGATCTGCATGGTATAATTTGAAAAACCGCCGCAGCATGGACAGTTTCACTCCTGTGCTCGTATTCTTTTCCATATAAATTCCGTCATCGATTTCAAGCGCCTGCCGAAGATCCGTCTCCTTGTCACTTACATACGCCGACAACTCCCTATTCACATCCGCATTATATACCAGTTTCGACAAAACGGATTTATCTTCTGTGTGAAGGATCTTTAAAACCCTTTCAAACATATCCGTCCAACTGGTAACCGGCTGTTCCATATTCTTATAACTGAATCTTGTAATCTGCCTGCCGCTCACGTCCACGTCATCATCCAGCGTATAGGAATCCAGCTGTTTTGCTTCCGGTTTATAATTAGTAACCGGAGCGCTCCATATTTCCAACGCGCGGTACGCAAGATAACTGCTGCGCTCTTCCAATTCAGCCAGCGTCCATTTATCCTTTTGCGCAATATAAGCGTTCATACGTATACCGCTTTCCCGAAATCCATTTTTCATATCTCGCTTCTCAGTAAATGAACTATTACTGTATTTGGAATTATAAGCGGTTAATGTGAGATTTGCCATCCTGTGAAGCCACACTTCATGAATCCGTTCATAATCTTCTCCCAGTTCCCTCACCCAAACCGACGTCAGGTGCTGCGGCATAATATGTTCAACCGAAAAATCACCATCGTCTAAATGGCGGTACACATCCTTGTCCTCCAGTGTACCGTAATTTTCAAACCGCTCCAGAAGGTAAATCTTATTTTTACTATTCATCAGATACACTTGGCGCTCCGCAAGCGCAGACGCAAACTCTGCATCATCGGGAAATCTGGCACGTTCTCTTTTAGACAGCAATGCGTATTTAAACTTGGCCGGATACTCAGCATCCGTTCCATCGAAACGTATGATTTCACGGTGAAGGAGAAGGAATATCTTACTCAAAGCATTTGTCGGCAAATCACACATAGTCCTGCGAAACAGGTAATTTTCTATTGTTAAAAAAATATCACTAGTCTCTGCAACTGTCAGCTTGCCCTCATTCTGTAAACGTAGGACTTCAAGGAAAAACGGGCGTGTAATTGTCGTTTCCAAACGGTTTAACCGGTAAATACAGGAATTGAGCCGCTTATCCTGTATATTTCCTTTCAGCAGGACTTCATACAGCCTGGCGTAAAAGAGCAGCTCTTTTAGAAGTTCTTCTATTGTAAATCCGCTTTCCTCTACAAATGCCTTAAACGTAAAATAGACTTTACTCTGCGATGGAATCATCTGCTGTTTTACACTCAAATAATCACGGATAAAAGAGCTGACATCATAATCAGTACAAATTTCTATCCGATTCCAGTATTTCTCATAAAAATCATTCTGTTCCTTTGTGGGCAAACCCATCAAGATAAAATTGCGTATCTTATCTCCCTCACTTAAAGCCACGCCAGTCGAATTCAGGCTTTCAAAAATTAATTGTGGATTATCATCCTGATTCAAGGTAATATTAATAATCTCCAGCCGGCAAATGGCATCAAACAGCTCATCTACAGTAACTTCCTGTTTCTGAATTCGTTCATAAAAATAATTATAATTGATCGTCAAATTAGATTCTTTAATATGTACCGCGTCATCATCGAACAGTCTGGCAAATGCTTTCTGATCATTCTTAACCGGTTTAAGCTTTATACGTGTTTCCTTATCCTGCCATTTGTCAACCAGATACTCCTCATAAATACGTTCACTTAATGAAGCTTTCGCCGCAACAATCACCTTATACTCCAACAAATTATACATGGCAAGCAGAAGCAGTGAAACGGTTGTTAGGCGCTGCTGTCCATCAATGACCATAAATTCATCATTTTCCCCATCCGGATTATAGACAGAAACAATACTGCCAAAAAAATGGCTCTTACGATGGCTTTTTACTACCGTTACAAGATCATTATATAGCTGTTTGCAGTTTTCCGTCCTCCAGTCATAGTTGCGCTGATAGACTGGGATTACAAACCGTTTGCTTGCTCCCTGCATATAAGCCACAAGTTTTGTCTCTGAACCTTTCATTTGGCACCTCCCTGCCCCATTATCCGCTTTTGCGTCTCACAATTCTTACAACATTTTACTTCTAAAATACAACAGACATGTTTGTTCATAGCATCTGGTCGTGCATCTGATTTCAACCAGCTATAAACCGCATCTGAACATTTGTTATACACCATACCAGTTGATCCTTCCTTCAGCCTTGGTCCCGACACAGGATGCTCTATGTATGCCTTGGCTTCTGTAATATCTTTTATCGCATAAAATTGGGACATGTTACTATAACCCAGTCCCTGAATCTGCGGAAAAATGTACCAGATCCACTGGCTGCGTTTATGGCCCTCTTTAATCTCTGCCAGCGCTTTTTCATAATCCGATTCCTGCGCTTTTAAAAAACGTTCTAAACTTTGCTTGTTATCCTGCATCTTGCTCGCCTCTAAAATAATTTTTTATAGTTTCAATTACTTAATCAGTAAAACTTTCTTCTTTCTTCCAATTGAATAAGTGCGTTGAACAATTGCTCCTGAAGTTCTGATTTTGTAAGGATTTTCATGTATGTACTCAGATCTCTAAAATGCTGCTGTTCTCTCTCTTTTTCCTCGGCTTCATATTTCTCAACTTCTTTGAGGAAATTTTCAACCGTTTCAGGCTCTGCTATGAACAACAGTGCCAGCATATGTTTTCAAATCACGCGCCTTACATCTGAAAAAGCACAATTGCAAGTGGATTTTTTCGAATGCTGTTTGTCAATATTAACTTTATAAGATTCGCCACTGCTGCCAGCTACTACACCACTGTATGAATCCAGTCCAGTATTTTCCCAGGAGATTACCTTTTCCTCATTATAACAGTTGATTCCACGCCATATCGACTTTCCACTGGCAAGTTCCATCATTCCCATATGAACGTTTCTTTCGCATAGTAAATATTCTCTTTCCGGACAGCAAGGTAATGGTACGGTATACAAGGAGTAAATTCTGTTTTGGCGACACTACCTTTCATCGTATCCGCTAATATATTTAATTTTTCTACTTTCCACATTTGTATTACTATATTTTACCATACTCACCCAGTCATTGCCATCTGAAAGCTTTTCTTAGTTTTGTTCCCTAGTTTTATTCCTTGGTTTTATCTTTAATTTATTATACCTTATTTCCAACTCTCATTTCACTTCGCCTTAATGATAAAGAAAAGGCGCAAAAGCAAATAGCTTTCACACCTTAACATATCACTGTTATTTATTTCACTGTTATATATTGTGAATTACCATGTCACGCCTCCATGCCAGAGCGTTTTTTGCAGAGGTACGTGCTGAGAATTTCAGGTTCCCCGTTGCAATTTAAATTTGCAGCTTTCGCACAAGTTGGGGTGTAAATAAATAATCCATTGGGATTATCTTTTACAATATTACTTTTCACAGTTCTTCTGCCGAACCATAATTTTCATACATGAATAGCTTGGAATCTGTCAGCGCTGCATCATCCGATAAAAGTTCGCTGCATCCTGCGGGTTCCGAAATGCATCAAATTCTTTGCCATCATACGCAAAAAGCCGCGCGGTAATGCATTTAGAATTTCTGCCGGCAATCATCTCTACAATTTCTGTTCCAACATCAGGTTTGCATTTTGCATACAGCATCTTACCATCACTTTTCACGGCGAAAATACCAGGATCATAACCTGGAAGCGCTGTCTCTTCATACCAAATCACCGCCAAATCAGATATCCGCATGACACCATGATAAATTTTATCCGGCAGTCTCAGCCAGTTCTTTGTTAAGAAACCGACTTTTGTAAAATCCGTCTCTTTGGTCGGCTGAGGTGTCAAAGACAACAGCAGCGAATCCATCTGACGGCATTCCTTATAAAACTCCAAAATCTCACCTTCGCTGTAACCGCTGTCCTTGGCTGTCATCTCTGCAACGGAATCACCGATTTTGGTTATCAATTTTATCCCAAATATGCTTAAAACAACGCCTAAAACCGCACAGCCTGCGCTAACTGCAATCCAAATAATATTGCTCTCGTATAGAATATGAAGCAGCAAATGGTTGAAAACACCCATTGCCAGTGCCCCAATTCCCAGTATCAAAAGGCCTGCACCTTCATTTTTCATTTTGCTCTTTTTAGTAAGTTCCACTTCGGACCACAACAGTTCTGCCTCTAGTTTTTTACTCATTGGTGTAATCAAATTTGTATCCTCCTGCCTTATATTGTTTTAGGTGTCCGGGGCCTATTCCCAGACCGCATAATAATGCTTTAATTTAGTTTTATGTGATGTATTTTATGATGTTTGTTAATGAATGCTTTTATTTGTCTCGAATAAGCATTTTATGATGTTTTTTACCATGAAGGTCATAAAGTATTTTGATTTGAAAAAATCTCTTTCAGACACCTTCTTCTATGTAACTATATGCCTAATCTGCTATAGACATATAAACCAAATATTGTACCTGCGGAAAATACGTATGTTGGAATTAATAGCATTTCAACAATTTAGTCGGATAATTAGCCTAATCTCTGTCATTGTATAAATCTTCAGAGCATACCCCAGCCTATTTTACTTGAATTAGGAGATTTTAGTCTTTCTTTCGTTTGCGGTTTTCCCGGTTCATCAAAAATTTTTTCTCTTATGGTGAATATTTGACCTTCAACTATACCGCCATTGTTTACATTATTATATCATAGACTTCCATTACATTATTGTAAAAATACGACATAAGCAATTCATCTATATTTAAAAAATTGCTGGTCTCAGGCTTGGGCATGCCGATTGAATTTCCTGGTCTGATTTCGTTGGTATCATTCTTTATTCTATTCAATGCCTTCATAAAACACCATTAGATACTCTTGTTCCCCGCTTTCTTTCTCTGTCATGCTGTTTTCGATATGGAATCCTTCCGCCCGATAGAATGCCACAGCACCTATATTCTTTTCATATACATGCAGTGACAGGCGCTTTTTCCTCTTTACCGCCGAAATCAACTGATGGCCAATCCCCTGTCCCCGGTATCCCTCCGCAACAAATAATCCGGCAATATATTCTGCATCCATTCCGATAAAGCCAAGGATTTCTCCTTTTTCTTCAAACACATATACCTCTGCATTTGGCAGCATTGATCTGACCTTTTTATAATTCTGTCTCCAATACTTCTCTTCTATAAATGAATGAGCCTTCAGGTTCCCCTCCAGCCAAATCTCCATAATCCTATCTAAATCCCGAAACTCAAATAATCGAATCATCTGATCTGACGCCTCCTCTTTCTATTGATATTATACAGGAAAGGTAAGGGGAGCACAATACATTTCAGAACATTTGTTCGTTTTTGTGTTTAGGCATTGTTTTGACTTTAGATTATAGTTGTGGTATGCAAAAGATTTGACTTCCTCTCAGATAATTACAATGAATTCTTTCCTTTGTTTTTTAATTTTAAAAAAGGGCTGAAATTTTTAGATTTGGATCATTTAAATTTATTCAATATTCACTTTCCAGTATCTCTTATTTATGAAAAGAATGAAAAATCGAGGAAAAAATGAGCCATTTGCTGCCCTATTTTATCCTCGATTTTCGCTAAAACTGCTATGACCTGTGGTTAATTCGATTTATTTCTCCTTCAAGCCATATTTTTGCAGCATTACTACTGTTTCTATGTGTAATGAAAGTTGTCTTTTATACTACATAGCATAAGGTTCGTCCATCTAAACAACCGCAGAATCAATGCCGCTCCAAAAACCGTCTTTTCACATACTGTATCGTATCCGTATTGGTCACCAAACAGCTGATTTCCTTCTGTGAGGTTTTCCCACTATTAAACAACCAGTTTAAAGAACCGATTAAGAGGTACCTGTCATCTGCCAGCAAAAGCTTCACATGAGAGGGCGGAAGATATTCAAGGTCTCCGCCCAGTATTTCCAACAGACTTTTTATTGTCTGGGCCGCTGTTTCCTTGCCCCAGGGAATGTCCTGGCGCACCAGTTCGTCAATATCATCCAGAGAGCATTTCACCGCTTTATAGCCAAATACAATATGAATTTTAATCCCTTCCTCTATTTTGCTTCGGATTGTTTCCAGCATTGCATCTGTAACAACATTGTGCCCAATCCATGGGGATATAATATGGATACTGCTATTGGCTCTCAAAAGCATTTCATTTAATATTTCGTTATGCAGCCGTGGTGTATCGATGATGTTATGAGGAATTTTCTGGTTCAAAAATTCTCCAATCTTATCATCATCAAAATAAAGCTGTTTTCCGGACAATACCCGTATTACCAATTCATCTGCAGGGAAATTGTCTGCATCTGTATCTTGGGTGTCAAAGAAGCTAAAAACCTTTCCATATTTTTTAATTATCCCGACTGCCTCTTTTAAATAATTCCCGCTGTTTTCCGCGGCCTGAATATTTCCCACGAATATAAACTGCTCTTTAGCGCGTGAAAATGCCACATTAAGCAGGTTACATTTGCCACCGATAAAACTACAAAGCCCCGATGGCTTCTCCGTATCATCCACAACACAGGAAAACAAGATATATTTTTTCTCTGCCCCTTGGAAAACATGAACGGTTCCGGTCTCCACGCCGTGTATTTGTTCCCGTAGCATTGCCGCCTGCCTTGAGAATGGTGTAATAATACCGATATCCTTCTTAACCCCTTCCCCATACCTCTCTACGAAAAGTTCAATAATCTCTTTGCAGGCCTGGATTTCCAGAGAATTATAATGCTGTGCTGCTTTAACTCCTCTGATATCAAAAGCCGCCAGATTGCTGCCGAATAACTTATCATTATTATTGTCTCCGGTCAGCTCCAGTACATGTCCATACACCAGCTCATTAGAAAATGCCATAATTGCAGGCTCACACCGCCTATGCTCATTCAAAATCACGCCGCCCCTTCTGCTTCCTGCCATTTCATAGAAATCACTGGCACTCACGGCATAGCGTTGGGCACTGGCGTCATCCAGGCAAAACTGTTTATACAAATCCTCCCCCAGCATCTCCGTATATCTCGTTTTAAACAAACCTGACGGTACATTCTTAATTGGCTCAATTTGATTGACATCCCCTACAAAGACCGCCCGTCTTACACGGTATAATGGAGCCAGCGCATAGTATGGCACAATCTGCCCGCTCTCGTCGATTAACAGCAGATCAAATAATTCCGGCACCATTGCAAATACCTTTTTCCGAAAAGAATGGAGCGTTGTTGTTACAACTGGAAAACACAGAAAAAAGGTCTCCCATAATATCCGAACTAACTCAGCCCGTTTTTCTGAATATGGCGCGTCGCCGTTGTACAGGACACTACACCAGTTATAAAAGCCATTCCCACTATCTCCATCCTTTTTTATCAGTAATAGCTTCAGATTATTTAGTATCGGCTCTTTGTGGCGAACGATATAACACTCAAACAAGGATAAGGCCGCCAGGAAAAGCTGATTACGGAGCTTATAAACATCCGGTAGACTGTATAGCTCATGAGGTTCCAGCCCCATCCATTGATCTTCGGGAACCTGAACCCTCTTCCGAAGCTCTTCAATAGATCCAAGGGGCTCTTTTAATATTTCCTGTTCCATCTGATTGTCCGCTTCATTAGAACTGATTTCAGATAGTTGTTTATGGATTTTCTCTGCCTCATTCAAAAGCGCTTTCTGTCTTTCCTCCGCCTGGGAAATGTCCTGCTGAAGCTGCCTCATCCTCTCTTCAAGATTGCTACACTTGACATTTTCTGTTTCAATCTTATCACGAATCTGCTGTTCAGAACCATAATCCCTCTGAACCCGACGTGTCTTGGGAAATAGGAAGCTAAACAGCCTTTTAAGGCCGGTTATACTCATATATTCCTCCAAATCCGAGTAGAGTGAACGAATCAACTTTTGTGCCAAAACACACTCGTTTACTTTTTCAGACATTTCCTGCTTCCAACATTCTATATCCTCTCTTATACCTTTAAGCTGCTTCTGAGTATCCCTGCATTCCTTCTGCCATTTCTTACGTTCCATGTCCAGTTGAAGTTGCATTGCCTCAAGAGCTTTCTGCCTCTCTCTCAACTTATCGGGAGAAAATTCAACTCCATGTGTATCCCGCTGGGAAATGAAGTCTGATATTGCACGGTTTAAATCTTTCATTTTCTGGCGCACTTCCGCATACCGGGCTCTGACAGCCTCTTCTTCTTCTGCACTTATCTCTTTTCCTTCGAGAAATACGAGGAACGGCTGAAAAATGCTTCTATAAAAATCCTCTACTTGTTTTGCCTTTCCCAATCTGGCACAAAAAATCCCTTCGTAATCCGTATCTATTTTCTGTTTTTCATGGTGTTCGTGATCTTCATAGACTACATTGTTTTCGCATATTTTTACAGCGCTTTCTTCATTTGTTTCTGCTTCATCATTTTCAGCATCTTCTCCGTCTGGCTTCCTAAGAGTAGTATGCGTAAATTCAGAAAAGAACGAAACCTCCTTCAATAACTCAAATCCGATATTATCGACCGCCTTATTATTGGTACTGCTTATAATGATGGAGTACAGATTTTTTCCCATTAATGGGGAACGGCTGATTTCCTTTCCCTCTTTTCCCATATCCGTCCATGGCTCATCCCATACCTTCAGCAAGGCATCCGCCTTCTGTACCATTGCATCTGCAATCATCTCCTTCAGCAAAGTGGTCTTTCCCGTCCCCGGAGGGCCTTCTACACACAAAATCTTTGAGCTGCTTACAAGCTGCATTAATTTCCATTGCTTCTGATTTACTGGATATTTTGCCTGATAACTCCCAATATGACTGTCCTTAAACAACACTTTACTGATATCCTGAGGCCGGCGGTCAGATAGCCCCATAAAAAGTTTCACCGTTTCTGGTATAATACTATCCTGACTGATGAAACGCGCCATGGTTTCCATCTCATCATAGAAACAATTTTCAATGACCGCTTCCGAGGATTCAAATGAAATCATTGCCTTCCCAAGCTGTTGCCACTCCTCTGGTACCCTGCATTTACCCAGTTTCACTCCAAAAATACGCTCGAATTCCTCACATATAGTCTGATATAGGCAGGAAAAATCAGGGGATGCATGAAGTGCGTCCACTGCGGATACCATTTCATCCATCTTCTTACCAAAAGAGGTTTTAATATCTGATACGTGCATATCCATTGTTTCTGATAACAGCAGGGTTAGTACATTTTTATTGACAAACGCCTTTTGAATCTGGAACGCGTTCTCCTGACATTCACAAGAAAATGTAAACATAGGCTGCTGTTTTTGTTTCGTTTTGTTCAACACCACCGGGTAAAATACAAAGAATCTGGAATTTTGTTCAATCTCATTGATTTCACTTTTAACATCCTGGGAAAAGCGGGGTATTTTAAAAGTGAGTTGCTCAAACAGCTCCTCCAAGGAGATTTTGTGATCCACATAGTCCCCAACAACGGCGTTTAGCTTATTCTTATCGTTGAGGGATACTCTGGTTTTTAAAATATGTATAATCTTCTCCTTCTTCCAGCAGTTAAATCTGGATGATATAAAAGCAAAATCACACTTTTCCAGTGAAATATCTTCCACGTCTTTATCCCTTACTTCCGTCGACAAAACATTATTGTAAAAATCATAATCCTTGAAATACGCAGTCAGTTGATGGATGTCTCCCATATATTCGTACCGTTATCCTTTCGTAGAACTTGCATTTTTATTTACAAATGTACTATTGCTTCACTTATTCTCTATTGTACCAAGGTGTTAACGTGACGGCTAGTCTAAGTTACATAAAATTACGATTTTTTATTAAAAATCAGCATTTTTTAATTTTTCTATCTATGATTTTATAGATTCGGATCAGACAGCTCAAAAATCGGAATAGAATAAATTAAGGGGAGCGATAATATTCATCTTTTTCCTATTCGGATTATAAATGGTTGTAGAAAAAAAACATTGAAATTTGTATTTCCAAATAAAACTATGTACTAATATCCACCACTTCTTACAATCTCAAAACACTTTAATAAATAATGAATTCGATTGACTTGATTTAAATTATGTTGTATAGGTTATTTTTTTATTTAATCTTTTCATAATACTCCTCATCTCACCAATAAAAGAGGCGCAAAAGTCAAAAACCTTTACGCCTAATCATACCACTACAATTTAATTTCATCCTATCATGATTTAACACCTATATAAAATCGGTTTATGCCTTCTGGTTTTTCCAGTTTACGTTAAATATATATTTGATAATCACATTACACAAAAGCCAGAAAAAACCATCTTTAAACATATTGTTGACATAATATTACAGGCACTCAACGTCCTCTCATATGCAGTAATCACCAGTACAATACTTTGAATACCATTTATCATCATGATACTCTCCATATTCACTCATCTTACAATCTTCGAACAAGTCAACTGCAATTTCTGAAATAACTTCCTTTAATTCCAAGGGCTCTATAAACTCATCAGGTATGTGCTGCTGCCCCAGATATGCCCCTATAATATTGCCTGTTACCGCTCCGGTGGAATCGCTGTCTCCATCGTGATTCACAGACGTTGTGACTGCCTTTACAAAATCATTTTGATATTTTAAGGAACAATAAACAGCTATTGCCAATGTTTCCTCTGCAACCCATCCCTGTCCGATTTTCCTAATCGCCTCTAAATCATCTAACTCCTGGTGAGCCAAACATATTGCCTTATTCATGATATTTATAAAATCATCAATATATTGTTTGTTTTTGTAGATTAATGCGGTTGTCTCAATCGCCTCAGTGACAATCTTCTCCAACTTCATATCCGTGAATGTACACCTTGCTATGATGTGGGACAAAGTGGCTGCTGGAATATACCCTAATGGATGGCCGTGTGTAATTGCCGCCACCTCCGCTGCTATCTGATCGATCTTGACTATGTCATTTTCATGTTTCGGAAGATACAAACCAACAGGAGCTACTCGCATCACGCCTCCGCACCCTTTGCTTCTATTAACCGGTTTTGATACACTTCCGCATTTTTCAGCCTTTAAGGCGGATAGGCACGTATTGCCAGGCGCTCTCCAGTTATGCATTTCTTCAACATTCAACAACCAGGATTTGCAGTATGGATTTGTTGCCTCAGAATCTTCATTCTGAGTTATCAGCCAGTCTCTGTACGCTAATTCAACATAACTCTGCCACTCTCCCATGATTCCAAGCAGACATAATCGGGTATATCCAACCAGCAGGCCGACTGCTGTAAATAATGTCATTTGAGTGTCATCTGATATGATGGCTTTTCCGTTAAACAGCTCATAATACTGTATTCCATTCTTACCATAAATTGTTTGGATATCTTTTGCGCTGCGGAACTCTATTGGATAGCCCAAGGCATCTCCTATGGCTCCGCCATATAGGCAGCCTTTGTATTTATTCAATATTTTATTGCTGTTATTCACTTATTTGTCACTTCCTTTGCGTTTTGGGGGAAATATATAACGTAGCGCTTATTATAAAAATTAAGGTGCTTGTTTTTATATGAGAAACTACTTATTGTTAGGCATTGATTATGAATTATTTATATTTTAAATCATTATTTTTAACTATTATTTTGGACTTAGTTTGCAACAAGCTTTGAAGGGGGATAAAGGGTAATAATGATTCCTGTAAAACACAGTTAAGCCTTGTCAGAAGCCTTCTCTGCCTCCAACACGCTAAACAGACTGTATAGCCGCTCCGGCTGATCAGTATAAGGATATTTGACACAGTTGTCTGGCTTACAATCACCCAACAGGCAGTCTCCGTTTTCCTGCAAAAAGCCGCAGGGAGTATGTATAGTCTGAAATATACCAGTGGAGGAATCTTGGCAAAGGTACTTCTTTATGAAGGTTTCCTCGGTCATCTGTAGATGTTCCGCATCTTTCCTGATATCCTCTATTGGAATGTTTCCTGGATACATTTTACAACAATTTCTGCATTTACTGCAGTCAAATGCGGAAAATAGCTTCTGATGCAGGTTTAAAGATTGCTTACCATCTGCATCCTACATAACTGGAATCTAATTATGCCAGAGTCTGTAGTATAAGTGACAACTCTGGGTATTATAAACAAATAAGTCTTCTATTCAACTTTGCAAATAAAATCAGCCATCTTTAAGCTTGCTTTTTATATCAAATTATTGCATATTCTGTACACTCTTTCTTTAAGAAATAGACGCCGTTTTTCTTTTTCTAAAATCTAATATTGAAATATTTATATATAGCTGTATAGTATCCGTATAAACATGATTTCTAATAAACCGTTCACTTCGTTCATACTCACTATCTGTAAAACATGCAATCAAATAAAAAGCATTCTTATAATTAGTAGATAGCATGTAATCCGTTAGCTGTTTCTCATAACCTTTTCTTAAATAAGAACTACTGCCTCTTTTTATTTCAATTAGAACTTTTTCATCTTCATGATCTGCTTTGTATAATTTAAAATCTACTCTTCCATTTCCAACTAACGCCTCTCTGGTTATTTCTATTGCTTGATTATAAAAATATGCATCCATAATATTTTCTAATATAAGCTGTATACGTTCCTCTTTTACAGGAGTATCATTTTCCCAAAAAAGCTTATATAAATTTCCACACTGAATTCTACCCTCAACATACTTTAACATTGCCTCAACTTCACTCGTTAGCGTAATATGCCTTGTCTTATATTGTTCCTGAATATCTTGTGGCATAAGTTCAAAATAGTAATCTATATTAATTCCTAATATGTCCTCAATAAATGTTTCACCAGCTTTTCTGGTATTATATATTTTATCAATAAACAAAAAATCAGTATCTATAAATAAGAAATCCGGATAAAAAACAATATCATAATAAATTTCTTTACAGTCTTCATATCCAAAATCATCAGATTCAGCCAAATCATTCTGAGCAGCCTGATCTATCAAAAAATGTCCTTTTTCATCAATATAAAGTTGATTAAATTCGGGGATTTCTCGCTGTAAATTGGCCATATATTCGATAAAATTATATAATAGTAATTCATGTAGTGCACACATCTCGTGATAAAACGAATCCTCTGTCCATTGATACAGCTCATTAAATGCTTTAACGCATTTATGATATTGTTCTCTATATAAATATTTAGGCAGAAGAATCTCAATCATATCCCCTAGATCCATCTCCTCATTAAAAACCTCTTTTTTTAAAAAATGATGTATAATATAATTAAATAGTTCCTGATGACCCGTCTGAAAAATTATCATCTCATTCTCCTTCACATAATTAAACAAACAGTTCTCAAAGTATGTTAATACGCGATATGTTCCAAATACCATTGTTGAATTTTCTTGATTTTGTAAATATTCTCCTTATAAAACGTCATAAATTTTAATTTTTTAAAATTTCTTCGTAGTATCCAGCATCCATTTTCATAACTATATTTCATCCAATCATATGTAAGTCCAAGGTTTTTCATAATTTCATCATTATATATCACTATTTCCCCAGACCAAAGCATTTGCATATATACCGAACCATCTCCTTTCAATAGGCTATCTAATATAAAACACTCTGACTTTATTTCTCCTTGCCCATATGCCAATAGGATTACATATCTATCCACTTTTCCATCATTGTATTCTAAAAAAATATCAGCATAAGGTAACTCTTCTATATTTCCATTAATTTCATACATTATTAAATTTTGTATGATATTCCCACTATTATATATTTCAATAGTAGTTCTCTTAACTTTCTTATGTTCGATGACATTCCATACTTCATCAAAACAGCTAAGCATATCATCCTTGTGGTACATAAACTCTCTAGCGCTATTTAACATCTCCGAGAACCTAAGTTCAAATTTATTATCACAAAAATTTTCAAATATATAATTATTATTATTTTCTTCTACTCCCGTTGCTTTTCTAAAAAACCATTCATCTGATCTATTCTCATGGACAAAATATCCGCTCTTAGTAACCCCTATAGGGATCCATCCTTGCTGGGCAACCATCGATACTATTGTTTCCGGACTACAAACTTGTACATCATTAAATAACCTGTAACTATTTATTTTTTTATAAATACTTTCTTCAAAAAAAACTAACAGTTCTTCTCCTTCATATTCATAACTTTCCTGTTCATCCCATTCTTGGTTCCAATCACTACTGGTTAATATTGAAATATATTTATCTTTTGAATAACGTTGAATCACTAAGATTAAAGCAACGGGAAACACCACACTAACATTCCCCTCATTTCTAAGCTCAAGTAAGAAAAAATCCTGCAATTTGCATTTTTGAATTATATTTACTAATTTTTCCTTACATCTTTCTAATTCGTTTACCGTTTTATAAAGAAACGCCAATTGATTTCGAGAAAGTTCACGCTCCTGCTTATCCTCAATTACATCTAAAATTTCTACACATTTTCTCTCAGGTGTAAATTGGTAGCCTTCTATTGCCAAATTCACCTTCTCTTTCCATTCACAAAATGGCGTAATAAGTTCATCCCATTCTGTAGATATTATTATTACTCGTATCTCACTGTCTTTCAAATGTAAAGTAGTTTTAAGTAAGGAGACATATTTCATAATTTCATGTATTGCAGACCGTGATGATTGTTTAGATCGCTTGATCTCTATGATCACATAATTATCATATATATCTCTTGCTAATATATCAATATAGCCATCTGTACCCACATTATTTTCAAGTTTATATTCCGTTTTTACCAGTACTAGTTCACTCGAAATAACATGAAGATTTTTCGCAAGATAATTTTTTATTTCTGCCTCTTTCATATATTTGTTCTCCTATGTACTATTCCTCAAAAATAAATTGCCCTAAAGCATACCGACATTATAAAGGCTCTGGCCGTTGTTATATTAGCAATCATATTTCCGGATGTTTGTAGCCAATCGATTTACGCACTATGGCGTCATTAAATATGCCATAGCAAATATGTTAGAATTTAATATGAATATATCTTCAATTGTTAATCTCACAGGCAGAGATGCTAAATTTATCCTTAGTTGCAAACCTCAAAACGCACTATCTAGTAAACAACAAAGCAACTTGATGCCAAAAAGGTATAGTCTTCCCTTGGCGGAGGAGTTTTTTCCATCCAAATCATAGATTTTCTATTCTGCTTTCTGTCCTTCTTGTATCTGTAAAGTATAGCATTAAAGAGATTGTTTGGAGAAGGTTTTATTATACCAGGAAAGGTATTTTATCAGCAAACCCACCTCCAAGAATAAAATACTCAAGGCTCAAGCGTTTTATTCTTACCAACTTTATTCTGCATAAGTGTTTTCTAATTGTGCAACAGACCGTTGCATAATTACTACATTAGCTCTTTTTCAATTGCAACACCGTTCTTTCAATACTCAGGATGCACGGCAAGAAAAGACAGTTCTTTTTCTTTGAGCACAAAAGTAATCCCGCTATTCTCCCATCTTTTTCTTCCATAATTGCTCCATCATTGCTGGTAGCATTATATACTGCTCCTAAAAAATTCTTTTCTTTATACCCGGCAAAATCATCTTTTACCAGTTCCATCAAGGATAGGATTTGACCTTCATCGTTCTTTGTTACATACCTTATCATGGGCCTGCCTTCCATATCATGAATAAAAATAGTGACTTCAACCTATAGCTTCTTTACAAAAATAATTTCCAGGGGCTCTTCTGGCAACAGGAGTGCACCAGAATCCACATAGTTCAATTTACGGTGAAAATGCTGTGCCGCTTCATTCGACAAAGAAGATGTCATGACTAAATCATACCCCTTAGTCTTCATTTGTTTTTCCCAATAAGCAACCATTTTTCTTCCATAGCCACAGCTACGATACCGTTCAAGTATAAACAACATATTCATAAACGGCGTGTTATCCCAAAACAAATTCCACCGCAGCCAGCCTATAAAGCTTCCGTTATCTTCTGCCACAATTACCCGGCCAAGCGATACGGCAGATTCCAGTTCAGTTATCCTGATATGTTTATCATATATAGAAAGAATTTCAATATCTGATTTTTCCGCAAGCCTAATATTCACATGCTCTCCTCCTCATACTCCAGCCCATACTCCCGGCACCAGTCAATGGCCAATTTCCTGTAATACTCTGCCTGAAAATCATACCACTGCTGTGAAATCCCCATTCTGTCTACCATATCCTTAAATCTCCTGAACGCTCCCCGCCTCCGTATGGCACATTCCAGTTTATCCGCCCTTTCACCTTTTAAAGTCCAGATAAATTCTTCCATGATATGATATTCGTGAATTTCAAATTTCGTTGGAAGCCTTAAATAGCGTTCCGGTTTTTCTTCAATTTCATCTTCCAACCCCTCATTGTCCAGACCAGTAATCAGCTCATCTGCAAGGAACACACTTTCTCCTGTTTCTAAATCCAAAAAATATGTATAATTATCATCTGCCATCTCAATCGCATCCAAAATGACACCTAATTTTACTTTCATCCCTAAAGCCCCCTGTCTATTGTTAAAAATCTGGCATCTTAAATTGATTTCTTTCAAGACTTATTTTAATAAGTATAACATGAGCAGAAGAATGTTTCAGTAATTTGTTACTTTCGCCATGAATTATAGTTTTTGCCAAACAGTATCCACTTTTGCCAAATAGTATGGTTTTTGCCGGATTGTATCTTTTGCCCGACAAAGCCCTCATTTTCAAACTATCCGGCGTTATCCCCGTCCCCCTATCTGCGGAAACTTATCTATCTCACCTTCTGGAAAAACACAACTCCATTTTCTCCAAAAAATCCCGAACCCCCGCCTAGAATCAAGGTTTTCGCACCAGCAACACGGCGGTCTCAACGTGTATTGAGTGAATAATAATGATGTCTGAAAGACGTGGCGCACCCCTGGCGGAGTTTCGCTTGTCTTATTTATTAACTCGTAAATAATATCACCTTTTCAACTCTTATCCGTTTTATGTTCCAATATTTTTATCGAATCCAAATAATCCTTCTCCACATCACTGAGGGTTCTGGTTTTATATTTTCTGTATTCACTCGTTGCTTTATCAACTGCTTGTTTATGAGTAACACTTCCGTTTCCTTGAAGTAACTGTTCGCCACTCATTGTAAGTATACGATCCAAATGCGCTGCCCAATCGCTCATAGTCATTACCTGTTCCCGCTCTGCCTGACGTTCCGCAAAATCAAGATACCCTGAAACAAGTTGTCCCATCGCCCGAAGTTCTTTTTCATTCAGATAGTTTTTGGCAATGACAGCCTCTTTTAATGTTGGCTGGTTTCCTGCAAATGTCATAAGTCCCATAAACTCTTTTTCAGCATCCGCTCTGGTATAAATAACTTCTGCTGCAGTTTGTCCATGAATCGCATAGTGAATCTTATTCTGAACCTTTTTAAAGAACTGAATAGATATTTCAGCTTTCGGATCATAATCAATACTTGTAGCATAAATTTCTAAGACTTGCCTGTAAAATACCTTCTCAGAAGCACGTATATCTCTAATACGTTCGAGTAATTCTTTAAAGTAGCCTCCACCACCCAGATTCTTCAGCCGCTCATCGTCCAGCGCAAAACCTTTTCTCATATATTCTTTTAAAATGCCTGTTGCCCATATTCTAAATTGTGTGCCGCGCTTTGACTTCACACGATAACCGACCGAAATAATCACGTCAAGATTATAATAATCTACATCATAAACTTTTCCGTCAGCAGCAGTATAGGCAAATTTTGCCCATACTGATTCTTTGGACAATTCTCCTTCTTTAAAAACATTTCTCACATGCTTGCCTATTACGCTTCTATCTCTTTGAAACAACTCCGCCATCTGATCAATTGACAGCCAGACCGTATCTCCATCAAAAGTTGTATCTATCTTTGCCAAACCGTCTTCTGTTGTGTATATAATAATATTTGATTTCCTATTAATAGCACCTTGACTATTCACTCCGTTCACCTCCTCGCCTTTGCTATGCCTTTACTTTTTTAATGTATCGGTTCTTTGTTATGTGCATTTTTTGAACTATCGCAAAATTTGCAACAGTTGCGGTCTGAGCCAGCAATTCCTCTTTCAAAACATTATTAATATGTAAGCCAATCGTTTTTTACATCTCGCTTGAATAATTCGGCCATCTGATTTTGGTTTAGCCATATGGTATCCTGTTCCGGTGTAATGAGTACCTCTAATGCAACATTGCCATCAGTAAATATCTCTATTTCTTTTTCATCCATTCTAGCCCCCTGGCCTAATTATTTTGCATTACTTTTTTTAAATTATTGACTATATATATGGGCAATTAGAATTTTTTATTATTATTGAATCAGAATATATATCATCTATATATTTATTCTTTGCCAAAAGTAGCTTCAAATCAAATGCTTCAATTTTACATTTGGGTCCAATAATAATTTCCTTTATAATTTCTCTTTTACACTTTTCAAATCCAAGTTCAAAATATAACCGAATATCATTATTTACGCTTCTAAACTTTAAAGGTCCTCGGGTAAACTCACCAAGATATTTCTCGTTGCTATAAAAAAAACCTTCAAGAAAATGTGCATAACCATAATCATCAACGCCATCACAATAATCAAAATTACCTGATTGCAACCTACGAAACAGCCTCCATTCCTGTTCCTCAATAAACGAATTATGTTTATATATAGGTCCTTCTTGCCACAACGAATAAACTAACAAAGAAATATTCATTGCTAGTTCCATTTCATCTAGTTCTTTGGTTTTAGAGCTAATACTACTTTCAATTGCCCATTTAAGTGGTTCATCAATAGCGGAATGCATAAACTCTAAAATATCTTTATCAGAATAAATAACTTTGCTCATAATATAATAAGATTCGTCTGTAAACTTTTCAAAAATACTGGGATTGAAACCAATGGCAATACCATTCCCATCATTTCCATATGCACGCCATTGACTAAGTAAATCACCGGATTTCGAAAAACATGCTAAAAAACTTTTTGAATTCTGTACTATTGGGGCTTTTTTATTTAATAAGTTTTCAGCTATTTGATATGTAAGCTTTTTACTTTTTAGAATCACCTCTTCACTAAAAAATTTTCGATATGACAATAATGCTTGTTCAACCGTTTCATGAATTTTTGAAAATAGCCACTTCATTTCAGTATAATCATTTGTCTCTTCAGCATCCGAAAGCCAGATATTGCTATTATTAATAATGCTCAAAAAAGTATCTACTGAACAGTAATGATAAAAAACTGATGGCACTTCTGGATGAAAACTTAAATACTCATTTGTAAGTACTGGCATATATTTCTCCCTATATATAGTTAAGTTCTTTTACCAAATCAAGTCGAATTAATTACTTTTATCAAATAAATAAGCCGTTGTCCAGAAAATCTTTTATAACTAGTGTGCAATTACCAACATGGAATGTAGAAATAGAGTGTTTCACTTCCTTCTACACTATTGCCTTTTGCCAATACGTTAATTTTCCTTACCCATCAAAGTAACTGGAAACATATTTCACTCCAACTAACCATAAAAGCATACCTACATCTCCTGCCCAATTTCCCGAAACCCTTTGATTTACTGGGCCTTCCTCACGAGAAGCACAACCGACTCTGCATGCGTAGAAGCGGTGATTCGGATATCCGAAAGACGCAATTAAGCCTTGGAGGAACCCTTGCTATTCTTGTCAAAATGGAAACCACGTCTTTTCAAACTCACTCCACTTCTACTTCCTACGTTTAGATTATATCATAGATTTTGATATATGGGGATGCTTCGCATCTCCAGAAAGAGAAAGGTTTGCTGGTAGTAATTACTGGCAACAATAAAACACTCGAACTATCAAAGTTCAAGCATCTTATTCTTGCCAGTATTGTTTGGCACATCTGGAATCTAATTGTGCCACAGGCTGTGGCACAATTACTCCAGTTCTTTTTCGATTTCTTCAATGGATGGCAGGCTGCTACGCAGCTCTTCCGGCAAAGCCTTAGCAATCTGGTTCTTCCACTCTGCCACACCAATAGGGTTTTGATATCCTGCCAGTGAGTACTCTACTACAGTTTCATTTTTACCCTTTACCAGCAACAGACCAATGGTCGGCTTGTCATCTGGGTGGCGTAAAACATCGTTAACTACATTTTGATACATATTGAGTTGGCTGATAAACCCCGGCTCAAAATCACAGGCTTTCAATTCAATCACCACATAACATCGCAGCTTCAGGTGATAAAATAAGAGATCAATATAAAAATCATCGCCGTCGACCTCCAGATGTACCTGTCTGCCCACAAAAGCAAATCCTTGTCCCAATTCCAGCAGAAAACTTTGAATGTGTTCTGTTAGTTTTCGTTCAATCTCAACCTCTCTCCGGGGCATGTCTGTCCCAAGGAAATCAAACAGATAGGGGTCTTTAAACACTTGATTGACCAGATCGGAATCTATAGGAGAAAGTGCATCCGGGAAATTATTCACGCTTCTTCCTAAACGCTCCATGAGACCGCCCTGTATTTGCAATTCCAATACATTGCTGCTCCAGCCATTTTCTATTGTTTTATGTGCATACCAGATGCGGCTTTCCATAGAATCAAGTTTATCTAATAGCATACGATTCGTTCTCCACGGAATTTGTGCCACAACCTGTTGCACAATTTCAAAATCAGGCCAGCTCTCGGCGAACTTTCGCATATACTTAATGTTTCTGGGCGAAAAACCAGACATTTCAGGGAACGCATCCTTTAAGTCCTTGGCCATACGGTCAATGACTTTTGCACCCCAGCCTTCTTCTTCCTGTTTTTTCAGAATGGCTCTGCCAATGTTCCAGTAAAGGCAGATCATGCTGGAATTTGCATTCAACACCACAGAAATTCGCTGCTTTCGGATTTCCGCTTTCACTTCTTCTATAAAACTCAAATAAGCATCACTCATCTCAGAAAGATTTGGAGCAACAGGGAATATTACTCCATCTTTATTCTTTCCCATTTGTTTTCGATTATTCAATTTCTCACCTCGCTATTACACTTAATCCCGTTTAGACAAATACCTCTATTTATACTATAGCTTTAATAACAGGGCAATACTTTTGCAGTATCTTGTTTCATTGTTATTAATTACATTTCAATATTCCCCCCTTGTTAATCACCAATTTTCCATTAACTTACACTTTCAATATTAAACAACGAGCTTCGTAAGGATGGAGTGTATGATTCGAATTCTCAAAAAGAAAATTGTTATCTTCTGCTAGTTAAAAGGCAACTCTTGCGTTTCTATAGAATTTCCTAAAATAATTGAATAAATTCCTTTAACTATATATGATTTTTCTTTTTCCGAGAATTGAATGTATGTATTATATAACTCTTCAATTGGATATTTTTCTATTTCATAACTTTCATTTCTATAAACATGAATTTGATAGAGACCAGGAAATTGTTTAATCAACTGTGTGAAGTTCATTTTGCTTCGGAAATAATGTTTCTCAATAAAATCCGGCAACTGTATCTCTACCCATTCTTTAACCGTATTCAAAGATGGTAACATTCCTATTTGAAATTCGATACGTGCAATCTTATTAACCATTTCTTCAAAATAATCTAGAGAAAATCCATTGCTTATTTTATTTGATGCGACTGGCATACTTATGTTTTGATGCCCCTCAATCATAGCTTCAAAATCATTCCTCAGTTCAATTGCTGACTGATATCTATTATCTGGATTTTTCTCTAAACATTTTTTGATTATATTATAAACATTTAAGTCACTTAAGCTAATGTCATCTATCTTTGAAATATGAAATTCTTCTTCTGCATAAATAGAAAACAACACGGCCCCTATACAGTAAATTTCTGTTCTAATATCATACTGTTTATCCGGTGGCATAAATTTATGGACTATATCTTGATATATCGTATCGTACTCACTATCTTTCATGCCCCTTGCAAATCCAAAATCTAGCACCTTAATATTTCCGTCACCATCAACCATTATATTTGAATAACTAATATCGCGATGTATATCCGCCTTACCATGTATATATGCCATCGCTGAAACATATTGACTTGCCAATCTATTTTTGTCTTCCTCCGACAAAAAATTTTCTTTTATATAATCAATAACTTTTTTTCCATCAATATGTTCCAATTTTATGTATCCACTATCATTACCTAAAAATCCGAAATCATATGCATGAACAATATTCTCATGGGAATAACTTAACACCTTTCTGGCCTCACGCAAAAATCGTTTTTTCATGATTTCTTTACTACTTCCTTGAAATGGCGATGGATCAAATATCTTATACGCAAATGATACTCCAATCTCACTATCATCCACCTTATAAATTGAAGCGAATCCACCTGTACCTATTAAATCATTGGCCTTGTCTATCTCCACATGCTTATTTATTATAATACGATTTGATGTAATAACATGATCTTCCATCTCTGCACTTACAAAAATAATCAATTCCATTAACATGTAATCATCTCGCACACCATGTAAGGAATCCATAAATTGATACAATCTTTTTTTTTGGCTTTCTAATACAGCTTTTCCATGAGCAGAACAATATATTTTTAATTTTCTAATATAAGTATTCCACTCCCTTTTTGTAAAAATAGAAGAATCTTCAAATTCAAACTTTGAATTCTCTAATGCTTCAACAACTTCATCCGAGTAAGAAGCATCGTTCTGAATATTAATTATAACATCTTTTTTAAACTGTTCAGCTTCATAATTCATAAATTAAATCCCCTAACATTTTATTTACTAAAACCAACTATCTTATCCGACAAAATTTCACGCAGACCTCACAATGTCTCGAGTGTATAAAAATGATGTCCACAGGACAGAAGTGACCCCGGGCGGAATCCCACACTTCTTAATTACTTGATACAATTCATTATCACACTAATCATCATCTCTTTTTCCTCTGGCCTTGATTCTGCAATCAAAATTGTCAAGGTCACCAGCGTATGGTCAGCAATCACCTTTTACCCATCCCGAAACAGCGCCTGATTCCTATCCATAAAAAATAAGAAAATAGCAGCAGCAATTCTTTTATTTCCATCCGAATCATCCGAAAAAGAATGGTTCAAAGGTCTGGTAAAGCGCTCCAATGCTTCCCTTAAAAGAATCATCCTTCTCGTTACCGAAAACATTACTGGGCTTTCCATTATATTTTTCAATCTGGCTAATTTCTTCTAAAGACCACGAATAGCTCTCATAATCTGCTTTTCATCTTTTCCTTTGAGATATTCCTCGTAGTAGCCTTCCGGGCTAATCATCATAAACCTTCACCTTCTATCCCTGATATAATCCATCACCGAAATGTTCAATAGCGATTTTATTCAGCTGAGCCGCAATGTCTGCAAACGGCAAATTCAAATCTAGCGTTTTCACGCTTACCTTGCTGCCGTGCATCTGATACTCATTATCCGGCTGTATCTCTTCTTCTGTTTTTGCATACAGAAGCATACCAGAGACCACATTCGGCTTGTTGCCAAAGTCATAGTGCCTGTTCTTCACATAAGTAAAAATCTGGTACAAATTGTTCGAATGCAGGGTATGCTTATCAAATTGAACTTGGGTCATGTGGCTATAATACTTGGCATCTATGATAAGTATAGTGTTGTCTTTTTGCAGATGAATATCGCTCTGCATAACCGGAAGCATCGTACCTAAGCCGTCATCCAAGGCCCACGGTATTTGCGCTGCACTGACGGATAGTTTTGGAAAGTGCCTGCTGTAATACTCAAGAATAAACTTCTCATACAATCGGCACATCCGCTGTTCGTCAACAAAGGATGCCAAACGATAATCACCAGCATCTGTCGTGATAAGCATACCCTCTATGATAAGCTGGCAGATAGCTATCAACATCCGATAAGTCTGGTTATTTCTCTGAAAACGTATGGACGACCAGCGTATATCATTAGGCTCCAGTGTATCAACATTGGAAAAATAGAGTATTTTCTTTCTTAGGTCGTCCTTATACTCAGCTTTTACCTTAGCATTTCGGAGTAACAGCAAAACTGTTATTTTCAGAATTTGATTCAGCTGGTTATTCTCTGAAAGCTCATCATAATCGCAAGTAAGTACACGTTCATGTGCCATACGATTCTTAATCGTTCCAGGTATGCTGATTTTGCCTCTCATAATAGCCAACTCTTCTTGGCAACTGATATACTCCCGATACAAACCTTGTTTCAACTGCTGTCCTATGCCTTTGGCCAATATAGCCGCCAGAAGGTCGTACATCTCATTAAAAGATTCAACTGCAACATCATCATAAGTTTCCTGATTCAGCGTTTGAAAAGCATAGGATAGCATGTAATAAATGTTGTTAATTAAAATGCTCTTGTCCTTTGTCATTGAAATACACCATGCAAGATATTCTCCCAACGCTGCAGCTTATTCGCATCGTCAAACCAATACTCGCTAAGCATAGGAAGAATATCAAAATCGACAACATCCTTCATCCAGTCATCCGTACATTGTTTGGCATTGCATAAATAACTGTGACCAATGCAGAAGCCCTTACCCAGCGACTTATCCTGCATTATCTCTCTATTCAAGTCTTTGATTTTATCAATCAAGGCGTCGAATGTGTCGTTTGCTAATCCTTTCTGGTATTTCATAAAGCCTTCCGACTCAAATCCCGGCTCCATATCAAAGAAGCTGAATCGACGACGCAACGCATAATCAATCATCGCCAGGCTACGGTCAGCTGTATTCATCATGCCAATAATATGAAGGCACTTCGGTACCGAAAAGCTCAAGCCATTGTAGGCGAGTGTTGCTTTCTTATCACGATAATCTGCCTCAATCAGCATCAGGAGCTCTCCGAAAATCTTACTCATATTACCACGGTTTATCTCATCGATGATAAAGAAGTAATCTTTGTCCAGATGGTTTGCCGCCTTCTGACAAAAACGATAGAATATGCCATACTTCAGCTCAAATCCGTCCTCAACCGGTTTGTAACCCATCATGAAATCTTCATAGGAGTAATTTTGATGGAACTGTACGAATTCAATGCGGTCATCGTCCACCTCCTCCATGATGGAATATGCCAGCCGTATCGCAGCAAATGTCTTTCCAACACCCGGAGCGCCTTGAAGGATGACATTCTTTTTCTTTTTCAGAACAGCTACCAGACGGTCATACTTGCTTTCCGTCATATAGACATCTTCTAAGAATTTTGCTTTATCATATTTCTCATTGCCCTTTGATGCCGGTGCCGGATTTTCATCCCGAATCATATCAAGGATAAATTCATATTCGCCCTTCGTCAGCTTAAACAGGCTGCCTTGCTGCATACCAAAATATTCCATCTTTTCGAGTTCAGAACAGGCTTTCAATGTTGCAAAGTCTATCGGAGAAGAAAGGCCCTCCAGCTTTTCAAAATAAATCTTATCTCCGTCTTGCTCAGCACTGATACGCATAAGGGCTACTATTTGTTTAACTGGCGTAGATTCATATCCGATAACCATATCGCCAGCTTTGGCATCCAAAAAGTTCTGGAAAATACGACGCTTGTTGCCATTGTCGTTATAAAGAGTGTAATCCTGCACCTCACCAACCGGCATGCTGGACATACTCCACATTTTTGGATTAGCATTCAGGAACCAATAGTGCATACCTGATGTGTCATTGCGCAGCAAATCCTCCGTCGTTAAATTGAAGTACGGTTTTAGTATATACTCATCAAACAGTCCTTTTTCACTTTCCGGCACGGGAATGCAGGTGGAGTTATCATTTGGCGTCCACCACTTTTTTTCTCCAGAGTATGCATTTGTATCTCGTGACTCGGCAATGACAGTATAACTGCGTTCACACCATCCATCCTGTTTTTCCGGATTCTCCTCAACTTTATCTGTATCAATACGGCAAAGGAGCCGGATACTGTTTCCACGGCACAGATAAAAGAAGTCGCCTTTTTTCATATTGGCCACAAAATCTTCTCCCTGTGATACCTTTGATTTTCCTTTGGCTGCAGTATCTTTATGGACAACAACTACTCGACGTTTATTGAAAGTTGCTGCTTCCGCATTCGTGATGCAATCAGTTCCATGACTGATTTTCCAGAAAACTGGAGTCAAATTTGCATATAGCTTGATTTTCGTCAAATCAATTCGTTTCAATGCTTCATTCAGCTCATCGCGTAACTTCCAAACAAAGGAACCGTCTTCATCTTTCTTTGCATTCTTCCCAACATAAAGGACGGGCCACCAGCGTGTGCTATCATCATCGCGTGGTATTACCGGGCAGCCGGTTTTCTGCACAACACGCTTTGCAAGGGCAGAGGAACCAGCGTTATAAAAGTTTTTGCTTTCACCGTATTTAATAGAAAGCTGTGTGCAGGTAGCCTTTCCACCGTAATCAAGCATGCGCTTCATGATTTCGAGGCTGCTATCCGTGAATACTTCATTATCACCCAGAAGAGCTTCCCACTCGTCCACAGAAAGGGCCGGAGTATAATCACTTGGCCACCAGTCATCCGTAGTGGGTGCGTCATCCTTTTTATTGAGGTACCTGCTAATAAAGAATCCTACATCAATGGTTAATGTATGGAGTTCTGGGTCTGGATAACAAGTGCCTGTAATCTGTGATGCCATTAAGTTCTTTAATTCATCGTCCTGTTTAAGTTCTGCACATATCTCATCATAAAACGCAAGGAAATTACGAATATTGTCGACATAAGCTCCTTTTTTGAAAGTGTAATCGCTCTCCAACTCACTGGATACAGCCTTAATTTCACTTAATTTATAGATGTAATACTTGTCCGGATAACGCAGCCACAAATATGTACATATCGCACTTTCATACTGATAATGCTGTGCGTCTCCATTACCATAACGTTCGAGCAGGCTATTGGACTTCTGCTTGAAATTACTGATTCTCTCATATACATCCTTGCTCTCATCAAACAACTCGATGAACATAGCACGGACTTCTTCCTCTGCAATCTCTGCAAACTTGGTAATCATTCTTGCAGGGAAATTATTTACAGAGGCCAACAGATTACCTGTTTGAGAAAGTGCCTTATTCAGCATATGCGCAAAATCATCGGAATTGACATCCCAATTCACCTGAAAGCATTTTACTGCTTCCCATTTGTACTTTTCATCTGGCCATTGCGTTTGCACAAAACGCTTTTTATATTCAACCAGCGCCTCTTTCAGTCTGAACTTATCAAACATTTTCATTCACCGCCTTTACATTGCTTCACGCAGGCTTCTGTAAATTTCATCCGAGAAAATCCCCAGCACCTGACGCTTCATTTCATCATTCGATAACAGCAAAGAGAAGAAATCCTGATTCTGTGACAGTCCTTCAATAAGCGCATCGTCGATATCATCAAAATAGGAAAACTCAAAGTCGTGCTGCGTATTGTTCTTTGCGCTTGTTTTCAGTCTATCCGACTTCATCATAATATCCCGAATCTGCAACATGGCTTTTACAACTACGTCATTATCATAGCTCTTTCCGGTACGGCTGTTGATTTCGTCGATGATTTCTGACAGGCGTTTTTCTTTATCTTCTGTAAGCCCGAAATGTTCTGCTGTTGGTAATTTCATCACCGGCTTAGCAACAAGGTTTGATTCTACGTGCTCTTCGCCCTTTTTCTGGACAAAGTTTGACGCTTTAATTTTGCCATCTAAGTTAAATCCACCCCCCGGATGCTTAATGTTGATGAAGGACAGAAGGTAGGAAATGAAGTTATATTTTTTATGCAAGTCTGTATCCTCAAAACTGGACACCTGCAATAAAAACTCATAATACCTTACAAACCCTCGCATTGTTTCAACTACCTCACGCTGTTCGTTATACTCGAAGCGTTCCAACAGTTTTTTGCTCTTCTGCAGGAAAAAGGTCAGACGCTGCTTTTGCTTTCCTGTAACTTTATCTACATACAATATGTCATTCGCAGCCTCGATATCAGCCGGGTCGAACAGGGCATAGGCATCAATCTTTGCTTCCAAATCATAAATCGCACTCGGTGTAACAGAATTGGCTAAAAGCGTCGTCGTATAATATGGGGCAAAGGCCGCCTTGATATCTTCATAGGTATTCACAAAATCCAAAACAAAAGTCTTTTTCTCGTATGGAACGCAAATTCGATTTAACCTGGATAATGTCTGGACTGCATTTACGCCCTTGAGTTTTTTCAAAACATACATTGCACACAGCTTTGGCTGGTCAAATCCGGTCTGGTATTTATTTGCTACCAGCAGCACCTGATATGCATCAGAATCGAATTCTTTTGTAAGCCGGTCTTCAGAGAACCCGTTCAGTGATGCTTCCGTATACTCCTTCTCATCACCGTCTAGCTTAACTTTGCCGGAAAATGCAACCAGAGCATGAATGCCTTTATAGCCCTTTTTGGTAATATAGTCCTCAAATGCCTGACGGTATTTCACTGCACTTTGACGTGAAGCCGTGATAACCATTGCCTTTGCCTGTCCACCAAGCTCATGCATAACGGTGGTACGAAAATGTTCTACAATAACTTCTATACGCTGTGCAATATTGGTCTCATGCAATTCGACGAATCTGGCAATCTGGCGCTTTACGCTGTTTGTCTTGCAGCGTGGATCATCTTCTATCTCTTTGTTGATTTGATAAAAGGTCGAGTATTCTGTATAATTCTGCAACACATCAAGAATAAAGCCTTCTTCAATCGCCTGCTTCATAGAGTAAACGTGAAAAGCCTCTCGCTGGCCCTTGGTGTTCAGACGACCAAAAAGCTGTATCGTAGTCGGCTTCGGTGTGGCTGTAAATGCAAAAATCGAAACATTTGCCTGCTTACCATTTCTGCGGATTTCATCTGTAATCATATCCTCCACATCACTCTCAACCTGCTCGCCTGAGCCAAGCGACAGAGTGACAGCTGCCATATCTTTGCCGGCAGTGGAAGAATGCGCTTCATCAATTATGACAGCAAAGCTCTTATTCTTCAGGTCTGCAACACTATCCACAATATACGGAAACTTTTGGATAGTCGTTGCAATTATTTTTGTGTTTCCATTCAGCGCAATCGCAAGGTCTGCCGAATTGCATTTATTATCCATCACACGGATAAGACCAGCTTTGTGCTCCATACCCATAATAGCTTTCTGCAGCTGACGGTCAACTACCACACGGTCAGTTACAATGATGATATTATCAAAGATGATTTTGTTCTCGGCATCGTGCAGGGATGTCAACCGATGGGCCAGCCATGCGATAGAGTTCGTTTTGCCGGAACCTGCACTGTGCTGTATGAGATAATTTTGCGCTGTGCGATTCACACGCACATCCGCAAGCACCTTACGAATGACATCCAACTGATGGTAACGAGGGAAAATCAGATTCTCAGACCGCTTGATTTTACCTGTTGCATCATCGACTTTTTCCTTGCTTTCCACAAAAATGAACTTGCTGACAAGGTCAATTACAGTATCCTTTGTCAAAATGTCTTCCCACATATAAGAGACACTGTATTTATCTTCATACACCGGGTTTCCTGCACCAGCAGTAACACCGGTACCATTTCCAATATTGAATGGAAGAAAGAATGTGGCATTACCATCCAGTTTGGTGGTCATGTACACCTCTTCCAAATCCATCGCAAAGTTTACCAAGCAGCCAGACTTAAAACGGAACAGACGAGTCTTCGGGCTGCGTTCCGTTCTGAACTGATAAATCGCGTCCTGATAAGATTGTCCGGCAGCATTGCACTTCAGTTCAAAAGACATGATTGCTAAGCCGTTCAAGAAAATCACGACATCTATACGCTCTTTGTCGCTGGCCCAGACTTCCTCCATCACAGAGAAGATGTTCTGACTGTATTTCTTCGTCAATTCCGAATTAAAGGTAGTGGCTGGCTTGATATACATTAGCATCAACTTTCTGTTAGATATTTCGATGCCGTGTTTCAGCACGTCCAATAAGCTGCCACGTGTTTTTGTGGTTTCTGCATTGATGAAATTCACGATGGTCTCTTCAAGGTCATCCTTATATATTTTTCGCAAGTAGTCCATCGTGTCTGCCTGTGTATCATTGAGGAACTTATACAGCAATTCCCGATCTATTGCAAAAGACCGGTCAAAGCTGCTGGCCTTACGAATGATATAACCGTTATCCTTCTCCAGTCGCTCAAGGAGATATTTTTGATACTCCTTTTCCGAAAGAATGGATGTCTTGTGAATCAGCTTATCATAGTAGACTGCCACCCTTTTAGCTGTACCATCTTTATCCTGTGCTTCTATGATAACACCGTCGTCGCTTCGCATATCAGACATTCGCAGGCACCTCCTTCTTTCCGGTCACATATTCATAAATGAGTGACTTTTTGTAGTTATCCAATGTTTCCAATTGCGCTTTTTTATCCGCAATTACGGCATTCGCTTTCTCTATGGTGGCATCGATATGGGCCACAATCGCCTCCTGCTCTTCTCGCGGTGGAACAGGGTAAACCAGCTCGGCAAGTTTATTCCAACGCAAATCACATGAGCGAACTCGAATCCCAGTCGTCAAAGCAAGAAAGACATCCCCATAAGCCATACTCCGCAGATAATACATAATATATCTTTTGTTCTGTACAGTATCTAATACATTCAGTACCGGTGATGCCTTTCCACGTGAATCGGAGATTCCAATTGCTCCGGCAAATCCATCCATACCATGCACTACTAAATCACCCACATCGATACCTTGGTACCCAATCTCTTTATCAGCTATTGTGAAACCGTCTTCTCGACGATTGCTGCGAAGGGTAACCTCTCCATCTCGGAAGCACGTTATGATACCATCATCTTCCCGTATTGGTTTCTGTACATATTTAAGAATATACTTTCCTCTGATGATTTCCCATTTTTTCGGCATTGCTCCAATCCACGGTGTTCTGCTATCCTTCATCTCGACGTCTGGATTCAGCCCCTTGGTTACAGTTTCGGTAACAACTGACCTCTTATACTGTTCCAGTACATCAATTTGCGATTGGATATTCGCAGCAAGAGTGTCAATTTCATCACACTTCTTGCTAAGGAATTGTGCAATTATTTTTTGTTCTTCAAGTGGAGGAACAGCAAACTTAATGTTTGCCATTTCATTACTCATTATTTTAAATCCATTGATATCATACCGTTTATTCCGCTCTGCCACCATTCCGATAGCATAGGTAAAGAATAGCAAATCCGAGCTCTGTCTATACTGTTGCTTTAATTGTAAAATACCACAAACATTCGTACAATTGTATTTCCCATCTCGATAAAACACAGTACCAGCTTTTGCTCCATCAGTAGTCCATGTAATTGCGGGGCCGCTGTAATCAAATGTATTTAGAAAACCAAAACATCCATCGTTCTCTGTTTGTGATGAGAATACTGGATATATTCCGTTTTCATCCAAATCAAATACAGATATGACTCTACCTCTGCTGATAGCAAAGTAGTACTTTACAGGCATAACTACCCAGCCGTTTGGAATGACACCAATCCATTCTATCCCACTATCTTTCATTTCTCTCATATCATCACCGCCTTATTCAAACAGGTCAGCGACACGAGAAGAAACAGAAAGTTCCAATTCCATGAACTTGGTTTCCAACTCCTCACTTGCCACAGGCTGCTGATATTTATAGAAATAACGAGTAAACGGAATCTCTGCGCCCGTTTTGATTACGGGTTTCTTCTTTCCTAAATCCTCTTCAAAGAATGCCTTAGCATCCGGGATATGCGGCAAAACCTCTCGTGCCATATAAGTATCAATATCCTCATCAAATCTGACAATTTCGGTGTCCTTGGTTTCTTTGTCATAAATGATATTGCCCTTTTTATCACGCTGGATTTCTGCCTTCTTGTCCATTACTGAAAGTCCATCGGCAATCTTGTCCATCAGCTTTTTGTTAACCATTGGCTTTGCATCTGCACCTGCTGGAGCCGGAAGATTTCCATTTCCAAGAACACGGGCAAGTACCGGCGCAAAATCTGCTGGGGAATAATATACATCATCCGAAATCGCAGCTCGCAACGCACTGACAATGGCCTCGTAAACAGGCTGATTGTTTTGCATTGATTCCAGTTTCTTCTGGTCTTTTCCTGTCAATTCTTCTGCATTTTCCAGCTCATTCACTTTTGCTTCATCGTAAAGAGAAGATAATGCACCTTTCGAGAGCATTGCATCAATGCGCTCGTCCGTTATGGCATAGCTACGCTGAAGCGGCTGCATTATCACATACTCGCGGTAGATAAATTCCTCGTTTGCGTATATTTTACAATATTCGTTTTCTACAAAATCTGCATACAGTTTTGTAATAGCCTTACGGTCTTCCAAAGAGATGTCGTTCTTTTTATCACCCAACGCTTTGCGCAACTTGTGGAAGAAAGAAGATGCATCAATCAGCTGGATTTTACCCTTGCGTTCCGGACGTTTGTTTTTGGAAAGCACCCAAATATAGGTGGCGATTCCGGTATTGTAAAAGAGGTCAACCGGCAAAGCAATAATCGCTTCAATCAAATCGTTCTCCAGCATCCAACGACGAATTTGACTTTCACCGGACGCTGTTCCACCTGAAAACAACGGGGAACCGTTCTCAATAATTGCAGCACGTCCAAAATTGTCATCCATCTTATCAATGGCAGACTGTAAGAAAAGCATCTGCATATCACCGGAACCCGGTAATCCAGCACCCCAGCGCCCGTCGAAGCCTTTTCCGTATTCATCATTAACAGCGGCCTCTACGCCCTCTGCTGCATCCTTGCCACCCCACGGTGTGCCAAAAGGCGGATTTTCGATGACAAAGCGCATCTTTGTACCTTTAAAGCGATCTGCCACCATCGTATCCTGATAGCAGATATTTTCTGCATTCTGCCCCTTAATCAACATCTCTGCAAGGCAGATGGCATAGGACTCTGGATTGATTTCCTGACCAAACAGATACACTTTTGCAGTCGGATTATAGCGCTTAATGAAATTGTAGCTGGTAGACAACATACCACCGGTTCCGCACGCTTGGTCTAAAACTGTAATAACCTTACCGTCATCAAAGATATCGTCGCATCCTTCAGCCAGCAAAATATTGACCATGAGCTTGATAATATCACGGCCAGTGTAGTGATCACCAGCTTCAGCATTTTCAGAAAACTTACGGATAAGCTCCTCAAAAATGTATCCCATCTTCACATTGTCAATTGTACGCGGATTCAGGTCAAGCTCGGAAAAGGCCTTAACTACACTGAGCAGGCGATTGTTCTTGTCCATTTTGTCAATCTGCTTGTAAAAATCAAGACCCTTTTCTGCAGACACAATAATCTCCTGCACATTCTGAGAAAAGCTCTGCAAATATGCTTTGAAATTTGCCGCAAGAATATCCGGATCATTAATCAACTCTGCAAGATTTAATTCACTGGTATTATAGAAATGATATCCAGATATATGATACATCGCCTTTGCCGGATATTGAGGATTTGCCTTAAACTGGTCTACCACCTTCTGCTTCGTCGGCTCCAAGGCACACTCAAAACGACGGATAATAACCATCGGGATGATAACATCCTTATACTTATCGCTCTGGTATGTACCACGCAGCTTGTTTGCGATAGACCAGATAAAATTCACTTCTGTTGATACATCAATAGGAGAGTCATCCCACATTGCATCAATTACCTGCTTGTCAGCCATTTGCTTTATCCTCCATTCACGGGAATATTCTACTCCCATCTTGTATTCATTATAAATCTTTAGATGTCCAATAATCAGGACTTATTCTTCTTCGTAGTGGTCTTCAAACGGTGAAAGACCTTCATATTCCTCCGGATGAAGCTCTCTATCCCCTAACCTTTTATTTTCCAAAACTATCTATTTTAATCGACGAATTTCGACACAAACTTCACAATGCACCGATCCTGGGAATAAATCGCACCCTCTAACCTCTCCCAACTCATACCCCCAATCCACCAAATACCTCAAATCCCGCGCCAACGTAGCCGAGTCACAACTCACATAAACCACCTTCTCCGGCCTCATCTTCACAATCGTCTCCAAACAAACCTGATCGCATCCCTTTCTGGGCGGGTCCACCACGATAACATCCGCATGAACCTTATTCTTCTCAAACTGCTCCGGCAGCACCTCTTCCGCCTTGCCCACAAAAAACTCCACATTCTCAATTCCGTTAATCCTCGCATTTTCCCTGGCGTCCTCTATAGCCTGGGGCACGATCTCCACGCCGTACACCTTCTTCGCCTTCTGCGCTAAAAACAACGAAATGGTTCCGATCCCGCAGTACAGATCCCAGACCACCTCATCCCCTGTAAGTCCCGCAAATTCCAAAGCTGTTCCATACAGTTTCTCCGTCTGGACAGGGTTCACCTGATAGAAAGAAAGGGGCGAAATCCGGTACTTTACATTGCCGATATAATCCGTAATATATCCCGGCCCAAACAAACTAACCACTTCCTTACCCATAATGACATTAGTCTTTTCCTGGTTTATACTATAAGAAATGCTCGTCATCCCCGGAATCTCCCTCAGGCTCTCCACCAGATATTCCCCGTAAGGAAGTTTTTTCCCATTAATCACAAGACAAACCATGATCTCGCCGGTTTTGAATCCCACCCGGATGAGGGCATGGCGGACCAGGCCTGTGTGGCTTTCTTCGTCATACGGCTTAACCCCGTAAGCATTCATAAATCCCTTAATCCGGCCCAGAATCTCCTTGTTCCCTTCCACGCCGAGCAGGCAGTCCTCATTTTCAATGATGGAATGGGTCCGGCCTGCATAAAAGCCGGTGATCGTCACACCGTCCTTATTCGTGCCAAATGGAAACTGGGCCTTGTTGCGGTATCTCCATGGATTTTCCATGCCGATAATCGGCAGCATGTGGATCTGGTCATCCGTGAATTTGCCGATACGGCGCAGATTGTTATAAATTTTCTTTTCCTTAAATTTAAGCTGGGCTTCATAACTCATGGCCTGGAGCTGGCAGCCGCCGCACTGGCGGGCCACTGGGCATTTGGCCTCCACGCGGTCGGGAGACGGCTTGATTACCCGGATTAATCTGGCAAAACCGTATGATTTCTTCATCTTCATCACTTTTGCTTCCACTTCGTCCCCAATTATTGCGTCCTTGATAAACCAGATGTATCCGTCCACTTTCCCGATTCCTTCTCCTGTATCACTCATATCCTCTATTAAAACGGTAAACAGATCATTTTTATTCATATAGTCCTCCTTGTCTTGCATCACTGATATATTATTATTTTTTGTAACAGTACAGGACGGCGGAAAATTCGGTGGAGAAGATCAGCCGTTCTGAACAGTTCCATTTTTTCTCATATTTCCGCAAGAAATATACAGATAAATGTAACAGAAACTTCATTTCCATTTATTGTTATTTTATAGATTGATAAAACTTTGTACACAACTGTTTTGTATCATTATTACATGAAACAAATGAATCCCGGCAGCGTTAAGCGCGCACCGGCTGCGGGATTCGCCTAACAATAAAAGCGTTCCAACTCATTCAGTATCCCCCACATGAATGAAAGTAGAACGCTTCTTTTAATGTTTACACTTCCGATGTCTTCCTCACATTGCTGTCCAGCAGCCTGTTAAATCCCAGCCAGCCGTTATTCTCCCCGGCCCCATTTAACAGTTCTGTCATGGTCTGCAGCTTTGCATCCGTATTATCTGCAAAATTGAGGGCCAGCGCTTCAATGAGAGCAGGTTTTTTAGGTGATCCGTATTCCAGTTCGCCGTGATGGGCCAAAATGCAGTGTTTCAGCTCAGCAGCCAGCTTCTCGGGAAATCCCGGAATGGAGCGGATACGCGCGCCCACCATCTCTGTGCCGATAATGATATGGCCCAGCAATTGGCCGTCGTCCGTATAGTCATTTTCCGGAAATGCGGATAATTCCTTGGTTTTTCCAATATCATGGAACATGGCCGCGATGATCAGCAGATCCCTGTTGATCAGAGGATAATAGCCTGCATAGTAATCACAGAGCTTAACCACGCTCAATGTATGCTCTAAAAGCCCTCCCACAAATCCATGGTGCACGCTTTTTGCGGCGCTGTGGAACTGGAACGCTTTTGCGAATTCTTTGTCGTCCGTAAAATAACTGTCGGCCAGGCGGCGGAGATAAGGATTTTTAATCGTCCGTATAAAACCCAGCAGTTCTTCATACATCAGGCCGATATCTTTCTTGGAAACAGGAAGATAATCTCCTGGTATGTATTCACTTTCATCCGCCTTTCGGATGCGTTTGATGCTGAGCTGGTTGGAATTCATAAATACTGTCACATCAGCATCAATGTATACATAATCCATTGTCTCGAAATTTCCGATTCCCGGAGAGCCCAGATCCCAGATCTTGGCATCGATTGTGCCGGTCTTGTCCTGAAGCACCAGGTTTCCGTATTCTTTCCCCGCTTTCGTCAATGCGATCTGTTTGTTTTTACATAAATAAACATCTGATATGTGCATTCCTTCCCGGAACATTTCAATATATCTCATAATTTTTCAATTCTCTCTTTCTTTTATCTCATAAAACTTCTATACTCTGTAAATCTTTCATATTCCTTTAACGTTTTATATACCCAAACGTCTTATATACCCCAAACGCCTCATATCCCCTAAACGAAGAGCCAGTCGCTACCTGCTACCTGGCTCCTATCGTTATATGATATTCAATTTCTTTGTACTCGTCAATTCCATTCCTCTGAACCAGAACAGTTATGGCCTCTTCCGGGTTTAAGTTCTCCACCTGGGCCTGGAAATCTTTCATGGTGCGGATCTCCCGGTCCCCGATCTTGGTTATGATGTCGCCATTCTGTATGCCTGCGTTGTACGCCGGGCTTTCTACAATGACATTAGCCGCGTAGACGCCTGCGGGCAGTCCCTGCTCCATCATCGCCTCGTTGACCTCCTGGCCGATAATTCCAAAATAAGCGGCCGGACGCCCATTGCTCATGCGCTCCAAAATGCCTTTATAATCGGAAATGGCCATGACGCTGGTCATATTGGGACTGGCCTCCATCGTGAACTCATCCGTCACCCAGCCCACCATCTGGCCGCTGGTATTGACTAGAAATGTTCCCATCGAAGCGCTGCCGCATAAATCCACATACAAGATGCGGCTTGTGCCGTCCGTAACCTGGACGTTGCGCATCACATAGGTTACATCTCCATATGCGGTGGAATGCACCATTCCTGCCGGCCCTCCGACCGCGATCAGCATATCTCCCTGCTTCACGCTGTAGGAATTGCCCAGCTCTATGGCCTTCACATTCTTTAAGGCATTGGGATCCATGGCCTCGGTGCTGACGCTGACAATGGCCATACCGGAAATGGTATCCGCCTGTTTCATGACGCCGCTCACCTCGCTGCCGTCGCTGAATGCCACTTTAATGGAATCCGCATTCTCCACCGCCGCTTCCGGCGTGAGGATCAAAAGTTCGGTTCTGGTAGCGGCGATTACCGCTCCCGCATAAAGGCCGGCGGTTTCAATCGGGTTATCAAACCAATCCATCTGCTGTTTTACAGAATGGACGGTCACCACACCCTTGTCCGCCTCCTGGGCGATAGTACGTAAATTCCCATATAAGCTGTTAAAGTCGTCAATGGTGAATTTATAATCCTCAATCGCCGACTGAAGAATCTCTTCAATCGGTTCTGTCTCCTTGGGTTCCGTCGTCTGAACGACTGTCGGCGCCTGTGTGGTCGTCTCAGGCTCGTCCTTTGGAATCGTGATCTGCGTCATCTCTTCCGTAGTGCTGCCAAGATAGCGGTCCGCAATCGGCCTTGCTACCGCAAAGCTGACGCCCGCTGCCACACCTGCTGCAAGCGCAATAAAGAATAAGACAGCAACCCGCATAGCAATCTGCTTCTTTGTCATCGGCTGTCTTACAATCTTCTCTCGCATAAAGCGGCGTTTTTCAGCTGCTTCTTTGTCAGGACCTTTTACATCTGGCATAGCAACCTCCACTTCAAAAAATAGCTACATATATTATATGATGGTTCTCCCATTTATGCAAGAAAAAGATAGTAAATCAAAGTTTTTATGGTATAATATCGACAGGATATTATACTTGCGTGAAGGGGATTTTCTCTCCAAATCCCCCTATTTTACAGCATTTCCATAATTATCCCATATCCCACAGCAGCACCATGACCTTATTTATCTGTGATGAAAGGTATGTATCTATGAATTTGAAAGCATTAAAAACATTGGAATACCATAAGATTATCAGCCAGTTGACGGAATACGCCACCACCCAGCCGGGCCAGGAACTCTGCCGGAACCTGGTGCCGTCCTCCGATCTGGATGAAATTATACAAACACAAACAGAAACCAGCGATGCCGTAACCCGCATCCGCCAGAAAGGAAGCATTTCCTTCAGCGGGGTCCGGGATATCAGGGATTCTTTGAAAAGGCTGGAAATCGGAAGTTCCCTGGGGATTGTGGAACTGCTTTCCATCAGTTCCCTGTTAACCATCTCGGCCAGAGCCAAGAATTACGGACGCCATGAAGAATCCGGCGAATTTCCCGACGATTCCCTGGAAGAGATGTTCCGCTCGCTGGAGCCCCTCACTCCGGTCAATGCGGAGATCAAGCGCTGTATCATTTCTGAAGATGAGGTGAGCGACGACGCCAGTCCGGGGCTGCGCCATGTGCGCCGTTCCATGAAAGTGATCAACGACCGGGTTCACACCCAGTTAAACTCCATCCTCAATTCCAACCGGAATTACCTGATGGATCCGGTTATCACCATGAGAGACGGACGGTACTGCCTGCCAGTCAAATCAGAATATAAAAACCAGGTTGCGGGCATGGTCCACGACCAGTCTTCCACCGGTTCCACTTTGTTCATCGAGCCCATGGCGATCATTAAGCTGAATAACGAGCTCAGGGAACTGGAGATTCAGGAGCAGAAGGAGATCGAAGCCGTTTTGGCGGAATTGAGCGTCCAGCTTGCCCCTTACACGGAGGAACTGGGTTTAAACCTTCAGCTTTTGGCTAAACTGGACTTTATTTTCGCGAAGGCCGCCTTATCCAGACATTACAAATGCAGCGCGCCTGTATTTAACAACAAAGGCTATGTCAATATTAAAGACGGACGCCATCCCCTTTTAGATCCACAGAAAGTGGTTCCTATCAATATCCATTTGGGCCGGGACTTTGATCTTCTGATCGTGACCGGGCCCAACACAGGCGGTAAAACAGTCTCCTTAAAGACCGTGGGACTGTTCACCCTGATGGGGCAGGCCGGGCTCCATATTCCGGCATTTGACGGGTCTGAGCTGGCAGTATTTGACGAAGTGTTCGCGGACATTGGAGATGAACAGAGCATTGAGCAGAGCCTCAGTACATTTTCCTCCCATATGACCAATATTGTGGATATACTGGGCAAAGCGGACAGCCGTTCCCTCTGCCTGTTTGACGAGCTGGGGGCGGGAACTGACCCGACGGAAGGCGCGGCTCTGGCCATTGCCATCCTCTCTTTCCTCCACAACATGCAGTGCCGCACCATGGCGACCACCCACTACAGCGAATTAAAGGTATTCGCTCTGACAACCCCAGGCGTGGAAAATGCCTGCTGTGAATTCAACGTGGAAACCCTGCGGCCCACCTACCGTCTGCTGATCGGAATTCCCGGCAAGAGCAATGCCTTCGCCATTTCCAAGAAGCTGGGGCTGCCGGACTACATCATCGAAGAGGCCAAGGGCCACATTGAAGCGGAAGACGAAACATTTGAAGATCTGCTGGCCAGCCTGGAAGAAAGCCGGGTTACTATCGAAAAAGAGCGGGAGCAGATCCAATCCTATAAGCAGGAGATTTCACGGCTGAAATCACGGCTGGAACAGAAAGAAGAACGGCTGGATGAGCGGAAGGACACACTGATCCGCAATGCCAATGAAGAGGCACAGCGCATTCTCCGGGAGGCAAAGGAAACCGCCGACCAGGTGATCCGCAGGGTCAACAAACTGGCTTCCCAGTCCGGCTACAACAAAGAGCTGGAAGCAGAACGCGCCAAACTGCGGGATAAGCTGAATTCCGTGGACAAAGATCTGGCGGTTAAGAATGCGCCCAATCCGAAAAAAGCGGTCAACGCCAAGAGCTTGAAGATCGGCGACAGCGTCCGCGTACTCACCATGAATCTAAAAGGAACCGTCAGCACTCTGCCGGACGCGAAAGGCAACCTGTTCGTGCAGATGGGAATTCTCCGTTCCCAGGTCAATATTAAAGACCTGGAACTGATCGACGAGGCCACCATCACCGGGCCGTCGGTTCCCGGCGGCGCAGGCGGTAAAAAAGGGATGAGCGGCAGCGGTAAGATCAAGATGTCCAAGTCCGCAAACATTTCCCCGGAGATCAATCTGATCGGGAAAACCGTGGATGAGGCCATACCGGAACTGGATAAATATCTGGACGACGCCTATCTGGCCCACCTTCCCCAGGTGCGGGTAGTTCATGGCCGCGGCACAGGGGCTTTGAAAGCCGGAGTCCATAAGCATTTGAAAAAACTCAAGTACGTGAAGGAATTCCGCCTTGGGGAATTTGGTGAAGGAGACACCGGGGTAACCATCGTTACCTTTAAATAAACAGGAGGAGCATAATGGCAGAAAAACAACGGGTATTAATTGTTGACGACGACGCGAATATCGCAGAACTGATTTCCCTCTATTTAATGAAGGAATGCTATGAAACCAAAATTGTATATGACGGAGAAGAGGCGCTCCGTGTATTTCCGGATTTTAAGCCTAATATCATACTTCTGGATCTCATGCTGCCGGGGATTGACGGTTATCAGGTCTGCCGGGAGCTGAGGGCATCCTCTCAGGTTCCCATCATCATGCTTTCCGCAAAAGGGGAGATTTTCGATAAGGTCCTGGGATTGGAACTGGGCGCAGACGACTATATGATGAAACCATTTGACTCCAAGGAGCTGGTGGCCAGGGTAAAGGCTGTGCTGAGAAGATATCAGGCCGCTCCCGCCCCGGCCGCGCCGCAGACGGAGCAAAAGGGCGACTATGTGGAATATCCGGATTTGATTGTAAACCTGACCAATTACTCAGTTATTTACATGGGGCACTCCATTGAGATGCCTCCTAAAGAACTGGAACTTTTATATTTCCTGGCATCCTCACCCAATCAGGTATTCACAAGGGAGCAGCTTTTAGACCATATTTGGGGATATGAATATATCGGAGACACCAGAACGGTGGACGTTCATATTAAACGGCTCCGGGAAAAGATCAAGGATCACGAAAGCTGGGCCCTCACTACGGTTTGGGGCATCGGCTATAAATTCGAGGTGAAACGATGACCCATTCCCTCTATTCCAAATTTATTATAGGCTATCTTGTATTTGGCCTTTTGGGATTTATTACAATTGCTACATTTTCATCCAGAATCACCTATCATTATCTGATTGATGAAAAGGCAGAAACGCTGTACGACGAAGCAAATCTCATCGCTTCGTCGTACAGCGCCATGTATAAAGGGCAGAATATCGACCTTGTGAGCGCTTATCCGCAGCTCCAGGCCGTCTCCACATTTCTGAAATCGGAAATCTGGGTTGTGGACCGGAAGGGCACCATTACGGTGGACAGCAACCATTCCAGCCGCATCGGCAAGGTTGTGGAGGGGTTTGACCCAACCCTGACGGGCAACAAATCCTACGGCATCGGCAATTATTACGGTTCCTTTCCATACGAAGTGCTGAGCGTATCCGCCCCCATTACGGGCAATTATACAACCCACGGATATGTGATCATCCACCTGCCCATCAGCCAGATTTTGGATTCGCAGAATGGAATCCTGAACATTTTATATATCACCTCAGGAATTGTGTTTGCCCTCTCCTTAATCATCCTTCTGGTGTTCACGAAAACCGTATATTTTCCTTTAAAAAAGATCACTGCGGCGGCCAATGAATACGCGGCGGGCAACCTGGATTACAAGATCAAGCTGGAGACCCAGGATGAGATGGGATATCTGGCCGCAACCCTGGATTACATGTCGGACGAGCTCAATAAGGGGGAAGAATACCAGCGGACCTTTATCGCCAATGTCTCTCATGATTTCCGCTCTCCGCTGACTTCCATCAAAGGGTATCTGGAAGCGATTCTGGACGGAACCATTCCGCCTGAGATGTACGATAAATACCTCCATTTGGTACTGTCCGAAACCTCCCGCCTGACCAAGCTGACCCAGGGTCTGCTGACGCTGAACTCTTTGGACAGCAAGGGTTATTTGTCCCGGACTAATTTTGATATCAACCGGGTCATTAAAGATGTGGCCGCCTCCTTTGAAGGCACCTGCGACGCCAAGAATCTGGTCATAGACCTGACATTTTCCGACAGCATCCAGATGGTTTACGCCGATCTCGGAAAGATCCAGCAGGTTTTATATAACCTGATCGACAACGCGATCAAATTCAGCCATCATAATTCGGTCATCTATATCCAGACCTCTACCAAATACGAAAAGGCATTTATCTCCGTCAAGGACACCGGAATCGGAATCCCAAAAGACAGCATTAAAAAGATTTGGGAACGTTTTTACAAATCCGACTTGTCGAGGGGCAAGGACAAAAAGGGCACCGGGCTGGGCCTGTCAATCGTAAAAGAGATCGTCCAGGCACACGGGGAAAATATCGACGTAATCAGCACGGAAGGCGTGGGAACGGAGTTTATCTTCACTCTGCCGCGTTCCACTAATTTATAAAAATATGGCAGCAATTCAGAACGGCGGGAAAATAGGTAAAAAAAGGCGCGTCAAGCTCGCTTGTAAGCACTTTTCTTCACCTATTTTCACATCGGATGGACATCCGATGCTTCTTGACCGGCTTTTTTGGTCAAGAAGATAAGGCGTTCTGAACTGTTACAAAACGTGCACCTTTCCCAAAATAGAGAAACGATACAGATAAGAGCCGGTTCATGGATGGGCTGCAGAATCATCTGCATTCATCCATGAACCGGCTCTTCCATTCATTAACCTTCCATTCATTAACCTTCCATTCATTAACCTTCCATTCATTAACCTTCCATTCATTAACCTTCCATTCATTAACCTTCTATTGATTAACCTTCTATTGATTAAACTTCCATTGATTAAACTCCGATTGATTAAACTTCTATATGATTAAACTTCCATTAATTAAACTTCCATATGATTACTCTCCCACATGGCTGTTTTTTCATATAGCTGCTTTCCTATCGGTCATTAACCATCTCTTTCCCTCTGCAATATGTCTGAACCACCTCATAATCTCTGTCCAGAACCACCAGGTCGGCATCATAACCGGCCACAATTTTCCCTTTTCTGTCGTCCACGCCCAGACATCTGGCCGGGTTGATGGTACAGGAATTTAATGCAGTGTCAAATGGCACCATAGCTTCTTCCACCAGGATCTTCAGCCCCCGGTTCATATACAGGGTGCTCCCCGCAATGGTTTCTGTTCCCTTCAGGTAAGCCAGGCCATTTTCCCGTATCTCGATATCATGGCCTCCTAACTGGTATTTGCCGCCGGGAGGGCAGTGTTTTGCTCTCAGGGAATCGCTGACCATGATTCCGAAATCCCTGCCTTTGGCTGTGAAAAAGTTATTGAGGGCTGCTACGCTGCTGTGACATCCGTCGCAGATCACTTCCCCATAGATATCGCGGACCCTGAATGCGGTTCCAACCAGTCCCGGATCCCTGTGATGGTATGGCGTCATGCCGTTATAGACATGGGTCATGGAAGTAGCTCCATGGGCGATTCCCATCATCGCCTGTCTGTAATTAGCCGCCGAGTGGCCCATGCTCACAACCACACCATGGCTGCTGCAGTATTTTGTCAATTGGAAATCTTCATCCTGTTCCGGGGCGAGAGTGATGTATTTGATCAGCCCGTCGGCCGCTTCCTGGTACATCTGAAACTGTTCCACTGCCGGCTTGGCAATGGCTTCCGGCGGCTGGGCGCCTTTGTATTTCATATCCAGATAAGGCCCTTCAAAATGAATGCCCAGAATCTCGGCTCCCTCATAACCGTCTTTCACCACCTTTGCCACGTTTGCCACCGCAGCGGTGAGCACATCCGGCATCTGGGTAACTGTCGTCGGGAGGATGGAGGTCACGCCTTCACTGGGAATCCGCTTCATCCAGTCCCTGAGCCCTTCCTCTGTACCGTCATTGGTATCATAGCCATAAGCACCATGTGTATGAACATCGATAAAACCGGGTACGATCCGGTCCTCTCCGTAATCTCTGTCAGCCGGGTGAGAATCATATGGATAAACCGCTTCAATTTTTCCATCCCTGATCTCTAACTGCGCATCCAGAAACTGTCCGGCAATCCAGACTTTTTTACTTTGTATCACCATATTTTATCCCTCTATTCTGCCGAATAAACGGCTTGATATTTTTTTAACTGTCTACGTTCTCTATTCTACGATGTTTTACAGTTTTTTTCAATCCATATCTATTATCCTGCAAAATATGACTGTTCACAGTCCCCTCTGGCGGGTCCGCCAGAGGGGGCTGTAAACAGTCACTGCAAAATTATCCGGCAGATTCATCACGGGTTAGAGCGAATCTAAATTCTGATCCCACACGGATGAACCGGGCTTTCATCATAAATACGGTCATTTAGCATGCATTCATAAAAACGGAATCCGCCTGATAAATTATAACAGTTGAACCCGCTGGCAGTTAAAATCCTGCATGCAATATAGCTTCTGAGGCCGCTGTGACAGTTTATATAGATATCTTTCGCCTGATCCAGCTCTTTCATACGCTCTCTCAGTTCATCCAGAGGAATATTCACAGTTCCGGGGATGTGGCCTTTTTCGTATTCATTGACATTTCTCACGTCCAGCATGGTGACGGAATCATCGCCGGTCAGCCGCTCCACATCGTGCCAGTGAAATTGTTTTACATTGCCTGTCATAATATTTTCAATCACATAACCGGCCATGTTCACCGGGTCCTTGGCCGACGAGTAGGGAGGAGCATAGGACAGATCCAGTTCCGTCAAATCCTCCGCCGTCATACCGGCATGAATTGCTGACGCCATCACATCCAGCCGCTTGTCGACGCCTTCAAATCCCACAATCTGGGCGCCTAAAATCCGGCCGTCTTCCGGTGAAAACAGGGTTTTTATGGTCATATTGGTGGCGCCAGGATAGTATGTGGCATGGGAAACGCTGTACGTCACCACTTTATCATAAGGAATTCCCGATTCTTTGGCCATTTTTTCATTAATTCCTGTAGATGCCGCTGTCATATCAAACATCTTCAATACGGAAGACCCCTGTGATCCTTTAAATGTGCTGTTCCGCCCGCAGATATTGTCCGCCGCAATGCGCCCCTGCTTGTTGGCCGGGCCTGCCAGCGACACCAATGTCCGCTCACCAGTCACAAAGTTTTTCACTTCCACCGCATCACCGGCAGCATAGATATCCGGCTCCGAAGTCTGCATGTGTTCGTTCACCCGGATGGCGCCTCTGATCCCCAGTTCCAGACCGGCTTTTTCGGCCAGCTTAGTGTCCGGCGTCACGCCGATTGCCAGGATTACAAAATCCGCTTCTATTCCATCTCCATTTTTCAGATGAGTCACCACGTTTCCATTTTCATCCGAAAATCCATTCACTTCCGCGTTCACTCTCAGATCCATGCCCTTTCCTCTCAGGTAAGAATGCATTTCACAGGCCATATCGTAATCAAAGGGCAGCATGATCTGGTTTTCCCGCTGTACAAGCGTGGTGTCAATTCCCCAATGGATCAGGTTTTCAGCCATCTCCAGGCCGATAAATCCGCCTCCCACCACAACGGCCCGGCCGGGTTTATTTTTCTCAATATACTCCCTGATCCGGTAGGTGTCCTCCACGGTCCGCAGGGTGAAAATCTTGTCATTATCAATTCCGGGAAATGGAGGAACTATGGCTTTAGCGCCCGGAGAAAGGATCAGTTTGTCATAGTGTTCCGTATACTCGCTTCCGTCCTCCAAACGCTTGACCGTCACGGTCTTCGCCGCCGGGTCAATGTCCGTGACTTCATTCTTTACCCGCACATCCACGCGGAAACGGTTCCAGAAGCTTTCCGGCGTCTGAAGAGTCAGCTTCTTCTTCTCTTCAATCACCCCGCCGATATAATAAGGCAGGCCGCAGTTGGCATAAGACACATATCCGCCCCTTTCAAATACAATGATCTCCGCTGATTCATCCAAACGGCGGAGACGGGCCGCTGCCGTCGCTCCGCCGGCCACACCGCCGACAATCAATACTCTCATATCCGTTCCTCCTTCTCTAAATGTACTCTTTAATCATTTTTTCAATCCTGGACTTAGGCTGAAGCCCCACCGATCCGGAAACCTGTTTACCGTCCTTCATCAGCACCAGGGCAGGTATGCCCATGATCTGAAACTGTTCCGCCAGTTCCTGTTCCTCTTCCACATTGACTTTTCCGACTTTAATTGACGGGTTTTCGCTGGCCACTTTATCAATCAGCGGCGAAAGCATCTTACAGGGCATGCACCAGCCGGCCCAGAAATCCAGAAGCACCGGCTCCTTGGAATTTAAAACTTCTTTATTAAAATTCTCCCTTGTTACAGAAAAAACAGACATATTTATCTCTCCTTTTCATCATGTTCATCGTTCATGTTTAAAGGATACTATAAAATGTCTGTCTTCACCGTGACTTTGCTACATTCCGTTCATCACTGCCGCAGGCTGGCCGATGCCAGCGTTTTCATCCGTTCCCTGTCCAAAAGCAGGATTCCGCCCCGCTTCAGCTTCACTAGCTGTTCATTTTGAAAATACTTCAGCATCCGGGTGACCACTTCCCTGACGCTGCCCAGATGGTTTGCAATCTGCTCATGGGTGATCTGAAGTTCTTCTGTCCCTGAAAGCTCACTCTCTTCCAGAAGAAATGCCGCCAGCCTGCTGTCCAGCTTCTTATTCAGCACCTGGTCCATCAGCCACATCACATCCGAAAACCGGGTTGCCATCAGTTCATTGGTATAATTGGCCACAGCCGCAGATTCGTCCATCAGCTTCTTATAAATGTCCACCGGGATATGGAGCACCACCGAATCCTGTTCCGCTTCCACCACCACGTCAAACTGAATCCCTTTCAGCAGACAGGCAGCCGAAAACAGGCACATATCCCGTTCCAGCAGACGGTAAAGCGTGAGTTCTTTTCCCTCTTCCGACATGGTATAGACCCTGAGCTGTCCGCTGACCATCACTAAAAGCCCGATACAGTCGGAGGAACCGTTGTGGATTACGGCACCCTTGGCAAATCTCCGCTCTCTTACCGCATTTCTCAATAAACCCTGTTGGGCTGGCGTTAACTTTTTCCAGAATGGAAGGTACTCACTCAGATCCATCAAATTTTTCAGTCTCCTTAAATATGTATAATGGATCTATTGTACCTCGATTTCATTCAGAAATCAATGACCGGACGGGCACAAGCCGTCCCGGTTCCCGATGTTTTTACAACCGTTCAGACGGCGCTTTAACCCATAAGCCGGTCAAGAAGCCGTCTGAACTGTTACGCAGTTTTATTCATTACAGGGAATCAGCCGCAGAAGCTTTTCCACCGCATCCACGGGAAAGTCTTCTGCCGGGGGATTTTCCGCTAATGACTTTAAAAAGTCACGGGTATTCCGGCTCTGGGGCAGCATATATCCGGCCTCCCGCAGTATATCTTCGGCCATCAGGTGATTGGATTTTGCCGCAGCCTCCATAAGCTGGGCCAGAACCGGGTCATCGGCGTTCTTTGCAATCTGAAGGGCAATATTTTCCTGGTCCGCCTTGCTCTGTGCGAGGGCAAACAGGCTCATTTTCACCGGTTCCGCCTTTTTCTGCTGCGGAGGGTATTTCTCAGGGACCATGGAAATGGCATGGGACGGGCAGGCATTGGCGCAGATTCCGCAGCCGATGCATTTGTCCCCGTCAATCTGCCCGGTTTCCGTATCAGTGGCCCCGGTGGGACAAACGTAAAGGCAGAGACAATCTTTAGTACATAATCTTATATTCCTTACTGCACGCATATAGTTACCTCCTTTTCAGCTCTGTGAGTTTTAATTTGGGCACTTTACAGACCGGGCAGATCTCAGGCGGTTCCTCACCCACATAGATAAATCCGCAGATTTCACAGACATAAACCCTGGTTCCGGCTATAAACCCGCCCTGTTCCTTTTCATAACGCGCTAGCAGGGATTCCAGCATGCGGGTCACCTTTTGGCTCCAGGTCAACGCTCTCAGCGCCCCCCGGTCAGATGCAGATGAAGCTGCGGCCTCCGCCTGTCCAAACCCTTCTTCCAAATCCATTTTAACCAGTGCCAGCAGACGCTCCATTCCGGCATCGGCCACCGGCGACGCTTTCCCCATAAAATACTCAGAGAGCTGGTTAAACAGCCCGGCCTCCTCCGCCAAATACTGCTTCTCACACCCTTTTGCCAGATTGGAACACAGAGCGCCCAGTTCTCCAAAAGATAATTCCCTCAGTTCGTCTTTTCTGTTTTCTTCTGCCGGTTCATCCTTATGTACTGCTTTCTCCTCTTCTGCAAGGCGGAATGCCTCCTTAGGCGCTTTGCAAAGCGGACAGGCCCAGCCATCCGGCAGTTCCTCCCATCTGGTTCCCGGGGCAATCTGCTGATCGGGAATCCCTGCGGCCTCGTCGTAAATATAACCGCAAATACTGCATACATACTTACTCATGCACTGACCTCCTTCTTTTATTTTTCTTATTGATCTTACTATATCAAATAGAAGGACAAGCCACAGTGACATTGTTACATAAATAGTAATAATTACCATTTTTATTTTCATAAAATGATGGGAACCAAACTCTTCCCGAAAACTGAGGGTATCACATCAGGTGATTTAGATCAATTCCCGGCCCGCCCCATGGCTGCAAATAACAGCACAAAAAAACCGGCGAACCGGAAACGGCGGTAAGATTAAAACTTCCGCAGTCTCCGGTTCACCGGTTTTTATTACATTTTAACTTTATTACTTTTTTAATTTTATTACTTTTTTAACTTTATTACTTTTTAACTTTATTACTTTTTAACTTTATTGCCTTTTTAACTTTATCATCTTTATTATCACTTCATACTGTCAGCGCATTCAATCAATTGCCTCCGCTGTCCGGAAACTGTCTATCCGGATACTGTCCGTCCGGATACTGCCCATCCGGTAACTCCCCATCTGGAAACTGTCCATCCGGATACTGGAAACTGTCCATCCCGATACTTTCCATCCGGAATAGCTTCTGCTATTTACCCGAATTGGCTTTCTCCATATGAATATTCTTTCCTTTAATCTTAACGTCTTTCATGGCCTTCAGCACCGTATCCGCGCTCTCACGTGGAACCTCCACGAATGTATATTTGTCATACATGTCAATGCTTCCCACCATCTTGCCGGGCATACCGGATTCTCCTGCAATCGCTCCCAGGATATCTCCAGGTTTGATATTCTGATCCTTACCGATATTAATGAACAGACGGGCCATGCTGTCGTCACGGGCGCTTCTCTGGCTTCTGCCGTATCCGTTGCCATTGCTGCTTCCGCCGCGTCCGCCTCTGCTGCCATAGGCATTTCCACGGCCGCCACGGCCTGAATCAGAATAAGAACTTCCCAGATCGTCTAATGAGCGGGCCGGTCTTCTGTCGTCAATAATGTCTTCATTTTCTTCGCCCATGGTCATTTTTAACAGGGCTGCCGCCAGGTCGAGAGAAGTGTAATCTTCCTCCAGAAGCTTCTTTTCAATGATATTGATCATCTTGCTCAGATCGTTGTCATTGATCACGTCCACTACCTGTTCCATGATTTTTTCCACTTTGATTTCCGTGATATCATTGAGCGAAGGAATGGCCTGAGGGATGATCTTGGTCTTGCAGTAACGCTGGATGTCCCTGAGTTTATAAACTTCCCGTCCAACTACGAAGCTGAAAGCGATTCCTTCCCGTCCTGCACGGCCGGTACGGCCGATTCTGTGAACATAATATTCATCATCCTGGGGAAGATCGTAGTTGAACACAGCTCCCACATCATCCACGTCGATACCGCGGGCCGCCACATCCGTTGCAACCAGAATCTCCGTTTTGCCGTTGCGGAAACTGTTCATAACCCGGTCACGCTGAATCTGCTTCAAGTCTCCGTGAAGGCCTTCCGCAAAATATCCCCGTCCCTGAAGGGCCTGAACCAGTTCATCCACCTGGCGTTTTGTATTGCAGAAAACTACGGAAAGTTTCGGCGCATACATATCCAGAAGGCGGCACATCACTTCCACCTTGTTTTTCGGCTTTACTTCATAATAATACTGGGTCACTTTTGGAACCGTCAGTTCCTTCTTCACAACCTTAACCGTAACCGGATTGTTCTGGAAGTTGTTCGCAATTTTAGCGATGGCATCCGGCATGGTTGCGGAAAACATGATTGTCTGGCGCTCATCCGGAAGCTGGCTCAAAATGGTTTCCATATCTTCCAAAAAGCCCATGTTCAGCATCTCATCCGCCTCATCCATGATAACCGTATGGACATGGTCGAATTTTACCGTCTTACGGCGCATATGATCCATCACGCGTCCCGGTGTTCCGATGATAATCTGGGTTCCGTCTTTTAAGGAACGGATTTGTTTCACAATATCCTGGCCCCCGTAAATCGGCAGCACCTTAACTCCATGCATATATTTAGCTAATCTGCGGATCTCTTCAGCTACCTGAATAGCCAGTTCCCTGGTTGGGCAAAGGGCAATTGCCTGAAGCTTTTTGCTTTTCGGATCGATCTTCTGTAATAAAGGGATTCCAAAAGCCGCTGTTTTGCCGGTTCCCGTCTGTGCCTGACCGATAATGTCAAGCCCTTCAAGCTGTACAGGTATAGCCTGTGCCTGTATCGGGGACGCCGCTTCAAAGCCCATGTCCGTAACTGCCCGCAGAATTCTCTCGTCTAATTGTAACTCGTCAAATCTCACTGTCTCCATATAATTCCTTTCTCATGGCCGCCGGTTCCTGTAATTTCGGAACGCTCCGACAGCCGCACACACATCATGCAGTCTCATACTGCCGCAACAAAAGTATCCCCATATTTCCCATAGGATACACACAAAGAAAAAGAGAACTCAAAGCACGTTTCAGACTTTGAATCCTCTCGTTTCTACACGAGTACTTATTTTAACAGACTATTTTTTACATGTCAAGAAAAAAGTCTTGGAACAATTCCTCGGCCATGGCGGCAGAAAGCCCGATTTCCGCCAATTTCCAAATATTTTTTTCATCATAAAGAATGGACCAGTCGGATGTATTGGGAAAATAAGCCGGATTATAAAGTTTTTCCTCTATTTTCCGTCTGAAATATTCCCCTCCGGCGGAATACCGCCCCTGGATCACAATGATCTCAGGATCCACGGTGAGAATAATATTCCTGAGGGCAATGGCAAAATACCCGGCCGCCTCGTCCACGATCCCGCAGGCATACTCATCCCCCTGATTGGCCGCCCGCAGGATTTCCCTTATATGGATTTCTTCCAGGCTGCCCAAAATGGAGTTTTCAAGGCGTTCCGGGTACAAATGTACCCGTTTCACCATCCGCTCCTCGGAAACCATATTTTCAAAACACCCTTTGCTCCCGCACCGGCAGACATCCTGATCCTCCGGGCAGATGATGATGTGGCCGATTTCCCCGATCAGGCTGTTTCTGCTGTTCTGCACCTTCCCCTGGTCGATCAGACAGCCGGAAATGCCCCGGTGGGTGAACAGGGTAAATACCTTCTTATCATCGAATTCCCGGTTATAATAGAGTTCCGCCCTTCCCGCAGCCCGGGCCACATTTTCCAGCAGGATCACAAGCCCCGGGTACTCCCGTTCAAATATAGCCCGCATGGGGATCTCATTTCCCCAGTTGGGATAGGACAGGATGTGCTGCAGGCTGCCCGTTTCCTGATTGATCAGTCCGCTGGTGCTGATGCACAGCCCATAGACTTTTTCTGTGGGAATCCCGGTCTCTTCCATCAGTTTCCTGTAACAATCCCTGCTGACGCCGATCATTTCGTCCAGGGTGGAACTGATGGAAATGTCGGCCTGAATGCTTTTTAGCTCCTGCAGTTTCAAATCCAGAACGGCCATGCTCATCCAGCCGATTCCGATGTTCATATACGCCAAAAACTGGTTTTCCTTGTTAAACGCATAGACATCCGGCCGTTTCCCGCCGATCTCCGTGGAATTCCCTTTCCCTCTATATATAAGGATGTCCTTCTGTACAAATGACATCACCGCCTTTGTTACCGTCGCCCGGCTGATCCCCGTCTTCTCAGACAGTTCCGCCAAAGACCAGTCCTCTTTTTCCGAGTTCTGGAATACTTTTAAAATCTCTTTCCGGTTTTTCCGTTTCAGATCCTTTGGGAGAGCCGCTTTATTTTGTGTATTTGCCATAGATCTTTCCTCTTTTATGAATATATATGTAACCGTCTGACTGTTACCATTATATCATAGATTTCCAAATAATTCTCCGGCCTGTTTCACACATTTTTCATATTCCTGACGGTCAAAGCAGAAATTCAGAGTTCCGATCTTTTCCGAACAGCCCTCCGTCCTCAGATAGGGCGCCACAAAGTTTTGATACCTTCTTCTCTGCTCCTCCTCCCAATGCAAACCGGTCCACTGCCTCCACAGGGAACTTCCCGGGCGCTCCCAGGCCAGAGTTTCCCCGTATTCCAGCCAGTCCTCTTCCGTATAAGCCTCTGTCCAAATGATTCCGTATTTTTCCGCCGTTTTTTCATCCCAATGATTTAAAAGCCCCAAATAATCCCAGTAAACCGCATTCTCCGTCTTGCGGACTTTCACCACAACTACGATGCAGCTTAAATCCAAATCGTCTTCACAGATCAAAACGGGAACGCAGACAGCCTCTTCCTCATCAAATAATCTCCATACAAATTCCCTCTCATATGCAAACAGCATATGGCCGCTTCCCGCCGGACAAAGCCCGGACATGGTGCCGCCATATACATAAAGCCGTTCATATCCCTCTGCCTTCACCATCTCTTCCAGATAAGCTGTCAGCGGTTTCCCGTCAATAAACCACATATACTGCCGGTAATGATATGGCGTATCCGCCATCCCTATCTCTATCCTGTTGTACATAAGCCCTGCACCTCACCAGCCTTTTCTTAGATTATATCAATTTACAGGGCATAGGGCAAATAAAGGGCGGATGGACAGGATATTTTTACCCCACCTCGTCATTTATTAAATCCACAAGCAGCATCAGCGTCCTGATCAGGTGGTAAGGGTCTTTCACCGGAAGCCGGCCGCCCACCGTTCCCGTCACAGGCTGCCCCTGGCGGTCCCTGATCTGAATCCATTCGCCCACCTCTTTGTCTGGGTTTGGAAATGTGCGGAATGTATATTCATGATATCTGTTATACTCATACAGGCACCTCTCATCCCCGCAGACCAGATACCCCATTAAAGAGGCATAGACCGTCTCCAGGTTGGGCCACCACATTTTATTGCTCCAGTCTCTGAGCGCCCCCTCTGCCAGTTCCTTTTCCCCTTCAAAAAAGGCGCCCTCAGGCTCTCCCCCATCCCGGTCCAGATAATAATACATGCCGCCATACCGTTCATCCCAGCCCATGCGGCTGATATGCTTTATCACTTCCAGCGCCGTTCTTTCCGCCTCTTCCATCCCCAGCCATCTGGCGGCCTGAATGATAAACCACATGCATTCTTCCGTATGGCCCGGGTTAATATGCCGTCCGTACAGGGTGTCCAGCTCTTCAAAATCAGGCCCCAGACATTCCAGCAGAACCATGTCTTCCGTCAAAAAATGGTTCAGTTCCATGTTGATGGCGTATCGGCACATTTCCCTGGCGGATTCGGCTTCTTCAAACATTCCGGCTTCCGACAACGCATCGGCCAGCTCATAAGAAGTGTTAATCATAATCATATAGGCTGCCTGGCTGCGCCAGCCCTCGGGCAGCACATCCGGCGCGGTGCGGAATGTATTATTTTTCAGTTGTTCTGCCACCTGTTCAAACATCAGGAAAGCCCGTTTGATCCGTCCCACATTATGTTCCAGTGCACCGGCCGCCGCCAGGCCCATGGCGGCAAAGCAGTCCGCAAATGAACTGATGGATTTGCTGTGATAAGGTTCCACCACTTTGGCCTGATTATTTTCATCCAGGACAAATGCCGCCCGGTCTCCCGGCAGTATGCAGTATTTTTCCAGGAAATCACATCCTTTTAAGGCCAGTTCCCTGCATGATTCCCTCATTTTTTCATCCATCAAAATTCTTTCATCCCGGGCCAGTTTTGAATAAATCCAGGTACATCTGCCCTGGGACCAGACATATTTTTCCTTTGACAAAAGCCGGTCGCCCAGCACATTGTAACACGTGTAAAAACCGCCGCTCTCCGGCTCCGTCTTCCCCAGCCAGTATGGGAGAATATCTTCCAATAATGTCTTTCTGTAATATTCCTTCCGTTCTAAAAGAAGTCCTTCTTCCTGTCTCATAGCCCAATTACGTCCCTTCACGTGGAAAGGGATATCAGCCCTGATACCCCTTTCCTCTATCTTATTCAATGGTCTTATATAACTCCAGCGCTTCGCCCATCACATCGAACATCACATAGTCTTCCACAGGCACTTTCTCCTTGATGCGCTCCGAATCGATGAATACCTGCTGCTGGCTCTCATAACAGTTCTTGATGGATCCGTCGGCCAGCCCTTCTTCCACATCTTTGGCAGTCAGCCACTCATAGTTGTCTTTGGTGGCAATGATGGTTTCCGGATCCGCCTCGATCTCTTTCGCCAGCCACCTGCATACTTCTTCCACATTTTCTTTTCTGTAATCCATGGCTTTCAGAACCGCACCGTAGAACCGCACAATGGCATCGTGGTTGTCCTTCGCAAATGCCTCGGTCACGATAAAGCTTCCCGGAAATGCGACCTGGTCGAAGAAATCCGCATTGCCAGCCAGCACGATCACGTTATCGCCCATTTTCTCACGAATGATGTTGGTGCTGGGGGACCAGGTGGCGCAGGCATCCACTTTCCCGCTTATCATGGCCGTAACCGCGCCGTTGGCGTCCATTTCCACCAGTTCCATGTCATCACGGGTCATGCCCGCCTTCTGAAGGGCCAGATCCAGCACGATCTCTGAAGAAGTGCCGGCGGTCACTGCTACCGTCTTGCCTTTCAAATCCTCAATTTTCTCAATTCCCTTCTCTTTATTGGCCATGACTTCATCCGACTTTCCATAAAGGTCCAGGCCAAATATCTGCGCCTGCCCTTCAATGCAAAGCGCGTGCGCGCCATGGCCGATCTGGGATATGTCAATGTCCCCCGACGCCATGGCCGCAATCTCCGCAGGCCCGCCCTGGAACTGGACTAAATCCACGGTGATCCCCACCTTGTCAAAATATCCGCCGTCACGGGCCGCGATGATCGCTGATGCGCTTCCCATATTGGGCATGTAGGCCACTCTCAGGTGAACGGGTTCGTATTCTGTTTTGGCGGCGTTTTCCGATTCTGCCTCTTTTTTCGTTTCCGATTCCGCAGACTTATCAGCTTCTGTTTTCTTCTCCTCAGAAGCAGCGGCGGCCGGGGCCTCTGTCTGCTTTTCAGTTTGAGGGGCGGGCGTTTCCTTTGGCTCAACTTTGGCCTGGTTTGCACAGCCTGAGAGCATGGCGGCGGTTAAGGCGGTGGCTGCTAGAAGCTTAAAACATTTTTTCATGATACTTCCTCCTTTGTTGTGTTATATAGTTTCGTTACTTTATTACATAACTATATAATATAACTTTTTATATCATGCGTCAAGCCATTTAATGTAAATAGCCTGGGACTTTAACATAAAGGGTGAAGGCATTTTCGAAAATGCCTTCACCCTTTATGTCACCCTTTATGTTAAAAACCTCACTCACTCCAAAATCCAGTTCCCTCTCGTCATAACCTTCTCAATCCGTATCTCCTCATCAAAGACCACCAGATCAGCCATTTTCCCAACCGCTATCGATCCGGTTTGGGCATCTATTTTCATCAGCTTAGCCGGTGTCAGCGTCATCATCTTCACAACTTCATGGAGCGGAGCATCCGTCAACCGGTACATGGTACGCACCAGCCGGTCGGCAGTAGCCACGCTGCCGGCAAATGCGCTTCTGTCACAGAGTTTTGCCACACCATCTTCAACGATCACCTTCATACCTCCATTCCGGCTCCCCAGCACGGATTCCCCATCTGGCATTCCCGCCGCCCGCATGGAATCTGTCACCAGACAAATGCGGTCCGCGCCCTTCACTTTATAGATTAGCTGTAAAAGTTCTTTGGGCAGATGTCTGCCGTCGGCAATCACCTCCACATAAAGATCGTCCAGCAGATAGCCGGCTTCCACCGCGCCTGCTGCCCGGTAAGCGTTCACCCGCCTCACTCCGGTCATAGCTGAATAAAAATGAGTTAACGCCGTCATCCCGTTCTCATAGGCTCTCATCACCTGGCCGCAGTCGGCGTCAGAATGGGCCAGGGAACTGACGATTTTATGCTCTTTCAGCACATTAAGGAACTCATCCGCTCCATCCAATTCCACGGCAAAGGACCACCTTTTGATTCGGTCCGTACGCTTTAACGCTTCCAGATATTCTTCTCTGTCCGGATTTCTCAAATGCTCTGGGCTCTGGGCTCCTCTCTGTTCATACGAGAAATAAGGCCCCTCCAGATGGAGTCCAAGGATGGTACTGAGCCCTCTCTTCTTCATTTCCACCTGGTTGAACAGCTCCAAACAGCTCATCAGCGATTCTCTGGTACTGGCCAGCGTGGTGGGCAGGATGGATGTAGTCCCGTGCGCCAAATGCATGCGGCAAGCCTGATAGATATCCTCCAACGTACCATCCATGAAATCAGAGCCGCCTGCACCATGGGTATGGATGTCGATAAACCCGGGAGACAGATAATTTCCCCTGACGTCTGTCGTCTCATCTGCGGCATCATCTATCCTACCATCAAACACGATTTTTCCGATCCGGTCCCCAACTGTCAGAAGTTCTCCAGGCGTGATGCCTGTGGGCGTGATGATTCTGGCATTCTTAAAAAGAATTTTTCTCATGTTCAGCCTCTCTCCTGATTACAATTTCGATGCGCTTCCCTCATCCAGATAGAGCTTTGCTCCGGCCTTCCTTCTCAAAATACTGGCCGGACACGCTTCATCAATATCCCCGTTCAGCATCCGGCTCACTGCCTCTGCTTTTCTCTCATTCGGCACCATACAGAACAGATGGCGCGGGGCTGTCAGAGCAGGAACCGTTACAGTCAGAGCCCTCTCAGGCACCTGATCAAGGGTTTCAAAACAGCCGTCATTCACCTGCTGCCGCCTGCATAACTCTTCCAGCTCCACTATCTTTACCAGTCTGGGATCCTTAAAATCAGCAGCTCCTGGATCGTTAAAGGCGATATGTCCATTTTCCCCAACTCCCATAAACACGATATCTGCCGGATATTGTTCCAGAAGCTCTGAATATCTGCCGCACTCTTCTTCCGGCTTTGCCATGCCGTCCAGCAGATTCACGCTCCTGAAAGGTGCTCTGTCAAATATGGCCCGGGATAAAAATCCACTGAAAGAACGGCTGTCCTTCTGCTTGAGGCCGATATATTCGTCCATATGAAAAGCGTTGATCCGCTCCCATGGAATGCCTTTCCACTCAGCTAAAGTCTTCAAAAATTCATTCTGCGATGGAGCCGCTGCAAAGATACAGCTGATCGTTTCCTTCTCCTTCAGACAATCCAGTATGCAGGCGGCGGCATCCTCCGCCGCCTTCCGGCCAAGTTCCTCTCTGGTTTCAAATATTTTAACTTCTAATTCCCCATATTTTCGTTCCGTCATTTTCCATTTTCTCCTATTTATAGAATTATACTGCCTCAGCATCAGTCCTTCAGACACCTCTAGCGGATATCATATACGCTCCTAAGCCGGAATGTATCCGGCCTGCCCTCCAGAATCTCCACTGTTTTTTCACCGCCGTTTAAGTCAAAATAATTATCACTGAACACGCATTCCTCTCCCTCTGCCTGAATTTCTACAGATTTTGCATAGCAGTCCGATGATACGATCAGTTTTCTGCCCTCCAGCCTCCAGTTCAGTTCAGGATGCAAAAATTGAAAATGTTTTGGCGCTGTAAATAGTATCGTGCCGTCCGAATACGTTCTTCCATCCAGGACGAGCTGATAGCTGAGGTATTGGCACAAAAAATCAACTCCGGCAAATTCCATTTTAGGGTGCCAACAGCTCTCCAGCGCCGGGACATCGATTCCAAAAGCTCCGGCCTCCAGCACCCTGCCTGTGTTCTCTCTAAGCTGCCAGAACACGCTGGCTTTCACTGGTTTCATCGTCTCATTAGATACGGAAAAACGGACAGAAGTCTCGATTGCAGACGGTTCCGTGACAACAGATACCCGTTTGGTGGTTTCCCCCGTCTCTTCACAGGATAAGAGCACAGGCGCAAAAAAGCGCTTTGCATAGTAATGAAGAGCTTTTAACCGCCCGTAATAGTCGATTGAGGACCAGGACGCCACCGGCCAGATATCATTTAACTGCCAGAATACGGCTCCCATACATCTTCCCCTGTTTCTGCGCCAGTGTTCCACTCCATACCGGATCGCCTCTGCCTGAAGGATCTGGGAGGCATAGGTCAGGTTCTCCAGCCCCTTAGGATACAGGAATGTCTGGGACAGATACTTCATGATCTTCCCATTAGCCCCTTCATTTCTCTGATGCATCTCCATCACCCGGGAGAATATGTTGCGGTCCTCAGGCAGGGTAAACGATTCTATAGTCTTCATGCAAGGAAATGACTGGAACCCGAATTCTGAAACATACCGGAAGAAAAATTTCCTGTATTCCGTAAATGGCTTCTCCCCATGCCATACATCCCAATAGTGCACGTCCCCCCGGTCCGGGGCGTTGGGTTCGTCGAATCCGCCTCCGCTGGAAGGGGAGGCAGGCCAGTAACAGGTATCCGGATCATACTCCTCCAACACCTCGGGAATGATGTGTTCGAACATCCTGATATAGTCAGAACGCGTTTTTGCATTTCCCCCATACTCTCCCTGAGCCTGAAACATTTCCATCTCATTGTTGCCGCACCACAGCCCCAGGGACGCATGATGCCGCAGACGTTTCACATTGTCTATAAACTCCGCTCTTATATTTGCCGCAAACGCCCCGGTCAAATGGTAATTGGCACAAGCAAACATAAAATCCTGCCACACCACCAGCCCCAGTTCATCGCAGATATCATAAAAATAATCATCGGGGTAATACCCTCCGCCCCACACCCGTATTGTGTTAAAATTAGCGGCCGCACACCGTTTTAAAAGCGTTCTCGTCCTCTCAGGTGTGATTCTGGAGAACAAGTTATCCTCAGGTATATAATCAGCGCCCATAGCGAAATAGGCGGTGCCGTTGGCGCACTGGGCAAAACTCTCTCCCCACTCATCTTTTTCACGCCTCACATTTAAAGTCCTGAGCCCGATTCTCTTCACCGAATAATCCGCTATTACTCCATTTTCCCATAGCCTGGTTTCCACGGTATAGAGCGGCTGTTCACCATAACCGTTGGGCCACCAAAGCCTGGGATTCTCAACCCAATACGGCTTTTCACATACCATGTCATGCTTTAGCCCGTCCGGGTCTGTGACGGTGATCTCCACATCTGCTCCGCCCGACTGCTCCACTGAAACCTCCAGCTCCACACTCCCATCTTCATAATGCTTCTGCCGGATGGAAAAGTTAAGGATTCTGGAACTATCCACAGCCAGAATGCAGATATCCCTCCAAATTCCGGCATCAGGCAGGCGGGGGCCCCAATCCCATCCGAACATACAGTGCGCCTTTCTCATATGAGGAAATCCGTGCATGGCATGATAGCTGCCTCCAATCTCATCCCGGTTGACCGCATCCTGTATCCACCGGGTAGGCGAAAGAAACAGGATAGAAATCTCATTTTCCCCTTCTTTCACCATCGATGAGACGTCAAATTCCCATATGCGGTGCATGTTGTCCGCCTGCCCCGCTTCTGCCGCGTTTATGAATATCCGGCAGACTGTATCCAGCCCTTCCGCATGAAGGAGAAGCTTTCCACTATCTATGAATTTCCTGTCCAGGGCGAACCGGCGTGTAAACAGATAATCTTTTTCCATCATTTTAAGCGCTTTCAGCTCATTATCCCTGTAATAAGGGTCTTCCATCATACCTGCTTCCAGATATGCAGAATAGACAGAACCTGGAATTCCGGCAGGCACTTCCAGGTCCGTTCCTGCCTCCCTCATGGACCAAATCCCATTTAACTCAAACCTTTTCATTTCCGCTCCATCCCTTTTCCATGAATACAGCTCTCGCCCATCCGGCCCACTCCTCTTTCACTTGAATGGTCGGATAATCCATGTAATCACCGGCTATCAGGCCTCCGCCTTTTGCAAACAGCCGGATCATCCGCTCCGCTTCCTCTTCAATCTCCTTTTTATCGCCTCCGGGAAGGACTTTCTGGATATCCACAGGAGAAAATAAAGTCCTCTTGTACTGTTTGAGCAGAGCTGCCACCCGCTCTTCTCCCATCAGTGTGGGCTGGTCAAACTGAAAGACATCTACTCCGGCTCGTATCATATCCTCCAGCACATCGTAGATATACCCGCAGGAATGCACAATTAACGACAGGCCGCATTCATGTGCTTTAGAAGCCAGCTGTTCAAAAAACGGGAAAAAGATTTCTCTCCAGCAGGCCGGGCTTATCAGCAGCCTGTCCTGGATTCCCCAATCCTCATAAACCATCACCGCGTCCATTCCCACATCCGCATAGTTTTCAATAATTCTGCCAAGCTGGTCCGTCACCCTCCTGCCAAGCTCTGTCACCAACTCCGGTTCCAGGATCACATCCATCAGAAACTCATCGAATTTCCTCAGATTGCGCATAATAGAAAACGGAAATCCCGGCAGTATCCCGATCATATACTTATCAGCATGTTCCTTCACAGTCTGCCTTAAATGAACTGTGAGGGCCGGATCATCCAATGGAGGCAGTTGGTAATCGTCCAGATCCTCCCACTCCTCCAGCGCTCCCCATAAGGCCTCTCCCTTTCCGGTAGTGTCCTGTCTCATTCTTCCCCAAAGATTCCCGTATTCGTCATGACGGACGGTTCCGTTAAAATGTCTCAGTATCTCATATCTGTCTGCGTATTCCGATGCTTCATGCCAGGAAACATCCATTCCCTCCGGCACCGCCAGATTACACATATACAGGTCGCTGGGACCATACTCCGGATTAAAACCATATCCGATTCTGGGCGCGTCATTGTAACTTATCACCCGTTTAACTATCTCTTTTCCTGTCATCATTCATCCTGCCCTTCCAATAATTTCCTGATATTCCTCTCATAGAGTTCCGGCAGATAAAACCTGGATCTAAGGAACAGATCTGCCATAGATGCTCTTAACAATCCCGACACTGCCTCTTCCATATCTTTTTTCACACCCTCCAGCGTCCGGTATGTGTAATCCGCCTTAGCACGAAGAGACAGGGCCTCCTCCTCACGGCCTGGAAACATGGCCAGACGGAACATCTGGCTGTGAGCTGGAAAATGCAGGTTCATAGCGTGTTCATATCTGCGCATCACTTCAATCAGCCGCGCAGTCTCCTGATTTCTGGTGATTTCGGAACACATCTGCGGAATCAGGTTATAATAATCTTCCGCCATATACCCTCTGTCTGCCAGACGGCTGTCCGGTACCCCATGGAACACATGGAAGAAACGGTCCAGAAAATCCATCGTCCCTTCTTTCTGATTCCAGCAGCGCTCCGCTCCGTAAATAATCGTATAAAACGCGGATTCATACAGACCATATGGCCTTCCCAGTGAAAAAGGAGAGGCCCAATTGGTATTGATCATTCCTTCCAGCTGTTCCTCCACGACAATGCGACTCCAGCCATCCAGGTTAGGAATCCGATTTTGGACTACAGGATAGTTCTGATCCCCATTGCCGTCTCCCGACCGCACCGCACCGGCTCCAAGCACCCGGATTCCCTGCTTTCTCAGTTTTCTTATCATGGGAACCGCCTGATGTCTCAGATCATTGCCATTGTAGATCCAGACGGCTGCGATCACCCGCTTATCCAGACGGGACAGTTCCGCTTCCCCGCATCTGGCAATCATGTCGTGCCAGAGCACAGGCTTCTTTCCCAGAGCACAGACCATATCCACCAGCCGGTTCACGTACTCTATAAATATCTCTTCCCTGGATTTACCCGATTCCATGCATTCACGGCTGCTGCCCAGGCTCCATACCTCGTCACAGCCTATATGGAGATATTCCGCCTGTGGGTGAAGCGCCGCTGTCTCTTCCAGCAGGGCGCGGGAAAGTTCCAGAGCTCCCTGCCGCAGCGGGCACATCTCTCCCACGGCCTGGGGAATCTCCCTCAAACTGCGGTATTTTTCATGTTTCAATACATATTCCAAATGACCGAAGGACTGCTGGAGAGGAATGATTTTAATAAAATTTCTCCTGGCAGTCTCCAGAATCTCCTGGAATTCTTCCATTGTAAACGCATACTCCGGATGGCAGAGAAATTTCATCTTCTGAAACGGCAGTTTATCTTCATATTCGATAACCAGTGTGTTGAGCTTAAATTCCGCCAGCTTTCCGATATATTCCAACATATGGTCATAGGTGGGATAAATGGTCCTCAGATCCAGATAGTCACTGCGAAGCTTCATATCCGCCCAGTCCACCACAGTGACTTGGGGAAGTTCCCCATATGTCTCTGTAAGCTGTTTTACAGTCATCATTCCATAGAACAGTCCCGGAGCCGTATCAGCATAGAGCTCCAGCGTGCCTTTTCCTGTCCGCAGGGAATATCCGTCCGTCTTTCCAACGCTCCTGTCTGCCAGAACGGGATCATATTCTTTTATATTACAGACCAGAGAATAGCACCCCCGGTTCTCTGCCCTGACGGTCAGCCCTGCAAATATCTCTTTTGCATGGCTGACCAGCCGCTCATCTTCCTGCGGCATGGAGAGCTCAGCTTCCAAGCCGCTGGTTTTCAGTCCTGATTTTTCGCCCTCTGAAACCACGTACCGGGGTTGTGGTATGATATGTATTTCCATAGTTCTCACTCCTCTTTTCTGCGCTGCGCCTGGAGAATTTGAACCTGCGAAGGCAGCGCTGGCACAGGCTCATCTTGTTACTTCCGCTTTTAAGAAAGGGCGGCCAGCAAGCCGCCCCTCATCTGTTTATTTTATTTATTTTTTTCTATGATTTCCGTAGCTCTTGTCTGCATGTTGCTGATCGTAGTGTCGATATCCTGAAGCCCGGTCAAATATTTTTCCCCTTCTTCCGCCTGGATCGCATCGATCTCACGGTCATAAACAGGGATATAAGTCTTGTTATTTTCGATCATATCGGACTCATACATGACTTTATTAAATGCGTCCAGATCATATAAAGACTGATCCTCTCCCATGATACTGGCTGCGATGGCCGCATGATCCGCCTCCTTCCAAGGGGATAAAAATGCCTTGCTGATATTATATCCTTCTGAGGTGATGAAATTGATCAGATCAAATGCCTCCTGTTTATGTTTGCTGTTGGCATTGACACAGTATCCCAGCCCGTATGTGGATATGGTGGTGTTCGGAGTAGCCGTTTCATCATATCTGGGCAGGGTAGCAAATGTGGTTCTGAAGGTATGAGGATACTTCTCCTGGTCCTTGATATCCGTCAGCATCCAGGTACCCTGCGGCATCATGGCTACCTTGGAATCAAAGAATAAACTCCTGTACGCCAGGTTCTGAGTTTTAATATCGATATACGGCATGGAGATTTGATCCACATTTTCGATCTGGTTTCTGAATTCCATAAATCCCTTGATGGCCGGATGGTCAAAATTAGCGCTGCCGTCTTCTTTATAGAAAGAGTTTCCAGGTATCACGCCCAGGGTTCCGATCTGATAGAAATCATTCCAGGTATGGAAATAGGAACCGTATACCTTGTCTCTTCCCTCCCCTTTTGTCAATTTTTTTGCGTAATCCGCATATCCTTCCCAAGTCCAGTCAATCGGAGGGTTCTCAAGCCCCGCTTCCTTGAGCATGTCTTCATTGATGAACACGATATACGCGGAGTCCTGATTCACAATCTGGTAAATCTTACCGTCCACCTCCATCGCGCCCTTATAGTCATTCTTTAAATCCACGCCCCGATACTCCGCGTATTCATTCAGCGGTTCCAGCACGCCGGCGTTGATTTTCTGCACCACGTTGGAAGAGCTGGAGAAATTCATAATATCGATCTGCTCGCCGCTGGCAAGCATCAGATCTACCTTTTTGGCGTACTCTTCGTTATTCGTATTGGCAACCAGAGGCTGTACCTCCACCTTGACGTTGGGATATTTTTTCATGAACGCATCAGCGATCTCCTGTGTCTTGTATACATTCTTGTTGGAAACTTCATCTGTTTCCGTATACCATTTGAGCACTACCTGTTCTCCGCCTTCTGCGGATTCAACGTCGCTCCCATTAGCAGAGCTCTGCTCTTGGGCTGCTCCACTGCCTGCGTCAGTTTTGGATGCTCCATCATCTTTCTTCGGGCTGCAGCCGCACATCATAGCCCCGGCCAGCACCACGCACATCACACTTCTCAATACATTTCTTTTTTTCATGCCTTTTCTCCTTTATCCCTTTACACTGCCGGCTACTAAACCGGAAATTATATATTTTTGCCCAAACAGAAAAATGATTAACAACGGCAGAATCGCAGATACTGCGGCCGCCATCATAAGCGAATAGTAATCGCCATAAGCGTCTGAAAACATCTTAACTCCCAACTGGATAGTATACAGATCCGACGAGGTGAGAAACACCAGCGGATTCTGATAGTCATTCCAGGTCCAAACAAATTTCAAAATACCGAAGGTTGCTATCGCCGGCTTTGCAATCGGCATAATAATCTGAAACAAAATGCGCAGATGGCCCGCGCCATCAATTTTGGCGGCATCCGTAAGTTCAAACGGCACCGTCACCATAAACTGTCTCAGCATAAATACGCTCAGCACGCTGAACATGGCATTTATAATCAGACAGATATGAGTATCAAAGATTCCCATCTGGCGGAAAATCAAAAACCTGGGGATCAAAGTCACCTGCTCCGGTATAGCCATGGTGGCAATATACAGCAGAAACAGCTTATCCCTCCCTGGAAAATCAATTCTGGAAAAACCATATGCTCCCAGACATCCCACAAATATGGACGCAGCCACTGAAATCAAGGTGACCTTTATAGAGTTCCAGTAGTAAAGCCCGAACGGCATCACTCCGTTCCATACATCCTTATAATTTTCAAACCCTCTCGTCCTCTTCGGAATCCATTCAATCGGGAAGTTGAACACATCTGCTTCTATTTTAAATGATGTGCTGATCATCCACAACAGAGGGGCGCACATGATGATTCCCAGCAGAGCCATCAGACAAGTGATTATAACTCTCGGCATCATCGGAACTGTGTCCACACCAAATCTGCGTCTTTTCATTTAACCTGCACCTCCCTTAATAATTGACCCATTTTTTCTGCCCCCTCCACTGCAATATGGTGATGATAACCACTACCAAGAACAGAATGATCGCCATGGTGCTTCCGTAACCGATTTTATAAAATTCAAAGGATACCTTATAAAGGTAATGCACCAGTACAGAAGAAGAGGTTCCCGGCCCGCCTTTTGTCAAGATCTGGATCGCGTCAAAGATCTTAAAGGAGCTGATGATTCCCGTAATGAACAGGAAAAATGTGGTGGGACTGACTAAGGGGATAGTTAAATATCTAATCTTTTGCCACTTACCGGCCCCATCGATATCCGCCGCCTCATACAGATCCTTCGGTATGGACTGCAGACCTGTTATGTAAACCAGCATATAATACCCGATGTTCTGCCAGATAAACATCAGCGTGATGGTGAACAGCGCCCATTTTGGATCAGCCAGCCATTTGGGCGGATTTACCATGCCCAGGCTTCTGAGGAATTCATTGACCGGTCCGTAAGTCGGCTGGAACACCACTTTCCAGACAGTTGCCACCGCCACGCCGCTGGAAATATAAGGCAGGAAGTAGACAGTCTTAAACAGTTGTTTTGAAAATACATAGTCATTGATCAGTATTGCTCCGAAAAGCCCTAATATCAACAATGCCGGCAGGGACCATATGGCGAACAGGATATTATTCTTTAAGGATTCATAAAATACAGGATCTTTAAAAAGTTCCACATAATTACCGAATCCAATCAGTTTAATTCCTTTCAGACCTGAGACTAGGTCCCACTGTGAAAAACTAAGCACAATTGTCAAAATCAAGGGGAACAGGCTGAACAGGATGAAACCGATAAAGCTCGGTGCGATAAACAGACAGCCGGCTATGGTATTGCGCCGGACGTTCTTTTTGCTGAGTCCTGTCATCATATTCTTGTAAACTCCCTTTCTGTATCATAGCCTGGAAGGCTTAATAATAAAGCAGCTGCTTGATGATTAAACTATATCATCCAGGCAGCTGCCAAAACATAACCAATATTTACATAAGTTTCCGATATTTTTACATCTTTTTTTCTTGTCTCCGATAGGCACCCGGTGTCTGTCCTGTATATTTCTTAAAGGATTCATTAAAATATGTGATATTGGAATACCCCACTTCCGCCGCAATGGCTTCTACAGAAAGCCCTGTATATTTAAGCTTCTGCCTCGCCCGGTCCATCCTCTGGCGAACCAGATAATCCACAAAATTCTCTTCCATTTTCCCCTTAAAATAGCGGCTGAAATAGCTGGCATTCATGGAAACATGCTGCGCCACACGGCCCAGGCTCAAATGCTCTCCCAGATTTTCCTCTATATAGCGCAGAGCGTTGGTGAGCACCTCATCCCGGCTGGAATATGCGCATTCCCTGATTCTGGCGATACCGTCCGCCAGCATCCAGTACAGAAGCTGTTCCAGTTCATAGATACTGCATACCTGGTAAATCCGTTTTCTCTGCAGGCATGTCATCACGTTGGGAATCGATGCATTGACCCGCATAGCTTCGCGCAGAAGAAGGACAAGAACCTGCTCTCCTGTCTCCAGGACGGATTCCGGTGTTTCCCGTCTCCCGGATACTTCCTTTAGAAAACCTTTGACCCATTGTTCCGATTTCTCCGTATCCAATTCCCGGATACAGTCCTCGCAGCGGTTCAGCAAAGCCGCTTGATCCGTTTCTTTTACAAAATGCTCCTCTTCCCCACTCTCCTCAATTAAAAACATTCTGTGTTTTCTATAGAAACGCCGAGACCGCAGCTGCCTCAGATTCTCGTATAATCTGCTGATATTGTCTTTCCTGCAGGGCTCCAGGCCAGCATAAAAATAAGTGAGCGTCTGTTCTCCGTCAAATTGCCTGCTGATCTGCCCATAAAGTTCTGATACAAGCTGCTTCTCTTCTCCCTCCTGTCCTTTCATCATGACCACATATTCATAATCCGACCTTCTAAACAAAAAACAGTCAGGAAACTTTACGATCAGCTGCTTTAAACGGTCCGCAGGTCCATTTTCTTCTTCTCCATATAATGGCAGTACATATAGAAGCCCCATCAGATAGCGGTTTTTCTCAAAATCCAGTCCATAAGGCAGAATCTTCAGTTCATTGGAAACCACTGCTTTATTGAGCATATTTTCCCGATAGTTTACAATCTCTTTTTCCGCCTTTTCTATGGATTTATACAGTTCTTCCCGGGTCATGGTTTCCTTCACAATATAATCACAGGCTCCCGTACGAAACGCGCTTCTTGCCATCTCAAAATCATCATTACAGGTCAGATAGATGAAACGCATGGCAGGAAACCTGGATCTCAGCTTCTCCACCAGCTTAATGCCGTCCATTCCAGGCATGGTGATGTCCGTGATCAAAATATCCGGCTCCTTTTCACAGACCACATCCCAGGCTGCAATACCGTCATAAGCAGTTCCCACAACCTGGCAGCCATGCTCTTCCCACTCTACAGTTTTTTTAAGTCCTTCCACAATATTAATTTCATCATCCACGATCACTATCCTAAGCATGGCCTTCTCCTTTACTCATCCTGTTCCCGTTCATACCGTTCAATCGCCTCAAGACAGATGGATATCTCCACTACCGCCCCCCTGCACTCTCCGTCCTCCATCCGGTTATACAGGCGGAAATGAGAATTCCCCTCATAGTACAGGTTAACCCTGTCCCTCACGTTGATAAGGCCTATGCTGGAAAAGGATGCCTTGTTCCGCTTTTTATCCATCTGCCTCAGTTCAGGATCAAAGCCCTCCGGAAAGCCCACTCCGTCGTCCTCTACCCGGATGTTTAGAAAGCCGTCCTTTTCCTCCCCACGAATGGTGATATGGCCGCTCTCCATGTTTCCCATCCCATGGATAATGGAATTCTCCACCAATGGCTGCAAAAGGAGCCTGGGAAGCAGATGATATCCCATCCCTTCCTCTATAAAGATTCTGAGTTCGACCTTATTCTGATGCCTCAGGTTATGAAGGCTCACATACTTTTCCAGCATTTGGCAGCTCTCAAGCAAAGTAATCTGTTCCTGCCCCTTTTTTATGCTCATCTTGAGCAAGGCAGAAAGCTGGAGCACCATTTCCTCCACGCCCGGATCTTTAGCCGCAGCCGCCCAGCGGATTGAACTGAGCACGTTGAACAGGAAATGGGGATTGATCTGTGCCTGGAGCGCGTCGATCTCCGCCTCACGCTTCTGGTTTTCCCTGATCTTCAGCTGTTTCATCAGATCATTGATCCTGTCCAGCATGCGGTTGAAGCTGGTCTGCAGCACCCGGATCTCTCCCTGTCCCGTCTCAGGCACCCGGATTCCCAGATTTCCTTCTTCCACCTGATTCATCTTCTCGCTCAGAGACATCACCGGACGGCTGATTAACTGGGCGATTCCCAGAGCCACTGCCACAAATATGCCCAGCAAAACCAAGGTTATGATATAAGTCCTGTTATGGACTGCATTTACCCGTGAAAAGATGGTCTCATATGGGGTCACAGACACCGCCCTCCACTCTTCTACCATAGGAGAGGAATAGACCACCATCATCTCCCGGCCCTCATACCCGACCTTCTTCCAGCCGCTGGAATCCGCAGCTTTCTCAAATGACAGGAGAGGGAACTCCCTTCCGATAGCGTTCTTATCACCGCCCGACACGATATGGCCGTCGTTATCCACAAGGTACAGTTCGGAATGGGACGCACTTCGTGTCATCATGTCATAGATATATTTTTCTGATAATTCAATATAGATGATCCCAATATTCTTCTGGCTGGTCATGCTCTCTTTTACCGGAATTACAGCGCAAAACCGGTTTTCCTTGATGGAATCCCCTGTCTTTAGAGGATCCAGCCACAGGATCGTGCTGTCTCTGCTGGCCATCACTTCAGGAAACCAGGAAGAAGCTTTCAGGCTTTCCGCATAAGCGCCGATATTTTCCCTGCTTCCAAAGCTCTGCCCCTCATTGGGGATGATCATGACTGCAAACGGATACTTCATCAGAAACATCTGCGCGCCTTCCAGAATATCGTCAAACATCTGTAGCTGCTGATATTTAAACAGCATGTCTCCGCCATCCTTTTTTTCTGCCTCTCCGCTCATAAGACGGCGGACGTCATTATCCGACGACATGTTGAGAAGCAGACGGTTCATATCCATCAGCATGTCATTAACGGTTCTGGAATAGCTCTCCACCGTATGGACCTGGGCGTCGCTGATCTGATCCAAAAGGACCTCCGACGATATTTTATTGCTGTATGCCATCAAAACCATCAGTGGTGCAATGATAAAAAATGAAAACGCAATGGCAAGGCGAACTCTTATGCTCATGTACTCCTCCCGTCTTTCCCGCTGCCCTCGTCTCAGCCCCTTAAACCGCAAAAATCCGGGCTTTTCTCTCAAATTCCAAGTTTCTTGGTTTCATCTTATCATGCAAACGGCAAGCAAGTCAACACGCCCGAAAGAACGGTAATCTTTCCTGCTCCACATCATAACAGTATCAATATTCTTATTCATAACCGCTTAACTTTACCGCAAATAGAAGAACGCCTCCAGGTTCTATACCTGAAAGCGTTCTTTTTCCATAGGACTTTTTCACATCCCCTAACGATTTACCCTTAATATAACATCACTCCAAAATCCGCCCCCCAGTCACTCCCGTCTTCACACCATCCCGGATCTCCAAAACCCCATTCACCATCAAATATTCAATCCCCGCAGAGACCCGGCACGGATTCTCATAATCTCCCATTGCCTTAAACTTCTCCCGATCAATCACAGCCAGGTCCGCCCAGTATCCTTCTCTCACCTCTCCCCGCTCCAAGAGGCCGAACCGTTTGGCGGCCGCCCCGGTCAGCCTGTGGATCAGTTCTTCCGGAGAAAATGCCCCTTTGCCCACATACCGGTTCCACAAAACCGGAAAACTTCCATAATATCTGGGGTGGGGCATCTGGCGGATCAATGGTTTCACATCTCCCATGGCCAGCCCGTCCGTCCCGTACAGACACCTGTCATGCAGGGCGATCCGGTCCATGTCCTCTTCATCCGTCAGAAACATAACCATTTCCACACGGCCCTTTTCCTCTGCCATCAGGCGGCAGGCCGCTTCCGCCGGAGAACAGTTCCATCTCCGGGCGATTTCAGATATCCGTTTGCCAATACATTCCTTATGCAATGCCAGGCTGGTAATCATCAGGTTTTCCCCCTGCTGTTCCCCTATGAAGGTGCTCCAGCCGGGCGTTCCTGTTTCCATCTGTCTGATGATTTCCCCCCTCATTTCAGGATCATTCAGCCGCTCTATCAGCGCCTCCATTCCCCCTTCATGAAATGCCGGCGGAAATACCAGCCCCAGATAGGAACTGCCCGCGGTATATGGATAGAGGTCAAAGGTGATATCAACGCCCTCTCCAGCCGCTTTATCGATCAGGTCCAGCAGTTCCCCGCTGCGTCCTTTATTGTGAACGCCCGCACATTTCAGGTGGGATATGTGAACCTTGGCCCCGCTGTTCCTTCCTATGGAGATCACCTCATTTACAGCCTTAAAAAGCGTCGCCCGCTCACCTCTTATGTGGAACGTGAAGATCTTATCCCATTTCTTCACCACACGTGCCAGGGCCGTCAGTTCTTCCTCATCTCCATAGAAATCAGGCGGATAACCTAATCCTGTTGAAATGCCGGCGGCCCCCTGTCTGAAATGTTCCTCCAAAATGCCGCACATCCGTTCCAACTGCCCGCTGTCCGCCTTTTTATCCTCGTACCCCATCACCGACGCCCGGATGCTTCCGTGACCCACCAGAGGAACCAGGTTTACATTGGGCCCGGCCGCCTCCATCCGTTTTCGGTAGCCTTCAAAGTCCGCCCAGTCCCAGGGCACCTCCTCCACATCAATAAATGCCAGCGACGCCCTTCTCCGCTTTAACCATTCCCTGTCCCGTATCAGCGGAAATGGAGAAAACCCGCAGTTTCCCGTCACCTCCGTCGTGATCCCCTGGAACACCTTGCTTCCCGGATCATTTTCATACAGCAGGGAAATGTCGGAATGGGAATGCACATCGATGAATCCGGGGCACAGGATTTTCCCCTTTAAATCAATTACCTCTCCCCCATCCGCGTCTATTTCCGGCGCTATTTTCACAATCCGGCCGTCCCGAACCGCGATATCCGCGATCCTGCCCTTTCCTCCCGTACCGTCAATCACCCATGCCCGCTGAAATAAATACTGGTACATAGTCTCCTGCCTTTCTCAATAATTCCTGCCTCTCGCGTCCACATGGATTATCTTTTCAAATTCCCCATTGCGGAACGCAAAATAGTCATCATGGAGATTGCCGATCACACATGCATGATTTGGAATGATATCCACCTGCTGCCCGATCTGAAACTCCGTCTTCTTCTCATCAAACCTGAGATAACCGTGTTCCTCATTCAATTTATACAGTTCCACATCCGGAAATCCCACCAGGTATCCGTATCCCTGCCCCGGCTTCGTATCCGACGACAAAGACTTGCTGCCCGCGTCAATGGTAGCCAGCCCCGGTTTCGGCGTGCTGACCACCGACGCCCTGATTTTAAGGGCGCAGTCTCCCGTCTCCGCCGTATGTAAATGAACAGAATTCATATCATTGAACACACAGCTCCCCGCCCTGGATTCCGTAATCACTCCGTGGAGCCCGGCATACATGGAAGTGGCGCTGCTCCCGGCGGAAACCACCTCCACCTCATATCCCCCATCCTCCAAAACCTTTTTGTTATGGGCCATCAGCTCTGCTTCTTCCATGGCAAACTCCTCTAATTTCCCAGGTTCCTTCAGATCCGGCCTCAGCCCCACATAGGTGAAAATGCCTTTGACCTCCAGCCAGGGAAGTTCCCTCAGCTTTCCTGCAAATTCAATCAGCCTTTCATCGTCAAATATCCCGCCCCTCTGGTTTTGGGCCCCGATTTCTATGAGCGTTTTTATCCTCATTCCCCTGCTCTTTCCAAGGCTGTTCAACTGCCCTGCGCTGACCTCATTGTCCACCGTCACCGTTACGTCCGCTATGTCCATTAATTTCCCCAGACGTTCCATCTTGTCCGCTCCAACTAACGGATAAGCCACTAATATATCCTTAATTCCCGCCTCTGCCATGACCATAGCCTCTGAAATCTTGGCGCAGGTAATCCCCTTTGCCCCCATCTCCAACTGCATCCTGGCTATTTCCACTGATTTATGGGTCTTGATGTGAGGGCGGTAGCTGATCCCTTCCTTTTTAAGCCGCTCCGCCATGGTTTTAATGTTCCGTTCCACTATGTCCAAATCCAGCCACGGATATGGCGTCGATAAATTCATCATACGCTTTCCTTTCGGTTCTTAATCACAAACATCACAATGGTCACCACCACCAATATGAGGAAGAACAAACTGATCGGCTTTTGAACGAATATCAGACAGCTTCCCTTGGATAAAGCCAGCGCCCGCCTGCAGTTCTGTTCCGCCATGGGCCCCAATACGATTCCCAAAAGCAGAGGCGTAACCGGCAGTTTCAGCTTTCCGGCCACATAAGCCAGCGCTCCGAACACAAGAATGATCTTCACGTCAAACATAGAGTTATTGGCCACAAATACCCCCACCACACAGAGCACAAACAGCACCGGAATCATGGCCTGCATGGGAATCCGGTTCACCTGGGCGAACAGTTTGACAAAATATCTTCCCTGAATATACATAAATATATTGATCACCAGCAGGGAAATCATGATTCCATAAATGATATCCATATTATTTTTAAACAGCGTCGGCCCCGGTGTCAGCCCCTGCATTAAAAATGCGCCTACCAGGATCGCCGTAACCATATCCCCCGGAACCCCTAAAGAGAGCAGGGGAATGAGGGTGGACCCGGTCACGCCGTTGTTGCCCGCTTCCGAAGCCGCAACCCCTTCAATGGACCCTTCCCCAAATTCTTCCGGATGCTTGGAAACCCGTTTCGCTTCATTATAAGAGATAAAAGAAGCAATGGCCGCCCCTGTTCCCGGAATCGCCCCGATGATGGTTCCGATCCCGCTGGATTTGAGAATTGTGGCCATACACCGCTTCATATCCGCCATGGTAAGCCGGTCCTCTTTGGAGCTGAGATCGGCGTTTACATCGATCTTTTCAATCCCTTTGGCCTTGTTGAACATTTCCGAAAGGGCAAACAGGCCGATGAGGGCAGGAATCATGTCAATTCCTCCCGCCAGATACAGATTCCCAAACGTCAGCCTCTGTATCCCGTCCATGGGGTCCATGCCGATCATGATTACGAACATTCCGAGACATCCCATCAACAGCCCTTTAAAAATGTTCTTGCCGCTGACCCCTGAAATGATGGACAACCCGAACACAGCCAATGAAAAATACTCGGCCGGCCCAAATTTCAAAGCGATTTTGGACAGAATCGGTGAGATGAAAATCAGCGTAAATGTGCTGACAATCCCGCCGATACAGGAAGCCGTCAGCGCCATCATCAAAGCCTTTCTCGGCTTACCCTTTTTCGCCAGGGCAAACCCGTCCATGGCGGTCGCCGCCGAAGCGGCCGTTCCCGGCGTATTGATAAGAATCGCCGTAACCGATCCCCCATAAGTCCCGCCGCAGTACATCCCCAAAAGCCACGACAAACTGATTATGGGATCCAGATAAAATGTAAACGGCATAAACAAGACGATGGCAACACCGCCCGAAAGCCCGGGCAGCGCCCCGAATATAATCCCGATAGCCACCCCAAGATTCATGAACAGTATATTCTGGACTGAAAATGAAACCGACAGCGCTTGAATAAATTGTTCCATATCATACCTCCTTCATTTTTGGCGTGCGCTTACGGCAGATACACCTTCAAAAAGATTCTGAACCCATAATAAATCGCCGCCGTCAACCCAATGCAGACAACATAATATACCGGGTTTTTAGACTTAAAAAATACCAGTATCCCGCTGACAAACAATGCGGAGGACAGAATAAATCCCAACGGTTCTATCAAAAATATGTACGCAGTCATGATGAGAAACATCAGCCCCACCCGTTTCAGTTCATACAGGTCAACTTCCACGGTCTCCTTTTTCATATTTTTTCTGTACCTGCCCCACTCTCCAGCCAAAACCCCCAGGCTGGAGAGGATCATGATAACAGAAACAATGTAAGGAAACAGTCTCGGCCCATAGTCATTATGGCCTGCCGGAATCTGGGTGGGAATGATAAATAAAGCGGCCGTTCCCAGAACCAGAAAAATAATTCCGGTACACAAATTAGTATTTATCTTCATATTTCCTCCATTCTGAAGCATTTTACCGCAGCCCTGCTTCTTATGCCTAATTTTGGCTCAGGCCCAGTTCGTCCAGAATTTTTCCTGTCTGTTCCACATTACTCAAAAGCTTTTCTTCCACTTCTTCAGGGGTATTGTGATCCATCATCACGGAACCGCCCTCTTCCAGAAGTTTTTTGATCTCAGGATCTTTCAGAATCTTATCAAATCCATCGTACAGATAATCAATGATCTCGTCAGGAGTATCCTTAGGAGCTGCTATGAATTTCCATACTTCAAAATCGAAATTATAGCCCATTTCTTTGGCTGTAGGTACATCAGGATACTGGGCAATCCGCTCATTGGAATATACCAGCAGCGGAACAAATGTATCCGCGTCTTCGTATGACATGATATTGACCGGATGCAGAGAACCGAACTGGACATGGTTCCCCATCATAGCCGCCAGAAGCTCACCGCCTCCTGTATAGTTAATTCCATTCACATCCGCATCCAGCTCGCCAAACAGCGCATAATTGGCTATCTCATGGAGAGAACCGCTGCCGGTAAACCCGAAATTCACCGTGTTATTCTTGGCATATTCCTTAAACTCGTCAAATGTTTTAATCCCGGTCTGGGTGGTGGTCACCAGCATGATGGGATCTACTGTAGTTCCGATAACCGGCTTGAAATCTTCAGCCTTATAGGTAACGGCGTTCATCTTCGGCTGAGTGGAAAATACTCCAATGGCTTCAAAAATAATGCTGTACCCGTCCCCTTTTTCCTTTAAAAATTCCGTGGTGGCGATCGTTCCACCCGCACCGCCCCGGTTCACAATATTCAGCGGCTGTCCCAGATATTTCTCTGCTCCGGTTGCTATGGTTCTCACAAATACGTCCGTTCCGCCGCCTGCATCCCAGGGAACAATGATCTTAATGGGCTTTTTCGGATATCCGTCCGGAAGTTTTTTCTCCTCCGCCGAAGCCTGGCTCACAGCGGCGGTCTCCTCCGCTTTTTTGGTTTCCTCCGCTTTCTGGGTTTCTTCCGCTTTCTTAGCCTCTTCCGCCTTCTGCGTCTGCTCCGTTTTTGCAGCCGGCGCCTGTTCCGTCTTGGAAGAGCCGCAGCCCGCCATGAGAACTGCCGATACCGCTAACGCCATACATAAAATACTTGTTTTTCTCATAATATTTCCTCCTTTTATTGAACGATTTCCATGTATCTGTCTTTTAACAACATGCACTCCTGTTCCGAAAGCACCGGGTCAAATCCGGCCGTATAGGGACGGCAGAACCCGAGCGCCGACAAAAGCCCTTTTAAATTAACATTAATCGACATATTCTTATAGGAAAACAGCCCCGTAATCCTGCTGATCTTCATCTGCAGGTCAATGGCCTTCTGAGTTTCCCCCTGTTCCAAATAATGGTAAATATCCAGATCCAGCCTGGGATCCAAATTTGGAATCGGCGACATCGATCCCGCCGCCCCCATCTGGAGGGAAGCGCAGATGAGCGGCGCCCTTCCCACAAATACGCTGAAATCCTGTTCTTTTGTTTCATGCACCACCCGCTGGAATGTGATGTGATTGCCGCTGCTGTCCTTCAGCCCCACAATATTCTCATGGGCGCTCAGATCCACCAGCGTCTGAATCCCCACATTATTCCTGGTGATTGACGGAATGTTATAGATCATCGTGGGCAGTTCCGAATATTCTGCCAGCCGCACAAAATAATCTCCCATGGCTTCCTGTGTCTCGTCAAAATACATCGGCGGTATGTTGAGCACATAATCCGCATGATGTCTGTATGCAGTTTTTATATTCTCCTTCACCCGCTGTACCGACGCAGCCCCGGTAGAGACAATCAATACCCCTCTGTCCTTTGTCTCATCCCTGGCCGTTTCCACCGCCTGTTCAAATGTTTTCTGTTCCACGACCACCCCTTCGCCGCAGGATCCCAGAATCATCACCCCCTGGCAGCCCCCGTCCAGCGCTCTTTTTATCAACTGCCGGTAGCTGTTCTCATCCAGAGAACCATCTTCATTCAAAGGCGTTATCATTGCGGGAATACTTCCTTTTAAACATTCATTCATCCGTCTGCCCATCCCCCTTTATCTCTGCTATCAGTTCGACCTCTACGCTTATGTTGCCCGGAAGAACCGCCATTCCCAGCGCGCTGCGGCTGTGCCGTCCCGCCTCTCCAAATACCTGTTCCATCAGGTCTGAAGCGCCGTTTATGACTGCCGGCTGTTTGGTAAACTCCGGATCGCTGGCCACAAACCCCTTTAAATGGACGATCCTCTCAACCCGGTTCAAAGTTCCCAGATAATTTCTTAACTGGGCCAGCAGATTCAGACCGCAGATCCTGGCCGCCCGGTACCCTTCCTCTTCCGAAACCTCTTTGCCCAGCTTGCCCAAATATCTCCGCTCCCCCTGATACATCGTGCCCTGGCCGGATAAAAACAGCAGGTTTCCCACCCTGACACAAGGAACATATGACGCCTTAGGCACAGGCGCGTCCGGAAGTTCAATTCCCAATGACGTCAATCGTTCTTCCGCATTCATCATACCCCTCCTTCGTTCGAATAATCGAACCACCATTGATTCGAATATACGAATAATCATTCTTATATACAAACTACAATTTGATAATATCATACATATTTTCTCTTGTCAACAAAGTGCGCTTCTTTTATTTATCTATTTTTATTACTTTTATTTCATATTTTTTCTAGTTTTTGTGTGTATTTTACAATATTTACCAGTGATGTTTGACAATGCGGAAAAAACGTGTTATGTTTTAATTGTTCGGTATTACGAACCGATATTATTTTTAATAGACGAGTTATTAATCAAATTACTAACAAACTAAGCGGCACAAAAATTGTACGCTTATAAATCAAATGATTTATAAAAACATTTTTTGTAATACCATAAAGGAGTGATCATATGCCAGATAAAGAACTTCACCGTCCAACCCTGCGCGTTTTAAAAATTTTAGAAGCGGTTGCCTTCAACAAACAGGGATACACATTAACTGAAATGGCGGATTTTATAGGAGCGCCTAAAAGCAGCATTTTCCCGGTTCTGCACACATTGGTAGATCAAAAATACCTCTATTACAACCGGCAGAGCATGCGTTATTTTATTGGAATGAAAGCCTACGAAGTGGGCCAGACTTATGCGAAACAGTCAGATGTGCTGAAAGATATTTCGGAAATTATTTTAAATATGGTCAATGTATGCGGGGAAACTTCTCATTTTGCGGTTTTGGACGGAGGGAACATCTTCTACCTGATCACCCACGATTCCCCCGAACGGGTGAGAATCTTCACCACCGTGGGCGCCAGAATGCCGGCATACGCCACCAGCTTGGGAAAAGCCCTGCTTCTGGACCATTCCTTAGACCAGCTTAAATCCATGTATCCGGAACAACTGCCGCCCTTAACTTCCCAGACAGTTTCCACCGTCCCCCAGCTATACCGGCAGTTACAGGAGTTCCAGGCCGCCCAGGTCACCTTTGAGCAGGGGGAATCCAACGCCAATATCTCCTGCTTCGCCGTCCCGATCCGGAAAAATGGAGGGATTATCGCGGCTCTGAGCATCTCGGTGCTCCAGTCCCATTTTACGGATGATAAGGCGGAACTGCTGAAAGTATTGCTGAAAAATGCTAAGAATAAGATTGAGAATCTGGTGCGGGATGTGGATGTGAATTTTATAAAGTAAACTGTGTGTATCTTGTTTTTTAGTTGTAAATATCATACACTAAAACCATCAAGTACAATGAGGTTGATAAATGAAAAAATGCAGATCGGCTGAAGTATTGAATATCAGCATGGAAGAATTGATTGAGTAACAGTAAAAGGGGGAAATCGCATGAATATATCAACAGCATTTAATATTTTTGTCCGTCAGGCTCTCCGCGAGTGCGGTCTCCCCTTTTTTCATGTAACGCGGAATCAACCAAACACGGAAACCATTGCTGCAATGCATGAGGCGGAAAGGATTGCGAAAGATCCCTCTGAAAAAGGGTATACTGATTTAAACCAGCTTTTCGCAGACCGTGAAACTGGCTACTTACAAAATTCAAAAGGGTACTTGAAAAATTCAAGTACCCAGTGTATAATTTACTTAGAAGTAATCAAAAGACATGGATTTGTCTGATGATTGCGCTTCGGATTAACTCACAATTTTTAGTTATGGGCTATCCTCTATTTGCGGTAGAGGATAGCTATTTTTTGTTCTGATGGTTATCTATGCAGGCAAGCGCGGCAAAAATCACCAGCACCAATGTCAACACTTCAAGTGTATCCATATTACATTTCCTCCTTCGCTTATTTCCGAAGGAAACCACCAGACTATCCTCTGACTTCTTTTCAACTATACACCAATTTTTTATCGTGGAGAGGAACCAAATACAATGATAACTATTATATATTTAAATTGCTATATGACTGCGATTTATAACAGACTACATTACCATTAAGGCTAATCTCAGCACTATTAAAATATAGTTTATACCGCAAATTTCTTTACCTATATATACTGCGTCACATCTTCCCGCTTTTCATAAACCAATTCCAATCCCTCAGCCGTCAGACGCTTCATTTCCCCATCATAAACCGGCTCATGTTTTCTGCACCACTCCGCAAACGCCTCTAAATCAGGATATTCATCCTTCCCCGCTCCCATACAGCAGTAGGCGATCTCATCCCCGTAGCTTCTGTACTCGCAGTCGAATACCTGATCCTGATGGACCTTCATGGGTTCGCTGCACCAGAGGGCCAGATATCCGCCGTCCTTCTGACCGAACAGCCAGTGTTCCTCCACTGCCTGCCGTTCAAACTTAACCCCTGGCCAGAATGCATGGGTAAAATGAATCGGGTGTTCCTCAGGGATCACATAAATGGCTCCCAGCACGCCCTTTTCCTGGCGGATCGCCGGCATAACGCCGTTGCCGTACCAGAATCCCGGACGCATTTCGCTGGAATCGCAGCTTCCGCCCGGATGGTTGGTGAACACCTGGGTCTGGCCGTCCAGCGCCGCGCTCCACATATGCTGCTGGTATCCATAGACGCCCGGCTCAAAGCAGGTGGTGCCGTGGAAACGTTCATTTAAGGACTTGGTGTACTCGTGGGTCTTCTTATCCACCGGCTCCATTTCCTCAACCAGCGTCAAATTGGTCCATCTCTTAAATCCTTCGTCCATTCTGGGCGACTGTACGGAAGTCATGCAGAAACCTTCGTTCTTCTCCAAACGGATCATGGCATTTCCCGTCTCATATTCCGTGGAAATGTCCTCCGCCATCTTTTCGGCCAGCCCTTCCGGTATTTTATATTTGCTGGTAGCGTAAAATGCCAGCCAGCCCTCGCCGTAAGAATAAGGCACCTGGGGATTGACCAGGTTCATGAGAGCCTGGGCTCCCTGGAGGAAGGGGTAGATAACCTGGCGGTAAACCCGGCCCATGGGCGCGATAATCGATCCCTTATAGGTGTGCATTGCCAGCATTCCCAGCAGACGGTCCGTAACTTTCGCGGCCCTGGCGGAAATCTCCTTCGTCGTATAGTCAATGGCGTTCAGCAGGCCCGCAAATGTAACGCACATATAAACCGTGCTCAAAAATTCCTCAAATCCGTGTTCTTCCACATCATCCAGCCACTGCTCCACCCGCTTTTTACCGGCTTCATACAGTTCCTGTCCCGTCATATGGGCCCGTGTGAAATATTCCTCCGGGTAGAGTTCCCCGGCATTCATTGCGGATACATAGAACATGAGGGAATGGTTTTCACTCCAAAAGCACATGGCGTCGGAACCTTCCTGATCCATCCAGAAACGGTAATGGAGCAGAACATCTTTCACCCGTTCTTTCAGCTCTTCATCCAGCTCGTAATTTTTCAGATAGCGGACCAGGCCGCATACCAGGAAATCGGAGCAGTCAAAACGCTTTTCAATCTGGGATAAGGTTTCTAAAAACAGCTCCCTGTCCTTTGGAGTTGTGGTTCCCGTCACCTTCCGGGCCAGGATATTGGAAATGGAAAAACCGAATTTCCCGCCGCGGCTCAGCGATTCCACCGCCGCAGTCCGTTTGAATATCTCCATTTTATTCTCTTCAAAGCTGAGTCCTTCCAGCTTTTTGGGCAGGATCCGGCTGATATCTTCCATCCGGCGGCTCAGTTTCTGCCCATTTATCATACATTCCACAACGATATAGGGGCGGCCTTCTTCCAGTTTTTCAGCCGTAATGCCGCTGATATCATGGCGCACGATTTTGGTTTTCACCTGGCCGAAATCAGGGCTTAACGAATCGTACCCCAAAGTGGTTCCGGCAGGGGCAGGGCCGTCAAACCGCACTTCCCCGTCCTTTATCACAGCTCCCGACAGCCACTCTGCGCAGGAGACAACCGCATCCGTATGCTCCTGATCCGGCAGAGATACGCTGATCTGATCCCGGTTTTCCAGAATCTGGATTCCGAATAAAGTTCTGGTATCCCTGACCCCCAGGGTCTGAAGCCTGATGCAGAGCTGGTTTACGCCCTTTTTCAGCTTCAGGATCACTTCCTGTTTCCTGATCGGTTTGTAAACAGGGGGCATCATGGAACACACATGATCGTCATTGCACCACAGGTCTATGGAAGAATAGGACCACACCACCGCTTTAACCTCCATATCCCTGTCGGCCACAAGCTGGGTGCAGGCATCCATTTCCACTCTGGTCAGAACGGAATAAAATGTGCTCAAATCCACAAACCAGTTTTCGTAATTATAATAATAACGCCACGGAAGCCCTAAACTGCTGGTTTTTCCAAGCAGAATCTCTCCTTCCGGCTTCCTTTCCTGCTTCTTTGTAAGGATGGAACGGAGATATTTTTCATAACGGAGCTGGTTTTCATCCACTGTATTGTCCTTAAAATCTTCCTCTTTCAGGCCTGAAACCAGATAACTCATGATAAAACCTTCTGAATTTAATTGACTTGTCTTCATACTTTCCTCTTATTCCGCCGCACCTGCGGCATCTTAATTATTGTGGACAGCTTTTTGGACGTATTTAACCTTTCACCGCTCCGGCCGTCATTCCGCTCATAAACTGCTTGCTGGTGAATATGTAGATTACCACAATCGGTATGATGGAAATGGTGGCGCCGGCAAACATCAGGTTCCAGGCCGCGGTTCCGTCACCGCTGTTCTTTAACATTGTAACACCAACTGTCAGCGGACGCATCTTTTCATTGGACATTGTAAATACCAACGGCATGATGTATTCGTTCCAGCCTGCACGGAAGGACAACAGTCCTGTGGTGGCTAAGATCGGCTTTAACAGCGGCAGTATCACTTTATAATAAATCTGGAAAAATGTACAGCCGTCAATTTTAGCCGCGTCGTCCAGTTCTTTGGAAATGGTATTCATGAAACCTCTGACCAGGAATATATAAGTGGCCTGGCCGGTACCCGCCGCAATCAGGATTACACTGAGCAAGGACGTGTTCATTTTCACCTTAACAGCCAGTTCAAACAGCGGCCTCAGCGTAACGCTTCCTACATTTACAAACATAAATGCCACAAAAAGGCTGTACAGAAGCTCTTTTCCCCTGAAATTCTTTCTGGCGAACACATATCCTGCCATGCTGGTGGCAACCAGAGTGACGATCATAACGCCCACACTGATCATAATACTGTTGAAGGTATATCTGGCGAAATTGGCCTTGTGCCACGCCTCTTTGTAGTTATCCAGGATAAATTTCTCAGGCAGCAGTTTTGTGCCGCCCCTTAACAGTTCCGCATTCTCCTTAAAGGACCCGAAGATGATGTAAATCAGCGGATATAAGGTGAGCGCCGCAACTAAAATGAGAAACACAACCAGCAGCGCGCGGATAATTTTAGATTGTGTCGAATATACGGTATGACTCTTTTCCATAAAAGCCCCTCCTAAATCACATCATCAAGTTTTCTGGCAACAAACATATAAATGGCGGTAATAATCCCGATAATCAGGGCAGCCACGATACTGAGCATGGTCGCATAACCGATCTGCGGCGTGGTGCTGGAACTGAATATCAATTTATATATGTAAGAGAACATGACGTGAGAGCGGTTATTTGGCCCGCCGTCCGTCAATACCAAAATGGACTGGTAATCTTTAAATGCATTGGTAATCGCCAGCATGAGAATAACTTTCAACACCGGGCTCAGCATCGGAAGGGTGATTCCGAAAAATGTCTGCACGCCGTTGGCTCCGTCAATCTTGCTGCTCTCATATATTTCCTCAGGAATACTGGTCATTCCTGAAATAAACAAAATCATGTAGTTACCAAAACCGCCCCAGACGGCCACGATAACAATGGATATCATAACAATGCTGGCATTTCCAAGCCAGTCAATGGGCGCGTTGATAATTCCCATTTTTTGAAGGAAAGAATTCAAAACGCCGTTATATACCGCAAAAATGAATCCGAAAATCAAACTGTAAATAGCCGCGCTGATAACAGTGGGCATAAAATAAATACCACGGAAAATTCCGGTCCCTTTCAGCTTCTGATTTAAAAGGACAGCCAGCAAAAGGGATAAAGGCACGATGATAACCAGCTTCATGCCCGCATATTCAAAGGTGTGCAGCACGCTCCGCCAGAACGTCTCATCGCTGAGCATACGCATAAAGTTCCTGGAACCTGTAAAATAGGCTTTAAAACCGTTGTAGTCATAGCAGACATAACGGAACAGCCAGAAAAACGGGTAAACGGACATTGTAATCAACAGAAAGACGGAGGGAAGCATCATAAAGAATGCGGCAAAATCCCCTCTGTTCCTTGCCTTGGCAAACTTCTCCGAAAAACTAAGTTTCTTTTTATTTTCCATACTTACCTCTCAATCCGCCGCTTTAGCGGCATTTTATCAAAGACAGAGTTTGGCGGGCCAAACTCTTTGAGCGAAAGGTACTTTCGCTTTTACCTCACTATCCGCCGCTTCAGCGGCATTTCTGCATTTTTTGGCATAAAAGAGGCGCTGCAAGACTTATGCCAGTCAATTTGCAGCACCTCCTGCACTACTCAAACACTATATTTTTCTAAATTTCTTCCACCGGTCATTGCTTTCAATTTTGAATATACTTATTCTGAATCTATTTATTCCGTATATTCAATCGTACCTTCGCCCGGATGAAGCGGATCAAAGTCTTTAATAACCACACGTTTGATCTTGCCCAGCTTGATGTCATTTTCCAGGGCGTCATTGTAACGTTTATTCAGGTCGGCAATGGCTTCGTCTGCGCTCACATCGCCCATGATCGCTCTCCAGATAACAGTGCCGTAATCGTCGCCTTCCAGGGAGATGGCAGGAACTGCCGGATAAACGCTTTCATAATCGGTTAACTGGAAGTCTGCCAGACGTCCTGTCTTGGTTTTGTCGATCACGCCGTCCATGTAGTTTGAAATCGGAAGATATAATCCGGCTTCCAGGTATCCTTTTAAGAACTCTTCGCTGCTGAAATATTTGATAACTTCCCATGCTTTGTCTTTGTTCTTGCTGGATGAGAACATCATGTAGCCCTTCTGCGGCTGGATGGACTGAGCGCCCTTTCTGGTTCCGTCCAGAGAAGGAACTTCTGCAACGCCCCACTCAAACTTGTCGATCGGGAACTGTGAAGTGAACACGCCTGCTTCCTGGGATGCATTGCCCCAGATGCCGAATGTGCCCTCTACGAACTGGGCTCTCATTGCGTCTACGCCCTGGCTGGTTGAACCTGGGAATACGCTGCCGTTCTGGAAGAATTTGTTGGCTGTTTCGATGATCGGTTTGTAGCCGTCAAAGTTAAATGTACCTGTCTTAAAGTCATAACGGTAGATTCCGCTGGTCTCTGCGGTTCCTTCCAGCCATCTGTTAAATGGTACGGCAGAAGTAAAGCCTACTCCGTAAGAAACGCCGTTTCCGTCTTTTGTGATCTTGTCGGCCAGTTCCACAACACCGTCTAATGTGTCAGGGAATTCCGTATATCCTGCTTTTTCAACCAGGTCTTTATTATATTCAATTCTGGTTCCGCTTCTCATTCCCGTTGGAATCCAGTAAACGTTTCCGTCGATCATATTGATTCCTTCGAACTGAAGTTTACTTGCCTCAGTTACTTTTTCAAACTCAGGATCTGTGATATAATCATTTAACGGGTCAATGATACCGGCCTCAACGAATGTTTTCAGATCGAATCCGCTGGTTGCGCCGCCAACGCCTGCGATATCAGGAGCTGTTCCTGAAGAATAGGCAAGGGCCATCATATTTGGATAGTCGTCTGTGATAACATTTAAAGCGATTTCGATCCCTTTATCGTTGTTAGCGTTGAATTCTTCAATTTTCGATTCCACATATTCGGAATCATGGCGGTCCATGGTCCAAACGGTAATCACTGTCTTTTCACCGGATTCCTCTTTCTTGGCTTCCGTTGACTGGGCTTTGGCATCCTCGCCCTGCTTCGCCTCCGTGCTTCCCTGTGCCGGTGCTGCCGTGGTGGATTTTTCAGCTCCGCCGCCGCATCCTGCCAATGAGGCAGCCATGACTCCTGCCAGCATAATACTTACAATTTTTTTCTTCATACCGTTCCTCCTTGTATTAAAACTTTGTTTTCTTGATGACTTAACTTTACCATCAAATATAACAATTTATAATGACACTTTTCAATACAAATGTTGCATTTTCCATTAATTTATACAATTTCATTTTACAGGAAGGCCTGTTAATCGTATACTTTTGACAATTATCCACCAGAGGGAGGGGATTACTATGGATACCGGACAAATGATCCGCATCGTGATCGCGGACGACGAATCTTCAATCAGAAATGGTTTAAATACAGCGGTTCCCTGGGAAAGTTTAAACATGTCCGTCATCGGAGCCGCGAAAGACGGGATGGAAGCCTGGGAACTGATCCGGGCTTATCAGCCGGCCATTGCTGTCACCGATATACGGATGCCCAGGCTCAGCGGCCTGGATCTGATTAAAAAATGCCACGAGGCAAATATTCCCACCAAATTTATTATTTTAAGCGGCTTCGATGATTTTTCCTATGCCCAGACAGCCATACGCTACGGGGCCAGGGCTTATATCCTGAAACCCTTAAAAATAGAGGAACTGACTGCGGAACTGGAAGGTCTAAGGGATGAAATCCTGGAACAGAGGGCAAATGGTTCCATGCCGGATATGACGGATTACCAGTCCTTGCGCACTTCATCGAAAAAACTGTTTTTAAACCAGCTTGTGCAGAATGAATTCCGCCACAACAGCGACATTTTAAAGAAACTTCAGGAGCTCCACCTGCCGCTCACGGATTCCCCTTACCGGATTCTGGTATTTTCCATCCAGCAGACCGGGGAACCGTCCATTCCCGATATCACGTCCGAACTATTGGAAATCGTGAATGAAGAAGCCGGCGCCTCCCGTTTTACGGCATGGGAATGCAATCCCTCCCAAGTCATACTGCTGGTACATACGGACGGCAAGGCTGAACCCGCGCCGGTCCGGGAACTGGCCAAACGCTGTCTGAAACAGTTCAAAGCGCTGGAAAATTACCGCATCGTGGTGGGAATCGGTTCTGGAGAACAGGAGCTGATTAACGCTTACCGTTCCTATGGCACGGCCCTGACCGCCCTCTCCTATCAGATTTATGAAAAGGAGCAGGATATCTACGACGAATCCGTGATCTGCGGCCTGGCGCCCACCATATCCACCAGCAGTATTGACATCAGCGAACTAATCAGCGCCATCCGCCGCAATGACGCGGAACAGGTGAAGGCCTACTGCCGCAGTTATTTCAATTCCCTGCTCTACGTCCCCATGCCTCCGCCCAGCTTCATCCGCGGCATGTGCATTTACCTGATCACCGATGTGCAGAACACCCTCCGCAAGCAGATCCAGAGCGACATCAACCTGTTTACGGAACTTCCCTATGTGACCATCAACCAGATGTCAACGCTGAGACAGATCGAAGAATGGACCACCGGCCTGTTTTCCCAGTATGCCGATCTGATCAGCCAGTACCTCCAGGACCGGAAAGACAGCATCATACTGGACGCCAAACAGTTCATTCAGGACAATGTGGATAAAAAGATACAGGCAGAAGATGTGGCCGCCCACGTAAACCTCAGCACGTCCTACTTCACCATTTATTTCAAGGCCAAAACAGGGACGAATTTCAGGGACTATGTTTTAAATGTAAAAATGGAGCAGGCCAAGCACCTTCTGGAATCCGGCCAGGCGAATATCAGCGAGATATCCTACGCCGTGGGGTACGACGACTACCGTTCTTTTTACCGGGCGTTTAAGAATCATACGGGGATGACGCCGTCCGAATATCAGGCCAAACATTGAGATAATATTGAGGTAATTATGAAACGGATAAAAACTTACATCGCAAATTTAAAAATATCGTCAAAAATATGGCTCTGCATGATTTCCATCGGGCTGGTGCTGGCCCTGTTTCTGGGGATTTTGAGCAGTTGGTATTTCGCCAGGCTGTATCAGGAAGACACTTACGCCCAGACCGCGGATTCCCTGCATATCGGAAGCCAGTCCCTCACGGATTCCTTCAATATTCTGCTGAACAATGTGATCAATTTTGCTTCCACCACAGATTTTAACAACATCGTGGAGGACGCCCGGTCCGGCAGTTCTACCAGATTTGCCCGGAACACGGCATTGATCCAGGATCCTCTGGCAAACCTGACCCTGACCAATCCGCTTTTGGACACCATTGTCATTTTAGGAAAGAATGGGGAGTTTTATTCCCTGTTTACCAATACATTAAAAAAAGAGGAAACCGCCTCCGACCTGTTCGGCTGGGATCTTTCCTCTGTAAACGGCATCACATGGCTGCCCATACGGCGCAGCCCATTTATCAAAAATAACTACATTATCCCGGTTATCATACCCATTTCCCAGTTGAAAGGCACCCGGTATCTCCATATCGCGGACAGCGCTGAGACTTCCGATGTCTGTATTGTGCTGATGCTGGACAGCAAAAGCGTGGCCCAGAGGCTGGCTTTATCCGATTCTTCCTACGCCAAACGCACGTTGTATCTGGTGGACCAGAACGGCAGAAACATCAGCCTGGATTCCTCTTCCTCTTATTACAAACTGGCGTCCTCCGAAGAAACGGCCCAACGGGTCAGCAGAGAAGGCGGCGGGGAAGCCATTCAACTGCTGTATGATAACATGGATTACAGCCTTTACGGGAAACCCCTGGATTTCTGCGGCCTGAAGCTGGTCAGCATACTGCCGAAAACCCTGCTCCACCAGCGGATTTCCATGATGAACGCCTTCATCCTTTTGATCGCCATTGCCGGATTGGCCGTCACCACCCTGCTGGCGTTTATGCTCTCCCGCTTCGTCACCAAACCGTTTAAGCAGTTGATTTCCAATGTGAAAGCCATTGAAAACAACAACTACAACACGCCTCACCAGATGAAATACCAGGATGAAATCGGCCACCTGAACATGGCCATCAATTCCATGTACAATACGATCCAGCAGCAGTTCCAGCGGATCAAACAGAGCGAACGGGCCAAATACCGGTCCGAAATCCAGCTTTTGTCGGAACAGATTAATCCTCATTTTCTATATAACACCCTGGAATGCATCAATATGGAAATTCTGGGGGGACACAAGGAAACGGCTTCTTCTATGATCACAAGCCTGGGGGATTTTTTAAGAATTGGGCTCAGTTACGGCAATGAGGTGATTCCCATAAGCAAGGAACTCACCCATGTGAAAGCCTATATCGATATTATGAACCGGCGGTTTAACCGGAAAATTGATTTTAAATATACGCTGGATCAGGAATTGGAAAACCTGTATGTGCTGAAATCCATTTTACAGCCCCTGGCGGAGAATTCCATCCGCCACGGATTTGACGTGGATGTCAGTTTTTATGAAAATATTCTGATGCCGGCCATTGAAATCAATGTGCGCAGGGAATCAGACCATATTATAATGGAAGTTTCCGATAACGGAAGGGGAATTGATATAGAAAAAGCAAATTCCGCCCTGCACCCGGAACACCCGGAAAGCGGACGGAAACAACATGTTGGCCTGAACAACATTTATCAGAGACTGAGCGCTTATTACGGCACAGTTTCCATTACATTTGAAAGCATTCCGTATTTTAAAAACACGGTGAGGCTGATCATTCCGCAGACCAACGAAACAAATCAGAACGAAACAGTTCAGAACGAAACAGCTCAGTAATCAAAATCCTCAAAATTACCCACCAGCGGCAGGCTGCCGATGTCACAGTACTTGGTTGTGATCGTGCCGCAGATTCCCCTGCTGAACATGGGGCGCCGCTGGATGGTTTTATTCCTGTTTTTCACCAGTCTTTTCTCTTTCAGAATTTCTCCTATGTATTTTCCATCGGCATTATAGATCTCATTGCCGTAGAATTTCCCGATAACATGACCGTTGTATGAAACCAAATAACCATTCTGACAGACGCCGATATAACGGCCGCTGCAGGTCCAGAAACCATTCATATGCTCCCTCCTTCCTATGGCTTAAAGGGTATTGCCCTGAATCTATTACTTAATATAATACAATAGATCGGAGGAAGTTGCCAGCTTTTTGCGTTTTTTTATTTCTGTCCGTAATAAGCATTGGCTCCATGTTTCCTGTAATAATGCTTATCCTGAAGAGATTGTGGCGCCGGTTTGACCTGTGGGTTGATCTGCTCACATCTGGCGGCCATTTTGGCCACCTCTTCTAATACTACGGCGTTGTGTACCGCTTCTGCCGCGTCTTTCCCCCAGGTAAATGGACCGTGGTTTTTACACAGCACAGCGGGAACCGCTTTCACGTCCTTGTTTTTAAAATAATCTGCGATCAAAAGCCCTGTATTGGTCTCATAATCGCCTTCAATCTCTTCTTTTGTCAGGCATCTGACACAGGGCACCTCTCCATAAATATAATCCGCATGGGTGGTGCCGTAGCAGGGGATGGACCGGCCTGACTGGGCCCAGCTTGTGGCCCAGGAGGAATGGGTGTGGACGATTCCGCCGATCTGCGGAAACGCCTTATAGAGTTCCAGATGGGTGGCCGTATCGGAAGAAGGGTTTAATTTTCCTTCCACTACAGTTCCGTCCAGGTTCACAACTACCATGTCATCAGGTCGCATGGTTTTGTATTTCACTCCGCTGGGTTTTATCACCACCAGCCCGGATTCCCGGTCAATCTGGCTGGCGTTTCCCCACGTAAATGTGACCAGTCCGTACTCCGGGAGCTGCATATTGACTTCATATACCAGTTTTTTCAATTCTTCCAGCATCTCTTTATCTCTCCTTATCCAATATCCGCGCCATGCTGTCATGGGCAAAAACCAGGTCATCTTTCCATGTTTCACTGCCATGATACCAAAATTCCGTCACATAACGGCGCACGCCCATGTTCCACGCGGTATCAATGGCCTGCTGAAAGTCCACATATCCGTCCCCATACATCATATCCCGGAATTTTCCCGGACAAGTTTCCTTTAAATGCATGGCTAACAGGTGTCCCGATCCGGACTTCAGATCATCAAATACATCCGTTTTATATGTATAAGCCGCATTGGTAATATTTCCAATATCGGGGTATATCTGGAGATAAGGGGACCTGATCCGTTTCACATGGTCCGCTGACTTTTCCACCGTGTTCATGAATTCCGTTTCCATGGTTTCAAATGCCAGGAGAATCCCCGCGCTAGCCGCCATTTTAACCGCTTTCTCCAGATTTTCGCCAAAACGCTTTCTGGTCTCCTCGTCGGATTCTTCATAATACACGTCATATCCGGCCAGCATGATCATGCGGATTCCCAGATCGTCGGCCAGTTGTATGGCCTTTTCCATGATTTCCATACTCTTTTTCTCTGTTTCCGGGTCTTTGCTTCCAAATGGGTACTTCCGGTGGCCGCTGAGGCACATGGAACGGATAGGAATCCCCGTTTCATACATGGCCTTTACCAGATCCAGACGTTCTTCCTTTCCCATGTCCAGACGGCCCAGTTTATCATCTGTTTCATCAATGCTGATCTCTATAAAATCATAACCGGCGTCTTTTGCCGCCTGAAGTTTTTCTCTCCAACTGAGCTCCGGAGGCGCTGCCTTTTCATAAAGCCCAAGGGTATACGCCTTTCTTCTGCCCGTCATTTTGCTCTCCATCCGCCTGTCACTTCACCTTTCTTTATCATTTTTCGCATCGGATGTTCATCCGCCGCTTTTTATACCTCTCTATTCCGGAGTTTTTGCCTCACTCTTTCTCTATCTCATAAAATGCGATTTCATTTATCTCCCTGTTGGCGGAAACCATGCATTCCACGCCGTCTCTCTCGTAGCGCATCACATTAGCTGAGCCTGCATCCGATTCAAGGACAGAGGCGTGATAGCTGTTTTCATAGGTGAATCCCAGAATCTCCCGTTTTTCTTTCCGGTAACCGATGACTGCCGCAGGTTTTCCGTATACGCTGCCCGCCCAGATGGCGTGGCCGAATTCCGCCGGCTGTTCATACCGGTATGCCACCTGATATCTGCCGTCTTCCAAATGATAAATCTTGATTTCATTTCCATGGAACGGTGCGATGGCGATCAGTTCCTGACTGCCGTCTCCGTCAAAATCCACGGCCGCCACGTCGCTGGCCGGTTCATCCGTTAACTGTTCCATCTGCCATTCTCCGTCCGGTCCGTCGGGCGGCGTGACACGGAAGATTCCATTTTCCGCAGAGATCAGGCCGTAACCGTCATCCGGTCCGCCGCATCTGCAATATCCGTGGTTTTTGAGCATTCCCTCTTTTAAGCAGGTGAGGGAGAGTTGAACTTTGCCGTAATCCTCCGGCTGATCCGGCAGGCGGCAGCCCCAGACAGCGCCTGGGGACGACCAATCGTCCTTATATTCATGGCCCGATTTCAGCGTGCAGGCGATCAGATAGTGGGAACCGTTTCTGGTAAGGATATCAAAACGGTGCACAAACGGCAGCTTAACCATGGTCTGCACCTTCCAGTCATCCCTGCCCTCCGGCCTGACCAGGACGATTTCGGCCTCCTTGGAATCATTGGGTGAATAGAATTTATGGGTTGCCAAAAACCAGCCGTCGCTTCCAGGCACCTGCACCATGGACATGGTTCCTCCCGGCGCGTCCCAGACGGTTTCTTCCAAATTTCCGTACAGGTCAAAGAGAAGGCACTTATTGACCTTTTCCGCCGCAACCAGAATATGCCGCTTGCCCTGATAGAAAAGGGGGGCGATTGAATAACATTTTTCTAATTCATAGGTTTTAATCTTTTTCAGTTTCATAATGATCCTCCATGCCGGAACGTTTTTTGATGCAGCATTTGCGCTTTGTAAATATGTAACAGTTCAGACAAGTCTGAACTGTTACGCATCCAGCCCATTAAAGTCGCCTACGGCGAGGGGCTGGATGCCTGCAACCGCAATGTTTTCGTACGGTCAGCGCAGTAAATGCGCAGACCTATCTGAACTGTTTCGCAAATATTGCGTTATGCAAATATTACGCTCCGCAAAATATTGCGCTCCGCAAAATATTACGCTCCGCAAAATATTGCGCTCCGCAGACATTTTATAAAATAGAACGGAAAGGAGTATTTGGCTCATGCTCAAAACAGTCATGGAAGCCCCTGTCGTGATGATACGCCATTTTATCCTTATCTGTCGGGTAAACATATTTTCCGCCCACTTCCCAGAAAAATGGATGGAATTTATAGTCCAGGCGGTCTTTTTTCATGTCGTAGAGCACCTTGATTTCATTTAAATCAGCCATGAAATTGGTCCACACATCATAATGAACCGGGATCACAACCTTACATCTCAAAGCTTCCGCCATTCTCAAAATGTCCACGGAAGTCATCTTATCCGCCAGGCCCACCGGATTCTCACCGTAAGACCCTAGAGCTACATCGATATCATAATCTTTACCGTGTTTCGCAAAATAGATGGAATAATGGCTGTCGCCGCTGTGATAAATGTTGCCGCCCGGGGTTTTAATCAGGTAATTGACCGCTTTTTCATCCATATCATCCGGGCAGGTATGCCTGATATCCTGATACCCGTCTGTGGTCACAAGGCAGGTTCTGTCAAAAGAATCCAAAACCACGATCTCCAAATCTTTGATCTTAATGGTGTCGCCCGGCTTCACCGTCACGCAGCGGTCCTCGGGAACTCCCCATTTCACCCAGGTTTCCACCGATTTCTTAGGGCCGATAAATGGAACCTTTTCTTCCACATTGTTAAGGACTGCGGCCGCATAGTTGGGGTCCATATGATCCTGGTGATAATGGGTCGCCAGCACCGCATCCACCTTTTTCACGGCAAATGGGTCCATCACGAACACAGACGCCCTCAGATTGGGCTGGAGTTTTCTGCATCCGCACATATTTGCCATCTGATGCCCTGCCGCCATGTCTTTGACTTTTTTGGTCTGTTTGCCCTTTCCGCACCAGAAATCAATGCTGATATTGCAGTCTCCCGGGGTCTTAACCCAAAGCCCGGTACAGCCAAGCCACCACATGGCCACAGTGCCCGGTTTTACCTCTTCCTCTTCAATCTCTTCATTTAACCAGGTTCCCCACTCGGGAAATGTACTCATAATCCATGATTCTCTTGTGATCTCATCTACTTTTGACATAATCTTGTTCTCCTTTTACTGGTGATATACAGCGGCTTCCTTTTCTCTCAGCCTGCCGTAGAGGTTTTCATAAATTCTTATATGATCCGGGTCGGGATCGTATCGTTTCTCCGCCGTCCCTTCCGCGGCCGTCTCATATGCTTCTTTATAAGAGGCGTACCAGCCCATTTCCCTGGCCGCCGAAATCCAGGCGCCAAGCCCTGTGGCCTCATTGTCGAATGCCCGGATCACCGGCACTCCATAAATATCCGCCTGAATCTGGTTATACAAATCATTCCGGGTCATGCCGCCGGCCACTTTTACCATTCCATATTCAGTACCTGTCAAACCGGAAATGATCTGGATGCATTCCTTCATCTCAGAAGCGATCCCTTCCAACAGCGCCCGGCCAAAATCGCCCTTTGTGTGTTCAAATCCCAGGCCCAGGATCATGCCTCTCATATCAGGCCTCCACACCGGCGTCCCCTTTCCGGCCAGCAGAGGAAGGAACAACAGCCCTTTCGCTCCCGGAGGCGACATCCGGCAGGCATCCGTCATCTCTTTAAATCCGCCGTCGCCGCCAAAGAGCAGCCGTTTCAGCCAGTTTACCGTCTTTCCCGCGCTGAGTACCGAACCCTCCACAATCCATTTTCCGGGGATTGCGGACAGATTGCAGTTCACCTGCATGGCCTCATCACCGACAGGCTGATCCGACAACGCGATCACGTAGGAACCGGTGCCGGAATTAGCCGCTATCCTGCCGTCCTCGACGCATCCCATTCCCAGGGACGCGCACTGCTGATCCCCTCCTGCCGACAACACCGGCACCGGGCGTTCCAAATGAAGCATCCGGGTGATCTCTTCCCTTGTCTCCCCGGCAGCGCTTCCGGCCGGGATCAGACGGCAGAGCTTTTCTTCATCCACATGAAACAGGTTTAAAAGCTCATCCGACCATTCCAATTTTCTGATATCGAAGAGGCAGGTTCGGCTGGCGATGGACAAATCCGTGGCAAACTGCCCGCTCAAACGGCAGAGCACATATTCCTGAAACCCGGTCAGCTTAAATGCCCTGCGGTAAAGTTCTTCATCCTGTTCCCTGATATATTGAATCTTAGGGGCTGAAAATACCGGCGACGGCCTCATGCCGCAGATCCGGTAAATCCGGCTCTTTTCACCTTCCAGCCTGCCGCAGATTTCTCCTGCCCTGGTATCCTGCCACATCATGGCTTTGGAAATCGAATTTCCGTCCCGGTCCACCGGGATTACGGAAGACCGCTGGGCTGTTACCGTGATACAGGCCAGCTTCCCGTCCTGCTCCCTGAGCCATGTTCCTGCCTGTTCCAAAATGCTCCTGAGGCAGCCGTCCAGGACCCCGAGATCCATCTCCACAGCTCCATCTCCCGATACCTCCAGTTCATATTCTCTCTGTTCTTTCCAGACCGATTTCCCCTTCCGGTCGAACAAAATCCCTCTCAGGCTGGATGTCCCCACATCCACCACCAATATCCTGTCCTTCTCCATTATCTGATCCTCGCAAGCTTATTCAGAAAATAGAACACCTTTCCCTCCTGGTCTGAATAGAACTTTTTAGCGATCCGCTCAAAATGTTTCCGTTCTACCCTCTGGTCCCCTGTTTCCTTCATCACTTCTTCAATAGAACTGAAGTATTCATCCGTCTGGTTCTCCGCCAGCAGAGACAGCATGCCGATAAAAATATTCTTCGCTTCATCCGACCAGCTGTATTTCTTCGTTATTTCAAAACTGTCAAATGTGACCGCCTGTTTTCTGTCCTCTAAAATCCGCCCTTCGTCATAAACCGCTTCCGGATCAATTCCCAGCCGTTCAAACTGCTCTGTTGGCGCATCGCTTTCCTGTAGTTTAAGGATTAACGCATTGACAAACCGGGCTTCCACAGCCGGATTATCGATGGGGTTCAGCTGTTCCGGATCATTTTTTAAGTCAAACAGCATGTTGCCGTACTGGAATGAATTGCAGAATGTGGCATTGGCCAGGCGGCTCTGGTTTTTGATCTTCATCACCTGGCATCCCCGTGTAAATGGCAGCGGCCCGCAGATTTCGATCTCTTTCAACTCCTTAGGGCTGAAAAATCCCTGCTGGTGAGTTGGCATCAGCGTATATTCATTCAACGGCTGGTTGGATACGGAGGACGAGGCCCTCATGTACAAATATTCACCGTCCGTAATGTTGACAAATGATCCGTGGAAACCAAAAATGGCATAATCCCTGACCTTCTCATCCTCTTTCAGCGCATTGGCAAGAGGTTTTCCCATCATTTCCCCCGGCCGCTTAACATGGAAGAATTCCAGCAGGGACGCCGGAATGTCGATGGTCTGGCACAATGCGGACCTGCGCTCTCCCTGAACCGGGAATCGGGGATCCCACATAAAAAATGGTGTATTGGCCAGTTCGTTATAGCAGGGCATCACTGATTTGGCCCACCAGTCCTTCTCACCCAGCATAAATCCGTGATCCGTATTGACGATCAGCATGGTATCTTTCCACATATCATGTTCATCCAAGAAATCCAGAACTCTTCCCAGGTTCCTGTCGCACATGGAAAGCAGAGCCGCATACCGTTTTCGGATGTGTTCCACCGCATCCCTGCTCTCGCTGACCGGCGCATAAGGCGGCCAGTCGAAATGATCCCCGCTGTAGTCATCCTCATAAAGTTCTGCAAATTCCTGGGGCACATCAAATGGTTCATGGGGATCAAATGTCTCGATCTGCACAAACCAGTTGTCCTGATCCTTGTTGGTCTCCAAAAATTCCAGCCCCTTGTCAAACACCAGGTTCTGAGGCCATTCGTTCTTTTTATGTATGATTTCCCGGTTGCACCAGTTATCCCGCCACCATTCCGGATGAGTGAACTCTCTCATGGTCGGCACGTGTTTCGGAATCTCCGGCTCGTCGGTCCGCCAGGACCAGGGATCAGCCTCCTGCCCCCTCACACATTCCCAACTGGAATACATGGTGTGATAAGTGCATCCCCCATCTTCCCAATAATGTCCATGATCGCTGATCAGCCGCGTATAGATTCCATTTTCTTTCAAAATCCTGGGCATCGAATTATCAAACGGCTCCAGCGGCCCCCAGCTCCTATGTAAAAAACTGTACCGCCCCGTGTGAATATCCCGCCTCGCCGGCATACACGGAAGGCTGCCCACATAGAAATTGTCAAATACCGCTGTCTTCTCTGCCAGCCTTTTAAAATTAGGCGTCTGAGTCCAATCACAACCGTATGGCTCCAACAACCTCCGGTTTAATGAATCAAACATTACCATTATCGCTCTCATAAACCTCTTCCTCTCTATTTTATGATCGTTTATTAGCTATTTGTATATATTTTACGTTATTTCGTTCGTATTGTCAATGGGTTCGATAATTCTTTATTCATAAAACATTCGTTTTTTGATAATTATCAGGAGATTAAATATGATTTTTTGATAGGTTTTAGATTTTATTGATATTATATGATTGAATTTGTGGGGATTGATTTTTGAAATGGTTGTTTATAGGGGATTTAACAATAAGGGATTTTGCAATAAGGGATTTTACAATAAGGGATTTTACAATAAGGGATTTTACAATAAGGAATTTTACAATAAGGAATTTTACAATAAGGGGGATTTAACATTAAGGGTGAAGGCATTTTCGAAAATGCCTTCACCCTTAATGTAAAATCCCCTTATTGCCCCCCATAATGCCCAAAACACTCTATCTCTTATAACGGTAACATCAACTGCTCATATTCCCCCCACTGATGACGTTCCATATTAATCCGGCCATCCTGCAGGAAGGTAATGCCTTCCGCTTCCAGCATTGCACGCTGTCTTTTCTTTCCGCCAAACACATAATCCGGCGCCAGCGTTCCGGTGCGGTTCACAACTCTGTGACAGGGAAGTGCACTGCCCGGCGGAACCTGGCTCATAATATAGCCAACATCACGCGCCGCCTGCGGATCTCCCGCTTTTTCCGCTATCTGCCCATAAGACGCAACTTTTCCTCTGGGTATTTCCGCCACGATTCCATATACTCTGTTGACGAAAGCAGAGTCAATCTCACCTGACATCCTGTACCGATCCATGTTTCCTCCTGTATCACATTTTTCCCGGTCAAAGCGCTGTTCCCTTTGCGGGCACAAACAGCTTTTTCATATCAACGCCTTCTATTGTAAGCAGTTGAATTTTCTTTGCCAAACCTCCTGCGTACCCGGTCAAACTTCCGTCCGAACCGACTACCCGGTGGCAGGGGATGATAATGGAAATCGGATTATGCGATACGGCGCCGCCTACGGCTTGGGCGGACATTCGTTCCAAACCACGTCTGGCAGCAATCTTTTTTGATATTTCTCCATAGGTAGTCACATCACCATAAGGAATTTCACAGAGGATTTTCCAAACCTCTTTACGGAATTCACTGCCGTGAGGGGCCAGCGCAAGTTCAGCAGCCGATGGTTTTTCCCCTCTGAAATATCGGTCAAGCCACTCTTTGGCCTGATCAAAGATTGCAGAATCGTTCTTTTCCTCCATTTCCTCCTTCACCGATCCGAGGAAATATTTCTGTCCTTCCATCCAAAGCCCGGTCAGTGCGCCGTTTTTTTCGGCCAGCACAAGGCTGCCGAGCGGAGAATGATATGTAGTTGTGTACTGCATGATTCCACCTCACATTTCTTAGTAATTACTGCATAGATGCGCCAGGGCCGCCACTGCACCGAAAGCCCGGACAATTCCCTGGGCGGGGGGCTAATTTTCCAATGCCCTTTAATTCGTATCATGTTCAAATAATTCTTTAAAGGCTTATTAATTATATCACATGTGGGGAATAAAGCGGGGGATAAAGTAGGGGATAAACTTCTTTTTCTGACATTTTCCTTCTCAGTCATAGTAAACTATTTCCTTGATGTCAGGGGCAAAAGGAACTGAAAAAAACTCCTTGTCTCTCTTGCAAACAGCATCTTGTAAAAGACAAAAAGTTTTAAAATAAGTACGAATATGTTGTTATATCCACAAGATTATGCCAGAATTAAAACAGAAGTTTTTCAGAAAGAAAATGGCGGAAGTAATTATCCTTCCGCCATACATCTTTATATCCTAAAATATTTCGATTCTCATCCATCCTTCACCAGCGTCCGGATTCCCACCGTTTCCCTCGCAGATCACTTAGCAAAAGACTTCTTCGCGTTCATAATCCCGGACACCACCGGAATAATAACCGCAATCGCAAAAAACAATGTTCCCACCGACTTTATGGTAAGGCAGTTCTGGAAGGAACCGTAATAGCTGATTGACCGTCTCAGGTTTTCTTCCACCGTTCCGCCCAGAATCATTCCCATGATCAGCGGAGCCACCGGATAATCATTTTTATCCAGCACATAGCCCAGAATTATGAATCCGATCGTATAATACAGGTCGAAAATATTGGCATTCAGGCAGAAGATTCCCGTTACACAAAATGTCACGATCAAAGGCATCAGGTACATTTTAGGAACCTCAATCACCCGGGCCATGAAGCGCAGGGTTGATCCCTGATACAAAAACATGAAAATATTCGCCACGAAAACCGCCATGATGATGGAGCGGAAAAGAACCGGCTGCGTCAGGCTCAGGTTTGGCCCGACCACGATTCCCTGAATGGCAAATGCCCCCATAATTACTGCCGTCGACGTATCTCCAGGTACGGACAGGGAAAGCATGGGGATCAGAGCCCCTCCCGTGGTAGCATTGTTGGCGCTTTCCGATGCGGCGATTCCTTCATCACAGCCTTTTCCGAACATTTCCGGCGTTTTGGACGACTTTTTAGCCGCCGCATAGGCCATAAGCCCGGCAGGCCCGCCGCCAAGTCCCGGCAGAATGCCAATCACGGTTCCAATCACGCTCGACCGCATAAAATTGGGAAAATGGCGTTTGATGTCTTTCGGCGGCAGCATGTGGAAAAGTTTTTTCCGTATCTTTGTAACGCTCAGGGTATCTCTTAATTTCCCCGCATTGTTGATGATTTCCGGCAAAGCGAATACTCCGATAATCACGGCAATCAGGCTGAATCCATTTTCCAGATTCACATTGCCGAAACTGAAGCGGTACGCCATGCCGTCGATTGGGCTCATGCCCACGCATTTTGCCAAAAGCCCGATTCCCAGGGTGATAAACCCTTTCACCATCTTCCCCTGGATCAATACACAGACCATGCTGAGGGCCAGAATCGTCGCCCCGAAATACTCCCATGGACCAAACCCAATGGCCAGCTTCGAAAGAAGGGGAGCCAGCATAAGCAGCATAATACTGCTGAAAATACCTCCGAAAAACGATGCGAATGCCCCCAAAGTCAGAGCTTCCGTCCCCTGCCCGTTCAGGGTCATGGGATAGCCGTCCAATGTTGTGGCCACCGCCGCGGCCGTCCCAGGTATTTTAAGAAGAATTGCGGAAACCAGACCGCCGGAAACGCCTCCCATATAAATGCCCATGAGAAGGCAGACTGTTGGAACCTGATCCATCGCCATGGTAAAGGGCAGACACAGAGCAATTGCAATCGGAGTATTCAGCCCCGGAATACATCCGAATATATTTCCAATCACCACGCCAGCCAGAATCAGAAACAGGCTTCCCGGATTGAATATATTTTGAAAGACTTGCACCATCATATCCATACATTCACCTCATATCCTTTAAAATAATTGGGGCAGAAATCCGGACGGCAGCATGATATGCAGAATCCGGACAAAAAAGTAATTCATCGTCAGCGTGAATACCGCCAGCAAAACATTTCTAAGCACAATTGACTTCACCGGCCCCCAGCCGTCCTTTGTCTTGTAATAGAACACATTTACCGTCACTGCAAGAAATGCCAGTGTACAGATGATATATCCCAAATGCTTCAGCGCCAGTATATAGCAAACCAACGAGGCAAAAAAGAACAAGCGCATTCCCGTAAACAGTTCTTTAAATGCAAACGGCTTTTTCTGTTTCTCCCTGAGAACCGTTATAAACCGCACCACTAAAAATACCGCAAGAAATACTATTACAAATCTTGGAAATACCGCGGCTCCGCCCGACTTATCCAGGATGCTGACTGCAAACCCGAATGTCAAAGTATAGAAGTAAGCGCACACCGCCATCAATATTCCTAAAAAAATCAATTCCCCCATACGTCCTCCATCAGACATCCTGTCTTTGTCTGTAATAAATTATTGTAAAAGTCCCTGAACCGCTTTCTTTGTTCCTTCCAGCACATTTTCACAATTTTTTGCATAATCTGCAGGCGTATCGAATCTGGCGCCATATCCCAGCGCATTGAGTTCCGCGATGCAGTCAGGGTTTTCAGCCGCCTGTTTCACCAGGTCTGCATAATATTCTACCGCTGCCGGATCGGTTCCTTTTGGAGCCCACATGCCGAATGACTGGAGCAGATAATCAAAATCCGTATATCCCAGGCTCTCAGCGCTCGGAAGTCCCTCATAACCAGGAATCTCTGTATTTTCATGTGCAAATGCCATCAGACATTTGAAATCTCCGCTGTCCACATACTGTTTAAACTGTCCCACGCCGTCAATATACGCATCGATCCGTTTTCCCAGCAGCTCGGTAGCCTTATTATTGGAACCGATATCCACCATATTAAATTCCACGCCCTCTTTATCCACAATTGCCAGGGTCGCAAGCTGTGGAAGTGTGCCTGAAACGGAACCGACTTTAATGGTTCCCGGATTCTCTTTCGCCGCGGCGATAAATTCTTCATAAGTGCTGTAAGGAGCGTCCGCTCTCACCACAAGCCCTACCCAGGAATCACACCACATGGTAACCGGTTCAAAATCTTCATATGTAAAGTCTGCATTTCCAAGCGCCGCCTGCATATAGTAACCTACCGGAACGTGAAGAAGGGTGTAACCGTCCGGATCTGTGGATCTCACCTGGTTTGCCGCCACACGTCCGCTGGAACCAACCACATTGCTGACCGTGATATTAACGCCTGCATACTGGGACATATATTTTGCCACAATTCTGGCCGGAATGTCCGCCGAACCGCCTGCGTCAAATCCCACCACAAAATTCACGTCTTTTGTAGGTTTAAATGCCCCTGCGCTGTCACCGCCTGCCTCTGCCTGGTTTCCCTCCGCTTTGGCCGCCTCTGTTTTGCTTTCTTCCCCTTTGGCGGCTTCTGTTTTAGCCGCTTCCGTCTTAGCCGCCTCTGTCTTAGCCGGAGTTTCCGCAGGTTTGCTTCCGCCTGAACTGCACCCAGCCAGCGATACCATCATGACCGTTCCTAACATAAATAACAAACTTCTTTTCTTCATTTACTTTCCCTCCATACGTTTTCATTCACCCGCATAAGTTTTATGAATGTTTTATTTATTTTTGTTGTTCGTTAATCGTATATTAACATTATATTGTCATTTTGTCAAGCTTTTTATGTTCATATGAACACTTTATTTGTTGCTGTCCGCGGCCCCCTCTGGCGGCTTTGACGGCGGCGGAGTGTGAACACAGCTATTTTTATTAATACTTCCCATAATCCCTTCCGGCCTGAACAAATGCACGGATATTCGCATCCGGCGCCGATTCCGTAATCTCACATCCGCTGCCCAAAATAAACCTCCTGCTGCCTTTGCAGAGTTCCACAACCCTGGCCGTCTCCTGGTAAACTTCCTCCGGCGTGCCGTTGGAAAACAGCGCCGGATCTAAGTTGCCTCTGACGATCCTGGTGGACGACTGAAGGATTGCAGCAGGATCGCATAAATGATCGAAATCAATAATATCACTTCCATTGGTATCCACATCAGATATGATTGGCTGGATATTTCCGCAGATATGGGTTATGGCCTTTCCTCCGGCCTCGTGAATTGCCTGAACCAGCCGCTTTTCATACGGAAGGGCAAATTCCCTGTACCGGTCCCTCGAAATGACCGTGCAGGATGCCATGGCATGTCCGAATGAAACCGCGTCCGCCCCGGCTTCTACAAGCATTTTTGCATATCTCATGGAAAACTGCAGGCACCTTTCCAACAGCAGATGCAGGGTATCCGGATCATCGATCATGCCGATCAGAACCTCTTCCAAGGGTACAAGCTGGCTCGCCACATTTAACGGCCCGTTGCACCAGGAAGTGATGTAAATTTGATCTCCTATCTCCTTTTTCACCAGCTCCGTTGCCCGTATGATGGTTCTAGCTGGCTCTCTGTCCATGGGGTCGGCCATCACAACCCGCTCATAATCGTCAAGAGAATCCATCAGGTAGCGTACCATTTTTGAAGGCCGGTCCCCAGGCCGCTCATATTGGCTTCCCAGAGCCATTCCTTCATTGGCAATATCGGTGGTAATGCCCACCGCATCATAACCGAACTTCACGGCAGATGAAATAATAGCATTGGCCATATGTTCAGGATCGGTCGTATAATCATGAAAATCCATTCCTGGCACCGCATTGATCGTCGCAAAACTGATTTTAGGAAAAACCGGAACCATATCAGGTTGTTTTCCGTCCAGAAGGGATTGAATACGTTCTTTTGAGTTCATTTTTTACTCCTTTCGCTAAAAAACGCTTGTGTTATTAATTTTATATTATCGTTATCATTCGTATATGTCAATGTTTTTTGCAATACTCATTCATAAATCTTTTAATATCTTTTTCGCGAACTCAGGCGAAGGGAATAACGGCATAAGCCAATCCAGGTTTACAGAAACAAAAAAGACAGGCGCAAACTGAACTCAAATTCAGTTTACACAGCGCCCCTGAGAGTTGAAGTTCATAAAACCTTCACCTCTCAGCGACACCGGCCTGTCTCTTTTCCCCTCTGCGTACCCGATTCCGATTACGTTTTTAGACGAATCGAATCCGCTTTTATTTCTCCGGCTCCGCATTTCTATTCCTGCCCACATTTCTATTCCAAATTAATTAAAAATGCAGTTTCTAACACATTTTATCTCTAACAAATGCATTCCCTGATAAATACTATCCTAAATAAATACTGTCCTTAACAAATAATATCCTTAACAAATACTCCCCCTAGCTCTTTGACGGAATCCCACTGGCAATTTTTCCGGTAAACTCCGCAAAATTCATAGTCTGGAGATAAATTCTCCCCGGCCCCGTCAGCTTGGTGAGGAATAAGCCTTCGCCGCCAAACAGCACATTCTTAATCCCCTTAATCATTTCCACTTCATATCGGATCCCTTTTTCAAAAGCGAATACATTTCCCGTATCCACCTTAAACACTTCGCCGGGGGCCAGCTCTTTCTCAATCACGTCGCCGTCCACTTCCAGAAATGCGGTGCCCGTTCCATCCAGCTCCTGTAAGATAAATCCTTCGCCGCCGAAAAAGCCGCCGGAAATCTTCTTGGTGAATGCGGTCTTCAGCTCTACGCTGGTCTCCGCACACAGAAACGCCCCCTTCTGGCAGATCAGCTTATGGGCTGAAACATCGACCGCCAGAATCGTTCCCGGAACCGTGGACGCAAATGCGATCTGGGAATCCGGCCTGGTAGCCGTATAGGTAGCCATGAACAGGGATTCCCCTGAGAGCATTCTTCCAAACCCTTTCATCAATCCCCCTTTTACATTGGATTCCAACTGGAATCCGTCGCTCATCCATGCCATTCCGCCGGATTGTGTGCAGATAGCTTCTCCTGGCTGAAGGCTCAGCTCCACTGCCGGTAAAATATTTCCTATGATTTCGTACTTCATTTGATTCTCCTCTTCTTTTATCTTTATTAATTTTACTCCATCTTCCTGCAATTGTTTCCGGAGTTTAATTTTCCTGTTCTGACCGGGCTAGAGCGTGTTTGAAAATTCATTTCCGCCATCTGCACGTCCCACTTTGCGGTATATTTGCCCCGAATTCAGGTTACATAGCCCGCCCTGTCTTTACCTATATAAATCCTGTCTGTGCATTTTCAATTCACCACCACAAACCGCAGTGCAGCACATAAAATGGTGCTGACGGCCGCAGCCATAATTATAAGTCCCACAATTATCTGCACAGCCCTCCTCTTGGAACGGTAAATGTCCTCGCCGCTGATCTCATCCGATCCGGCATCCCATCCCTCATCCTCTTCCGCTCCTGCGTCTTCCCCTTCATCCGGTTCCCCGCTGATCTCATCCGCACCAAAACCGCCGCATCCGCTGTTTCCATCGTCCCCGGCCTCCATTTCCCAGCCTGTCTGCTGCTCCTGTCCGCTCAAAAGGGCCTTTGCCGCCTCCAGGTCGCTGCCCCTCACATAGATTTCGCTGCCGAAAACAGAGTATCCCATATAGATATTCATGTAGCCGCCGGATTCCAAATCCTTTATAAAGCAGGGGATTTGGCACTCCTCCAACATGCTTTCGATCATTTCCGCTTCCACTCTGGTTGCAGCAGAAGTCAATTTTACCGGTTCATTTACCTTTTTCTCCCCCATCGTGCCTCCCCTTCCCGCCAAGCATCCTCATACATGCTCCGATCTCCCGAATGCCCTGACGCTTTTATTATACAATAGAAAAATCCCGGTGTACACGGCGGCACCGGGATAAAGTCTTAAACTTTATTAACGTTTTTCTTTATTTACATCCATAAATCCGGCAGGCGCACCGCAATATTGCGGCGGGCTTCTTCGTCTTCCGGCTCAATGGGCAGACTTTCATACAGATCCAAAAGCTCCTGTCTTCCCAGCCTGCATCCGGCAAATACCATGAAAGAAGCTCTGGCCGGAAATGCGTCATAATGCATCACATCCGGCGGATAAGGCCAGACGCCCTTGTCCAGGATGTAGGGGGTGATGAAATCCAGGCCCATTTTGATGCCTCTGCCGTCGGAAAGGGTAAATTCCCACAAATCGTCGTCCGGCTTGGAAAGTATCTGACAGAGCGACACCATATTATCAACCACAAAGATGGAATAATTATACGGTTTGGTCCTGCCCAGCTCCCGTGGGAACGAACCGTCCGGGGCCATCTGCTTCATGAGGCCGTTTTTATAATAATCCCGGCAGAAATCCACGATCCTTTCATTGTCCGTAAAGAGGGCAAATGCCGCTGCCTGGACAAAAAAGCAGACGCCGTGGTTATTGTCGGCATTCATCTCCTTAATTCCATTGGCGCTGGTCAGCATCCATCCCAGATAGGAAGCGAACCACTTCTGCAGTTCCCGGTACATATCATCCGTCACCGCGTCCAGTTTTTTCAGACGCTGAACCGCAAACACCACATCCACCAGATGGAGGGTGTCTATGATCCCGATCCCCCGTCCCGGACAGATTCCCAGAAGGGCCTGGGCGTAGTTCAGGTTCGGGTTCATTTTCGTCTCTTCGTCCAGGAAAAATTCTTTTAAAATGCGGGATGCGCGGTCTGAATAGATCCTGTCCTTACTCAGTTCATATGCCGCGGTCAAAAACACCACATTGGTCCGCATATGCCTGAGCATCACCCGGTGTCCGTTGAAATTATCCGGGTTGGTCTGGCCGTCCCGGTGTACGTAAGGCAGGCCGTCCGGGGTATCCGGATTGGGCCACCAGTAATCCCCATTTGAATAATAGTCATGAGGACCGCCTTCACTTTTATCCGACACAATATCCGTAATATGAGGCACCGGCTCTTCCATAGCCTGATCTGCTTTTTTAAAAATCCATCTCTCGTCCGCTTTTGGCGGTTTTAAACTGTAATTTTTTGGATACCAAATCATTTTACCCTCGATTCCGCATGTATTTTCATGCATTGTGCTGTGTTTTTATAGAATAATAGTAGCACATCGGGGGCATTCTGTACAAATATATAATATTGATCAAATTCATCACTTTATCTTATGTAAGTTTCCGGGCATCCACTGATTCCCATTCAACGGTTACCGTTTCCTGGTTACCATCTACTGGTTCCCCTCCACAACGCTCCTGCTGCTTCCGTCAAAAGAGAGTTTGACTGTAACCAACTGCTCAAATCCCGCTTTCGTGCCCTCCCGGGCCGCCTGATAGACGATAAATCCCTGGTCAAACCGGACGCCGCTCTCCAGATCCCGCAGACAGAACAGGTTGTCTAAAACCTCCGCCTCACCGTCTGCAAAACGAACCAGTTCCATCCTTCCTTCCACCGGCTCTGAACCTTCGAAATCCAGCATTGTTGCCGGCGTGCGGATAAAATAATCCCAGCCTTCATCAGAAAACAGGTAACGGCGGTACGAAATTCTGCCTTTTTCATTTACAATCGTCTTCCCATCGCCGCCAAATGGATAAACCTGGGTTAAAGTTCCCGCCGCCGGATCATACAGCCCGAAAAAAAGATCGGATAATATAGCCGAATCGGAAAATGATCCCAGCACCGCCACCGTTTTGTCTTCCATTTCCTTCACATCATACGTCACGATCCCCATACTGCTCAGGCCTTTTCCCGAAAAGCCCTGCTCCGCCAGATATCCGGCATCCGCCGGTTTATCCTGTTCCCTCAGTTCATTCAAAAATTCCCTGACGTAATCCAGGTCTTTCCCCTTTAAAAACGGCATGGGACGCCACACATCATCCTGCCTCTCAAAGTAATAAAAACCGAAATCCCCATAAATCATCCAGGCGCCGTTGTCCGACTTGCCGATTGCCGCCGGCGTCCGCTCCTCACCGATATCCAGATAGTCCACAGGCAGTTCCATAATGGTTCCGCCCTCAGCGCCTCCGTCCTCCCCATTCCCATCGCCCAGCTTTCCCGCCAGGAAAATGCTGGTAGGCCCGTCGGAGCCGCCGATGATGCTGACAGCCATTGCGCCGTTGTCTTCCTCAGAAGCAGCCATTACGGGATCAACAGGTCCTTCTTGGCCCATCTTCTCCCTTTTGGGATTTGTCATCAGCGTAACAGCCGAAATGACTAAAATAATCACGGCGCAGGCGCTCATCCACACAGCCGGTTTTTTATAGGATAAAATATTTTTAATCCTGATCTTCGTATTGCTTTCCCCGAAAGCGGTTGGCAGAAGCAGACCGCTGTGTTTGAGGGATACATTGAACAAAGTCATGGTGTACTGCTGGCGTTCTCCCATTCCCAGGTGTTTCAACGCCGTCTCATCGCACGCCATCTCCATGTCCTTACACATCAGGGAAATGCCGATCCAGGCCATCGGATTAAACCAATGGATGGTCAGAACCAGCATGCCCAGCATCTTTACCAGGCCGTCCCTCCGCCTTATGTGCACCCATTCATGGGCCACGATGCATTTTTCCTCCGCCTTGCTCAGTCCGTAGGGCAGATAGATCCTGGGGTTAAAAATTCCCATGGCAAAAGGACTGCTGATCTTCTCAGAAGCGAATATCCTGCGTTTCAATTTCACCGCGTCTTTCAGTTTCCTTCTCAGGCAGAGATAGGAAATGAGATGATAGGCCGCAAATCCGGCGGCCCCCGCAAGCCATATGATCCCACATACAAACAGGGCAATCTGGACCGGATTGGCGGAAACCGCCTCGCCTGCAGGCGTCATCGTCTGCTTCAAAACCTGATTGACGGAATTATCAAACCACACCACTCCCGAATGAACGGACGGCGTCCTGTCATAGATGATTCCGCTCCCGACCGTTTCCGGATTGACCGGAAGCAGGCTCACCGCCGTCTCCAATGTAAATGGGCACAAAAACCGGAACAAAACAATTCCCCATAACGCATAAGAATATATCTTAGGCAGCCGCCTAATCAGCACGCGCAGCACTATCACCAGCAGGCAGGCGCAGCCGGCTGTAAAACTCATATTAAGAAGCCGTATCATAAATCCATCCATGAATTTCCTCCCTCGTTAATCCTCAGCGCTCACCACTGCGTCTTCTATCATCTTCCTGATCTCTTCCGCTTCCTCCCGGGACAGTTCCCTGTCCTTTAAAAATGCGGTGAGAAAAGCCGGAAGAGAGCCGTTGAAATTCTTCTTCACCACCGCTTCGCTCTCATATTTCTGAACCTCTTCCCTGCCGATCAAAGAGGTTACAACCGCCTGTTCATTTTTAATAAAGCCCCTGTCGGAAAGCTTTTTCAGCACAGTGTAGCAGGTAGATTTCTTCCACCCCAGTTCCCCATAACATGCCTTTGCCAGTTCCGTGGACTTCACAGGTTCCATGTCCCACACCAGATCCATAAACCGGTATTCACTTTCAAATAACTTGCACTCCTCCATACCCGCCTCCTGATTGGTCTATCGCAATAGTCCTTCATTATTTCAAGTCTATCACAGTAGACCACAACATGTCAAGCATATTCCACAATATATAGTTATTTTTTTATGAACGTTTTAGTATTGTTTTCTTCTTGCCCTTTTAGAAAATTCATGTTAATATTTTTATAAACATATCGGAATATAAGTAACAGTCCGGCAGATGAGCCGTCCGGGCTGTTGCGAACATACATTCAATAGGAGAAGGGAATCAGATATATGAAACAAAGCCAGGCCGAAGTGCACAAAAGACACCAGCGTCTGCTGGAGCTGTTTAACGCTCACGGCTCTCTGCAGGTATCAGAAGTGAGCAAAGAATTGAATATGTCGGAATTGACGATCCGGAGAGATTTTGACCTCCTGGAGAAAAAGGGGTATATCGTGCGTTTTCACGGAGGCGCTAAACTGGCTTCTTCCGGCACTGAGATGACACCCGTTTTCGAAAACAAGGGGTCCATGAACCAAACCCAGAAACAGCAGATAGCCGCAGTGATTTCCAAATATATCCAGGAGAAGGACACCGTATTTTTAAACGCCGGCACCACCACTCTTGAAGTTATCAAATGCATCAAGAACCGGGATATCACCATCATCACCAACAACGCTTTGGCCTGTCTGGCCTTAGAGGACGGTTCCGCCACATTGATCTCCACAGGCGGGGAGTACAACGGCCGGAATAAATCCTATACCGGCGCCCTGGCAACCAATTTGATGAACCGGGTATTTGCCACCGTATGCATTCTGGGCGTCAACGGGATCACCCACACCGACGGAATCACCACCTCTGCCTATTTGGAAACCATGATTAACGAAGAGATGTTAAAACGATGCAAAGGGAAAAAGATCGTGGCCGCCGACGGCTCCAAAGTAGGGCGCACCTTCTGTTTTACCAGCGCCGAAATCACGGACATCGATATCCTGGTCACCGATTCCTCCGCAGATCCAAAAGAGCTGGAACGGATGAGGGAAAAAGGGGTGGAGATCGTTTTAGCAGATAAAGTTTAAAGGAGCATCCGCGCCACTGATAGTTCAGTGGCGCGGATGCCCCTTTTTATTTATTGTATATGATTGATATAATCGTAAATTATTCCTGCTGCAGCATCCATGCCCACGGAACTGTCAATGCACAATTCATACTCATGCGGATTGCCCCATTCCCGGCCGGAAATGCTCTTATAGTATGCTGAACGGGCCGCATCAGAACGCAGGATGCTTTTCTTGGCCTGTTCCCTGGTGTCTCCATACATTTTCATCACATTCTTTATGCGGTGCTCAGCCGGGGCATATATGAAAACGCGTACCACGTTCTTGTATTCCCTCAGCACATAATCGGCCGCACGGCCGACAATCACGCAGGCTCCCATATCTGCAAGCTGTTTTATCGCCTTATCCTGCGCCGTTACCGCCTGCCGGACAGGTTCCGTACTCAAATATAAATCCCGCATAACCGCATTCTCATTGGAATTCAAATTTGTGATAAATTCTTTGGACAGGCCGCTTTCCTTGGCCGCCAGCGCGATCATTTCCTTATAATAGCAGGTAACGCCCAATTTTTCCGCTGCCAACTGCCCGATCCTCTTACCCGCCGATCCGTGTTCACGGGAAATCGTAAGGATAATTCCCTCTTTCGCTGGTTTTGGGAGCGTGGTTCCTACCGCTTCTGATGGTTCAGGAAGACTTTCAAGACCTTTCCAATGGCGGATCATCACACAAACAGTTATGACAGCTGCAATCACATCGGCAGCCGGAGCGGCCCAGAAAATCCCTGTTACTCCCAGCTGAAAGGGAAGGATCAGGGAAAACACGATGAGAAGCGCATCACGCATGATTGACAACGGCGCCGCCGCCTTGGCATGGCCGATGGATTGAAGGAATATTGCGCAGACCTTCTGGACAGTGGTAAACAGAATCAGGGAAAGATAGATCCGCAGACACTGCATGGCAAATTGTGTGTACAGCTCTCCGTCAGAACCAAACATACGGATAAATACTTGAGGAACGGCCTCAAACAGCACCGTACAGGCCAGGCAGATCACTGCCGTCCATTTTATCATCAGTTTCAGCAGTTCCCGCACCCGGTCATAACGCCCTGCCCCATAATTATATCCAACGATGGGCTGGGCTCCGGCTGCTATACCGATTCCCACATTCAGCACGATCTGGAACAGCTTCATGATCACCACAAATGCAGCCAGCGGAATGTCAGAACCATAGGATGATTCCGCTCCAAACCGCACCAACAAGATATTATTAATCACAGTGATCACAACAATTGATAACTGGGTCAGTAAACTGGAAGTGCCCAATGCCGTCACACGCTTCAGCACAGCAGAATCTATGCGGAAACTGTCTGCCGACAAACGGAAGGTTTTGCTTTTCACCAAATAGAAGATACAGATCAAAAAACTGACGAACTGCCCCAATATGGTCGCATAAGCAGCCCCTTTGATTCCCATATCCAGCACAAAAATCGCAAGCGGATCACCGATGATGTTGATGACGGCTCCAACCAGCATAGCACCCATGGCATAGCGGGGGCTTCCGTCCGCACGGATGATAGAGGACAGCGTGGTCTGAACCAGTGCAAACGGCATCATGGCATAGATGATAAAGCCGTAATCCCGGGCCATCCCCAGATTCGCCTCAGTCGCTCCAATCAAACGGAGCAGGTGGTTTCCCCCAAGGTAACCCACGGCTGCAATCACAAGACCTGCCAGGAACGAGCATAAAATGCTGTTTCCCACGCTTTTATGGATTTGCTTCGTCTCCTTCCTCCCAAGAGAAACGCTGAGCGCAGCGGCGGCTCCGTCTCCAAAAAACAGGGCTGCCCCCCAGCCCACAACAGTGATGGGGAAAATAACCCCCGTTGCGGCATTGCCCAAATATCCAATGCCGTTTCCAACAAAAATCTGGTCTACAATATTGTAGAGACTGGAAATGATCAAAGAAAAAATACATGGGATTGCAAACTGCCTTAACAGTTTCCCCACCTTTTCTGTTCCTAAATAATTACTTTCCTGCATAATATTCCTCCTGCTGCAGACAAAAAAACAGCACATGCGGAACACATGTGCTGTAAAAACATGAAAATAAAACACAACACATGCACGCCTTGTACCGTGATCAGATTTACGCGCCGAGCGCCACATGTGTCGTTAATTGCCTTTATTTAATTTCATATATGATTATAACAATTCTCCAAATAAATTTCAAAGGCATTATTTCACAAACTATCCCTATGCATATATTTGGTTATTTTTCCACAAATGCAGGAAGAAATGAAGTTATGCCGCACAGGAAGAGTTTGGGCTGCCTTTATCAATACAGCTCCTCCTCATTATCTCCACTTATCCATCGCCTTTTCATAGGCCTCTCTGTCCGCCTCCGTCCCCGAACAGATAAAGCAGATTCTGGACGGGTCTTTAAAATGCGACGCAATGATTTCAATCATGGGTATTTCCTCTGGTTTTTCGATAAAGACCTGCAAAAGCTTATCGGAGGCGTTCACCATATCATAGAATTCTCCCCATTCCCCCACAGGGGCCGCCCCCGCGCCGGGAATCCACTGGACGCCGTTTAACTCCGGGATTCCCAGGATATCCGGCATGTGTTTGATGAAGCCCGGGCCGTCTAAATGGAGCATGCTGCGGGGAAATGCCTGAGCCTCTTTTACAATCAGCGGATGGATAAACTCCCTGTAGTCGTCCGGTCCCACCAGAAATGCCAGATCCGCCTGTATCATATCATAAGGCGTCTTTGACAGGATTCCCGTCCAATGGGTATACCCGTGATTCAAAACGGGATCCACCAGATAGAGCAGTTCCTTCTGAACCTTCATCCACTGGTCGTGGATTTCGCCCATCCCGGCCTTGACTTCGTCAGGGTAATCGCTTAAATCATACAACGTGTTTTCCATCCCCCTTATGGAATGGTACACGTCGCAGACCCCGCCCAGGTTCGCACCTCCAAGCACGGCTTTTCCCTGAAAATAGTTCTGAAACTCTATATTCAAATCTATCATTCTCCGGTACATGGGGTGGCTGGCATCCACTTTAAAATGCATGTTTTCAGGATCGGTTTCCATCCCTTTATACCACACCGTCCCATTTGCCGGGGATACTTCATATTCCTGGCCCATGAACACGCCCAACAGCCCTGTGGTTCTCACATAGAAAAATGGAAAGCCGTCCCCCATAAAATCCTGGGCCGAAAACTGTTCTTCATACCGTTTCATCACCTCTACGGCCGGCATGTTCCGGTCATAAACAAATTCCAAAAGTTCTCCTCTGGTGTACTGAGGGCCGTTTTTCAGTACAATGTTGAAAATGGGGCGGTCCAGTTCTTTATTCCACCATTTTTCATAGCTGTCTGAAAGACGGCTGTAATCTATTTCCGTATACTGCATCTTTTACCTCTCATTCTGCTGTTTCCAGCCCCATCCTGATAAACTGTTCCTTTGGCGCGTCAAATTCCCTCATCTTCATCACAAGTTTCCTGCAAAGCCTTTCCTCTGTCTCCGGGTCATTCAGCGGGTGTTCCTGCCCGGGATCATTTTTCCTGTCAAACAGCAGGCTGCCGAAGCGGGCCGCATGATAGAGATCTTTAGAAGGGATCTTTAACAGTCCGCAGCCTCCGGTAAATGAAAACGGCGGCACGAATTCCATCTTCTTCAGCTCCTCAGCGCCAAAGGGGGTGAACATATGCAGAGGGAGCACCGTATAATTCCATACCTGATCCGCCCGCTCCGGCTTTGCGGCCCTCATATAAATGTATTCCTGGTCCACCATGTTTACATGGCCGCTGAACACTCCGAATATGGCCGCATCCCTGACCGGCTCGTCCTTTTCTATCACAGGTCTCAGGGAATGCCCTTTCATCTCTTCAGGAACTAAAATCCCATAATATTCCAGAAGCGTGGGCGCCCAGTCGATCATCTGCACCAGGGATTTCCTTCTCTCTCCCGGGTGGGGGGATCGTGGATCGTGGATAAACAGAGGCGTATTGGCGATTTCATCATAATAGGGCATCACATTTTTTGACCAGTACCCATGCTCACCCAGCAGGATTCCGTGATCCGCACCCACGATCAGCATGGTATCTTTCCACAGTTCCAGCCGGTCCATAAGCTTTAAAATGCGGCTCAGATAATAATCGCTCATGGAAACAGACGCTTTATAAAGGGCCCTCATATGGGCGACGATCCGGCTGTCCTCGAAATCTTCCAGCCTGCCTCTGGGCCAGTCATAAACGGGGCCTTCATATTCATCCTCATATTCCTCCCGGAAGCAGTCAGGGACCACAAATGGCTCATGAGGGGAAAATGATTCGATTTGGAGCACCCAATTGTCTGCGGAGGCATTTTCCTCCAAAAATTCTTCCGCAAGGGCGAACACCTTGGCCTGTGGATAGGTGTCCGGATCTTTCGGATCCAGTTCCCTGCGGTTCACCCAATTGGCCTGCCAGGAACCTGAGGTTCCCTTTCCGCTGTGGCTCTTCAGCTCCTTTAAAACAGGGGGAATCTCAGGCCCGGCGGCATTTCCCTTCCACCGGTCGCCTTCCTGGCCGCGGACGAACTGGAAGGAGCTGTATTTGGTGTGATACCCCCCTCCGCCCTCTTCCCAGTAATTATAGTGATCGGTGATCAGATGGGAATAGATACCATTTTCCTTTAAAATTGAAAAAACAGACTTGTCGTATGGTTCCAGCGGCCCCCACTCCCGGTGAAGGAAATGACACCTTCCGGTGTGCAGATCCCTTCTGGCGGGAATACAGGGCATGCTGGCCACGTAGCTGTTGTCAAAGACTGTGCACCACTCGCCCAGCCGCTTGAAGCCGGGCGCATTTACATCACTACAGCCATAAGGCGGCAGAAACCGCCGGTTCAGGCTGTCAAACAACAGTAAAATTGTTTTCATAAGGCATACTCCTTACTTCAGCAGATGGGGATAATGCTCTTTCATAATCTCTTCAATCTGCGACGCGATCTTGTTTCCGTCCATTAAATTGACGATTTCTATCACATGTACGTTATCATCAGGTGAAAGCCGCACCACGCTGACTAACTTTTTCGATACGCCGATGATATCAGCCCAGCCTTTATAAGAGCTGACTTCCCCGCCGGAAGCGTGTTCCATCACCGCTTCTATCCCTTTATTGGCAAGGGCTTTTCGGACATTATTTTCCATGATAACGCTGGTGCCCACGCCATAACCGCAGACAAACAAAATATGTATTTTATTCGGATCTTTTGCTTTCATTTAATTTTCCTCCATTTTAATGTTAATGAATCAGGTTTCCAACAGCCTTCAGCCCTTCCGTAACAGCGGGCCAGAAGGTTGCAAAGTCGAACATTCCGGACCACCCGGCTGTCCCCGGCAGAGTGGTAAGGCTCAGGGCCCACACCGTGCCGAATGTCTGAATAATGCCTACGGAGATACAGCACACCAGGATGGACTTCCATCCGCCGTATTTGTTAGCCAGAACCCCGATGGGGCCGCCCACGAAAAACAGGGGCAGGAATCCCGGAAGCACCATAACAGGGCTTTTCACCAGATAGAGGGCCAGCATGGCCAGAATGGTTCCGAATGTGGTGAAAATAAATCCCAGGGTAGCGGATGTAGGCCCAAATCCCAGAATTGCGGCCACGTCGATTGCCGGAACCGCATTGGGAGCGATCTTCTCCTGAATGCCCTGAAATGCCGTCGTCAGCTCGCTGGTCAGCATGCGCACGCCCTGAAGCACGATCACCATAAATGCCGAGAACTGAATGCCGATCATGAAGATATAAATCAGCACATTGGTCCCTCCTGCAACCGCCTTTGCCCCTTCCCATCCCAAAGTGAGAAGGAAACCGCCGCAGAATAAGGACATGATGATGGCCACGCCGATTACATTGTTGTCAAAGATCGCAAGCCATCCGGGAAGGTTTAAATTCTCCGCGTCGTCCTTCACCGGATCACCGAACAGATGAGCAAACTTGGAATAGAACCAGAATGCCAGGGTCTGGTTATGGCCTACGGTAAAACCGCCCATTCCGTCTGTAATCTTATCAACCGGCTTAATGGCTAAAGTGGTTGAAAGCGACCAATAGAGGCCTACCAGCACGCCTGCGATGATCACTACCAGAGTATTTCCCAGACTTCCCAGGTAGGCGAACACCAGCCAGAGTATGGCCTGGGAGTGGGATACGCCCGCATTGCCGGTGAGAAAAAGCCCCCGCACCTTGGTGTATTTCCCCAGCAGAACCAGAATCAGGTTGACCGCAAATGCGATTAAAAATACATACCCCACAAACTGAAAGATCCCCGCATCCGTAAGGGCGTTGATGGCTACGGAATTCATGACCACCTGGTCCATCACATACCCCTGGATGCCGAACGCTTCTTTTATCGCATCCGTTATGGGCGAAATCAGTCCCCCAAACTGGTTCCCGCCGAATATAATCAATTGCAGCCCCACCATGGTGGTAAATGCGCTGCTGATCACCTGAACAAACCCCTTCCGCACCAGAATATTGCCAAGGGCAACCAATAAACCGATAAAAATAACAGGCTGCCGCAGCAACTGGTTCAGAATAAAATCTAAAATAATCATATGTATCCCCTTTCCCTCTCCTAAAAAACTATTGTCCGTATTTAACTTCTAATTTCAAAAGATCCTCTTCTGTCCGGCAGGATAACAGATCCTCCGTCAAGCCTTCCGTCATCAGTTCCTCCGCCAGATACTTCATATTTTCCAGATGTTCCTCCGGGTTCTGCGCTGCCAATGAGAAAAACAGCCGCGCGTCATTTTCCGGATTATCCTGGGTAAAATGTACCGGCTGTTCTACTTTCATAAAACTGATGGCAGAGCATTTTACCCCCTTTGCCCCCATCGTCGTATGAGGCATGGCGATATCGGGGGCCAGCACAATGTAAGGCCCCAGTTCCTCAATACTGGCTATCACCTGATCGATATAACACGGTTCTATCGTGCCGTCGTCAAGCAGAGGCCGGTAAGAGGCTTTGACCGCTTCTTCCCAATTGGGAAAACTATCGTGAAAGCACACCCTCTTTTTTCTTACCAAATCTCCTATTAACATCTTCACCTTTCCTTTCTCTTTTGCTCTTGGTGATCGTTTACATTCGTAACAAGTGCATAAACACCAGTTATTTATAAATTCCGCCAAATCTATGTACTTTATTCGTTATTATATACCACATTTTCAACAATTACAAGATGTTTATATGTTCGTTTTAATTTTGTCATGAACGTTTTACCATATTCTTCCATTATATGTGTCTATGGGACATCAAAAGGCAGTATAAGTAGAAATGAGGGCCGGGAACCGGCTTCACTTCTTCTTATACCGCCTTTTCTTCTTTCACACTGAACTCAGCTCTTTTCATTAACCAGCTTAAATTCCACATAGAAACAATTCATTCCGTCCAGATATTCCACTCCGATGCCCGCTCTATGGTTTCCTGCAATCCCCTGGGCGATGGCAAGTCCCAGCCCGTAGCCGCTCTGGCTGCTTCTGGCCGCGTCGCCACGATAGAACCGGCGGAAAACCGCTTTTCTCTTCTCCCTGGGTATGGCCTCTCCCTCGCTCTTCACCCACAGCCTGGCCTTCCTTTTGGAAATGCGCTCCAAGGTCACCAAAACCTTTCCCCGGGGCGCTGAATATTTCACCGCATTGTCCAGGAAAATCTTCACCAATTGGCGGATCTGTTCCGGATCGCCCTTGATCACTATATCTTCAGCAATTTCATAATCCAGGTTCTTTTCATTCTGGTAAAATACGGGTTCAAATGTGAGGATGCCTTCCATAACCAGATCGCTGAGGCTGCACTTCCCCTTTTTGCTCCGGTTCTGCAAAAGCACCTCGCTTTTGGCCAGCAGAAGCAGGTCTTCGACCAGAGAACGCATGCCCACGCTCTCCTGATGGACATTATGGAGCCATTTGTCCACGTCAGTCCCGATTCCGGCGCACCGCTCTTCCAGCAGTTCCGTATTGGCCATGATCACAGTGAGCGGGGTCTTCAGTTCATGGGACGCGTCGGCCACAAACTGCTTCTGCATGCGGATGGATTCTTCCACCGGGCGTACGGCCCATTTGGAGAAGAAATAGGACAGGACAAGAAAGCACAGCCAGATCACGCCGCAGATGAGAATGACGGTCCGAAGCAGGCTGCCACCAATGGAATCTTCATAGGAAGTATCCACGAATGCGATCTTATATCCAAATGGATGGCTGATTCTCAAATACCGCAGGTGGTATTCTTCCAAATCCCCGGTATCCTTTGCCCCGGACACTCCCATTCCTACAATCCGCTCCAGAAAATCCTGGTCCGGGAAGGAATTATACGCCCCCTCATTCAAAAACACCACGCCGTCCCGGTCAACCAAAACGGTGAAATAGGGAACCCGCACGTGGGGCGACACCTCAAAGATCAAAGTTCCCGTCTCCTCTGCCGCCGCCCGGGAGAGCAGGGAATTGCTCTCTTCCATGATTCTGTTTTTCACTAAAAATACCGCTGCAAAAAACGCCGCTCCGATCACCACGGTCACGATGACCATATTATACAGCATGAATTTTATCCGCAGCCTGCTTATCTCTTTCACGTGAACCCCCGTTCTGTGTTTTTACTTTGACTCTGCCTTTTACCTTCAGTTCCGCCTTTTTACTTCAGCCCTGCCTTTTGCCTCCAGCTCTGCCTTTTACCTCCAACTCTGCCTTTTGCCTCCAGCTCTGCCTTTCATCTCCAGTTCTGCCTTTCTTCCGCTTTTCATTTCAGCGTCAGCCGGTAGCCGAAATTGCGCATGGTCACAATCGTCACATTTGTCTTGAGGAAATCCAGTTTTTTCCTAAGAAATGATATATAAATCTCCACATTATTTTCCACCGCGTCCGAACCGGCGCCCCAGATTTTAAGGAGAAGGGTTTCCTTGGATACCACCATCTCTTTATTGGATATCAGTATCCACATCACGTCATATTCCTTTTTCCCAAGCTGGATGCTCTTTTCCGGCCCCGAAAGGCAGTAGGTGGACTGGTTCAGGGTTAAATTGCCATAAGCCAGGCAGTCGGGGAGAATTTCCCCCTTCCGTCTGACTACGGTCTTTATTACAGCTAAAAGTTCCTGTTTGTCAAATGGCTTGGTCAGATAATAATCCGCCCCGCTTTCCAGCCCCGCCACTTTATCCTCCACTTCGCTTTTGGCGGTGAGCATGAGGACCGGCACGCGGCAGCCCTTGGCCCTGGCCTCTCTCAAAAGGGTAATCCCGTCTTTGCCTGGCAGCATCACATCCAGGATCACCGCGTCATAGGCCCCTTCCATCATCTGATAGCCGCCGCTCACTCCGTCCGTACAGATATCGGAATCGTACCAAACCTGTTTTAAGATATCCTGGATCGATTCGGCCAGTCTTTCATTGTCCTCCACGATTAGAATTCTCATGTTTCCTCCCGTTCCTGTCTTTTCCCTCTATTTTCTTCCTTTCTCTCCGTCAGGTCAATATTTCCCCGTTATATTTCATCAATATTTCACAAACACGAGGTTGGGATTTCCCGCCCATTTCTACCTGCTGCGTATTTCCTTTCTCATAAAACTGATGTAGGAACCGGCAAATATCACAGCCGTAACCGCCAGAAGCCCGGTCATATGAGGCCATACCAGCAGAAGGCTCTGGCCCAGAGACAAATATCCCGTAATCGCGCCGGAAAGCTGCTGGGGAGTGATCACATTCATGGAACGGACGCTGGGGTTCATGATCGTGGAAACCGCCTCGCTGTAGAGGTAATAGGGGGACAGCCTGTTTAAATTCAACTGGCAGTTATAATTGCCCAGAATCTGCCTTGCCGTAGCCATCTGATTGACCGGATACAGGGAATTTGCCACAATATTCACCACCAAACTCATGAACAATGCGAAAAAGATCCAGATCGCGATCACCGCCAGCGCAGAGGTGGCCGCATGGCGGCAGATAACGGAAAACAGGATGGACAGAGCCAGCCAGAAACAGATATAAACCGCCGTAAATAAAAGGAACACCAGCAGTCTGCCCACCTCTTCCCCTTCCGGCGGAATCCCTGTGGTTAAAAGCCCTACCGCGCTTATGATCATCCCCATGGCAAATACCATGATGAAGATGATGGTGGCCCCTGCCAGAAACTTGCCGTTGATAACCGCGTCCCTGTAAATAGGCTGGGCCACCAGCCGGTTTAACGTCCCCTCCGACCGTTCGCTGTTTATCGCGTCAAACCCTAATGTCAGGCCCACAAACGGCCCCAAAAGACCGATAAACGCAGTAAAAGAGGGGATTGAATTACCGCTCAGCGTAAATAATTTCAGGAAAATGAAATCGGGATCGGCTGAAACCGCGCTCTCAAGGCTGGATAACGCCCCATAAATACTGGCAAAACTGGTCAGCAGAATCAGCGCCAGGACGATGAGAAAACGCCTGCTTCTGATGTGGTCCGCCATTTCTTTCCGGTAAAGCGCCGCCAGGCCGCAGCCCGCCTGAATGCGGCCGGAATCATTTCCTTGGGAAGGAAATAAATGTTTTATTTTTTCTCTCACTATCATTTCCATCTTTAAGCCCTGCTTTCTCAAAATAACGTCTATAGATTTCATCCAGGTCATTGCCCCGCTGGCGCAGATGGGAAATGGTGTATCCTTCATCCAGGCATTTTCTCAAAAGCTCCCTTTTGATGTCCGAAACGGACCGGATTACATAGAAATCGCCTTCCCGTTCCACCTGCTCCACATTTCCCATTTCACTGATCAGCCGTTTGAAGCCCGCATTGTCGGGAAATGCGGCGGCCTCCAGCACATAACGCCCTTCCTGCTGCATCTCTTTTGCCAGCTCGTCGATCCTGCCGCAGGCCATCAGCCTGCCTTCTACAAACAGCCCCACCCGGTCACAAATCTGCTGGATCTGATAGAGCTGGTGGGAGGAGATCAAAATGGTCCTCCCGTCTTTTTCCGCCAGTTCCCGGATCAGCGCCATCAGTTCCCGCATTCCTTCCGGGTCAATTCCAAGGGTGGGCTCATCCATAATGACCACTTTCGGGTCTTTCATCAGCACATCCGCGATGCCAAGCCTCTGTTTCATACCTCTGGAATAGGTTCCGGCCTTCTGGTCCGCGGCGTATGTCATGCCCACCTTTTCAAGCAGCCCATCGATCCTCGCTTCAATCACATCTTCGGACAGGCCGTTGAGCCTTCCGGTGAAGCGCAGGTTTTCCCGGCCTGTCATATCCGAGTAAAAGCCCACGCTGTCGGGCAGATAACCCACGATTTTCTTAACTTCTATGGCCTCTCTGGTACAATTCTTCCCGTCAATATAGGCGCTTCCTTCTGTCGGCTCCGTGAGCCCTAAAAGCATCAGGGTGGTGGTGGTCTTTCCGGCTCCATTGGGGCCAAGAAGCCCGAACACCTCTCCCTGGCTGATACACAGATTCAGATCCGAAACCGCCGTCTTAGAACCGTACTCCTTGGTGAGACCTTCTGTCCTTATGATTACATTTTGGTTTTCTTCCATCTTCATCCTCCATGCCGGAGCGTTTTTGCGCAAATATTGTGCTGCGCAATGGCTCCTTACCTTCTGCCATATTTTCGGAACACATATCCCAGACCACCCGCTGTGCAAAGAATGATGATTACCGCCACAGCTCCCCATACGGTTTTCGTCTTCACGGATACGCGGAAATCGGCATTGGCTGACGTCTGGTCGCTTTTGGCCGTAAATGAAGTCACATAGTCGCCTGTGATCACATCAGAACCCGGCTTCACATGGGCAATCACTTCGGTGGTGGTTCCGGCCGGAATATTTTTGATGACATTGTCTTCCAAGTTATAGGTTACGGTCCAGTTAGCGGGAGCGCTGGAGTTTAGGGAGACATTTTCCAGGTCCACATTTCCCGTATTGGTGATGTTGAGGGTCACGTCGGATTCCCGGTTTGCGTAGGCGTCAAAGCTGAGGCGGCCGTCGGGAGTTTCCAGTTTCAGCCCGTATGTACCTGTAATCACCACTTTTAAATCAGTCGTCAAAGTCTCTTCTGCGGAAACCGCGGAACAGGAAATGTTATACTCTCCCGCTGCGATATCGGCCGGAGGGGCTACGGAAACGGTAATTCCCTGGCTGGCCCCGGATTCCACGTCAATTCCCGCAATCTTGGTGCTTTCCCCAGAGGGCGTAAACCCTACGGTCCATCCGGCAGGAGCGTTGGAAGAGAGGCTGTAAGACTGTGAAGTCAGCCCGTTATTGATCAGCGTGGTGCTGAAGCTGAAATTCGTTCCCGATGCGCCTTCCTGCTGGGGATACTCGGAAGAAAAACTGCCTTTTCCCGCTTTCATTTCGCCGATGGTAAATGTCAGTGTCTGGTCTGCAGCCGCGCCCGCAGCGGAAGAAGCGTGTACGGACGCCGTATAAGTGCCTTCCTGCGCGTCTTTCGGCACTGTGATATGAAGGGTGATCTTAGCGCCCTCCGCCCCGTCTTTTACATGCACCTTGCTGATCTGATAGCTGCCGCCCTGAAGGTAGCCTTCCCATCCTTCCGGCAGGGCAGAAACAGATACGTCCGCATCCATACCCGCGCCGCTGTAATTATTCAAAGTGACCGGAATGCTCAGGTTATCCCCAGGCTTCACCGACATGCCCGGATAATCGGTGCTGAGTTCCAGCCCTCCCGCCGCATGGGCCTGAAAGGGCGCGATAAACAGCATAAACAGCGCCATGATAAAGACCATGGCGGCACAGATGTTTCTCCGGATAACCTCCAATTTTTTAGCTTTTACCATAATATCCTCCTCTTCTGCCGCTTTGCTGATGCGGCCATAATCTGTCATGTCTTTATCATAAGGAGGAAACCTTTAGGGAAGCTTTAATAAGTATGAAATAAGTGTGAACATGGAGCGTGGACAAGGAGCGTGGACAAGGAGGGTGGACATCGAGGGTGAAGGGATTTTCGAAAATGGCCTCACACTT
>NZ_WQPN01000072.1 GCF_018785315.1 Clostridium sp. MCC353 | reverse complement strand
GTATTTCTTAGGGTCGGAATCCGCCCCCCAATTCCTCTCATCCACGGCCGCCTGCCCCAGATTCCCCGTCTTCATGGCGTTACTCCCGCCAATTCGTTAAATAAAGATTTACTTTAAATGGTAAGTAGTGATATCGGTATTTTCCACGTACAATGCCTTCAACTCCCCTAATTTTTGAAAATGAGGCAGAGTTTTATGCTCCAGCTGCGCCTGGGGATTTTCCCATACTTCAATCAGGCAGACCTCATCATCAGAATCCAGGGGGAGATAATAATCGTATTTCAGGTTTCCCGTTTCTTTCCTTGAGGCATCGGCAATCCCGGCCTCGTATACCTTTTGGCAAAACTCATCCCGTTTTCCATGTTTGATGGTGTAGTGTACTTCTAAAAGAATCTGTTCGTTCATGATTGTTAGTTCCTTTCTATATGATCCCTTTTCTTCTATATTAATAGAGCAGTTTTTCCGGGCAGGCGTCGGTTAAATGTAACAGTTTAGACGGCTTATCTTCTTGACCGAAAAATTCGGTCAAGAAGCATCGGATGTCCATCCGATGTAAAAATTGATAGAGAAAGCGGCTTACAAGCGAGCTTGACGCTGCTTTCTCTATCAATTTTCCCGCCGTCTGAACTGTTACGGTTAAATCAATATACTTCGTAGTGGATCTTGTTCATCGGAAGCTCTGAGAGTTCACGCTTTGCGGGATGTTTATCAGGCATTCCGAGAGAAAGCACTGCCTCTAAAGCAAAGCCGTCTGGGAATTTTAGGAGTTCTTTTAAATAGTTTTCAGTAGTCCTGCCGTCCGGCGCTTCACGCAGCCTGCCTTGAATCCAGCAGCTTCCAATGCCAAGGCTGTCTGCCATCAGGTGCATATTGGACATTACGATTGAACAGTCCTCAACCCAGACATCTGAAGCAGTTATATTCCCGATCACGACGATAGCTGCGTCTGCACCTGAAAGCATTTTGGCGGAGCCGATTCTGCATTCCGACATCTGTTTTAAAATACCCTTATCCCGGACAACAATCAATTCCCAGGGGCGGACGCCTCGGCTGGACGCTGAGAGCAGCCCGGCCTGTAGGATTTTCTGCAGGCTGTCATTTGAAATGGGTTCATCGGTATAAGTTCTCACACTGCGCCGGTTTTGCATGATTTCTAATAAATCCATAGTTTTGTCTTCCTTTCCTTGTTTATACTTAATTGATTTTTAATTCCGTGTCAATTTTTCCGTCCTCTAAACGGTTCCCATTGTTTTATTATACAACAATTATAATATAGAAGAAACAGAGAATGAGACAGATTTACAAGGCTTTTTGGGTCTTCCTGGAAGTGTGGGAATTCAGGCGGCAGAAACTGACACACCAAAAATAAAGTGTCAATATACAAAGCCGCATAACCAGTGCTATCCTATTAAAGAATGTAACAGTTTAGACAGCGGGCTGTCTGGACTGTTACAAAAGGATGACTGGATATCTATCCGGAAAGCAGAAATTTGTTATTTTAAAAAGTCATCCAGGGGGAGGGAACATGTATTTTCAATTAGCGAAATGTGTATTCAGCCAGCATTTTCAATATCGGGAAAGCATATTTTTTCAGTTTATCGGCCAGCTTTTAAGGCTGTATATCCAGATCAGCATCTGGAAAGTACTGCTTCAGTTCAGACAGGAGGAAATGACATTTGAAGAAATGGTGGTCTATACAACGGCTTCTTTAATCTTCTGGCTGTTAACTCAATCGGAGATCACATCCAGCCTTTCGGAAAAGGTCAGGTCCGGTTCCATCGCCATTGATCTGATACGCCCCATTAATCTGAAATGGTATACATTTTGGGAACAGATATCTTCGAACCTGTTTTCACTGCTGTTTATTGGGCTTCCTATTGTGGTGATTGCCGGTTTTGTGTGGCCGTTTGCGAAAATGCAGCCGGAATACTGCCTGCTTTTTGCGGTGAGCTGCGGTTTGGCGGTGGTTTTGTCTTTTTATTTCCAGTATGTGATCGGGCTGTTGGTTTTCTGGTTTAAGGATGGAACCTATGGGAGAATGCTGATCGGAGGGCTGATGGAGATCTTTTCAGGCAAGACCATTCCGCTTTGGTTTTACCCCTTATTTCTGTATAAAATATGCAAAGTTCTTCCGTTCCGGTTTATGGTTTATGAACCCATTGCGATTTTGCTTGGAAAGTACGGCAGAACGGAAACATTTTTCATTATGGGAATGCAGATTTTATGGATCGTTGTTTTTTGGGCGGCGGAAAAATGTATCTGGCATAAAGTTCAGGTTCAAATTGAAGTGCAGGGAGGCTGAAAAATGGGCAGGAAAATTAAGGATGTTTTAGAACTCTATATTGCCTTTGCCAGAGTTACGTTTTTGACCCAGTTAGAGTATAGAGGCCAGTATTTTATGCGGATGTTTTCCAAGATCATTTCCTGGTCTTCCGGATTTCTCATGATCCTGGTTTTATTAAACCGCTTTCAGGTGATTGGAACATGGACGACCTATGAAGTGCTGTTTTTATATGCCCTTGATATGCTGTCCTACTCCATTGCGGCCACATTTTTTATGGGGCCCTTTGGTAAACTTCCAAAGATTATACAAAGAGGGGAACTGGATCAGATTCTGGTGCGTCCGGTGAATCCGCTGGTTTATCTGGTCTGCACAAAGGTGAGCGCGGGATATACCTCCAATTATGTGATCGGGGTGGGAATCATTGTGATCTGTATGAAGAAACTGGCCGTTTCCGCTGGGGTTTTGAATATCTGCTGGCTGGTAATCGTGCTGTTTGGAGGCGTTCTGATCCATGGGGCCGCATTTATTGTGACCACAGTTCCGGCTTTTTGGATCTTAAAGAGCGACGGCCTGCGGCAGATTTTTTATACCAATATGGAACAGTTTATCGCGTATCCGCTGTCTATTTACAACAAAGGAATCCAATTTATTTTAACTTTTATTTTGCCTTACGGATTTATTAATTACTATCCAAGCCAATGGTTCCTCAAAAAACAGGAACTTTTCCACCCTGTGTTACAGTTTATGACGCCGTTCATTGGGTGTGTGGTATTTCTTTTCGCATATTGGTTTTGGAATAAAGGGCTGGATGCCTATCAGGGCACAGGTTCTTGAGGGGGAAAAATGATGATAGAAGCTGAGAATCTACAGAAGAGTTTTAAGGTTTTCCAAAGGCCCAAGGGCGCGCTAAACGCGGTAAAGTCTTTATTTGTGAGAGAATATGAAAAGAAAGAGGCTGTCCGGGACGTATCATTTTCCATAGCAGAAGGGGAAATGGTGGGATATATCGGGCCCAATGGCGCGGGAATGTCCACAACGATTAAAATGCTGTCCGGCATTCTGGTGCCGGATTCAGGCCGCATATTGGTAAATGGCATCGTTCCCCATAAGAACCGGAAGGAAAATGCCATGAATATCGGCACAGTATTCGGCCAGCGGTCCCAATTGAACTGGGACCTGCCTATGAAAGATACATTTCAGCTATATAAAAAAATGTACAGGATAGACGATCATATCTACCATAGAAATGTGGAGATGTTTACGGAACTTCTGGATATGAAAAAATTTATCCGTAAACCGGTGAGACAATTGAGTTTAGGGCAGAAAATGAGGGCGGAAATAGCCATAGCCATGCTCCATGACCCTAAAATATTGTATCTGGATGAACCTACAATCGGACTGGATGTGCTGGTAAAGGATCATATCCGGACATTCATTAAAGAACTGAAGGAAGATAAGAAAACTACGGTAATCCTTACCACTCACGACATGAAAGACATTGACACCATATGTGACAGGATAATCCTGATCGATAACGGAGCTGTGCTTTCGGACACATCTTTAGAGAGTTTTAAAGAAAATCATCATGAGGCGTATTTTGTGCGGGTACAGTTTGAACGGCAGAGAAACGGTCTGGATCATGAAGGGGTGATCTGTGTGGAGGATAAAGACCATGAAAAGACATACCGGGTGGAGAAGGAGAAGATGCCGCCGGATAAGTTTTTAAGGGTTTTATCCGATACATTTGAGATAAAAGACATTGATATCAGCCATGAAGAGATTGAGGAGATTGTGAAGAAATTGTATGAAGGGAGAGGGGCTTGAGCCGGCTGATGCGCATGCTGATCGGCAGAAACCTAAAAAAAGATACTGACTGCTGCCAGTATCTTTTCTTTTTCAATTGTAGCGCCTGTTTCCGGCAGCCTGACCCGAAAGAGACGGGAAAGCAGGCTGAAGCCCCATTCTATGCTACGGAATAAATTCTCACATCCGGGTCGGCGCTCCACAACGGTTTCAGGCCTGTGAAAACATCGTTTTGGAACATCTGGCTGGAAAGGTAAGCCTGGGCATGTTCTGCACTGACGAACCCATGGAGAACCTGAACATCATCTTCCCGGATCAGCAGGTCTTTACTAAGAGCGCCGGGGATGGTGTTCAAAAAGGGCGTGCGGTAATCGGTATAGATTTGGGCGGCAGCGGGACGGTTTACGTGGTCAATTTTCATGGTGATTTCAAGATAAGCATTAATTTTCATTTTTTATATCCTCCTTCATTTTGGCAGTATAACGTTATGCTGTGAAATGATTATAGCCTGATCAATTCTGAATAGGAATATATCAGCCAATTTATTAGTTACTAATAAATTTCATAGTTACTTGTTATTACACAGCGCATTTCATATAATAATTTCAATAGATTCAGAGCGAAATACTGCAAAAAGGAGTTGAGGACATGTATGAACCGAAAATGAAAAAAGATATCAGGTGCCCCCTGGAATATGGGCTGGATATTTTTGGAGGAAAATGGAAACCGCGGATAATCTGTGTGCTGGCGGAGAAGAACGTGCTGCGTTACAGCGTTCTGCGCAGGGAAATGACCGATATAACGGATGCGGTTCTGGCTTCTGCTCTGAAAGAGCTGATTGCGGATGGGATTGTGCTGCGCAGGCAGTATAATGAGATTCCGCCCCGGGTGGAGTATTGTCTGACGGAAAAAGGTAATTCTGTTGTGCCCATACTCCAAAGCATTTGCCGCTGGTCTGGGGCTTATCACAAAGAGGACAGCGAACATGTGCTGTCCCAGTGCCAGAAATGTGATTATCATGCTGGAATACATAATTATTACAAGGCGTAAAACATCCAAGTCTGCTGGGTGAAGGCCGTATGGATTAAAATCAGGTAACAAAAAGCATATTTTCCCTTCCACTCAATTCTTTTTCCCGCACCCGGGCCGTGATACTATAATTACAGGCTGGAATTGACAAACTGCCTGCGGTACTGAAGTGGTGTCGTGCCTTCCCGGTCTTTGAATATTTTTAAAAAATTATTGACATTGATATAACCCACCTGTTCCGCGATCTGGGATACGGAAAGATCGGTGGTGATCAGCAGTTTTTTGGCCTCCGTGACGCGAAAGAGCAGTAAATATTCCTTGAATGTGATACCCACGATATCCTTGAAGGCCAGGGACAACGCATGGCGGCTGATGAAGTTCTGTTCTGCGATTTCTGTCAAAGTCAATTTATGATGAAAATGTTCGCTGACATAACGCTGTGCGTTCAGCACGGCATCCGACATGGTGCTGTGGCCCCGCATGGGGAAATATTCCGGTTTGCTGCGGTAGAGTTCAATCAGGATGGAAGTGAAGAGGGCGGCGCTGCGGGTCTCGTAAAACACCTGTTTCCGGGTATATTCCTCCGCCATCTGCGCGAACAGAGGCAGGACAGCCTGGTAAGCCTGGCCGCTTAACGCCATCACATGGCAGAATTCCTTTGGCCGCTGGATGAAAATGGAGATCAGTTCCGCATCCTTGGTATGCGAAAGGATCAGCTCGCTGGACAAGGTGACTACATAGCGGCAGTAAGGTTCTGCTTCGATTATGAAATTATGGCGCTCCAGACGGCTGATGAAAATCAGGGATTTTTCCGTCAGAGTATAAGTTTTGTGGTTGATGACAGCCTGCGATCTGCCGCCTGTGACCAGAATCATCTCATATTCAAAATGAGCGGTGGGGAGGAATATTTCATCATCAACAACATCGGAATAAAAACAACTGATGTCAGGTACATGGGTATAGAGCATGGGGCCGCCTTTCTATCAAAATTGAAGTTATTAAGTAATGGTTCAACTCTTTCTGAACTGTTACATTATTAGAATTATTATAGCCCAGATAAGGACGGTACGTCAAACTCAGAAGATGCTTATATCGGATGGAAATCCGATGCTTGTTTCTGTTTACTTCGCAATCGGTAACCGGCGCTTCCTGACCGGCTTCTGCGGACAAGAATATGAGCTGTCTGAACGATTACAAATACCAAAAGAACATGAGGAGGAATTTATTATGCAGCATGAAAAATTCAATTATAAGAGCCTGGAAGAGATTCAGGCAAAAGCGGCTGAATTAGGAGTGCATCTGCCGTTTGCGGCGGATACGTCCGTTTTAAAGGAAACGCTGGCATTTGGCAATGTGACCTTACATAACCGTATGGGCATCGCTCCCATGGAAGGGGCGGACGGACTTCCGGACGGTTCTCCATCAGAGCTGACCCTGCGCCGGTATGTGCGGGAAGCCATCGGGGGGAGCGGGATGATCTGGTTTGAAGCCATTTCCATCGTGCCGGAAGGACGTTCCAGCGCCCATCAATTGATGCTGACAAAGGAAAATCTGGAGAACTATAAGCATTTTACCGCTGCTATCAAAGAGGCCGGAATTAAGGCCAACGGCTTCGCTCCCTATCTGGTGATGCAGGCCAACCACAGTGGCCGTTACTCCAACCCGGATGGGAAACCGGCGCCGTTGATCGCCTACCGCCATCCCCAGTATGAACAGCTGAGAAAAGCGGATGACAGCTGTATTGTTTCCGACGATTATTTGAAATCTCTGGAAGAGAAATTCGGTGAAGCGTCATTGCTTGCCAAAGAGGCCGGTTTTGACGCGGTGGACATCAAATCATGCCATGGTTATCTCCTGGCGGAACTGACATCCGCTTATAACCGTCCCGGAGAGTACGGCGGCAGCTTTGAAAACCGTACCAGGCTTTTGAGAAATGGCATCGAAGCGGCAAAAGCATATGAAGATAACAGCTTTATGGTGACTGCTAGAATCGGCATTTTTGATGGTTTTGCCTATCCTTATGGATTCGGCGTGAAAGAAGGCGGCGGAGCCGTTCCGGATTTAGAAGAGCCGGTTCGTTTGATTCGTTCCCTGTATGAAGATTACCACATGCCTATGGTCAACTTGACTATGGGAAATCCATATGTCAGCACTCATGTGACCAGGCCGTATGACCATGGCAAATATGTTCCGGACGAACACCCTCTGTTTGGAGTGGCCCGCATCATTAACGGCATCGGCCAGGTGAAAAAGGCGGTTCCTGAGATGGTGATTTCCGCTTCCGGCCCGTCTTATTTAAGACAATATTCGGATCTGTTCGCTGCGGGAGCCATTGAAGAAGGGCTGTGCGACCAGGTGCTGTTTGGAAGAATGTCATTTGCCGATCCGGAATTTCCAAAGCAGATTCTGGAAAGCGGAAGGATTGACCCGAAAAAGACCTGTGTGGCCTGCGGAAAATGCGGAGATTTGATCCGCGCGGGCAAGCCTACGGGATGTGTGGTCAGGGATACGGATATTTATTTGAAGTATTATAAGGAATTTATGGAAGAGAATAAATAAGATGAGATAAAACAGACACAAAAGCTGCAGATTTTTTCTGCGGCTTTTTCTGTGCAGGGAAAGAACCTGCTGATATATTGTATGGGTTTGTTTTAAATGCTGAGAAATTGTGGTACAATTATTCATAATAGGATTTGTATTGCAATGATAGGAGGTGAGACTAATGACTGTAGAGGAGATTTATGCCGGCGAATCCGATAATGTGGAATTTAAAGAGGAGATACCAGCCAAAAGCGAAAGGTATATAAAAACTGTCGTGGCCTTTGCTAATGGTAAAGGAGGAAAATTGATCTTTGGCGTGGAGAACAATACTTGGAAGGTTACTGGCTTCACAAAAGAAGAAGTTTTTCAGAAGATGGATGCCATAACCAACGCCGTCTTTGACTGTTGTGAGCCGAAAATTATTCCAAGTATCGGCATACTGGAGATAGAAGGCAAATCAATTATAGAGGTGGAGATTTTACCCGGTATGCAGCGGCCTTACTACATCAAGAGTCAAGGTCTTCTGGATGGGACATATATTCGGGTAAGCGGGACCACCCGCCATGCAGAGCGTTATCAGGTGCAAGAACTGATTTTGGAGGGACAGAACCGGTATTATGACTGTGAACCTGCGGAAGGTCTTAGTGTTACGGAGGAAGATATTGCAAGACTATGTGTGGATATGAAGGCAATAGCAGTTCGTAATTGTTCCTACCAATGCTTATGCTCTGTTGACAGGTCAGGCGCAGATACAGCCAGTTATACAGTGTGGCATTTTCAAAGGTATAGACCGGGCTTATTTCGTAGATCGTCGTGAATTTGAAGGCGCCATTCAAGATCAGATGGAAGCTGCCTTTCAGTATGTTTTGGAAAAAATCAATCGTGGTATGAAAATCAAAGGCCTATATCGACAGGATATGTATGAGCTGCCACTGGATAGTGTGCGGGAACTGATCGCTAATTCTGTTGCGCACCGCAGTTACTTGGAACCAGGAAATATCCAAATTGCCTTGTTCGATGACCGTCTGGAAGTTACTTCTCCCGGAATGTTGTTGAATGGCGTTTCCATAGCTAAAATGAAGGAAGGTTATTCAAAAATTCGGAATCGTGCCATTGCCAATGCGTTCTCATATATGAAAATTATTGAGAAATGGGGCAGCGGTATTCCTCGTATTATACGAGAGTGCAATGAATATGGTCTCCCGGAACCGGAGCTCCTTGATTTTGATGGGGATTTTCGGGTGAATATGTTCCGAAAAATATCGGAGAGTATTAATCCGGCGGAATCCGGCAATCCGGCGGAATCCGGCGATCCGGCGGAATCCGGCAATCCGGTACAACCCGGAATTTACGAAATACCAGATAAGGAAATGATTGTAATCAGATTTGTTAAAAGCAATGGTAGTTGTACGACTTCACAAGTGGCTGAGCTGCTGACAATGAAAGACAGACGGGCAAGAGAGATTTTAGGAAGTCTCGTAAAAAAGAAAATCTTAAAGAAGAGCGGAAAAGCAAGAAATACTGTATATCTAGCGGATGAACAGTTTCCAAAATTGGAGCGATAGTATGATAGGACTGCTTAGTGCTTCTTTATAAAAAAGAACGCCTCCAGGTTATATACCTGAAAGCGTTCTTTTTAGATACTTTATTATAGTCCTTTTTTAGGTCTGCTGCCGTTTTGCAGTAAATGAAAGATGCCATTCCTAATATGGTTATAATGCTGATACCAGGGAATTATAATATAAAAAACACTGTGAGGTTTCTCTGACAAAAGCCGCGGCCATATAGTTTTACGAAAAACAGGACTAGGATCCGATTGTTCTCGACGTTAACCTGCCGGACGGAAATAGTTTTGATTTTTGCCGGGATGCTTGCCCACATTGGTGAAAACGTGACTTTGACCTATGAAATCAAGGGCATGGATTTTGATTCCAGGGAGGTTTATGTGAAGTCATTTGCCGATCTGACCTCATTGTTCGTTACGATTGGAGGGGCATTGTCTGCGGTGATCGGTTTTATTGGAATTGCTAACTTTGTAAACTCTGTCCTGACCAGCATAATCACCCGGAAAAGGGAGTTCGCTGTGCTTCAGAGCATCGGCATGACGGGAAAACAACTGAAGACCATGCTGTTATATGAAGGTCTGTATTATGCGTTGGGAACCATGATTGCATCGGCAGTTTTCGGCACACTGTTTTCCTTGACTGCTGTATGCGGGATGACAAGGGGGATATGGTTTTTCACCTACCGGTTTATTTTGTGGCCGATGCTCATGGTTTACCCGTTTTTAATTGTGCTGACGACAGTCATTCCGGCGGTTATCTGCAGCCGGATAATGAAAGCCGGTATTATTGAGCGTCTGCGTTAAATCTGAATAGACAGTTTCTTAGGCCGGGGGCATATTGCCTCCGGTTTTTTCTTATTCTACAGGAAAGCCGGTTCCATGAGATAAAAAGCATTTGACTTTTCGGTGCGGCCCTCCTGATTTCCTATCATATCTGAAAGGCTTCCGTAACAGAAACCATTCTCATTTTCAAGTGACAAAAAATATCCCAGGTGACAAAAATTAACCGCCCCACAAAAATAAAACCTCATCCCCAGTTATGGACATCCGTAAAAATTACCCGGCAGAAATTGACACTGAGAAAAAATACTGTCAATTTACAAGCGTTTTCTGAACTGTTAAGGTAATTACAGACGAATTGAGAAAAAACAACGTAAAACAAGGGATTTGGGAGCGGAATATGAAAAAGGTTAAAGTTTTGCTTGTTGGAATTGGCGGTTATGGAGCCAATTACATAAAGGAATTAACAGAAAAAAATGTCACATCGGCAGTGATTGAAGGGATCTGCGAAGTGATGCCGGATGTGGAAAACATTTATCCGGTAATTAAAGAAGAGAACATACCTGTATATAAAGCACCGGAGGAATTTTACAAAGAACATCAGGCGGATCTGGCGATTATATCGACACCGATCCATCTTCATTATAATCAGATCATAACCTGCATGAAACATGGTTCCCATGTGCTGACGGAAAAACCGGTCTGTACAACAGTGAAAGGGGCCGAAGAACTGATCGCCCTTGAAAAGGAGACAGGGCGTTTTATCGCAGTGGGATATCAGCTCAATTATTCGAAAGATGTGCTGGCTATGAAACGGGATATCCTGGACGGAAAGTATGGAAAGCCCATTTATATGAAAGCTCTCCACGCCATGAGCCGGGGGGAAAACTACTATAACAGAAACAACTGGGCAGGAAAGATCGAAGTGCATGGATGCGCGGTCAATGACAGCCCGTTTAACAATGCCTGTGCCCACCAGTTCCAGAATATGACATTCCTTTTAGGAAAAGAAATGGACAGGGCGGCAGAGATATCATCCGTGGAAGCGGAACTCTACCGGGCCAACAGCCAGGTGGAAAATTTTGACACTGCGGCGGTCTGTGCCAGGACTGTGGATCAGGTTCCGGTCTGCTATTATACGACCCATGATTTAGAGGACAAAAAGCTGGGGCCTGTCTGTGAATATAAATTTGAAAAAGCTGTCATTTATTATGGAAAAGACTACGGCGGCGGCCCTGTGATGGATTATGTGGCGGAAATGAATGACGGAAGCACATTTTCTTATGGAACTGTGGCAAAAGGCGAACGCCTTCAGAAATTATATGACACCCTGGACTGTGTGCAAAACGGAGGACATCCCGTATGCACCGTTCAATGCGGAATTCCCCATTTGGAAGTAGTCAATGAACTGGCTAAGATGCCGGTGCGCCAGATCGGGGAGGATCATTTGGAACATGTAGAGGTTGATGGAGACCGGTTCTGCCGGATCCGGAACCTGAAAAAAATATTTTTAACATGTTATGAAAATCAGGAAATGCCATCTAAGGTGGGGGCTGACTGGTAAAAAAGAAAAGGAGAGAGAACATTATGAGGAAAAGGTTTACAACGGCAAAACGTGTGACAGCAATGGCTATGGCAGCTTCTATGGCGGCATTGTCATTAGCGGGCTGCGGATCATCCAAAGAGGAACCGGCAGCATCGGCGTCTGCGACCACGGCAGCGGAGACGACAAAAGCAGAGGCAGGCAAAGAGAACGCAGGCGGGGAAAGTTCTGCGGAAGCGGCCAATAACGACAAGCCATATGAAGGGGTTAAACTGACCTGGTGGACAAAATTAAATGCCAATGTGTCAGCAACCTATCCGAACCTGGGAGATACTCCATGGGCCCAGTATATTATGGAAAAAACAGGAATTGAGCTGGAATTCATCCATCCTACTGTTGGATCGGAAAAAGAGGAATTTTCTATCATGGTTGCCAGCGGGGAATACCCGGATATCATTGAGCATACATGGGTAGCTTACGCAGGCGGCCCGGGGGCAGCGATTAACGATGGTGTGATCATCAATCTGAATGATACAATGGCAAATTATGCGCCGAACTTCACAAAGCTGATGGCAGAGCATCCGGATGTGGACAAAATGGTCAGAACATCCGATGGCAGCTACTACTGCTTCCCATTTTTAAGAGGTTTGGAGCAGCCCAACTATACCCAGTTCAGTTCCGGTATGGTTATCAGAAAAGACGTGCTGGATGAATTGGGACTGGAAATGCCGGAAACCATTGATGAATGGGATACGGTATTGAGAGCTTTCAAAGATTACGGATTCGAAGTGCCGTTTACCACCAGAAAAGAATGGATGAAGCCGGTATGGTGTCCTGGATTTGATAACTGGGGTGAGTTCTACGTAGAAGACGGCGTGGTAAAGAACGGTTTGACCCAAGACAGCAGAAAAGATTTCCTGACCAAGATGAACGAGTGGTATAAAGACGGCCTGATTGACCGTGACTGGCTGGTTGCTGATAAAGCCTCTAACCAGACCTATTTTACAACAGGAAAGAGCGCGGTTGTTTATGCTCCGTTTGGACAGGGACTTGGACAGTATACACAGATTATGAACGAAGCAGACCCGGAGATCACACAGGATGATATCCGCTGTACCGTGCCGTTAACCGCAGTGAAAGGCCAGAACTCCAAGTTCTCCAAGATGAACCAGATTTATGATAAGTCCGGTGTTTCCGCAGCTATTTCCACCCAGTGTAAAAATGTGGAAGCGGCAGCATGGCTGCTCGACTGGATGTACAGTGAAGAAGGAAACTTATGCTGTAACTTCGGTATCGAAGGACTTACATTTGAAATGAAAGACGGACAGCCGGTTTATACAGACGTAATCATGAAGAATGCAGACGGCTTATCAGTGGCAAACGCCCTGGCAGCATATACGAGAGCATCCACATCCGGCGTATGCGTACAGGACCCACGTTATATCGAACAGTACTATGAGCAGGATAACCAAAAAGAAGCTTTGGAACTGAGCATGAAGACCGATATGGGCGAATATTTCTATCCTCCTACAAGTGTGGCGGATGAAGACAGCGAACAGTATGCGGAAATCATGAACAATGTGACCACATTATCAGATGAGATGGAAGCCCAGTTTATCTCAGGAACCGTTTCATTAGACGAATGGGATAATTACATCCAGCAGTTAAAGGATTTCGGTATTGACGAAGCTACCGCAATGATGCAGAAAGCATACGATCTGTATATGGGAAATTAGTAAACTAAGTTGAGAATGCTGCATCCGGGAGCACATAAGTCAGACACTCCCGGATACAGCATTTTAAATATCAAAATATCGCAAGAACAGAGGGAAGAGGAAAAAAGATGGAAAGAATGACAGAACTGTTAAACCGGCTGGATTACAGCGTTCCGGGGCTGGAGGAAGCAGGAAAGCTGTATGAACAGCAGAATTATGATGGATGTATGGATGCGGTGGTTCAGCATTTCCGCACCAGGACGGCGCCTGTTTACCTGTTTACGAGAGAAGATATGGAAGGGTTCCGGGATGACCAGATCCTTTCAGAGGCCCAGGAAGTCATGGATCATAAGATTTACGGTCATCAGTTTCCAGGGGAAATCGAATGGTCTTTCAATCCTACGACTGATACGTCCAGGGATAATGAATGGAGCTGGTCGCTGTTCCGTCATATTTACTGGCAGCCATTGGCCCGGGCCTATGTTTTGACAGGAGATGAAACGTATACGAAGGAATTTCTCCATCAGATGAAGGAATTTGCAGAGTATTGGCCTGCAAAGCCGTTTATGGAGGATGACACATTTGAAACCAAATTTAAATACCCGGGCCATGCATGGCGTACCATTGAAACGGCCATGAGAATTTATACCTCCTGGCTGCCCTGTATGGAGGCGTTCCGCAGGTCTTTAGCATGGGGACGGGACGAATGGGTATTGTTCTTGACTGAGGTCTGCGATCATGCCGATTTCCTGATGGATCATTACAGCAATCACAACCGTTCCAGCAACTGGCTGACCATGGAATCGGGAACTTTGCTCCAGTGCGGAATCATGTTCCCGGAGATCAAGTCCCAATGGAAATCAACCGGTTACAGAAGAGTGATGCATGAGGTGAAATATTCCTTTGATAATGACGGAATCCACATGGAAAGGACGCCGATTTACCACATGGTGGCGGCGGGGATTTACCTGCAGTGCTGGCGTCTGTGTGAGGCCAACGGCATACCAGTTGCGCCCTACGCCCTTCCCACGCTGGAAAAATCCGCAGAATTCCTGTTAAGCCTTGTGAAACCGGATTTCTCAACTCCGATGATCGGGGACGCGGACCGGAATGACCTGCTGGACAGAAGATGTGACACATCCCTTTATGAAGGCATGAACCTGACCTTTGATCCGGTGGATTTAAACGAAATGAGGGCTTATTTCCGCACTATGTATGAAATTACCGGAAGAGAGGATTTCCTCTACCTGGCAACCGGAAGAAAAGAGGGAAAAGAGCCGGCTCAGAGAAATTACGCATATAAAGAGGCCGGAATTTATGTGATGAGAACCGGCTGGAATGAAGATGACAGTTATTTCCATATTCACGGGGTTCAGTTGGAACGGGGCGAGAGAAGCACCCATTCCCACAACGATACCGGACATTTGGAATTGCATATAAAAGGCGAGGATATTTTGACGGACAGCGGGCGGTTTATCTATAACAGCTCCTGCTGGAAGGATTTAAGGCATTATTTCTTATCCGCCAAAGCCCACAATACCCTGTATGTGGATGACCACGAGATGGGAACCGTACCGGGAGTGAGCCGGACGAGGGGCGTCAGAATGTACTGCCACGGATTTGAAGAAAATGAAATCTATCAGATGATCGATGTCTCCCACAACGGATACGTTTACCGGGATGATTCGATTTACCACAGAAGAAGGGTTCTGCACCTGGCGGGAGATGTGTATGTAATCGACGACCAGGTGACCGGGCTGGGATTGAGCGAACACGATATAAGGCTGTATTTTAACTTCGCATTCGGGCATCTGGAGCAGCAGGAGGATGGCGTTTTCAACTATACTTCGCAGAAAGGACGTCATTATCAGTTGGTTTCCAAAGCGACCAAAGAAGTGGAATACGAGATTCTGGAAGGAAGCGACGACCCGATCGGCGGCTGGCTGTCCTACGGATATGCGTGGAAGAAGCCCACGCCTCAATTGGCTGTTAAGACAAATGGCCCGGTGCCTGTCCGTTTCCTCACCATCATAAAGCCGGAGGGGACAAATGTTACGGCACAGGCCGGCTTGGATGAAAGCCGGGTGACGCTTGAGGACGGAACTGCTGTGGTGATAGGGCAGGAAGATGTAAATGTAACAAAATAGAAGCAAAATTTGTGCCGGAGCCTCAAATTTGAACCGCGGCTGAGAATCTGAAATTCTCAGCGCGTGCAAACGCTCCGGCAAGGAGGATTAACATGAGATATGGAATTTGTACCGGCCTTGAGAATCTGGAACTGCTGGACCGGCTTGGATATGACTACATAGAAGTGTCAGTGACAGCGGCGATGAAGCTGGAGCCGGAAACGCTTGCCCGTTACCAAAAAAAGCTTGAAACTTCCAGAATTAAATGTGAAGCGTTTAATATCCTGTTTCCGAAAACCATGGAACTGATTGACGGAAATACGGGGGAAGAAGAGTTAAAAGAGTATCTTCATAAAGCCATGGCCCTGATCCAAAGCCTGGGCGGAACCACTGTGGTATTCGGCAGCGGAAAATGCAGACGATGCCCGGAACATCTGTCTTACGGGGACGCCTATCAAAAGCTGGTTCAGGTCTACCGCATCACAGGTGAAATCGCCGCCATGTACGGCGTTTATGTGGTGATTGAACCGTTGAGCAGAACGGAGACAAACATGATCTGCACCATGGCTGAGGGGGCGATCCTGGCATCCGATGTGAACCATCCCAATGTGGACCTGCTTTCTGATTATTTCCATGTGGCGGCCAATCATGACCGCATTCAGGATATAGAAACCATTAAGAATTTCGGCCATATCCATATCGCTTCTGGAAATGGGCGGAGGTATCCGGTTTCTGAAGAAGGAGAGGACTACGGGGCATTTATGAAATCGTTAAAGGCCATAGGATATGACGGAAGAATCAGCATTGAAGGCAAGACCGATGATATGGAGACGGACGGCGCCAGGGCTTTGGCGCTTTTAAAGGAACTGGAGGAACGGACCTATGAATAAGGTGAGACTTGGAATTATTGGATATGGAAGTATCGGCAGCCAGCACGGGCGCAGCATTAAGGCGGGAAAGACGCCTGCTGTGGAATTAACTGCGGTAGCTGATGTGAATCCGGAACGGCTGAAACTGGCCCAGGATACATTTGGCGGAGGATTACAGGTTTTTGGCAGCAGCGATGAGCTGATCCGCTCGGGAAGCTGTGACGCGGTCTTGATCGCGGTGCCCCATTACTATCATCCTTCCATCGCCATTGACGCCATGAAGGCGGGACTGCATGTGCTTGTGGAGAAACCTGCCGGTGTGTATACTAAACAGGTAGAACGTATGAACGAAGAGGCAGAACGCCACCCGGAACTGGTTTACTGCATGGATTTCAACCAGAGGACGAACCCCCTTTACCAGAAAGTGAAGGATATGCTGGACAGCGGGGAACTGGGAGAGATGAAACGGGTTATCTGGATTATTACGGACTGGTACCGCTCTCAGAGCTATTATGACCAGGGCGGCTGGCGGGCTACCTGGGACGGGGAAGGCGGCGGAGTGCTTCTGAACCAGAACCCCCATAACCTGGATTTATGGCAGTGGATGTGCGGTATGCCGAAACGGGTTAAGTCCAATGTTTATTATGGAAAACATAGAAATATAGACGTGGAAGACGATGTGACAGCATTGGTGGAATATGAAAACGGCGCGACCGGCTGCTACATAACAACGGTCGGGGATGCGCCGGGAACAAACAGACTGGAGATTGACGGGGAGAAGGGCAAGCTGGTGGTTGAGGACGGCAAGCTTAAATTTTACCGCCTGAGGGTTCCGGAACCGGAATTCAACGCTGCATACCGCGGCGGTCTGGGAAAACCGGAAGTTTGGGAATGCGAAATTCCGGTAAAAGGAACCTATACCTCTCATCCTGGAATAATCAATAATTTCTGCGACGCTATTTTAAAAGGTGCAAAACCCATTGCACCGGGAAAAGAAGGAATAAAGGGGCTTCAGATATCCAACGCGATCCATCTTTCCTCCTGGCTGGGGGGAGAATGGGTGGATCTGCCGGTGGATGGAGAACTGTTCCTTGAAAAACTCCAGGAGCGCTGCAAAGAACCGGTTATTTCCTGACAAAATCTCCACCTGCCCGCTGACTTAGAGGAGACATGAGAATGATGGAAAAGAAGAGAAGAAAACTGTATAAGATGTTTACGAAATGGGGCCTGTCCTATGCGGTCATATCGACGGTGGCGATCATTGTCATATCTTTCTGCGCCATGAAGTATTCCGAGGCGTTAAAAGCCGATCTGGAATATACCAACGCGGTGCAGCTTGAGATGACCCAGCTTCAAATGGACCGCAATGTCCGTAGACTGCGGACATTTTGCAGTAAGGCCAATTTCAATAAAACGGTGGGCAGGCTCAGGCAGCCGGGTTCGGCGGGGACGGTAAACAGCTACGAGAAGTACGGCCTTGTCCGGGAACTGGCCAATGAGATGATTCTGGACGGAGGCACCCATGACTGCTATCTCTATTTTCCGGATACGGATCTCTTAGTGTCCGGCAATTACTATAACGACAGCCGTGAGTTTTTTGAAATTTCTTTTGACTCCTATGGATTCAGCTATGAAGACTGGTATGAAGTGATCTGCAAGACCTATAAAGCAGCGCAGATTTTTTCTCTTGAAACGAGACAGGGCGGCACGCTGACCGTATTAATCAAGCCGCTGGACAGCAGCAACCGCCAGGCTCCGCCTGTCAATGCCATCATGGTGATGGATGGCAATGAAATACTGAAAGCTTCAAAATGGCTGAACCAGGACCGGGACAACATGTGCATTATCGACCGGGTTAACCAGCAGGTCGTATCGGTATCTCCTATGGATGAGGAACTGAAACAGCGGCTGCTGGCGCATTCTTTGGAAAATCAGGAGCGGGTATTCCAGAACCGGTTTGAAATCGGGTCTTCTGTGGTTTCCTATATCCCTTCTGAATATGAGAATTGGGATTACGCGGTGATCACCCAGGAACAGGCTTTTGTAACGCAGATATCCGAACTGCGGAATCTGGTGGTTATGCTGATTCTGGTCTATTTAATCATCAGCGCGGTTGTGATCAGTTACGCGGCGATCCGTCATTACTGGCCCCTCAAAAATGTGGTGGATATTCTGGAACAGCAGGGGGAGGACCCGGAGCTGCAGATGAGCACAGACGCTTATGAATATATCAGCCGTTCCGTTCACAAGCTGGTGGATAAAAACAGGGAGAACAGCAATGTGATCAGCCGCCAGAGGAACGCCATCAGCAAAGAGCTGTTCCACCGGCTCCTTACGGAGAGCAAGGCGTCGGCCATGATTGACGAAGAACTGCTGAAACAGTACGGAATCCATGTGGGCGGCCAGGCATGCTGTATTCTGGTTTACAGAATGGAAGAGAAGGCGGAACTTCTGCCGGAGGATACGGCGCTGGATACCCAGGAAATGTCCTGGTTCATTTTGCAGAATGTGACCGAGGAAAATCTGAATCAAGAAGATTTGGAGTGGGTGTGCTTCCGGGAAGGACATAATGAACAGGTATTTCTGATCTGGTCGGGAGATGAGGACCAGGAAATGCAGGAAGCGGTGAAACGGGTATGGCAGGTATCCAGGGAATTTATACGGAATCATTTTAAATTGTCCTATTATATCGCATTGAGCGAACTGCATCATGGGCTGGAAGAATGTCACAAGGCGTACAGGGAAACGGCAACGGTTTTTGAATACCAGAAAAAAGAGGAGAGTAAGGATATCGTCGGCTATGGAGAGATCAACCTGCTCCCCGGGGATACGCTTTTGAAATACCCCATCGATGTGGAAAACCGTCTGGTTCACAGCGTCAGCAGCGGAGAAGCGAAGGCGGCATGCGCAGAAATAGGGCAGCTTTTAGAGGAAAACCAGGTGAACTGCCTGGCTCCGGAGGCGATGCAGTTTCTGGTCAGCAATATCGCATCCAGCATTATCCGGGCGGCCGGCAAGGTATCCGACGACATTGTCCTTTCGGTATCCCAAAAGACATTGATGGAGGCCTGCCGCCTGGGCAACGCGGAAAAAATGCAGGAGGAACTGGAGAATCTGGTAATCACTACCTGCCAAAAAATTACGGAAGTGAACAATCGGGAAAGAGAAAACCAAAAAGGAAGGATTTATCAGGGAATTAAAAACTATGTGGAAGAAAATTACTCTGATTCGGAATTGAGCATCAACTCTATGGCGGAAATGTTCAATGTCCAGCCGGCGTATCTGTCCAAGATATTTAAGGAAATAGAAGGAGAAAAACTGTCCCAGTACATTCATAAGGTCCGTCTGGCCCATGTAAAGGAACAGCTTTTAGAGGACGAGCGCTTAGAGGACATTGCCCTCAACTGTGGATTTGGCAGCCACCGGACCTTCCTCAGGATTTTTAAACAATATGAAGGCGTTACACCGACCCAGTTTAAAGAACTGGAGGAGAAAAAAGGAAAAGAGGAACAGGATTCATGAAGGAATTGCGGGCAGCCGTAATCGGCTGCGGTCTGATATCAAAGAATCATTTAAAAGCGCTGAACAATGTGGAACATGCCGTGTGCGCGGCGGTCTGCGACATCATCCGGGAAAAGGCAGAAGCGGCGGCAGAACAGTATGGAATCGCCGAAGTTTATACGGATTACCGGGAGATGCTTAAAAACCCGGACATCGATGTGGTACATATCTGCACCCCCCATCATCTGCACGCGCAGATGGCCGTGGACGCTTTGCTGGCCGGAAAACATGTGCTCTGCGAAAAGCCCATGGCTCTGACGGAAGAGGATGCGAAACGGATCATGGAAGCCAGGGATCAGTCTGGCCGGAATCTGGGCATCTGTTTCCAGAACCGCTATAATGAAGCGTCGGTTTATATGAAAGAACTGCTGGACAGCAAAGAATTAGGTGAAATAACCGGGGCCAGAGGCCAGGTGACCTGGAACCGGAAACCGGAATATTATACCCAGTCCGACTGGAGAGGGAAATGGGCGACGGAAGGCGGCGGAGTGTTAATCAACCAGGCAATCCATACCTTTGACCTGCTTCAGTGGCTGACCTGTCCGGTGAAAACGGTGGAGGCCAGCATTTCCACAAAGAGGCTGAAAGGGGTCATTGAAGTGGAGGATACGGTGGACATTCTGATGACCGGCGAAAATGGGCAGCGTCTGCTGTTCTACGCGTCCAACTGTTATGTGAAAAATGCTCCGGTGGAGCTGGAGATCATCTGCGAAAACGGCAGCATTAAGATGATCGGCAACGAGGTGATAACGGAGAAGAACGGTGAAATTACCAAGAAGGATTATTCTTCGGGAACCGTTTTAGGAAAAGATTATTGGGGAAGCGGACATGGATTTCTGATTGATGACTTTTACCAGTGCATTCAGACCGGAAAAGCCTTTCCTGTCGGCGGCGAAGAGGCGGTTGTCAGCGTCCGGCTGTTAGAGGCCGTATACCGTTCGGCGAAAGAAGGAACTGTAATCAGCATATAAAGTTAAAATCTTTAGGAAAAGGTGGTAGTATATGAAAAAAATGAAAGGCCAGAGCCAGGGAGTGGTCATCAACGGGAGAAAGCTTACATTTAAAGAGCGTGTAGTCCGGGATTTTCACCATAACTGGATGATATATTTGATGATGCTGCCCATCATCATCTATTATCTGATATTCAAATTCGGCCCCATGTTCGGCTTGTCCATCGCATTTATGGATTATAAACCGGCGAAAGGGTTTTTAGGCAGCAGCTGGGTGGGGCTGAAGCATTTTAAGAACTTCTTTGGCAACTATTATTTCGGACGTCTGCTGCGCAATACGATCCGAATCAGCGTATTTTCTCTTTTAACATTCCCGGCGCCAATTATTCTGGCCCTGCTGTTAAATGAGTTGAAATCAAAGAGGTTTGCCAAATGGGCGCAGACCATCACTTATATCCCGCATTTTATTTCAACGGTTGTTATCTGCGGTATTATCGTAAAACTGACCAGCAGTACCGGCGGCATTACCTCCATTTTACATACTCTGTTCGGCATTGAAAAAGAAACCCTGCTGAACCACAGTGAAAACTTCCTTCCTATCTATATCCTGTCGGATTTGTGGCAGACGGTGGGCTGGAACTCCATCATCTATCTGTCGGCCCTGGCTGGCATCGACCAGGAACTCTATGACGCGGCCAAGGTGGACGGCGCAGGCAGGTTTAAACAGGTGATCTATATCACCATCCCATGTCTGATGCCGACGATCATCATCATGCTGATTCTCAAGATGGGAAAAATATTCGACGTAGGTTATGAGAAGATCATGCTTTTGTACAACCCGGCGATCTATGATACGGCGGATGTTATCAACACGTATGTTTACAGAAAAGGTCTTATCGATGCCCAGTTCAGTTACAGTGCTGCGGTTGGGTTGTTCAACTGTGTGGTCAGCTTCGCATTGGTTACGATTACCAATAAACTGAGCAAAAAGGCCAGCGGCAACGGTTTGTGGTAAAGGGGGCAACATTCATGAAAGCAAAAGAAGCTGTAGTTAAGAAAACAAAAATGAAAGCCAGTTTTGGGAGCAAGCTGTTCGATGTGTGCAACGTGATATTTATGGCTTCCCTGATTGTCATAATCATGATTCCGTTGATTCACGTGGTCTGCGCATCCTTCAGCAGCCCGTCGTCTTATGTGCGCCACGAAGGCCTGCTGTTTTATCCGTTGGATTTCTGCATGGACGCTTATAAAGCGGTGGCTAAGAATAAGAATATTATTACCGGTTATATGAACACCATCTTCATCGTGGTGGTTGGAACCACATTGAATGTTTTGATTACCCTGATTGCGGCCTACTGCCTGTCCAGAAAAAATGTGATGTGGAGCGGCATCATGATGATGGGAATCGTATTCAGCATGTATTTCAGCGGCGGCATGATCCCATTTTACCTGGTTGTAAAGGGCGTTGGCCTGAACAACTCCATCTGGTCCCTGATCATCCCCACGGCAATCAGCACCTATAACCTGATCATCATGAGAACCGCTATGGTTTCTGTTCCCGACAGCCTGGAGGAATCGGCCAAGCTGGACGGCGCCAACCAGTGGACGATCCTGTGGAAGATCATGGTTCCGTTAGTTAAGCCTACCATCGCGGTTATCTGCCTGTATTATGCGGTAACCCATTGGAACTCCTGGTTTAACGCCATGCTGTTTATCCGCAACAAATCGGGATATCCGCTGCAGCTTGTACTGCGTGAAATCCTGCTTCAGAACGACACTTCCGCAATGACGGCAGGGGCGGATGATTATCTGATCAGTGAAACCATTCAGTTTGCAACGATTGTGGTGGCGACTCTGCCCATATTGACCATATATCCATTTATCCAGAAGTATTTTGTTAAGGGCGTAATGATCGGCGCTGTGAAAGGCTAAGGAGGGAAATGATGAGAGTAAGTTATGAAACCATGTACAATGAGTTTGTGAGGGTGTTAAAAAAACGGGGATTTACCCCGGAACAGTCCGCTCTGTCGGCCAAACTCTATGCGGACGCCAGCCGGGACGGGGTTTATACCCACGGGCTGAACCGTTTTCCTAAATTTATAAACAGCATAGACAAAGGATGTGTGGATATTCACGCGGTTCCTGTGCTGAAAGAATCCTTCGGATTTTTTGAACGGTATGACGGACAAAAGGGGCCGGGCAATTTAAATGCCTATGCCTGCATGAAACGGACCATCGAACTGGCAAAACAGCACACCATGGGATGCGTGGCATTGTCCAATACCAACCACTGGATGCGCCCGGGCAATTACGGCCTGATGGCGGTGGAAGAGAACTGCATCGGCATTTTGTGGACCAATACGGTGCCCAACATGCCGCCGTGGGGAGGCCGGGACGCCAGGCTTGGCAACAACCCGGTGGTGTTCGCCATCCCTCACGGGGATTCCCCTGTGCTGGTAGACGTGGCCATGTCCATGTTCTCCTATGGAAAGCTGGAAAGCTATGCCCGCTCCGGCAGGGAATTGCCTGTGGATGGCGGTTACAATAAGGAGCAGCAGATCACCAGGAACGCCGCAGAGATTCTGGAAACCCACCAGTGCGTCCCCATCGGCTATTGGAAAGGTTCCGGCCTGTCTTTAGCCCTGGATCTGATCGCCGCCACATTGGCCGGAGGAAGGACTTCCAGAATGGTTGGGGAACTTCCGGTGGAAACAGAGCTTTCCCAGATATTTATGGCCATCAGCCTGGATTCCTTCGGGGATAAAGAAACGCTGCTTAAAAATATCGACGATACGCTGGAGGATTTAAAGACCTCCGCTCCGGTAAATGAAGGACGTCCGGTTTACTATCCGGGTGAAAATATGATGAAAACCAGAAAGGAGAACATGGAGCTGGGAATTTCGGTGGATGAAGGAATCTGGCAGAGTGTTCTCGATATGTAGGATTGAAGATGCGTGGAAACCCTTTGGAATGGTGGAAACGCGTTGGAATGGAGGAGAACATGATAGTACCTGGAATGGTATCCGCCACATTTCGGAATAAGCCGGCGGCAGACATTCTCCGGCTTTGCAGGGAAGCGAAACTGGAAGCGGTGGAATGGTCGGAAAATGCCCATGTGATGCCGGACGACCCAAAAGGGGCCCAAGCTCTGTATGAGATGACGAAGGAGGCCGGTCTCCAAGTGGCCGCTTACGGTTCTTATTACCGTTTAGGGCAGCAGGAAGACCCGCAGGCCGTATTCCGCAAATCCCTGGTTTCTGCGGCGGCGCTGCGCGCTCCCATCATCCGCATATGGGCGGGAGCGGAACCTTCTTTGGAGGTGGACGCCGGGAAACGGTTGAAACTGGCTGAGGAAGCGGCCTGCATCTGCACGATGGCTGAGGAATACGGCATTAAAATCGCCATGGAATGGCATAAAAACACGCTGACCGACACCAATGAATCTGCGATGGAATTTCTGAAAGAGGCGGATCACAAAAATCTGTATTGTTTATGGCAGCCGACGGTGGCCCTTTCCATGAAAGAGCGGATGGAAGGTCTGGAGCTGCTGGGAGACCGGCTTTTGAACCTTCACATCTATTATTGGCTGAACGGGGTGCGGCGTCCGTTTTCTGAAGGGGCCGGGGAATGGAAACAGTACCTGGAACATGTGGATTTGAGCGCGGACCGTTACGGGCTGCTGGAATTTGTGATGGATAACACGGAAGAACAATTTTTACAGGATGCAGAAGCGCTGCATCAACTGCTTGGCAGATAGGAGAGAGGGGATAGAGATGGCTGATTTATATGTAAAATCATTTGATATGATAAACCCATTTGTTGTAGCGTCCAGTCCGGCTACACAGGGGGCAAAAAATGTGCTGAAAAGCGCGGCGATGAGGCCGGGCGCAATCGTTTTAAGGAATTTCGGACACGGAGCCGGAGGCGGAAGTTACATAGGGCCTGACAGCAAGGCCATGTTCTCGGGACAGATGAGCATTCACAGCCATGCGGTGGGCAGGCAGATTAAGGACAGCATCAATACGCTGGAAGAGTACTGCGAGGAAGTACATAAAATCAAGAAAGAAATGGACAGCGACATCAAATTGTGGGTGTCGGTGGGCCATTACAGCGATATTGTGGCAGGCGGAAACTGGGAAAAGGAATGGGCCAACCAGGCCAAGGAACTGAAACTGGCTGGTGCGGACGCCATTGAGCTCCACTTTAACACTCCCGGGGTTGCGGTGGCAAAGGACCGCATTTTCGACTATCACCAGCTTCTCCGCCACAGCATTGAGCTGATGAAAAAAACGGTGCCGGATGTGCCGATCATGGCAAAACTGGCAATTGAATCCTGTGATGTGCTGACTTCCATCAGGATTGCGGAAGCGGCAGGAGCGGCTGCGGCAGGCCCAACCGCCAGATGGAAAGGCTTTTATTTCGATCTGGACTGGAGAACCACCCAGGCCCGTCCGGGGGCAGGATACGGCGGAACTCAGGCCACGCCGCTGGTATGCTACGCCATTTCCGAGGCCAGAACCAATGGTATGAAGATTCCGATGTACGGCGGCGGCGGTGTGTTCAGCTATGACCAGGCGGCCAGAATTATCATGTCAGGAAGTGAAGCCGTACAGTTTGGCGCTCTGGCCTGCTCAGGCGGGACTAACGCATGTAAGAAGGTGATTTCTGACCTGAACCGTTTTATGGATGAAAATGGTTATAAAGATATGGACAGTCTCTGCGGGGACGCGTTAAAATTATTCCAGATGGATAAGGATCTGACTTCCGACCGCCAGAACCGGCTGGGAGACGCTTACCAGCAGGCACAGGTGTCTGACGCATGTATCGGCTGCGGCCGCTGTGTGGACGTGTGCTGGCATGAAGGCATAGAGATGAAGGGAAGAAGAGCGGTGAAAACCGATAAATGCATTGGCTGCGGCTACTGTTTCCAGGTATGCCCGACGGATGCCCTTCATGTGGAAAAAGAAAAAATCCTGGCTTCTGCATTTGAAGACAGAGGAATTAAGAGAGGGGTATAAACCTGTGGCAGTACAAAAAACAGCGATCGTAACAGGGGCCAGCCGGGGAATCGGGCTGGCCATTGCCCGTCAGTTGGGCTTGGACGGATATCAGGTGGTGGTGTTTGCCACAAGGCCGGAAGAAGACTGCACAGAACGGCTGAACGTGCTGGATGAACACGGAATTGACTGGTTCTATGTACAGGGAAGCTTAGACAACAGGGAAGACCGGAAGCGGCTGGTGGAGGAAACCGTGGCCCGTTATGGAAGGATTGATGTGCTGGTCAATAATGCGGGCGTGGCTCCGTCGGTGCGGGCGGATCTTTTGGAAATGACGGAGGAAAGCTTTGACCGGGTTATGGGAATCAACGCCAAAGGCACTTTATTCCTGACCCAGATGGTGGCTAACCAGATGCTGAAACAGGAAGTGATTGGAAAAAAACGGGGCACCATTGTCAATGTGGGTTCCTGTTCGGCAGAGGTTTCTTCTGTAAACCGCGGAGAATACTGTGTTTCTAAGGCGGCCCTGTCCATGATTACCGTATTGTTTGCGGACCGTCTGGCGGGAGATGGAATACTGGTTCATGAAGTGCGTCCGGGCGTGATTAAAACGGACATGACCAGCAAAGTACAGGAAAAATATGACGCGTTAATCCAGGCAGGGGCATTTCCGGTAAAACGCTGGGGGCTGCCTCAGGATGTGGCGGACGCGGTCAGCGCGTTTTGTTCGGATAAGTTTCTGTATACTACGGGAAATTATGTGGATATTGACGGGGGATTTCATATTAAGAGGCTGTAGACAGGCGGGAGCGAGAGGATTGCTTGGTGAGTGTGATGTGGGGGATGCAGTTGAAGATATACGTGGACTGCAGTAAGAGGGATACAAACAGTTGAAGTTGGACGATAAATGAGCCAGGCAGACGGATGAAGTTGTGTGCGGTGTGAGCCAGACAAGCAGTTAATGGCAGACGGGTGAAATCAGGCAGAGGCTTAGCCCGGCATAAGACGGTGGAGGCGGGCAGTATAGGAGACGTAAAATTGTCTGCTGGGAATGGAGTGGAAGGGCAGGGTTAAGGAAAAGATGAAGATAGACAGTATAAATCAAAATATGGGAAAAGAATGGGCAGACAAAAATGGGCTGCGCATTTTAGACATTCATACCATAGTGGTTGGATCAGGGGCAGCCGGCTTAAATTCAGCCGACTGCCTTTGGAAATTTGGGGTGCGGGACATGGCTCTTGTGACGGAGCGCATGAATTCCGGCACGTCCAGGAATACAGGGTCGGACAAACAGACGTATTACAAGCTGTCATTGTCGGGCAGCGGGACGGACAGTGTCCGGAAACTGGCCCAGGTACTCTATGGCGGAGGCTGTGTGGATGGGGATCACGCCCTCTGCGAGGCCGCGCTTTCCTGCCAGGGATTTTTTAAACTGGTGGAATTGGGGGTTCCGTTTCCCCATGACCGGTATGGGGAGTATGTGGGCTATAAGACGGACCATGATCCCAACGACAGGGGAACCAGCGCCGGGCCTTATACATCCCGCTATATGACGGAGGCTCTGGAGCGGAATGTGAGGGATAAGAAGATTCCCATTTACGACAATTTCCAGGTGATCCGGGTGTTGACGCATCAGAAAAAGCTTTATGGGATTCTTTGTCTGGATACCAGCGGAGGGGGATTCGTGCTGATCCGCTGCGTTAACGTGGTCTATGCCACCGGAGGGCCTGCCGGGATCTACTGGGACAGCGTTTATCCGGCCAGCCAGATGGGAGCATCGGGAATCGCATTTGAAGCAGGCGTGCCGGGGAAAAATCTGACCGAATGGCAGTACGGCCTGGCATCTAAAAAACCCAGATGGAATGTAAGCGGCAGCTACATGCAGGTGTTGCCCCGATTTGTTTCCACAGACCAGGAGGGCAAAGATGAGCGGGAATTTTTAATGGAATTTTATGACAACAGGGAAGAAATGATGAATATGGTCTTTTTGAAGGGGTATCAATGGCCTTTCGATGCCAGGAAGGCGGCGGAGGGCTCTTCTATGATCGATCTTCTGGTTTACCGGGAAACCTGTGTCCGCGGCCGCCGGGTATGGCTTGATTACCGCAGCAATCCGGGCGGGCTTTTGGTTGACTTTGACGCCCTTTCAGATGAGGCGGGGGGATATCTGAAGCGGTCCGGGGCCTGCCGGCAGACGCCCTATGAGAGGCTGTGCATTTTAAATGCACCGGCAGTGTCATTTTATAAAGAACATCAGGTGGATTTAGAGAAGGAAATGCTGGAGGTGGCAGTCTGCGCCCAGCACAATAACGGCGGTCTGGCCGTGGATTGCTGGTGGCAGACTGAAGTGGAAGGCTTTTTTGCCGTTGGAGAAGCGGCGGGCACCCATGGAATCTGCCGTCCGGGGGGCAGTGCGCTGAATTCCGGCCAGGTGGGATCAGCCCGGGCAGCGGAATATATCGCCGCCCACAGGGAGCAGCAGCGCCCGTGGACAAACGATGTGGAAGACATTTTAAAAGACCAGGTGAAAGACTGCATTTCCATGGGGGTACGGGCCTCTGCCTGCCGGGAAGTTCCGAATACAAATGGTTTGGAACATGCGCCGGGAGCGGACAGTTTTTCAAATCTATGGAAACATGCGGTGCAGGATATGAGCCGGTACGGGGCGATGATGCGCCAAACAGAGGGCATGGAAAAGATGTGCCTGGAAATCGGCCGGGAATTAAAGAAATTGGCCGGAGCGGAGGCAGAAAACGGAGCTCAAGAGGAAAAATGTGTTGATACTGCATTTTTATCCAGGTTTTACAGGTATTACGATATGAGAATCTGTCAGAAGGTGTATCTGGAAGCGATGCTGGATTATCAGAAGCACGGCGGGCGGAGCCGGGGTTCTGCTCTTTACCCGGAAACACCGGAGGGAAGGCAAGACCAGGTGGTTGTGCCGGAACTGGCGGCATTTACATTGGACGGGCCGGACGGGATGGCCCATGAGGATGAGATACAGGAGATAAGATTTGACCGGGAAAATAGGATTTGTAAGGCTGTCTGGAGGCCGGTCAGAAAGCTGGAACAGATCAGGGAGCCGGAGGTTTTCGAGGTGGTGTGGAAGAAATACCGGGAAAACGAATATATGGAAAGGGATTAAACAGAGCATGGAAGAAGTGTTTAAAGCGGCGGAACAAGGTGATTTAGAGGAAGTCATGCGGCTGGTGGAATATACGGCTGTCAATGTAAAGGATACGGACCGGGATCAAAATAACGCCTTATATTATGGCGTAAAATCCGGAAATCTCCAGGTGGTCAGTTACCTGGCGAACCGGGTCGGCCTTGATCCGGCGGCGGGAAATCGATACGGGGAAACCCCTTATGACCTGGCTTTCCGGCTGGGATTTCAGGATATTTTGAATTATTTTGCGGAAAAATGTGGTTTTACCTATGAAAACAGTTTTCACAATCCCATCCGCCGGGGATTTTTCCCGGATCCTTCTGTTGTGAGGGTTGGGGAAGATTATTTTATGGTCAATTCCACATTTTGTTTCTTTCCCTGCATTCCCATTTCCCACTCAAAAGATTTGGTGAACTGGCGGATCATCGGATACGCCGTCACAGAGCCGGAGTATGCCCGGCTGGATTTGCTGGACGGGGGACGGGGCTATTGGGCGCCGGATATTTCCTACAGTGACGGATGTTTTTATATTACGGCAACCCTCCGCCTCAATGAAGGCATGGAAGAGAAACGGGTTCAGATGGTCACTTCTTCTGAAAGGCCGGAAGGCCCGTATGAGGAACCGGCATGGATTCATGAAGATGGAATTGACCCGTCGATTTTCCACGATGCGGACGGACGCAAATACATGCTGTTAAACCGGGGCGCGCGGATTCTGGAACTGAGCCGGGACTGCCGGAAACAGATTTCTCCGGCTAAACTGCTGTGGTTTGGGGACTTTAAACGGAAACCGGAAGGCCCCCACATGCTGCGGCACAATGGTTATTATTATCTGTTCCTGGCGGAAGGCGGCACAGGCCGGGGCCACCGGATCACCGTATCCCGATCCAAAGAATTGATGGGAACCTATGAACCATGTCCCTATAATCCCATCCTCTACCAATGGGACGACAATGCCCCAATCCAGTGCTGCGGCCACGGAAAGCCGGTTCAGCTTCCGGACGGAAGCTGGTGGATTGTATATCTGTGCCTTCGGAAACTGAACGGGCAGTATGGAATCCTGGGACGTGAAACCTCCATGGATCCCCTTGAGTGGACTTCCGACGGATGGCCTGTGATCAACCGCGGCCGGGGCCCCAGTTCACAGCAAAAATTCCCGGTCATTTCCGTCGGCCACGATATAACCGGACGCAATGCGTCCCCAAATGAAATAGAATCAGAATATACGTCTGCCCCCCTGGGCGGATATCCATGCTGGATGAAAAAAGAATGGATGACCCCAAGACCCCTTTCCCGGGATCAAATCTCTGTAAAAGAAAACACCCTGTTTTTGGCGGGACAAGGAGAGGACTTAAATTCCCTCCAGTGCAGAAGCATTCTGGTCGAGCGTCAAAAATATTTTGACTTTGAAGCCGTCTGCCAGTTTAAAGTGCCGGAACTGTCGGAGGGAGAAAGCCTGGGTCTGACAGGATACTACGATGAAAACAGTTACCTCAAATACGGTGTTGGATACAAGAACGGGAAGTATGGGATTGTATTTCAGGAATATGCAGGGGACGGATACATAAACGACAGGTTCCATGATGTTTTTAAAGGGAATTTAAAATGCGGCGGGTATGTCTTGTGTAAGATGAAGACAGAGGGCATGAAACGCCGGTTTTACTTTGATTCAGGAGAAGGCTGGATCCAAACCGATACCGCGGAAGACACCAAATACCTGAGCAGCGAGGGCCTGGTAAAAGGAAAGAGGTTTACCGGCGCTATGGCCGGGGTATATGTGAAAGGCCATGTAAGCGGAAACTTTACTGAGTGGAAGATATCGGAAACTCAATAAAAAATAGTAGAATTGTTTTAACAAACAGTAGGATGGGAAACGATGTAAACCCACACAAACACTGTACATTTGGGCCTTTGTGGGTTATTGTAATAGTGGGTTAAAAAGTTGCTTGACGCTTTTTTGGCGCTCAAGCTCAATCAGGACTTATAAAAGGCTATAAGAAGATATAAGTATAATTTTCAGTTGGTTTGCGATTTGTTCCTTTTGTCTTTCATCAGCGTGACGAGCGAATTTAATTCAATTCTGTTCCTTTCCTTCCGTTTTTGGGGGATGTAAAAAGTTCCGTAGCAAGCATAGGAAGCGGGTACCCATTTCCATAAACTTGTTTTTGGGAAGTATCCCAAACACACACGGTGAATTAGGAAAGACATTACAAACAAAGTGGGAAAATGGCCTAAAAAGCATAATCGTATTTCTGAAAGGCGGTGAATTCATATGAGGCTTATTCGAGGTAATTACTCGGTGCAGTATATCTGATAGCAGATTGCATCGAGGGGTTTTAGATCCTGCTATCAGTTGGCTGCACCGATTTCATAAAGGGTAAATTTAATTATGAAAAGGAGTAGTCATTATGGATTTTGAAATATTAAAAGAGCAATGGTTGCAAGAAGAACACGTTGCACATATTCAAGGATGGGATTTCTCGCATATACATGGTCGATATGAAGTAGGTCGAGATATACCGTGGAACTATGAGGCAATTGTACGCAGGTTCTTATTGAATAGCTCGAAATTGTTGGATATAGATACAGGCGGCGGAGAATTTCTACTAGGTTTAAATCATCCTTACAAAAACACAAGTGCTACGGAAGGATACCCACCTAATGTTGCATTATGCAAAACAATTTTGCTGCCTCTGGGAATAGACTTTCGTGAAACGACAGACGTTAGGCAACTTCCATTTTCCGACAGCATATTTGACATGGTAATCAACAGGCATGGCGATTTTAGCGCTGAAGAGATATTTCGTGTTTTGAAACCAAACGGTTTATTCATTACACAGCAAGTGGGTGCCAAAAATGACCGTGAGTTGGTCGAGTTATTGCTTCCCAACACAAGAATACCATATCCAGAACAATATCTTGAAAAGGCAATCAAAAAATTTACAAACGCCGGATTTGAAATATTAGAATCGCAGGAGGCATTTCCAAAAATCAAGTTTTATGACGTAGGCGCACTAGTTTGGTTCGCTCGAATTATTGAGTGGGAATTCCCAAATTTTTCTGTTAATAAATGTTTTCATCGTTTGTGCAAAGTGCAGAAGTTACTAGACGAGAAAGGTGTTATAGAAGCCTCAACACACAGATTTCTTCTAGTTACGAAAAAGCCAGCGCAAATTGGATAAAGTAGCATCATTTATAGCAGTGTCAGCAGTACTTGTCGATGGTAAATGAGCGGGCTGCGCCCGCTGTTAACAAGAACGTCTGCCCCTGCTCGTGCGGTAGTCAAGTGGGTGAACTCAGTAAGCTGCTCTCCCCCACTTGACACAATGAAAGTTACGGAGCAGGCACTTGTAATGCCTTGTGTTATACAGTCTCGTAGCGCAGAAATGGCAAAGGGGGTGATTTGTATTGACTACCCTTAAAAATTGGTTTGACTGCGTAACAATACATTTTCTCTTGACGCTTTTTTGACGCCCGCGATTACAAAGAGAACATATAAAGAGATATAAACAGATTAAAGACGATACATGAAAAAGCCAGTGTTTAAGCCTCTTAGAGGCGAAACTTATAACTGTTTATAAGAAGATACAAGATATTTTTCATCTATTCAATCAATAAAAAATAGCGCCTGATTTAGTATGTACGATCGGGTTCATGTTAAGATAACGAGGCTGGAAAGGCTGATAATTAGGGCATTTGACGGATCTTCCCAGCTTGTGCTGTAAAATCTTTACAAGTCATGATTTAACCAAAATTCCGCCCGATTCCCGCCCTGATTTTATAAAGACTTGGGGCACAATATAAGAATAGATGTAGCAACTTGACAGTTTCGGCATTAACATTTAAAGTATAAGAATCAAAAATATTCGCATTAGGTGGAAAAGGTGAACTGAGGACGATCTTTTATGGGGGTGACGATAATGAAAAAGATTGTGTTTTTTATACCTGCAATCATTATAACAATATTTTACGGTGTGGCGGCTTTTGGGGGGATGGGATCGATTCACACTATTGTTGTGTTGTGGTTGGCTTCGCTTTGGGTTGCAGGTATTTTTCTAAGTAAAACGATATTTTGGGGCGGCTTACTTGGTTTTATTCCCGGAGTTTGTTTTATCTATATGGGTACAAAAGAGACAGGCCAAATTCTCAAAGAAACTTGGCCTGGCGTTTTTATTTTGCTTTATTATACTGTATGCATTCTTTACTGCTTTTACAAAAAGAAACACGACCAAAAACATTAACGCTATTGGCTATTGCATTTATATCATGCGCCTTCTTGGTAAAAGACGTACTGCCCATTTTGTTGTTTTCAATCGTGGCAAGCAGGGCACAACGGTACATACTGTTATGCGTTTTCCCATTTCCGCTATGCTAAACTGTTCAAACCGCTTGTTGGGGGCTCCCCCCAATCCCTCGACAAAGGCCGCTTTCGATGCCTTGCGAACGCTTCACAAGTGAAGCGGATACGCGCCCTTTCGGGCACTGAAAACGAGAGGTTTGACCGGCTTGCTCACAGAGCCCGGCAGGACGCGCAGCCACCTAGTTAGGGGTGATGAAAAAGCCCCCGCTGAATTCTTTTCCGGAGTTTGGGTTTCAGTATCCAACAACCGTTTTTGGAACAAAGAATAGACTGTTAGAGACGACTGTTTTATGGCTATGGTAGAGCGCAAATTGTTTGACGGAGAATATATCAAACCTGTTTAACTAATTTTTTATCTTCTCCTTCTATAAAATCTTTTAACAAAAAACCGATCCCGGTTCCATTCTTCCAAGCCCCGCACCCCCGGCGTCCCCTTCTTCACGGCGTAACTTCCGCCAATAAATTTAATGTAAATTCCTTCACTTAATTGTGCAAAATCCCCAAAAACATTTCGCAAAAACCGTTATTATGCCCCCATCCCATCGAAAAATTTGAAATTACTTTCCATCCATTCACATCCTATTGAAAATAAAATCACATCTGCTATACTGTGACCACAAGCACAGAGGAGGTGTAACACATGAACGAAAAGATAGAAAAACTAAAAGGGAAACTAATCGTATCCTGTCAGGCGCTGGCTCACGAGCCGCTGCATTCATCTTTCATCATGGGCCGCATGGCGCTGGCGGCAAAGGAAGGCGGCGCTTACGGAATCAGGGCTAACACAAAAGAGGACATCGCTGAGATTCAGACCCAGGTAGACCTTCCTATTATAGGAATCGTCAAACGGGATTATGAAGACAGCAAAGTATACATCACACCTACTATGAAAGAAATAGACGAGCTGATGGAAGTAAAGCCGGAGATCATTGCTCTTGACGCCACCCAGGATTTGAGGCCGGGCGGCAAAACTCTGGATCAGTTTTATGAAGAGATCAGAAACAAATATCCGGACCAGCTTTTAATGGCAGACTGTTCAACCGTAGAGGAAGCGCTTCACGCAGACCAGCTAGGCTTCGACTTTATCGGCACCACGCTTGTGGGATATACGGATCAAAGCCGGGGCATGAAGATTGAAGCAAATGACTTCGAAATCATACGGAAAATTGTGGCAGAAACGGAGCATCTTGTGATCGCAGAAGGCAATATCAACACCCCTCAGAAGGCAAAACGGGTAATTGAACTTGGCGCGTTCAGCGTAGTGGTCGGTTCCATCATCACCAGGCCCCAGCTGATTACCAAATCATTTGCAGAAGTTTTGGATTAGGGGAACTGCACACGTAAACAATAGAAAATGAGAGATTTTGAAAGGGGAAGAATTATGGCAAATTTAGAAAAGTATAAGGGTGTTATTCCGGCATTTTACGCATGTTACGATGAGGAGGGCAATGTAAGCCCTGAGAGAGTGAGAGCATTGACCGAATATCACATCCGAAAAGGAGTGAAAGGCGTATATGTCAACGGTTCTTCAGGAGAATGCATCTACCAGAGCGTAGAGGACAGAAAAGTGACACTGGAAAATGTTATGGCTGTTGCCAAGGGCAAACTGACTGTAATCGCCCATGTGGCATGCAACAACACAAAAGACAGCGTGGAACTGGCAAAACATGCGGAAAGCCTGGGCGTTGACGCTATCGCAGCCATTCCGCCAATCTATTTCCACCTGCCTGAATACGCCATCGCGGAATATTGGAACGCCATGAGCGCCGCGGCTCCCAACACGGATTTCATCATCTACAACATTCCCCAGCTTGCAGGCGTTGCCCTGACCCAGGGATTATTTGCGGAAATGAGAAAGAACCCGAGAGTGATCGGCGTGAAAAACTCATCCATGCCGGTTCAGGATATCCAGATGTTTAAACTGTCAGGCGGAGATGACTACATCATTTTCAACGGGCCGGACGAGCAGTTCATCAGCGGCCGCGTGATCGGCGCGGAAGCGGGAATCGGCGGAACATACGGGGTTATGCCGGAACTGTTCTTAAAGATGGACGAACTGGTGAAAGAAGGGCGTATGGAAGAAGCCATGAAGGTTCAGTACGCGGCCAACGATATCATTTACAAAATGTGCTCCTGCCACGGAAATATGTACGGGGTGATTAAGGAAATGCTGAGAATCAACGAAAATCTGGATTTAGGCGGAGTGCGTGAGCCGCTGCCCCAGTTAATCGAATCCGATTTGGCAATTGCCAAAGAAGCAGCGCAGATGGTTAAAGAAGCGGTAAAAACATACTGCTGATTGCACAAACGGTTAATTAGGAAGGAGAACGTATATGCAAGGGTTTACAACAATTGATTTAATCATTCTGGTTGTATATTTGGGAGCGGTGTTGTTTGCAGGCCTTTATTTCTCAAAAAAAGAGATGAAAGGCAAGGAGTTTTTCAAGGGCGACGGGACGATACCGTGGTGGGTTACATCCGTATCTATTTTCGCAACCCTTTTAAGCCCTATTTCATTCCTGTCTCTGGCGGGAAACTCATATGCCGGTACATGGATCATGTGGTTTGCGCAGCTTGGAATGCTGGTTGCGATTCCAATCACAATCAGATTCTTTCTGCCGATCTACAGCAAATTGGATATCGATACGGCATACCATTATCTTGAAATCAGATTTAACAGCAAAGGGCTCCGGGTTCTGGGCGCAGTCATGTTTATCGTATACCAGATCGGCCGTATGTCCATCATTATGTACCTGCCGTCCATGGTGCTTTCCAAGCTGACAGGCATTAACGTGAACATTTTAATCATCGCCATGGGCGTGATTGCCATCATTTATTCCTATACAGGCGGTCTTAAATCCGTGTTATGGACGGATTTCATCCAGGGAAGCGTGCTTTTGGTGGGCGTGACCTTTGCCCTGTTTTATCTGGCTCATGGAATCGACGGCGGTTTTGGTGAAATTTTCAGTACCATGGGGCAGGGAAAATTCCTGGCTCCGGACCAGCCAATTTTTAATCCGAACATTTTGAAAGACAGCGTATTCCTGCTGATCGTGGGAGCTGGTTTAAATACCTGTTCTTCCTACGTATCCAGCCAGGATATCGTACAGCGTTTCACCACCACAACGGACATGAAGAAACTGAATAAAATGATGCTGACAAACGGCGCGCTGTCCATTTTCATCGCAACCGTATTCTACTTAATCGGAACGGGACTTTTCGTATTCTACAACCAGAATGCGCTTCCGCCGGCAGCCCAGCAGGATCAGATTTTCGCATCCTATATCGCATATGAACTGCCTGTAGGCATTACCGGCCTGCTCCTTGCGGCCATTTACGCGGCGTCCCAGTCCACCCTGTCCACAGGACTGAATTCTGTGGCGACAAGCTGGACGCTGGATATCCAGGAGCGTCTGTCCAAAAAGGATATGAGTTTTGAGCTCCAGACCAGGATTGCCCAGTATGTGTCATTAGGCGTTGGCATCGTCGCTATCTTAGTGTCCATGGTGCTGGCAAATGGAGAGATCAAGTCGGCATATGAATGGTTTAACGGATTCATGGGACTGGTTCTCGGAGTTCTGGGCGGAACCTTCGCTTTGGGGACATTTACTAAAGTCGCAAATTCCATCGGCGCTTATGTGGCGTTTGCAGTGGCGGCAGTTGTTATGATTGCCATTAAATACCTGGTTCCGGCAGCGGACGTTTCCATCTGGTCTTATTCCATCATTTCCATCACCATTTCGCTGGTGGTTGGAATTCCGGTCAGCATCATTTCCAGAAAAATGACGGGAGACACATCCAAGCCAGCTGCAGATTCCACGGTTTACCATAATTAAGGAGGTCAGGCATGATATTTGGAAACAGTAATCAAAAAGAAACCTATGATTTTTTGCCGGAGTGTCTGCAGAAATGTTTTGAATATGCAAAGAACCACGATCTAGCGTCCTATGAAAAAGGCAGCTACCCCATCGACGGGGACCGGTTGTTTGTAAATATTGTGGAATATGAAACGACTGCGCCGGAAAACCGTTTTTGGGAAGCGCATAAATATTATCTGGATGTCCATTATATGCTTGACGGACAGGAACAGATTGATTTAAACTTTATACAGAACATGGATCAGAAAGAGTTTGTGGATGCAGATGATTTCCTTCCGATGGACGGCCTGCCCAACTGCCATGTAGTTTTGACAAAAAATGATTTTCTGATCTGTTACCCGGACGACGGCCACAGAACCGCGGTTCAGGTACAGAAACCGGAGCGGATCAAAAAAGCTATATTTAAAGTGAGAATTGAACAGTAACAGGTGAACATGACAAAAGGCAAACCGAGGGGAAGGTTTGCCTTTTGCGGCGGAATGACAGGAGGGCGGCGGCCGGATGAAACAATATGTATGCATTGATATCGGAGGAACGGAGATAAAACACGGAATTATAGGGGAAAATGAGGAATTCCAGATCAAGGGGAAGACCCCGACGGAAGCCTGGAAGGGAGGGCCTCATATTCTGGATACGATCATAAAGCTGGTGGAGTCTTACCAAAACGGCCGGGAATTGGCCGGAATCTGCGTTTCCACGGCTGGAATGGTGGATGTGGAAAAAGGCGAGATTTTCTACGCCGCTCCGCTGATCCCGGACTATGCCGGGACGCGGATCAAAGAGTGGATGGAGCAGCGGTTTCATATTCCCTGTGAAGTGGAAAATGATGTGAACTGCGCCGGGCTGGCGGAAGGCACATCAGGTGCGGCAAAAGGGGCCAAAGTGGCTCTGTGCCTGACCATCGGAACCGGGATCGGAGGGTGTATCCTGATTGACGGACAGGTGTTTCACGGATGGAGCAACAGCGCCTGTGAGGTGGGGTATATGAAGATGGACGGAAGCGATTTCCAGACCCTTGGAGCCGCCAGCGTTCTTTCCAAAAAGGTAAATGAAAGGAAAGGCGCACAGGATCGGGAATGGAACGGCCACCGCATCTTCGAAGCCGCAAAACAGGGGGACGAAATCTGCATCCAGGCCATTGACGAGATGTGCGGCACTCTGGGGAAAGGGATTGCCAATATCTGCTATGTGATAAATCCCCAAGTGGTTGTGCTGGGCGGCGGGATCATGGCCCAGGAGGAATATTTAAAAGACCGGCTGGAATCCGCCCTGACCCGTTATCTGGTATCCAGTATCCGCGAGAAGACGAAGCTGGCCTTTGCGCAGTACCAAAATGACGCGGGAATGATAGGCGCATACTATCATTTTAAGAGCAGAAGAGAAATTTAGATTCCCCGGCGGAGCAGGGAACGGAGGAAATGATGGAATACCTGAAATCGGTAATACCAATTATAGAATCGAACTATGACAATTTCACCACAGTGGAGAAGAATATAGCGGATTTTTTTATTTATAACCGGGAGCGGATAGATTTTTCCGCAAAAGAGATATCCAAGCGTTTATTCGTTTCCGAGGCCTCTTTATCCCGTTTCGCCAAAAAATGCGGTTACAGGGGCTACCGGGAGTTCATCTATCAGTACGAAGAAAATTTTGTGGAGAAACGGGACTCCATGACGGGAAACACGAGAACCGTGCTGAATGCTTACCAGGAACTGCTAAATAAAACGTATAATCTGGTGGACGAAAAGCAGATTGAGCGCATTTGCCGCTACATGGCCAAAGCCAGCCGGGTGTTCGTCTGCGGCCTGGGCAGTTCCGGCCTGGCCGCAAGGGAAACGGAGCTGCGCTTTATGAGAATCGGCGTGGACATCAACTCCATGGATCACAGCGATGTGATGAAAATGAGGGCCGTATTTCAGGATCAAAGCTGCCTGGTAATCGGAATCAGCCTCAGCGGCGATAAAGAAGAGATCCTGTTCCTTCTGAGGGAAGCCCATAAAAGAGGGGCCAAGACGGTGATTTTTACCGCGAAAAATAAAATGGAGTTTGAGGAAATCTGCGATGAAGTGGTGCTGCTTCCTTCCCTGGTCCATTTGAACCATGGGAATGTGATATCGCCCCAGTTTCCGGTTTTGGTGATGATGGATATCTGTTATTCTTATTATCTGGCTCAGGATAAGTTTGTGAAGGAATCATTGCATGACAGTACGCTGCAGGCGTTGAGGAAAGGGGATTTGATGTAAAAGTAAAGCGTGAAAAGTAAAGCATGAAGGCATTTTCGAAAATGCCTTCACGCTTTACTTTAAAGGGCCAGGTCATTTACAGTAAAACCTCAAGGGATTTTTGAAAATGCCTTCACGCTCTATGTAACACATTCTATGTAACACGTTCAATATAAAAAACAGCCTTTTCTTCTGAATAAAAGGTAAATTAAATGATACGAGCAGTTGTTTTCTCCTCAATTAACTGCTATACTTATTTTACATTTTCCCGGGTGGTTATTCTACTTTTACCCGGATTCAAAGGCAGCTTCTGCCATAAGATCCCATTTTAAATGAACGATTGCTAATTTGGTAAGGTATGAAAGAAATACGATTGTATTCTCCTGTCTGACTCTGGTATAATGAAGGTATCAGAAATATTTCTTTTATACCTTATCATCCGTTCGAATTGAGAGGAGAAAGATATGAAAGAAATGAAAAACAGTACAATCAGGGAAATCCATGACCAGGGAGCCAAGGCGGTGTTCGAAGATCCCATCCTATGCGCCGAATTTCTGCGCGATTATGTAAAATTGGACATATTAAAGAACATTACCCCGGAACAGATTACAAATATTTCCGAACGTTTCGTGTCCCTGTGGGATGAAGAACGCAATTCGGATACGGTGAATAAGATTGAGCTTGCGGATGGGAGTTTGCTTTATTTTATCGCGCTGATCGAACACCAGTCAGTGGTGTCATTTGAGATGTGCATGAAGCTTCTTCGTTATATGGTGATGATCTGGAATGATTATGAAAAAGAGATGGAGAAGTTTTCCGAGGGGATAACGAAAACCAGAGATTTTAAATATCCTCCAGTCCTGCCTATTGTATATTACGAAGGAACCGGCATGTGGACGGCAGCAAAACGGTTTTCCGAGCGGATCTATCTGGCGGATGTATTTAAAGATTATATTCCTGATTTTGTATATGAAGTGGTACGGTTACATGATTACACTAATAAAGAGATCATTGATTTCGGCGATGAATTGTCCTTGATCATGCTGATTAACAAGCTGCGCAATTCGGAAGATTTTAAGGAACTGGAGGGGATACCTCCGGAGTATTTCGAGCACTTGGAATCCCATACACCAGATTATCTGTTGAAGCTGATCAGCACGATTGTGGCGGCATTTCTGCACAGACTGAATGTGCCAAAGGACGAAGTGGCCGAGTTTACGGATCTGATTAAAGAAAGGCGGATCAGTATGTTATTTGATAGTTTTGAGGCATATGATGTGCAGGAGACGAGACGGGTGAGCCGGGAAGAAGGCAGCTTAGAAACAATAAAATCATGTATTATTGATTTTCTCCAGGATCTTGGGGAAGTGCCGGAAGAACTGGCGTCACGGATTGCCGATGAGACGGATATGAGTGTTTTAAAACGTTGGATTAAGCTGGCGGCCAAATCCGGTACAATCGGTGAATTTGAAAGGAGATTAACCGCGGAAAAGGCATGAGCCCGGCCCCGCTGCCCGTAAAGAAATATTAAGTTGAAATATTCACCATTAGGGGATAAAATAGGGAATATAGCGGCAAGACATTTGGAACCGAATGGAGGAATAAGCATGAGAGGAAATAAAAAAAGAATATCGAAACGGGCGGTAACAGCAGTGCTCGCAGCAGCTTTGACATTATCATCATCTACAGCCGCGCTGGCAGGCCAGTGGCAGAAAGACAGCAATGGCTGGTGGTATCAGGAAGATGACCAGTCTTACCCGTCCAATTCCTGGAAGGAAATCGGTGGGAAATGGTATTATTTTGACGCCAGCGGATACATAAGGTATGGCTGGATCAATGACAATGGAACCTGGTATTTCACAGGTGCCGACGGATCCATGAGTACGAACCAGGTGGTTGAAGGATTCCAGTTGGCGGCTGACGGAAGCAGAATTGATGAACGAAACCAGCTCGGCATTTACGTTAAGTCCAAGACGGATAAGAAGGAAACAAAAGCGGCCGACGGCGCGGTTGCGCTGAATTATGATGTGACCCTTCCTCTTGTTACGATTGCGGGCAATCCTGATGTGACCAACAAGATCAACGGTTATTTTAACGACATTAAGAATAAACTGGAAGAGACGAGAGCTGGTTACGAAGCGTCTGCGCTGGAATATTATAATATGGCGGGACGTCAGAACGGCGTTTCTTATGAGATGTCATTTAACTATGAATCTTTAGCAGTAGAGAAGCAATATCTCTCTTTCCAACTGACCGGCTATGAATATACAGGCGGCGCCCATGGCATGACAAATACGACACTGGTGACATTTGACACCGCTACCGGTGAACCGGTAACCTTAGACAGCATGGCAATCGCTCCGGAATCCCTCCGTGAAAAGATCCTCAATTATGCGGCAAAACAGATCGCGGCAGAGCATCCTGATGATACAACGGAAGAAACTGTGAAAGAGGCGGGAATTGAACAGTGGGTTGTTGTGGACGGCGGTATGAAGCTTTTATACAACCAGTACAGCATCGCCAGCTATGCTGCGGGACAGATCGAAGTTCTGGTTCCTTATTCAGAATACAGCATGTATTTGAACAGCTTTGGCAGAAGCTTACATAGAGGAAAATAAGTAAACTTGATATAATTTTATATAAAGAAGACCCGGAAGGGATGAAAAGTATGCTTTTCACCGCTTTCCGGGTCTTTTTTATTTCATAGGAAAGTTCATCCTATGAAATAAAAAAGCCCTCCTATGCCAGCTTGGCTGGCTATGGGATCGCACTACGGCGGCGGGGAATTATGTCGCTGAAGCGACCCGCCGCAGGCGGAGAATCCAGCGAGCGGGATTCTTTCTTGTTGAGCGGAACGCCTCAGCTTTTGGCCGTGCCGCATTTCCGGCAAAAAACTCTACGGAGCGTTTGTTGCAAATATTACAAAACGCGGATATGATTAGGGAGGAGGTGAAGATATGGACTGTAGTAAAGTTGGCAGGCTGATACTCGCCATGCGCAAGGAAAAGGGTATGACGCAGAAAGACCTTGCCGATGCGATGAACATCAGCGACAGGACGATTTCCAAGTGGGAACGAGGCATAGGCTGCCCCGATGTATCCCTGCTCAGGGATTTATCCGCCATTTTGGAAATCAATATTGAGAAAATATTATCAGGCGATTTGGAACCCAATGATAAAGATGGAGGAAATATGAAAAAAATAAAGTTTTATGTCTGCCCGGACTGCGGGAACATCCTGTTTGGCACAGGCGAAAGTGAGATTTCATGCTGCGGCAGGAAACTGTCCCCCATGGTTCCCCAAAAGGAAGATCCGCAGCATGAAATTCAGATTGAAGAAATAGAAAATGATTACTATATTATGATGCGGCACGATATGAGCAAAGATCATTACATCACTTTTGCGGCATATGTTACCTGGGACAGGATTCTTTTAGTAAAGCTTTATCCAGAACAGTCCCCAGAGATCCGTTTCCCCAAAATGCATAAGGGCCAATTTTATGTCTGCTGTAATAAACACGGGCTTATTAAAAAGTAAAAACCATAATATCCGGACGGCCAATATACAAACACAGCCTGCGGCCGCCATCAGGTTTTTGTTGGAATGGGAATCAACACCGTGAGTATAAAATTATGAAAATCATCCGTATCGGCCACCATGGTTCCGCCGTATTTTTCCACAGACCGCTGGATGCTGCTCAACCCGATTCCGTGCATATGACCGGTTTTGGTGGTTAAAAGCCGTTTTCCATCACTGTTTAAATCCCCCTCAAAATAATTCATAAATGAGATAACGAGGTTTTCCGATTCAGCGCTGCATTTCACTAAGATGCAGCGCTTTTCCGGGTCTTTTACCCGGCGGCTGGCTTCTATGGCGTTGTCCATGGCATTTCCGAAGATTGCACAGACATCCAGATCATCGATAAATGCCCCTGTCCGGAAATCAAAACAGGCATTCACGTCAATCTGTTCTTTCTCCGCAGCCTGGATTTTTTCAGACAAAAGCCCGTTTAGAATCTTATTTCCTGTCTCCACAAGCCTTTCATAACCGGCGATTCCCTGCATCAGCTTTAAAATGTATTCTCCCGCGTTTTGGTTGTCGTCAATCATGTTATGAAGCACGATCAGATGATTTTTTAAGTCGTGGTGAAGGCGGCGCAGATCGTCGTCCGCCACCAGACGGGTCAGGGCATTTTCATAGCGGTATCTGTTGATGGCCTCCCCCAGCCGGGCGGCTTCCCGCAGGTCCCGGTGATAGAGGTATCGTTCAAACATAATCAAGGCCATCAGGGTCAGAAGCTGCATGAGGATCGGATAAATGGTCAGCTCCGGCGGATACTGGCCGGAAGGCAGCATGGACATCAGTTTCAGGGTGTATTTGACATAAAGTTCGCAGCCGATCAGCGCAGCTCCCAGCCAGACCCTGTTCCTGCTGATCCGCCGTATGTTGTCCAAGGGGATCAGGCGGCTGACTAACGTGATTAAAAATAATTCCAGTATGAATTCAAAACTCCGGTTGATTACCGTATCGCTGATAAATGGAAGGCCGTAAGAAATCTGGTTCCACCGGATAGCGGACAGCTGGGGCGTTAAAAATATGTTGTTTTCACAGGTAAACGTGATCCAGCAGAGAACGCCGAAATACAGGCTTTTGGCAGGAGAGAGCCCCTTGTTGAACCGGATCCACAGGGAATAGGCCAAAGCCCGCATTAAAAAGCGGAACACGATATCAAGCACATTTCCCGAACCGGTATAGAGGTAAATGGGAAGCAGGAACAAAAGAAAACACCAGCCTGTAAGCTTTTTTGTGACTGGCTGGTCCGTCTCCTGCTGAACCGGCAGGGCAAACCAGGCCACCATGGCGGCGTCAAAGAAAAAACGGAAGACCTGAGTGCTGTCCATTATAAATGACCTCCCATATACTTGGCAAAACTGTCTAAAAGCCCTTTTCTGCGGTATTTGCTGACGGGAATCCGTTTCCCATCCCTTAAAATGACTTCATTTGTGAGAATCTGGCCAACAAATCGCAGGTTGATCAGATAACTCTTGTGACACCGGTAAAAATGTTTTTCGGACAGTTCCTGCTCGATGTCCGCCAATGTTCCATAGCAGGTAAAGCCGCCGTCCTCCAGTATCACGTGGATTTCATGGCCGAATATCTCGAAATAACGGATTGTACGGATATCGGGATTATAGGTCCTGCCTCCTGTCTTGAGCATGACCGTCTCCCCGGCCCTGCTTTTTAAAAGCCGGACGGTATCCAGCATCTGCAGCCGGAACTGGGCGTAGCGCACCGGTTTTTTTATGAATCCAAAAGCGTGTACCGAATAGCCTTCCATGGCGTACTGGGTCATGGTGGTTATGAAAATGATGCAGACTTCATGGTTCTTTTCCCGGATGGACCTGGCGGCCTGCATGCCGGACATGGGCTCCATTTTGATATCCAAAAGGACGATATCGGTATCAAATGTTATGGAATTTAAAAGTTCCTTTCCCGAATGGCATTCTTCTGTCTGAAACCTGATGCCGCATTCTTCAGAAAAACGGTCCAGCAGTCCCCGGAGCTGGGCACACATATCCGGTTCGTCATCACAAATGATTATCTTCCACAAGTATTTCATCCCCTTCCCGCTATTAAAATTATCATATCTGATTTTACATCATTCGTCAATTTGATCCATTTATGCTGTAAAAATGACCTGTTATGCTGCGGCTATTGTACCTGTTTCCACACCCTGTTAAATTATAGTCATTAAATGAAAGAGAAGGGGTGTAGTGATTTGCAGAAAACAATTCAAAGCTGGCGCAGACCGGCGGCACACAAACCGCTGTTTGGACAGAAGGTGGAACCATATCCGGCAACCCGGTTTTTCGACCAGTTGTCCTTTATCGGAACGCCGAATGTGGGGTGTTTTGTTCTGGAGACCACAGAAGGATTGATCCTTCTGGACTGTATGGAACCATATGAAGAACATAAGCAGATGATTTTAAAAGGATTTGAGGATCTGGGGTTGGATCCGGCGGATTTAAAGGCCATTCTGATCACTCATGGGCATGGGGACCACTACGGGACGGCAGACTGGTTCAGGGATCAGTACGGCTGTAAAATTTACATGTCCAGGGTGGATTATGAGTTTGCCAAAACGGATACCAGAAACAGGACCGGGGTTTTAAAATGGGAAATCAATGATTTTTTAGAGGGCGGGGATACATTTACTCTTGGAGATACGACGATTCAGTGTGTATCTACGCCGGGGCACACGCCGGGATGTTTAAGCTATGTGTTTCCGGTGACAGATGAGGGACGGCCTCATATGGCGGCCATGTGGGGCGGCTCGGGCCTTCCGTATAAGATGAGTGATAAAGTCACTTATCTAAAGTCTGCCCTTGCATTTGCAGAGGTGACCGCCAAGGCAGGCTGTGATGTGGAAATCAGCACCCATCCGTTTCTGGATAAAGGGACGGAGAAGCTGGAACTGGTGAATAAAATTACGGATGGAATACCCAATCCATTTGTCCTTGGAAAAGAGAATTATAAGTATTATGAAGCCATGTTTTTAAATATGTGTCTGGACGGGCTGGAAAAACAGGCAAAAGAATTGGATCAGTTCCTGCCGCCTCAGCCATCGCTGCCGGAAAGAAAATAATAGAAGGGGAAGGGATTTATGGAGAAGGGAAAGGCTTATACACAGAAGCAATTGCTTCATCTCACAGTGAGTTTGTTCTTTATGTTTATATTCGGTCTGATCTGTCCGCTTTGGGGCGGCATTACCAGGCAGGGGGTGCAGGCCATCGGAATCTTTATCGGCGGAATCTGGCTGATCGCCAACCGGTTTGGCATGATTGTCCCGTCATTTCTCATCATGTTCGCCATGATATTGACCGGATATACAGATGCTGCCACGGTTATCAGCACTACGCTGGGAAGCCCTACGGTCTGGCAGTTAATTGTTATCTTCGTGCTTTTATACGCTCTGACGGAAAGCGGAGCGGACAGCGTGTTAGCCAGATGGATGATTTCCAGGAAGGCGTTAAACGGCAGGCCGGTGCTGTTTACCTGCGTGTTTATGGTTGCGGTCACTGTTCTGGGCGCTCTTGCCAGCTCTTTGGGCGCGTTCCTGTTCAGCGTGGCTATGGTCGGTTCCATAGGAGATTCCGTGGGATATGATAACAAAAGCCAGTGGAAAAAAGCCATGACAACAGGAGCGTTGATTGCGTCTTCCGTAGGCGGAGGAATTCTTCCTTTTAAAGGGATGGCGCTTATGATCTATAACCTTCTGGCAGCCGGAATCGTGGAGGCGGGCTTGGAAATCAACCAGGTATCCTATATGGCTTCAGCGGCTCTTTCTGGTTTGTTCATATCCGTTTCATTTGCGCTCTGTTTAAAACCGCTGTTCCGGGTGGATTTCCATAAGCTGAAACATGTGGATATTGCGGCTATCTGCGGGGACGGAGGAACGAAATTCAATAAAAAGCAGTCCTTTACATTTGGTATATTTATACTGGGCATTGCTTATTCCATCGTCATGATCTGGCTTCCAAAAGGCATTTACGGATATGAGATCATTAACGCGGTAGGACAGGGATTCTGGTTTGTTTTGATGGTAGTGATTTTAGGACTTGTACATATAGACGGAGAACCTTTGTTTGACGTGGAGCGTTCCATGGGTAAATCGGTAAACTGGGGAATCGTGCTCTGTGTCTGCGCATTTACCGCTATCGGCGGCATGATTTCCAATGAAGGGTTAGGGATCCGCGGGTGGCTGAGCGGAATCATGAATGTAGTGTTCGGAAATATGCCGTTCCCGGTCTTTGTGCTGGTTTTAGTTGCGGCAACCCTGATCTGTACCAATGTTTTCTCCAATACGGCCACCGCGGTGATTATCGGTACGGTTGTGGGCCCATTTTTGATCGAATACGGCCTGAATCTGGGAATTAACCCGAGCTGTATTATTCCTGCCATCGTAATGACTGCCCTGTGCGCATTTCTCACCATGGCGGCGGGCGGTTCGGCGCCGCTTTATCTGGGGGCCGACTGTATGAAGGATGATCCTAAATGGGTGTGGTCTTATGGGCTTTTGATCTTCCCGATTGTGATTGTCACCTCTTCGGCGGCTTATATTTTATGTGCGTATTTGATATAAATAAAGGAAATATAAAAAGGTTAAACTCATTAGGCCGCTGTTTATAATAGGCGGCCGGATGAGTTTTTTTGCTATCCGGTAAATGGGCGGCATTCTTCTTTGTTGGGCACAGGACGGAAAAATGATAAAATCAGCCGGAAAATTTACTCTTTAATCCTGCGCATTTGGTATAATAGAGACAGAAAACATAAAAGGAAGGTGCGCAATGAACGTAAAAGAATTAGTTGCAAAAATGACTCTTAAAGAAAAGGCGGCTATGTGCTCAGGAGCGGATTTTTGGCATACCGAAGCGGTGCCGAGGCTGGGAATACCGGCATCCATGGTGTCTGATGGTCCTCATGGATTGCGAAAACAAGCCGATAAGGCGGACCATCTTGGATTGAATGAAAGTATAAAGGCAGTATGTTTCCCGGCAGGATGTGCCACAGCTGCATCTTTTGACCGGGAATTAGTAACCCGGCTGGGAGAAGTAATAGGAAATGAATGTCAGGCAGAAGGTGTCAGCGTTGTTTTGGGACCGGCTTTAAACATCAAACGGTCTCCTTTGTGTGGCAGGAATTTTGAATACTATTCGGAAGATCCGTATTTGTCTTCTCAGATGGCAGGAGCGTTTATAAAAGGCGTCCAGAGCAAGCATGTAGGTACCAGCCCGAAACATTTTTTAGCGAATAATCAGGAACACCGGCGGATGTCTTCATCTTCAGAAGTGGATGAACGAACCCTGAGGGAAATATATCTGGCAGCTTTTGAAGATGCGGTGAAGGAACAGAAACCTTGGACTATGATGTGTTCCTATAATAAAATTAACGGCGTATATGCGGCTGAAAACAAAGAATATCTTACCCATGTTCTGCGGGACGAGTGGGGGTTTGACGGTTATGTGATGAGTGACTGGGGGGCGGTCAATGACCGTGTGCCGGATCTGGAAGCCGGCCTTGACCTGGAAATGCCCTCTTCCCATGGAACCAATGACCGTCTGATTGAAGAAGCTGTTTTGAATGGGAGCTTAAATGAAGCTGTAGTGGATCAGGCCTGTGAACGCATACTTAACATTGTATACAGGTTTGAAGAAAACCGGGACAGAAACGCGTCATTTGATAGGGATATAGATCATGAAGCAGCTAGAAAGATAGCTGAAGAATGCGTTGTGTTATTAAAAAACCAGCAGATTCTTCCTCTGAATTCAGAGAAAAAAATAGCCTGTATTGGTATTTATGCAAAAGAACCGCGGTATCAGGGCGGCGGTTCCTCCCATATTAACAGCAGTAAAATCACCTCATCCTGGGAGGTTTTGTCAAACAGTCTGCCTCATGTGACATATGCCCAGGGATTTCATGATGAAACAGATCAAACAGACAGAAAACTTTTAGAGGAAGCGGTAGAAAACGCAGGAAAGGCGGATGTGGCTGTGATATTTGCCGGACTTCCGGATTCGTTTGAATCTGAGGGTTATGACAGAAGCCATATGAGACTGCCGGACTGCCAGAATGAACTGATCAATGCGGTATTAAAGGTACAGGATAACGTAGTCGTGGTGCTTCACAATGGATCGCCTGTGGAAATGCCCTGGATTGGAGAGGTCAAGGCGGTGGTGGAAGCATATCTGGGAGGACAGGCCATCGGAGGCGCTGTTGCGGATGTGCTCACTGGCCGGGTGAATCCAAGCGGAAGGCTGCCGGAGACATTCCCATTGAAATTAGAGGACAACCCGTCTTATCTCTTTTACCGGGGAGAAGGAAACCGGGTGGAATACAGGGAAGGGGTGTTTGTAGGTTACCGTTATTATAATAAAAAACGCATGGATGCGCTGTTCCCATTTGGACATGGGCTTTCCTACACGGAATTCGCCTATTCGGATCTGAAGCTGGACAAAATATCTATGAAGGATACGGAAGAACTATTGGTTTCCGTGGAGGTGGCCAATATTGGAGCCGTACCGGGAAAAGAAGTGGTTCAGCTCTATGTGGCGCCTCCGGAAAACGGAGAAGTGATTCGACCTATGAGGGAACTCCGGGGATTTGAAAAGATATATTTAGAGCCTGGAGAGAAAAAAACTGTGTATTTCAAACTGAAAAAGCGGGATTTTTCCTATTGGAATACCTCTGTACATGACTGGCAGGCAGAAAGCGGTGAATACGGCGTACAGATTGGGAAATCTTCTCAGCAAATTGTGCTGGAGGAGAGCATCTTTGTAGAATCCACGAGAATGATTTATGAAAAAGTGACTTTTGACACTATATTTGGAGATCTGATTGATCAGGAGCCGCTAAAAGAGCTTTTGGAGCCATATTTATCCAAATTAAAGAAACAGTTCGGCGCTTCCGGGAATGATGCTGACTCAGAGTCCTCCGCACTGACTGCCCAAGCCGGAAATGCCATGATTTATTATATGCCTCTTCGGGGACTTGCCAGTTTTACAGGAACAAAAAGAGAAGACCTGGAGGAGTTTATTAATAAAATAAATCTTTATTTAGTTGATTGGCGGAAGTAACGCCGGGGATCCAGGGAATGTGAGGCCCGAAACCGTTCAGGCGGATGG
>NZ_WQPN01000071.1 GCF_018785315.1 Clostridium sp. MCC353 | reverse complement strand
AAAATGAAGAATCGCCAGAACCGGCATTTACCGGAACTGGCGATTCTTCATTATGGAGTTATTTTACAGCCCCTTTTTCGGGGAAATTAAAATTCTGTTCTTCTTAAAAAATACCTATATTTAAGGGCTTTCAACACAATACACGCTTTTTGATTTTATACTGAATATGCCTTGTAATCTCATTATAAAATATATCGATAAACCAAACAAATACTTGGATTGTATGAGCCACTATACATTCAGCGCATAATTTATTTTTCAATTTTCCCTGCATATGTTCTTCCAAATACATCAAAAAGCCTAACCACCCTTTCCGGTAATTAAGCCTTTTTTTAAATTATGTCACCATTGGCGTCACAATCTGCAATTTTCAACATTATAATAATTTCAAATATTCCAGTCTTGCTTCTTCATTTTTGTAAAAGAAGCCTATGGAAACATATTTTTCCCCTTCATCTGTATCTATTATCAATATTTGAAGCCTTTATGTTAATGTTGAATATGAATTGTGTCACCACTGGTGACACAATTCACCGTTCTTCAATCTCCGGTATATTTACTAATTCCTGTAGTTTTTCTCTCAGCAGCTTTTTATCAGGCAACTGTAGCTTATACTCAGATACTAACATTGGCGACATGCTTCTACTCATAGCATATTCTACCACTTCATCATTCTTGGATGCACACAAAATCAATCCAACACTTGGATTTTCATGATCCTTTTTTGATTGCCTGTCTAATGCCTCCAGATAGAAATCCATTTTTGAAACATATTCAGGTTTAAACCTTCCAATTTTCAATTCAAAGGCAACAAGGCACTGTAAACCACGGTGAAAAAACAGAAGGTCGATGAAATAATCTTCCCCGCCAACCTGAACCTTGTATTCCTCATCGATAAAAGTAAAGTCTTTACCCAGTTCTAAAATGAAATCCCTCATTTTTAAAATTAGTGCTTTCCTGAAATCCCTCTCCTTGTATGTGTTGGGCAAATCCAAAAATTCAATGACATAGGAGTCTAGGAATGGATTTTTACTTACTGGCTTTATCCCTTCAGGCAACGCCTTTCCCTGTGACAAAACATATCGCTCATAATATCCACTATCGAGCTGCCTCTCCAATTCTCGTTTACTATAATTCTCTTGGATACACAATTTCAAATAGAATTCTTTTTCTTCAATACTTTTTGATCTTTGTGTTCTTTTGGGTTGGGGAGGTAAAACCATTACCAGGTATGAAAGCAACCAGGTACAGGATAAGGCTCATGACACAATTCTTTGAACTAAAGTCCCTTGCGTCAGCCGGCTTTTGCGCTGGCCGATGCAGGGGACTTTATAGTTAAAGGACGCTAAAGGATCCCACGGACCGTCATATAGGCAGCCGATAACATTAGATTCACCACAGACAAGGCCAGCAGTTTATAGACCAGGCTGTCCCTCTTTGTTTCATCCGAAACGCTGCTTATGACCAGCGCCCCGCCGGTGGAAAAGGGCGACAGCCCTGTTGCGCTGGAGCCGATGATGATACAGCTGTATAATACGGCCTGTGAAATATCACTATTCTCTGCAATCAACGGAATGAGCGGACACAATGTGGGAATTACAACGCTTAAAGCGCTGCTGAAAAAACTCATGATTCCGGCAATTGCCACCAGCGACGCCGGAAGCAGGATGCCGGGAATATTTCCATTGAGGGCAGAACTGAGCATATCAATTAAACCTGCTTCCCTGGCTGTTCCCATGAGGATTGAGATGCCGGATATCATGATGATGATTTTCCAGGGTACATATCTGCGTATCACAGTATCCATATCACTTAAATTCATACAGGCCGCACAGGCCGTACCCAGCAGGGCCAGAAAACCGATATCGGCCTTTGCGGAAATTTCAGATATTCCATTTTCTATATGAAATGCATTAAAAACGGCAGAGACTGTTATCAAACCTGTGACAGTCAGAATCAGAAAAACCGTCAGCTTTTGTTTTCCGGTCAGTTTTTCAGCTTCCTCTAACCGATCAATTCTTTTTGCGTCCTGTGTTTTTTCTTTAGAAGCGCTCACAGCGGCTACTATCGCAAACAGGGTGATAAATACGGCCCCGCAGTCTATAAATCCGCTCAGTCCGGCTTTCATACCCAAAGCGCTGTCTGATGTCAGCTCTTCAATAATTCCCCGGATGATGGTGCCTCCGGCCGCAAACATATAGTTGGAGCCTATAGGAGCGCCTAAAAGAACTGCACACATGACGGCTAAGGGCTGGATTCCTGCCGCATTTGTCAATGACAAAGCGATCGGAGCCATAATCATGGTGATGGTTCCTGCGTCCAGGCCTACAAATCCCATTCCGATACAGCATAGAAACAGCATGACCGGAAGAAGATGATTTTTACGGTTTTTTCCAATAAAATGATTTACCACTTTGATTAAGGTGCCGTTTTCAAGAGCCGTCCCGTAAAACAAGGTAATCGAAACCACCGGAAAAATAATTTTTATGGGAATATATTCCTTCAAAACTCCTGGTTTCATTCCCAATACGAAGCAGCCGATCAGATAGGCCGAAGCAACAGCTGTCAACCCCAGATTGATCCGGTACTGTTTATTCAAAAATACGGCCAGAACAAAGGCGGCGGCAATTAGTATCATACTCATAGATAATCCCTCCTAAGGAGCGGCAGAGCGTGTCTGAAGTAAGCGTTCAGACGGCTTATCTTCTTGACCGAAAAAGCCGGTCAAGAAGCATCGGATGTCCGTCTGAACTGTTACTGTCTAAACTATGCCTGGACAAAGAAGTCGAAAATTGTATCGACAGCATAAGTCCATGCATCTGCGTGAACTCCTCCGGGAACCCCATGCCATTTAGCCGGGATTCCATGGGAGGTAAAATACGCGGCCTGGTTTTCCACATTGTCGAATCCAATATTTTCACTTCCGTCGACCATCAGCAGAGGTTTTCCGGCAAGTGGGGACAAATCGAACCTGCTCAGATCGTCAGTGGTCAAAGCTCCGCATGGAGCCAGGGCCTTAAATATGCCGGGATACTGCAAGGCCAGCCAGAAGGCCCCGCCTCCGCCCATGGAGTTGCCGGTTACAAAAATGTTCTCTTCATCAATGTTAAACTCCGCCATCACCTGTTTCAGCGCGCAGATGGGCTCATTCTGACAGTATTCCAGATATCTTTTTTCCTCTTGGGAACACTTTTCCGGCTGCAGGTTCGGATCGCAGCCGCCGTAAAATCCCATGCTGTAGCCCTCCACGAAAAGCAGGATGAGATCACGTTTTTCCGCTTCTGTTTCCAGAACGGTAGGCCTCCAGTTCAAGTCCCTGCTTTCTCCGACCCCTGCCCCTGCTCCATGCAGGACCATAACCAGTTTGTATTTTTTATCAGGAGTGTAGCCGAAAGGCACATACAGAAGATAGGGCATGATCAGATTCGCTTCTTCATAGTAATAGGCCCTTCTTAAAACACCTTTTTTCTTATTTAGATAGATCAGCAGATCTTTCCCTACCTGTTTGTCTTCGAATAAATCCGCCCTGTCGTCACCGATTCCCAGAAAATCCCCTTCCGCCAGATAGCTGCGCTGCCAGACCGCAGTTTTTCCAAAGGCTTTTTCCATCACATTTTCAACATCTATATAAAAATGTCCGTTGATCACCTCGCTGGCCGCTTCCAGAGCTGCCGCAGTGCCGTCAAAGACTGCCTCGGCAGAACCGGCGTTTAGCGTTACGGTCCTGCCGCGGTAGGATAATTCTGCTTTTGCACCCTCAATCACTCCTGTCATTTCAGGACTGTAGATCTTTATCAGGCTGTCCGCCGCCACCAGAATATTGTTCCCTTTTGTGATGGATGGCGAATTCATTTCATAACGCATCCTATTTACATAGGCATAGGGGCTGTTATCCGTAAAATAAACCGCTTTAACCTGAAAATAGGGCTGATATTTTACAGATAAATCTTTTGTAACTTTTCTTGCATCACCGCTTTTAGTAATCTTATCTTTTCCCATAATAATCTCTCCTGCTGTCATACCGACTGTTCATTGAAGAAGGTGAAAATATCATCGATGGCCTTTACCCAGGCAGTCCCGTGAGCTTCTCCTCCCACCTCTGTAATACTGGCATTTATTCCCTTTTTTAACAGTTCCTGATAGAGTTCATGGACCACTTCATATCCCGGGTCTTCTGTTCCGATCACCACTCTGACCGGAATGTTCTTAATCCGGTCAACAGGGTAGAACCGCAGATCACACCCGCCGCCGCATGGAGCGATTGCTCTCCAAATGGTATTGTACTTCTGCCCTAAATGAAAAGTCCCGTCGCTTCCCATAGAATTACCGAACAGGAATACATTGTTTTTATCAATGGCGTATTCATCCATCACGTGAAAGACCGCATTCATATCGGCTTGTTCGCACAGCGGATAAATCCGTTTCTGCTCTTCATCCAGCCCGGCGGGATTGGACGGATCCACATCATCCGGCACAAAGTCCCGTTTCATCGGAAATTCGCTGCCATGCATTCCCCTGGCGTAACCATTGGGGGATAAAATGATGTAACCGTATTTTTCCGCGGCGCTGCAAAGCGGCCCGCCCGCCTTTTCAAAATTTTCCTGTCCGCCCAGGCCGTGAAGAACCACAGCCAGTTTGAGCGGTTTTGATTCATCATAAACGGTGGGAATGTACACATGGTAAGGAACCAGCTGTTTTACGGCTTCCATATAAAGCGCCCGGTGCAGGATGCCCACCCTCTTTGTAAATGCGTACCCCATACCGAATCCGTCGAATTTTTCCGGTTTTTTCTTCGCAAGGCAGACAAAACTGCCAAGGTAATTGCTGAACCTCTTTTTAAAAAAGCCGGCGGTATCATTGAAAATATTTTCCGCTGCAATAAAAGCTGTTTCTTCCTTCATTTTTATTTCGCATTCTGTCCGCAGTTCGTTCAGAGTGATTTCCGCTTTCGTTCCGTTGGTTTCGATTGTCAGCTGAGGCCCAAATGAACGCTGAAGATCTTCCAGGCTGATATACAGAAGGTCATGTTCCATAAACGGCGCATGGATCAGATCGTATAAACAGCCGTCGGCGGTTGCTTTCTTTTCTCCTGTTTTAAAACAAAAGGAAGATGGTACAAAATATGGATTTAAGGGTTGACGAATAGGTAGCATATGAATTCTCCTTTTTATAATTTTTGTGGCTGAAAACCGGTAAGAGGACGTCTGTGTCTATTAACATCAGGCCGCTGCCTCTTCTTTGCTCTTGCTCATAATCGCGATAAACTTGTCAAAAAACAGAATGGTGAGAACAAATCCAATCACCGGTGCGATTGTTAAGAGCAGGAATGCTTTTTGATATCCAACCATATCCACAATAAGCCCGATTACGGTTGAACAGCAGATGGAAGTCAGATCCTGAACCGCTGCAAATGTGCCGACTGCCAGAGCGGCAACAGAAGATGAGCTTTCCCGCAGGGACAGGGAGCGGACCAGGTTGGCTCCACCGGCGCCAATACCGCACATACACCCGGAAACCAGCCATACGGACGGATTCAGGGAAAGGCCGATCATGGCGGATGCCGCCGCCGCTATGGCGATAACGGCCAGGGTCAGATAACGTCCTCCCCGGACATCCAGCTTATCCAGCATATAACCAAAGGCCAGGGCTCCGATTCCCATGAATATTCCGTTATTTGCCAGATAGGTTGCCGCTGTTGATGTCATATCCACGGATTTCCCAAACAGCACCACAAATTCATTGGAAGCCAGGGATGGTACTTGCAGCAGGGCGAAAATAATGCAGATCGGAAGGGCTTTTGTATAAATAGCTCCGCCAAGACCGCCTTTGCGGTTTTTCGTGGCATTCAGATGTTCGCCTTCATTGAATCGGATCATCAGGCATAAAAGGCCGCAGAGAACAGCAATAGCGGCTCCTACATAAGCACAGTACTGGATACCGGCAGCCTCTTTCAAATACAGGGTGACTTTGTTTGTAGCCGCGTTGGTAAGCTTGGGCAGCAGGGTGAACAGGCCAAATGCGCTGCCCAGAGCCCGTTTGTCTATGTTTTTAGACAGTACAACCGCCATGGACATGTTAGCCATGCCGAAACAGAAACCATGCAGAAGGCGAAGGAGAATGAATAAAGGTACGCTGCTGCAAAGGCCGAATCCGGCAAATACCACAGCCATAAAGAGATTGGAACAAAATAGAATCAATGCAGGTTTACGGCTGTTGTCAAGGGCCTTTCCAAATGGCGTGCGGATCAGCAGTGCACAGACCGTATATGCGGATGTGATAAATCCCAATGCGGAAGCGGCCAGCCCCAGATCGCTTCCCAACAGAACTACCGGCTGCTTTACCATGCTCCGGCTCATACCTGACAAGATGTTGATGACCAGCGCCAGCCAGAAGGCTGAATTGGTCAGAACTGACATTAACGGTGACTTTGTTTTGATTTCCGACATGATGAGTTCCTCCTTGTTTCCTTAACCATTTCCGGATATGGTTTTGTCAATATTGACGGTTTTGCTCTTTTCATTTATAATAATATCATCAATTTATATAAATAAAAATTCACTTTTTGGTTATATGCTGATAACTATTTAGTTAACATTAAGGAGGAAACAGATGAGGCTTCTTCAACTGGAATATTTTGCAGATCTGGTGAAAACAGAGAGTATTTCCCAAACGGCTTTAAATCTTCATGTCTCCCAGCCGGCTGTCAGCTCCATGTTAAAAAAGCTGGAAAAGGAACTGGATTTGTCTCTTTTTGACCGGAAAGGGAGAAAGATCATTTTAAATGAGAACGGGAAGCAGTTTTACAAGAGCGTGCTTTTGATTTTAGATACCATAGAAAAAAACAAAATACAGAGGAATTATTATAATCGGGACCTCTGCTGTGAAATAACGATCGGAATACGTGCCTATGAAAACATAATTTTCGAGGTCATTTCCCAATATATCAAACAATACCCGAATGTGTTGTTCCGGTTAATGTCTGTTTCCAAATCTAAATTATTTTCAGCCGCCAAAATGGATATTCTCGTCACAGAGTTGATTGAGCATCTGCAAGGGAGGGATTATCTGAGACTGGAGTATCAAGAGAGAGCGCTGTTTTATCTGCTTCTTGGCAATAAACATCCGTTGTTTGAGGAATCTTATCTGACCATAAAAGAGTTTTCATACTGTCTCTCTTTGCCGGAATCGGACCCTCGTTCTCTGACACTGGCAATTGCATCTCCTGACAGCAGCTCGATACCTCGGGCCATACGCGTTCTTCGCCAGGAAGGCATTACAATACATGCCCGTTTAATCACAGATGACCGCCTTACCCTTCTCCGTCTGGTGGTCTCCAATATATTTTCTTCCATTGTCTCCACCAAGGATTCACAGATTACCATGAATAATCCCAATATACATGCGATACCAGTGTACAAGAATAACGAACCGCCATGTACACTGTGTCCGTTTTATATCAGCTGGGTGCCGGAGAAATTAAATGAACCCTATATCCGGGATTTTATTCACAGCCTTATGGATATCTACCATTTGACGGCGGAGGATATTCATTACTCTAATTCAGGCGGTTAATAAAACTGCGGATAATTTTTAAAGATTATGAAAACGTATCTCTGAAATTAAATACAGGACCCACAGCTATTTCGTGCAAAAATAATCAAATAAAATAGCGTCTGCCGCCGCAAAAATCATAGAAATATCCGGGAGTTTCCGGATTTGTTTCAATGTTCTGCGGCGGCTCAAACTCTTCCAGTCTTAAACTATCTAATTCCTACATTCTCACGGCTTTGTCCTTCCGTATTTCACCTCCAGAAAACTGATTCTGTATTAATAATGAATATAACATTAAATATTATTATAATTAACATTATGTGAGTGATTTTACTATATAATGTTTGGAACGAAAAATAAAGCATCACCCATAAAACACACCAAAATCCACATAATTTACCATATATATTGACTTTTTGCACTGTTATGTTATTATTAAAATATGTTTATTTCAAACATTAATAACTCGGTATGCTGTTCACTTAATTCATCCGTCTTCAAATAAAATGAAATGAGGAGAAGGAGTTGGAAGAGCAGAGCAATGCAGCTGCAGAATTAATTAATGAATGGAGATCCGTCTCCTTTATCGAATGGGAAGCGATATTTTCCGGCGTTTCGGAGATGAACCTCCGGCGCGGCCTGGAATATCCGGATCCATTGAAACAGATTGTCCGGATTCACTAAGGAGTTAAGTTACCCGATACCGTTGTTGGAACTGGGGATTATTTTTCAAACCGTTCCGGGCGCAGTATGGTTATGTAAAAATTATTGGATTAACAATTATTAGGAGGCGGCTATGCAAATGGCAAAAGAAAATTATACATTGGGAGTGGATTTTGGAACCTTGTCAGCCAGAGCAATTATACTCAGGACCGCGGATGGCGCCATTGCCGCCAATCATTCCCATTCTTATGCTCATGGCGTTCTGGATTCATGCCTTCCTGACGGCACGGCTCTTCCGGCAGGTTATGCCTTGTCCTGGCCGGAAGATTTTATCGATTCTATGGCCCGGGCGGTAAGGGGAGCTTTGAAGGAATCCGGCATTTCGCCAAGACAGATTATTGGTATCGGCGTCGATTCCACCTCGTGCACCCTCATTCCCACGGATGGACAGGGAAAGCCTTTATGTGAATATCCGGGACTCGACAGCCGGCCCCATGCTTATGGGAAGGTATGGAAACACCATGCCGCGGAACCTTTTGCCGCATATTTTGAACATCTGGCAAGAACCGGACAGGAAACCTTTCTGAAGGACTGCGGAAACAGCGTGTCCTGCGAATGGGCGGTTCCCAAAATGCTGGAAATCCGTCATTATGATCCGGAATTATATCATAAAATATCTTACTTTCTCGATCTTCCGGAATGGCTGACTTGGAAAATGACAGGCTGCCTGACGAGGAGCGCCGCTTCTGCCGGTTATAAATTCCATTGGAAGGAGAATCGGGGATATCCTTCCAGAGAATTTTTAGATCAGGCGGCGCCTGGGTTTGGCAGAGAATTTTATGAAAAGGCGGCAGGCGTGGTATTGCAGCTTGCATCCCCGGCCGGAAAGCTGACAGAGGCAATGGCAGAGCGTTTGGGCCTGCCTGCCGGTCTGACCACAGCCGTAGGCTCTTTGGACGGACATATTGCTGCCACCGCTGCCGGGACTTCTGATGAGCATGAATGTGTGCTGATAACCGGGACATCTAATGTTATCGCATTTTTATCAAAGGAGTACCGCTATGTTCCCGGCATCTGCGGCTGTGTATATGGGGGGATCAAGCCCGGCTTTTACTCATATGAGGCGGGACAGGCCTGTACCGGAGATATGCTGGACTGGTTTACCAGGAATCTTGTTCCCCAGGCCTATCATCTGGAGGCGGCAGACAAAGGGATCGGCATACACCGGCTTTTATCTGAAAAGGCGGCGGCCGGTCATCCTGACAGCAATCCGCTGACAATTCTGGACTGGATGAACGGCAGCAGGAATCTTCCTTCTGACAGCGCATTGAAGTCCGGATTCATGGGTATGTCCCTGGCAGCCCGGCCTGAGGATATTTATTGTGCCATGATTCATGGGATTGCCTGTACAACCCGTTTTATACTGGAACACTGCGAAGCTCACGGCTTTTCATTTGAACGGATTGTTGCCACAGGGGGAATTCCCAGTAAAAATCCATTCTATATGCAGCAGTATGCCAATATCCTGGGCAGGGAAATTGATGCTGCGTCCTACCCGGATCTGTCCGCCATGGGAGCAGCCATCCAGGCAGCCTGTGCGGCAGGAAAAGCAGAGGGAGGATATGATTCGCTGGAAGAAGCGGAAGAGCGCATGAAATGGAAATCCTATATCAGGTATCAGCCGGATCCGGCCCATAGAAACGAGTATGAAACGATATTTCGGAGATTCCTGTTTTACCGGACCATTTTATCTGAGAAGAAATTCGTTGATGAATAAAAAACATGCAGGCCAATGGTAGATCCTGTTGGTCTGCATGTTTTTTGTTTATATGACTTTTACATGAAATTGTTCAGCCTGGCGCAGGGTGGCCGGATTCAGCCCGCCGTCGGATACGATGATTGACGCATCCTGCATGGTGGCGAATGTAAATGTGCTGACAATGCCCACCTTTGAGGAATCCATCATCATGACAACCCGTTCTGATTTGCGCAGAATCGTGGTTTTCAGTTTAAATTCTTCCTCTTCTCCGCAAGTGAAGCCGCGGGTATTGCTGTATCCGGTGACGCCGAAAAATGCGGTGGAAAAATTAATTGTTTCCAAAAAAGCCGTTGTCCTGGAACCGATGATGCTCAGGCTGGTGTTGTTGAGCAGGCCGCCAAGAATGTGGATCTTAGCCTGTGACAGGCTGGCCAGTTCATAGGCGCAGCTGATGCTGTTGGTGAAAATTGTATATGTCCCATCGGGAAAATTCCGGCAGAACTCCGTAGCTGTAGAGCCGGAATCGATGAAAATAACGCTTCCGGGTTCCAAAAGCGATATTGCTTTAGAGGCGATCAGGCGTTTTTCTTCGATATGGCATACGGACCGGTTGGCAAAAAAATCTTCTGTCCTGATTAAGACATCAAGGGATTTAGCGCCGCCGTGAATCCGGACAATTTTTTTTGTGCGGTCCAGATACTCTAAGTCACGGCGCAGTGTCATCTCCGAAACATTGGGAAAGTGTTCCTTCAGTTCGGCAAAGGGTACAAATCCCTGGGCGTTGATTAGTTCGACGATTGCTTTTCTCCGTTCTTCCATAAAATTTTATCATATTTTCCTTTCATTGATATTTGTACCGGAGCTGCGCAGGATTTGCGCAAAAAACGCTCCGGCATGGAGAATTGATATGAAAAATGCCGCCTCTTACATTTTTATTAAAATAATAGTTCCGCCGCTTCATCCAGCAGGCCCAGATCCCAAAGCAGCCGGCTGGAAATGTATTTATCGCGGATATCTTTGGTATGTACAAAAGCGCTGCGGACCTGGCTGTCTGAAATGTTCAGCTCTGCCGGGGTTACCGGTGCTCCGGTGGCTTTGAGCTTCTGAAAGAGTTCATCATAGGAAGGGAGCTCTTCATCGATGATCGCTAAGATTTCATCCCAGTGATCCAGGATGTGGTCCAAACGTTTCCTATGGGCTTCTTTGTCGAATTTATGTTCCCTTTTTTCGGCTTCTAAGATGCTTTCAGCAGCAGAACCAAATACCCTGCGGACATCGGCTTCCCACTTTTCCATTGAGAAACGGCTGACATAGCGGAGCGCTTTTTCCCTGTCCGGTGTGATTGTTTTTATATAATCGTATACCTTTAAAGTCAATAAGGTACCGATTCCACACTGGATTCCGTGCATATCGTGCTCATAACCGTGGTCTAAAGCCGTCATATCCCAAATGTGGGAAAAATAATGTTCCGTCCCTGATGCCGGCCTGGACACGCCCGCGTAGCTCATAGCGATGCCGGACAGGATTAGTCCGTTCATGATATTTCCTACCGCGGCAGGGTCCCTCGATACAAGGCGGTTAGAGGAATCCATACATTGCTTTAAGGATTTGCGCACCAGAGATGCCACTTCTTCACAGTAATACTCCCCGTTGATCAAATGGGAAATCCTCCACTCACAGATGCTGGTGTACTTGGCCGCCATATCTCCGAGGCCGGACTGCAGCATGCGCATAGGCGCCTGGGAAATGATGGAGGTATCTCCGATGATCCCATCGGCACAGTTGGAATGGAGGGATATCTTTAAACTGGAAAGTACCATGGAGGAAGAATCTGAGGCGTATCCATCCATGGAAGGAGCTGTTCCTACAATGAGGAAGGGCCGTTTTGTGTTGTTTGCAATGATCTTGCAGATATCATTGATCACACCTGACCCCACACCGATAATTCCATCGTAAGATTCGCTGAAGCGCATGGCAATGGCTCCCACCCAGAATTCAGATGGATCTGGATGCCCGGAATCCATAGTATAGGCTGAATAGTGGATATCTGCGGCGGACAGCAGATCCATAACCCGTCTGCCGGCTGCGGCATACGTATTCTGATCGCATATCACAAAAGGATTCTGCATATGTCTGGCGCGGATCATAGGGATCAGATGCTCCAGCGCATGTTCTCCTATGACGATATCCTGTACGGTGGAGATATGATGTTTCCCGCATGGGCAGTCATAACCGGCCGGATTCAATAAATCTTTGAGAGACATATCCGCTAAATTCAGCGTTTCCATTACAGGCCTCCGTTTATTGAATGGGCAGATAAGGTTTTGGCCATCCGGTATCTCCTGAATCTTCATGGTAATGGAGCCGGCATTTTCCTGGGGTTCAGTTAGTTCAATTGTTTCCGACCGAAAATCTTTGGCTTCGTTTGAACGAAGTGCCTTTGTTTTCATCAATTATATCCTCCTTAGACTTTATTGTAAAGCCGGAAAAACAAAGCATCCGGTTTTTAATTTTGCAATATGAACATCAAATGCAGAATGGTATATTACAAATAACATTAAAATGATTGTTACAAACATATTATTATCATAACATGATTTGGAAAGAAGTCAATATGAGGCGGGCAAAAATATAGAAAATAGGGTATTATTTACATATAAATAGATAAAAAGCAGGGTAAAAACGGAAAAATATCCAAATAAAGTGCTATATGGCATTGACTTTTGAAATAAACATGATATGATTAATTATAACAACAATATGTTTTGAAATGAACTATGTGTCGATAAGGAACATATTATAAGGAGGATACATGTGAAAAAGAAACTAATTGTGATGTCGGCAGATGCTATGGTGTTTGAAGATATCGAATATTTGAAAAAATGTGACAATTTTAAGAAGTATTTTTCAAATGGATGCTGGATTAAAAAGATTGATTCCATTTATCCTACCGTTACATATCCATGCCATACAACCATGGCAACCGGCGCGTGGCCGGATAAGCATGGACTGACAAGCAATTTTGACGCCCGTAAGATCGGCACGGAACCAATGCCCTGGACCTGGTTTCATGATTTGGTAAAAACAGATGATATTTTTTCGGCAGCCAAAAGAGCCGGACTTTCAACCGCGGCGGTGTTTTGGCCGGTGACAGGCAGACATCCTGATATTGATTACCTGATTGCAGAGTATTGGACCCAGGGCCATGGGGATACTCTCCGGGATGCGTTTGGGCGCTGCGGTTCCGGTGAAGACATGCTGGATATCATAGAACGCCATAAGGAAAAACTGGTGGAGAGAAAACATCCTATGTGTGATGAATTCCTTGTGGCATGTACGTGCGATATCATCAGGGAGAAAAAAACGGATCTGCTCATGCTGCATCCGGCCAATATTGATGCCTGCCGCCACAAATACGGATTGTTTAACGACAAAGTTCTGGAAGGAATAGAGGAAACGGACCGGTGGATCGGGAAGATCATGGAGGCGGTCCGTGATGCTGGGATAGAAGAGGAAGTGAACCTGGCGCTTACCAGCGATCATGGCCAGGTTGAGATTCAGAGAATTGTAAATCTGAACGTGCTTTTCGCGGATCATAAGCTGATAGATGTGGACGAGGACGGCAGGATCCTTGATTGGAAAGCATACTGTTTATCCAATGGCTTGTCGGCGCTGGTGTACCTGAAAGATGAGGGCTGCCGGGATCAGGTTTCTGAACTTCTCTATAATTGGAAGGAAGAGGGGATCTATGGATTCAGCGAAGTATATACGGAACAGGAAGCCCGTCAGCGGTATCATCTGGGAGGCGGGTTCTCATTTGTTCTGGAATCGGATGGAATTACATCCATAGGGACTTCCTGTGCCGGGCCGCTTGTCAGCCATTTTGACGTGGAAGATTACCGCTATGGCCGGGCAACTCACGGACATCTGCCTTTTAAGGGCCCCCAGCCGACGTTTTGGGCAATGGGGCCTGATTTTAAAGAAGGGGTTGTTTTGGAACACGCCCGTCTGATAGACCAGGCGCCTACCTATGCGAAACTGCTGGGCTGTGAACTGAAAAATGCAGACGGCGTGGCGCTGGATGCGATTTTAAAGGCGTAAGAGAAGTGCCTGTATGTGAAGAGGCAGGCGGACGGAGCGGGATAACACAATGGGGTTGTTGTAAAAGTACAGAATGAGAGAGGGAGAATATTGTGAGTGAGATCGTATTTAAGGACATTTGTAAATCATTTGGCGACGTTAAGGTGATTGAGAACTTAAATCTGACATTAAAGGACGGGGAATTTACTGTTTTGGTCGGCGCTTCCGGCTGCGAAAAGACAACTTTGTTAAGAATGATTGCCGGAATCGGCCCTGCCACATCCGGACAGATTTTTATGGATGGAGAAGAGATCAGCGATATTCCGCCTGGTAAGCGGGGGATTGCCATGGTATTCCAGAATTACGCAATCTATCCGACAATGTCGGTGAGAGGAAATATTGAATTCGGTCTGAAGAATAAAAAGATACCTAAGGAAGAGAGAAGGCGCCTGATTGAGGAAGTGGCGGATACGGTGGGCCTGACCCCGTATCTGGACCGTAAGCCCGGAGCCCTGTCCGGCGGACAGCGCCAGCGGGTTGCTTTGGCCCGCGCTATGGTGAAAAATCCTAAGGTATTTCTGATGGATGAGCCTTTGTCCAATCTGGATGCCAAGCTGAGGGGATCCATGCGTTCTGAGCTGATTGAAATGCATAACCGTTTAAAGACCAGCTTTGTATATGTAACGCACGACCAGGCGGAAGCCATGAGCATGGCGGATACGATTATCCTGATGGATGCCGGAAAAATCATGCAGCAGGCTTCACCGGAGGTGATTTATGGCGATCCGGACAATATTTTTACGGCTCAGTTTATCGGAACCCCGCCTATGAATATCTGCAAAATGAGTGACGGTGAAAACTATATCGGATACCGCCCTGAAAAAGTGATTTTAAGCCGCCTGGAAAATGAATTTTTGTACCGAAGAAAGGCGCGCATCCTGACGAGAGAGATGCTGGGATCGGAGACTTTGTATAAAGTACAGATGACAAAAGCGGATTATAAGGAGGAAGGGGCTGTTATGATTTGGGTAAAATCCGCAGACTCCTCTTTCAAACAGGGTGAAGAACTCTATATTTGTGTTGATGCAAAGGACATGTATTTCTTTAATCGCGATAAAAACCGTATCCGCCGCGGCGACGTACCGGATTTTGATTTATATTACCGAATGGCAGGGAGGAAACAGGATGAAGGATAAAAAAGAGGCCGCTGCGCCGAAAAAAGTAGAAAGAAAACACAAGAACTATCACAGAAACAGCTTGATCCGCCCTTATTTGATGATCGCGCCATGCATCACATTCCTGATGATCTTTACATTCTATCCCGCGGTCAATATGATCTATCTCAGCTTTTTTGACTACAATCTGTTATCGGAAAAGAAGTTTATCGGACTGGAGAATTACAGAAGATTATTCTTCGTCAATGTGGATTTCTGGAATGCGTTTAAAAATACCGCCTATTATACCGCCGCGACAGTACTGCTGCTGATCTTCTTAGGCCTGATGTTCGCTCTGTGGCTGCAAAAGAGCACCTGGCTGAATTCCATTGCACAGAGGGTCATGTTTCTGCCCCATATCTGCGCGATGCTGTCGGTTTCCATGGTATTCCAATGGCTGATGGATGAAAAAGGCTTATTTAACGCGGTACTGCACGTTTTCTCTTTGCCGGGACTGCGATGGCTGAACAGTTCCCAGACAGCCCTCATATCCATTATCATCGTATCGATCTGGAAAAATATCGGTTATTATGCGCTGATTCTGCTGTCTTCATTAAAAGCGATACCAGCGGAAATTCACGAAGCGGCAGAGCTGGATGATGCAAGGCCTCTGCAGAAGTTTTTCAAGATTACCGTGCCCATGCTTTCACCGCAGATATTGTTTCTGCTGGTCACCATCACCATCGGTTCTTTCAAGGTGTTTGAGAGCATCCGTATTATGACAGGAGGAGGCCCGGGAAATTCTACGGACGTACTGGTTTATTATGTGTATCGTTACGCAATGACCAATTTGAAATTTGGCTATGCTTCGGCGGCGGGCACGGTTCTGTTCGCTTTACTGATGGTACTAACCTTTTTCTACTTCCGTTTGCCAGGCAAACGCGTACATTATCAATAGGAGGCGGTCTGAATGAGTCGAAAACAAATTTATTCTATAAAGCGGCTGTCCATTGGCGTGTTCAGCGGCGCATTAAAGCTTATCTGCTGCCTGTTTTTTGCCTTTCCATTTTATTGGATGATCATCACATCCTTTAAAACCTATACGGAATCCATTCAGTTCCCCCCTTCAATCTGGCCGGCGGAACTGACGCTGGAAGGATATATCACCGTATTTCAGGGTTTGGAACTGGGAATGTATATAAAGAATTCATTGATAATCATCGCGTGTATCATCGTCATGCAGCTGCTGGTCATGGTGCCCGCCTCCTATGCGTTCGCTAAGTATAAATTCAGAGGGCAGGGACCTTTGTTCGGCCTGGTTATGGTCGCCTTCATGATCCCGTCACAGGTTACCTTTGTATCTGTTTACATCATGTTCTCACGCATGGGGCTGATCAAAACGCTGGTTCCCCAGATTCTTCCCTTTGGCGCAAATGCTTTTGGAATCTTCCTGCTGAGGCAGAATTTTAAACAAATACCGGAAGAACTGATCGAGTCAGCCCGTCTGGATGAGGCGGGGGAGATAAAGATTATGACCCATATCATGCTGCCTATGGCAAAATCAACGATGGTGACGATTGCGCTGCTGAGTTTTATCAGCCACTGGAACGCCTATTTCTGGCCGCTGGTAATGACGACTACAGAATCAGTAAAACCATTTACATTGGCAATTGAAAAATTAAAGGACCTGGAATATGGAACCGTGTGGCCCACCATTATGGCGGGAAATGTGCTCATGGTGCTGCCGGTGCTGATCCTGTTCCTGGTTGGAAGCAAGAGGATTATCGCGGCCATGGCATACCGCGGAATGAAGTGATGGAAGTCTAATGAGTGAAACGGCCCATTGGCCGGTATCACATAGAGCGTGCTTGGGAAACGGATGGGTGAACGTTTCCGGGATACAACTGATAAGGAGGAAAATATGAGAAAATTAAACGGGAAAAAATTATTGGCCTGCGGGCTGTGTATGAGTATGGTATTTTCGATGGCGGCCTGTGGTAAGAAAACGGACAGCCCAACTGGCGGAACAGCAGCCGGAACAACTGCAGCGGCCGGTGGAACACAAGAGCAGGCCGGGAGCGCGGCAGAGCCGGCGCAGACAGAAGCGGCCTATCCTGATAAGGTGACGGAGCCGATTACAATTCAGTTTTGGCATACGATGGGTTCCGGGGCGAATGGAACATATATAGATGAAGCAATGGCGGCATTTAACTCCTCCAATGAATATGGAATTACAATTGAAGGAACCTATGCGGGAAGCTATGCTGAGGTACTGTCTAAGACCAGCACGGCAATTGCGGCCCAGGACGCGCCCACATTGGTGGTGGCAGCGAGCGGTGGAATCCCGATTCTGGCAGATCAGGGCATTCTGGCAGATTTGTCCGGATATATCGCAAGAGACGGCGTGGATATGTCCAATTTTGCAGGCGGCATGACTGATTTCTGCTATTTCGGAGATAAGATTGTTTCCATGCCATTAAACCGTTCAACAGCGGTTTTTGCATATAATAAGACTTTATGGGATGAAATGGGGTTGGAACCTCCTACAGATATCCAGGACCTGGCTGTGAAAGCAGCTAAGATTACAGAAGCCCATCCTGATATTTATGGTTTTGGCGTACACATTGACGCGTTTTATTTCCAGGAAGCCCTGGTCCGTTCGCTGGGAAGCGAAGGCCTGATCGCAGCCAACGGCAACGCTCCGGCATCTTTGGATGACGGAAACTTTGAAAAGGTTCTGACAGACTGGCTTAACTGGGTGAACGCAGGCTGGTGTTTCCCGCCCGCAGTCACCAGCGCGGAAGGTACTGCAAAAGAGATGCTGTACAATAAGCAGCTGGCATCCATGTTCGTCAGCTGCGGCGGTCTGAGAAATATGATCAATTATTCCAATGAAGCAGGGATTGAACTGGGCGTTTCCTACATGCCGGTATACGGCGGCTATGGGTCTAACGGCGGAGGCGGTAATATTTGTGTGATCGGTAAAGACCATACACAACAGGAAATTGCGGCGGCCTGGGAATTCATCAAATTCCTGGAGACAGATGAGTGGGCGGCAAAGAGAGCGGCAGATACCGGTTATCTTCCTGTTACATACAGCGCTACCGAAACGGATACGATTCAGAATTTATGGAAAGAAAGCCCTCATTATAAAACCGCGTTCGACCAGTTGGAGTACTGCAAAGATGCAAACTGGTCCCTGTATCAGAGTGAATGGAACCAATACCTGAAACAGGCGATGTCCTATGTAATCCAGGACTTCAGCATGACGCCGGCGGAGGCGGTGGAGTACTTAAAAGAGCAGGCCGCCATCATTTTCCCGCAGTAAAGGAATTCATAAAACGAAGACAGGTGCGGAAAGAAACTTAGAATTTTGCGGCATATACAGAGTTTCACCCATACTCTGTATATGCTGCTTTTACGAAGGGAATACAGATGTTCTTAGGAAGGAAATACAGATGCTTTAACGAAGGGATACAGATGTTTTAGGAAGGAAATACAGATGATTTTAGGAAGGGATACAGATGTTTTTGGGATTTGATACATAGACATGACAGGAGTGGCAGAAGATGAAAAAAGGATTATATGGCTGGATTTTCAGCGTGGGGCTGGGGCTGGCGCTTTGCGGATGTGCGGGCACGCCGGAAACTGAAAAGACGCCGGCAATAGAGACGGCTGCGGTGCAGGAGAGCAGCGCGGCGCAGAGTGACGGCACGGCGCAGAGTGGCGGCGCGGTGCAGAGTGGAGATGCGGTCCAGAGTGGCGGCGCGGCGCAGAGTGGAGATGCGGTCCAGAGTGGCGGCGCAGCGCAGAGTGGAAGTGCGGCCCAGGAGAGCGGTGCGGAGAAAGAGACTGAATACCCTTATGATGTAAAAGACCCCTCCTTCTTTCTGCATAAAGATTCCATCGCTCATGCGCCTAAGGCAGAGGTGTCCGGAGTTACGGCTGAGGGAAAACCGTTTGCATTAAATAATATAGAAAAGTTCGGAGTGTTCCAGGGGAGCTGTACGGATGGAACATGGGTATATGCGATTTTGGAAAATCAGAAAGTCCCCACGGAGAAATCCGGCGTATTCAAATCAGAAGGGATCATTTCCAAAATAGATCCCAACACATGGGAAGTGACGGCACAAAGCGGGGAACTTCCGCTGGATCATGGCAATGATATCACATATAACGGTAAGACAGGTCTTTTGATGGTGGTCAACTGTTATGACAATCCATATACCATAACGAGAGTGGATCCTGAGACGCTCACTGTGGTGGATACCATTGATATTGAGCATAAGATTTACGGTCTGGCTTATCATGAAGAAAAGGATATGTACATTGCAGGGATTCGCAATACCTATGATTTTGTATTCATGGATGCTGAATTTAATACAATAAAACTGGTTAATGGCGTTGATACCGGATTCGTCAAACAGAATATCGATTGTGACGACGATTACATCTATTTTGTTCAGTACGAACAAAATTCTATCATCTGTTATAACTGGGATGGAGAGTACGCGGGCGCTTTTTATGTGAAGGGATGTTATGCGGAGGCGGAGAGCATGTTCCATATTGGAAACCAGTACTATTTAGGGTATAATACAGGTGGAGGAAGAGGAGGAATGATTTACGCGCTATCGTTTGATAAAGCAGCGCTGAAGTAGACTGTAAACCGTTTGATGTGGAGGGAATAAGAATGCAGATTAGTGTACAGACCGGAGGCATTATACCCTACTGGGGATTTGAGGAAGGTTACCGGATGATTAAAGAAGCGGGCTTTGACGGACTTGACTGGAATATAGACAGCGCCTGGGACAGAGAGAGCCTAAAGGATCAATTGGAGAACCATGAACTGAAACATTGCGTCTTTGAAGAGCCGCTGGAGGATATCATGGCGCATTATCAGGAGGAACTGGATGTGATTCATAAGTATGGCCTGAATTTAATTCAGGCGCATGCGCCATTTCCGGCTTACATAGAGGGATTTCCTGAGTTTAATGAATACGCAATCCGGATTTACCGGAATTGTATCCGTTTTTGCGCCAGGGCCGGTATAAAATACCTGGTGATACATGGCGCGTCTTTGAGATTAAATGACTATACACAGACGCCGCAGACGATCAGAGAGATGAACCGGCATCTATACGAAAGCCTGATTCCGGAACTGAAGGAGACGGATGTGGTGGTATGTCTGGAAAATTTATTTACAAGGTATAAGGGGAGTATCGTGGAAGGCGTTTGTTCTAACCCGGATGAAGCTGTTTCCTGTCTGGATGAGCTGAATGAAAAAGCGGGTAAGGAATGTTTTGCTTTCTGCCTGGATACCGGCCATTTAAATCTTCTGGGGAAAAATCAGGGTGTCTTTATCCGCAGTCTGGGAAGCAGGATTAAGGCACTGCATATCCATGATAACTGGGGAGATGAAGATGATCATCTGGCCCCGTATACCGGCAATATTATTTGGAAAGATGTGGTGGAGGCATTAAAAGAGATCCAGTATGCAGGATCACTGAATTTTGAGACCTTCCAGCAGGTCTCTTTAAAACGCGTTGATCCGGAAGCGGTGCCGGTTCTGCTTAAAATGATTTATGGGATTGGCGATGTATTCCGCAGGAAAATTACGGCAGGGGAAAAATGATGGCGGAGTGTGTGGTCCGGAGACAGATACCGGCTGCCGGCAAAGTGATGTGTGCGGTCATGGTTATACTGACCGCGCTGATTGGGATACTGGGGGTATTGACTTTGGTGCTGCTGCCGGCGTTCATTCTGTCGGTTATTTTTACAATAATTTTTTGCAATAAGTTAAAAATTGAATATGAGTACAGTTATGCAGATGGAATTTTGACTATTGACAGGATTATCAATGGGAAAAAAAGAAAACAATGTCTGGAACTCGGTCTTGGGCGTGCAGAACGTATATGCCCTTATAGGCAGGAGCATGGTTCCGGTTCCAACGAAGCGGCAGTTTTGACAGAAGATTATGCATCCGGCCGGCCGGATGCAAGGGTATATACGCTTCTGTTTGAGAGTAACGGAAGGCGTTATAAGGTTATTTTTGAGCCGGATGATAAGATGTTAAATGCAATAAGGCAGACGATGCCTGAAATCATGTATTAGGCAGGAACTGTTTTAAAAAGGGAAGGGGTCTGCCGGTTTAAAAACCGGCAGGCCTCTTACTTTTGCTATTGATTGATTGGCCGGACAGGCCTTTTGCATAAAACAGATGTAAAAATTATTTTTATTTTTCATATTGGTTGAAAACATTTTTTTATAGTGATATAGTAAAATCAAATTTGTGGTTAAAACCAGCATGAAACCAAGATGAAACCAGCGTGAAACCAGTAACCGGATGAGAAAGCTGCAGCTAATCAACCGGCAGTCCAAACAGCAGTCCAAACGGCAGAAGGGGGAACTTATGCAAGGAGACTTTTTAACAAAAATCAGATCGGCTTCCAATCAGTTTACAAAGGCGGAAAAGAAAGTGGCCGATTTTATCCTGCAAAATCCTAAAAAAGTGCTTTTTATGTCCATCACCGATGTGGCGGAAGCCTGTGAGGTGGGAGATACCAGTGTATTCCGTTTCTGCAAAACCATGGAACTCAAGGGGTATCAGGAATTTAAGATGATGCTTTCGCTAAGCCTGAATGAGAATGGGGACGATCCGGAGCGGTACGCAGGTGACATCACCATCAGCGATTCCTTCGCCGATGCGGCTCAGAAAGTGCTGAATACCAACATAAGTGCCCTCAATGAGACCTATTCCCTGCTGGATGAAGAGGTGGTGGAGAAGGTGATTGACTGTCTTCATGAAGCCAAACGGATCTATTTTTTCGGTGTGGGGACAAGCATGCTGACTGCGATGAAAGCCATGAACAAGTTTTTAAGGATTGAACCCAAGGTCTACTGTTTACAGGATTCCCACATGCAGGCCATGGCCGCCTCCATGATGGATGAACATGACGCTGCGGTGCTCATTTCCTATTCCGGAGCCACCAAAGATACTATCCATGTGGCCAAAACGGCCCGGGAGGCAGGGGCGAAGATCATCTGCATCTCCCGGTTTGTCAAATCACCTCTGACCGCATTTTCCGATTATACCCTCCTTTGCGGAGCCAATGAAGGCCCCCTCCAGGGCGGCTCCACGTCGGCGGAAATCAGCCAGTTGTTTTTGATTGATGTGCTGTATAGTGAATATTACAGGCGGTATTTTGATAAGTGCAGTGTGAATAATGAGAGGACTTCGGCGGCGGTGATTGAGAAGCTGTGCTAAGGAGGGCCTTGGATGTGATCCTCGGAGAGTCTCATTTTTAGGTAAAATACTATTATAGCAGATTACCGTCCAAATCAAACTGAAACGGCGAAGGCCCGCTTAAAATTCTAATATTTGAAGAGCCGCCTATCTTTTTCAGGACAGCCTCGGATACTTCCATTTCCTGAATGTCCAGGGAATTTGGAATGCGGATGATGGAAGGGGCGTCGAAATCAATTTCTGTACAGGTCTTTACCGCACAGGCGATTACATCCCTGTCGGAATCCAGCATCATCGGTATTTTCACACAGGACAAGACTTTTGAAGTAATTGCGTTAGGGTAAGTTGCTGATAAATCTGTTTTTTCAAATACACGCTTATGGATTACGTCAGCATTGCCTGCGCCGATTCCGCTCCCGTGAGTCTCATCGCTTAAATCCAGCACAACAACTCTTTGGGCGTGAAATGTCCCTGTTGCATAAGGGGTTACAAATGTTCCTGTGATATTGGGATCCATTCCATCGCCAGAGTAATTCTTTCCGATTTTATCTACAATTAACACATCTGCTTCAGAACAGGGCAGGGAAGGCATCAGAGATTTTGCTTTTTCCAATAACGCAGGTTCATCGCGGCGGATATCATCGGCAGTCATCGACCGGATTTCACAAGTTTCCTCAAATGCATTTTCTAATAATGCGATTCCGAAGAGGAAATTGGTGTTATTCAGAATCACGTTGCCAAATAGTGGTACCAGATGCGCCATGTATTTGAATCCAGCATTATGGCAGCTTTCCGCTCCACGCTGTTTGCCGAGGCCAATGGTCAGCATTTTCATCAGCCCTGACTCATGGGGGCCGCGGAAACAGGTATGGGCTTTAATCCGGTTGATTACGATAATGCCGTCTGCGTTTGCTGCGTAGCGGTCTAAATAAACCCGGTGGCCTTCGCAAGTCGTGCCGATCTGTACCGTTTCCATTGTGGCCCGGACAGGACATCCGCAATAATCCTCTGTCACACCGTAACCTGTAAGAATTTCTTTTTGTCCTTCGGCAGTCGCTCCGCCATGGCTGCCCATGGCTGGAACGATGAAAGGTTCTGCGCCCTGCTGTTTGAGAAAACCGACCACATAGCGGACAATTTCTTTTAGATTGCATATGCCGCGGCTTCCGACGCCCACTGCAATTGCAGCGCCAGGCTTTATTTTTTCTTTTATGACATCTTTGGAAAGCTGTTCCTGAAGTACGGCTTCCAAATCAGTGATTACCGGCCGTGGATATTCCTGCCGGATACGTATCATGTTAGGAAGTTTAACATCTTGAAACAAGTCGGTAAGAACACTCATAATCGCAAACTCCTTTGTTTAAAATCACATTTCTCTGCTTAAACTCCATAGACCAGATTTGGTAAGAAAGTTACCAATTGTGGAATAAATACCAGAATCATCAGGACGCCTACTAAAACGGCTATAAAGGGCAGGGATTCCCTGATAAAATCTTTGACTTTGATATCCAGAATGGAACTGGTTAAAAACAGCATGGTTCCAAAAGGCGGCGTCAAACCGCCCAGTGTCAGGTTGATACTCATGATGATGCCCAGGTGTACCGGGTCAATTCCCAGTTTCAGTGCAGAAGGAACCAGCATTGGAGCCAGGATAATCATAGCCGCGCCGCCTTCGATGAACATGCCCACAAAGAATAGCAGCAGGTTAATGATAAGGAGGAGAACAATGGGACTGCTGGTAAAACCCATCAAAGATTCCGTCACAGTTTGAGGGATCCTCTCAATATTCATATAACGCCCAAAGCAGTTAGCAGCCGCTATGATGAACAGAATCGAACTGGTACCGCTTACGGATTCTTTGAGAATCTGCTTCACATGGGAAAACTTCAGTTCTTTATAAATAAAGGCGCCTACGAAGATTGAATAAAGAACTGTCATTGCGCCAGCCTCCGTTGGAGTGAACCATCCGAAGCGCAGCCCCAGGATGATGCCAAAGGGAAGAAAAAGCGCCCAGCTTGATTCCATAAGCTGCTTTATGATTTCTCTGAAGCTGGCACGTTTTTCCCTTGTAGCCTTGTATCCCCGCTTTTTGGAAATGAAACTGACCAATATCATTAGTGCTATGGCCATCATAATGCCGGGAATATAGCCTGCCATAAACATACGTCCCACAGAAACGTTGGTTAAGCAGGAGTATAGAATAAGAACGATACCCGGGGGGATGATTGGGGTAATGCAGGAGGAGGCCGCTGTCACAACGGCTGAAAACGCTTTTCCATAGCCCCGTTTGCTCATCTCGGGCACTAGAATTTTGCACTGCATTGCGGCATCAGCATTACAGGAGCCGGAGATACCGCCCATCAGTACGCTTAGAAGCACATTTACCTGGGCCAGGCCGCCTACCATGTGTCCTACAAAAGCCTCAGCAGCCGACATAAGCCTGGATGAGATGCCGGAATAGTTCATGACCACACCGGCGGTTACGAAAAATGGAATTGCCAGCAGCGGGTACGATTCCGTCGATGTTACCAGCGCCTGGAACATCATGTCAACGGGCATGGTGTTGTTGATAAAGAGGTAATAGATTCCGGTGGCGATCAGCAGTGAAAAGCCTACAGGAACGCCGATCATGAAAATGCAAAATAATATCAGGGCAGGTATAGCGCTCATTCGTCCGCCTCCTTTCCGTCTTTCAGGTTTTTAATGCCGTCGATAATAAAACATATATTGTGATAGAGCATGAATACAAAGGAGCAGGATATGGAACCGGCCACAAATGTATACGGGATGCGGAAGTAGTCGGTGGGCTTAGACCATACGCTGACCGCGTAACTTCCGCTCATAAAAATCAGCCATACGATAACTGCGGTGAGCGCCAGATAGGTGCCAAGTTCCAGCCTGCGCCTGCCCTTGTCGGGGAGCATACTGATCAGAACATCAATTCCTATGTGCGCTTTATTACGATAGCAGGCGGCGGCACCCATAAAGATACACCATGCAAAACAGATTTTTGCTGTTTCTTCCGCCCACATGAGCGGAAGGTTGATCGTGAGCCTGGTTATAACACCCAGGCATGTAACAGCGATCATAATAACCAGTGCGGATGAACTTATCAGGTCCTCAACCTGTGCTACTATTTTTTTCATTGTGTTCTTACCCCTCCTATATTGTTATTTTCCAAGCGCTTCCAATGCTCTTTCATATACACCGGGAGTCCATTCAGGAAACTTCTCATAGACAACTTCTGTGGCTTCACGGAAGCTTGGAACATCTACTTCATGAACCTCAACACCGGCCTCCTTGAATTTATCGATAAATAAATTTTCATTTTCAGCAACTTTCTCGCTGGCATATTTTGAGAAGCTGCGGGTTTCTGTTACAAGCAGTTCCTGTAAATCAGCAGGCATTGCATCGAATTGCTTTTGGGACATTTCCAGGCCAACCGTTGCAACGAAATGCTGAGTCAGACACAGGTGCTTGGCAACTTCCTGAATATTAGCGGCGTACATTGCAGCCAGCGGGTTTTCAACAGCATCTACCACGCCTTGGGATAGCCCTGTATATACCTCAGACCAGTCCAAAACAGTCGGATTGCCGCCCATGGCTGAAATGGTTTCCTGCCACATTTTGGTGGAAGGAACGCGTACTTTGAGATTCTTCATTTCATCAGGAGTGGTAAATGGCTGTTTTGACATCGTATGGCGTGTTCCAAAATAGAAATCAGCGCATAACACTTTAATACCTGCGTCAGAGGCCTGCTGTTCCAGCTCTTTTCCAAAGTCTGATTCTGCCAGCTTGGTAATATCCTTGTAGTCATCGAACAGATATGGGCCGCAGAATACGCTGTAATCTGGAACATAATCGCCTACATATGCGAAATCGCCAAATGTGATAACATCAGAACCGCGTACTACGGATTCCATACTTTCTTTGTTGTTGCCAAGCTCTCCGTTGGGGAACACGGTGATCTCAATACGGCCTTCGGATTTTTCATTGATTGTTTCCGCATATTCTACCAGCAGTTCGTGGACGATGTCATTTGTGTTCAATATATGAGCCAGCTTCAGTTTAATCGGGGCATCAGATTTCTCTTTCTGGGACGCTTCACCTGCGCTGCCGCCCGAAGCTGCTGGTGTGCTGCTGTTATTTGAGGAAGTGGCGCCATTTCCACAAGCGCTCAGAGATAATGCGAGTGCGGCTGTTAAAACAACTAATGATATCTTTTTCATATATGTAAACCTCCAAAATTTAATATTATATGCTATAAAACTCCATAACTGACAAAATAACTTAACTAAATATTATAATAAACTGCTGTCTTTATAAATCGGGATTGAATGTTCCGTACTTTTTGACTGAATCGCGTAGCGCGATAAAGTTTTCCGGTGGAACATCGGGCTGTAAATGATGCACAGGACCGATCAGATATCCGGAACCATTTTCCAGAGCCAGGTGTTCGATGGAGCGTTTTACTTCCTGCGCTACCTGTTCCGGGGTGCCGGAAGGCATCAGCGTCATGGTGTCAATCCCTTCATGGAATGCGATTTTTCCTTTAAATTCAGCGCCAAGCCGGCTGGCCTCCATATTTGCCGCGGATGTCTGGATGGGATCCAGCATATCAATCCCCATTTCAATAAAATCATCGATCAAGTGATAAACAGAACCACAGGTATGTTTCATCAATTTTCCATTTGGATTTTTTTCTAAAAATTTTTTCTTAATAGCGGTATAGTATTGTGAGACAATTGGTTTTACCAGTTCACGGAACATCTTAGGTGAAATCATCTCGTTGATCTGTCCGCCGTAATCATCGTAATCTGTCCGGATAAATGAAAGATATTCTCCGCATTCCTCTAAACAGCGTGTGTATAAAACAATAAAGTAGTCTTTTAACCGGTTCATCAGCGCGACGGCAAATTCGGGGTCTGCCACCAGGTCACATAACCAGTTTTCCATCCCCCGCAACTGGCTGGCGAGTGTAAACATTGAGCCGCCAAAGTATCCTACAATAGCCAAGTCGGTATTTTCATACAGCCATTTGGCGCGTTCCCGTAATCCTTCATAGATGGAATCATCATTGGGGTCAGGCCATGGGTAGTTGTCCAGATCCTCAATTTCATAGTCGGCCAATGGGGCGTTTACGATAGACATATCCTCAAAACCGTTTGGTGTTACTGATTTCACATATTTCAGACCAAACTCTGTAATGTGTTCATCGTCACCGTACTGATATGGCTTCACATTTGATGGAACATGGACCGGCAGATAAGTACAGTCAATTCCCAGCGCTTTTAAAATTTCAGGTTCCGGAAAGCACAATTGAAAAATACAGCACTCCTTGACCGGATCAACCGGAAGGTTCAGATGGTTGATTAACTTGTTGCAGGCGTCAATAGTTAATGTGGCATCCAAAGGCACCCGGTCCACGGGTTCATAGTTTAATGCCGCCTTTACTCTTTCTCTTGAATTCAATATATCCCCTCCAATACTATATTCTGTATGCTATAATACAGGTTTGCAAAAATAAATAAAAGTATTATGCATATCTGTAGTATATATGCTGTAATACAGGTTGTCAATAAAAATTTATATTTTATTGATCTTCATCAGCAAGCACTTCCTGCAAAGTATTGAGCAAATTCAGATTCATATATTCTCTGGCGCCGCTTTGGTTATGGCTTCTTATCATTTGCAGAATCCGGCCATGATAATGCATTCCATTTTCGGACCCTTTTTTATCGTTCAAATCCGATATGTGAACAAATATAATTTCCCTAAGCTGTTCCATCACATATAAAACAAATGGATTTTTACTCATGCGGGCGATTTGCATATGAAATTCCAGGTCATATTCAGAGTACGACTCAATATCACCCTTTTCATTGCATTCCTGCATATTCGCATAGATATTCTGCAGTTCAATAATTTCTTCATCAGTAGCAAAACGCGCTGCTAATTCAGCAGAAAGCACTTCTATGCCGCGGCGGAAATCCACTAGCTGGCTGGTGTCATATTGGGAAAGCGCTGCCATAGGCATGATACCGCCTAACACGGCGCCTTCCTGCAGATGCTTCACATAACTTCCTCCGCCATTTACGGATTCAATAATTCCGGCTCCGGCCAGTTTCTGCAGTGCCGCCCTGACACTTACCCTGCTGACGCCAAAGGTCTTTACTAATTCTGATTCTGAAGCCAGTTTATCGCCTGGCTGGAGGTTTTTCTTGACAATTTCATTTAGAATTTGTTTGTATACCTCATTACTGACATTGACTTTTTTAATTTCTTTTAAGCTCATTCTGTTTTTCCCTTACTTGAATTTTATAATGCTGAATTACTATGGTATGTGTAAAAATAATTTCCCACTTATTATAAATAATGTTTGGGGATAAATCAACTGTATTCGCCGTATATACGAAAATAGGGCAAAAAATACGCTGTAGAGCTTATGAAAAATATATGGCGGAAACCTGTAAGGGGCGGTTCCAAGTCGGCTGCAATCAGCCAGCAGTTTAGGATCAACAGGCGGCACAGTGAAATATAACCAGTGATATTAAGATAAGTATGAATAATTAGAAGAATTCTTCGCTTTTCCTACCTTTCCTCCCAAAGTCTTTATTATCATAGTGCAGCCACTACACAGCCAGTAAGATGGGGAACCTGGGGCGGAGGACAAGGCCGGACCGCGGAAGGGGATAACCAAAGGCGGCAGGGATCATGTGGAGACCGTTTAGTGGAACTTAGGCTTTCAGGATGGAAAATGGCGGGCAGAAACTGAATTCCCAATCAGTTTCTGAGATGCCCACTGAACGGTAAAGTCATCAGGAGTTTACCGTGAATGGGCATCGCACCGCCTTTTTCCATTCTGAAAGCCTTAGTTCTACTTAACGGTCGGAATCAGATCCCTGCCGCCTTTGGTTATCCCCTTCCGCGGTCCGGTCTCGTCCTCCGCCTCAGGTTCCCCATCTTACTGGCGTTACTTACGCAACAAAAAAAGCTTTTACATCGGCCCTAAATGAATCATCTGCGCAATAAACACCAGCACGCTGCCGGTCACAAGCCAGATCAGGCAGATTCTCCACATAAATCTCATCCAACGGTCATAAGGAATATTCGCAACGCTTAAATTTCCCATCAGAGCGGTTGACATCGGAAGAATGTAGTTGCAGAATCCATCGCCGAAGTTAAAGGCCAGAATGGATGTCTGACGGGTAATACCAACCATGTCGGCTACCGGAGTGAAGATCGGCATAACCACAGCCGCCTGGCCGGAACCGGAAGTTACCAGTGCGTTGATTAAGAAGTTCACCCAGTACATGCACATGCCGCGCAGATAAGACGGGAATACCTTCAAAACAAGCGTACATCCATAAACGATAGTATCCAGAATATGAGCTGCTGAAAGCACGCCTGAGGTGGCGCGGGCCAGTCCCAGAATGAGGGCGGAAACCGTAAGCCTCTTACATCCTTCAGCGAAATGAGTAGCGATTTTACTTGGTCCAAAGCCAGCGCAGATACCGGAAAGGATAGCCAGCCAGATGAATACAACGGAGATTTCCGGCAGATCCCATCCGCGGGTTACACAGCCCCATACTAACACAACGAGACAGCCCACCAATGTGAGAAGGCAGAGGATTTTCCGCAGATCCATATGGTGGTCGTCCATACCAGCGTCGGCTGCGGTAACTGTGGTCTGGTTATCTAAATCGTACATCGGGCTGAGGGACGGCGTAGCGCGCACTTTACGGGCATACTGTACCAGAGCGATGCTGGTGATGATCCAGAATACGAAAAGACAGAAGAAACGGTATCCAATTCCTGAATACAGCGGCAGGTCCGCAATTTTCTGCGCAACTATGGTTGTGGATGTATTCAATGTACCGGTTGAAAATCCGATAGCGCCGCCGAGCAGCGGAAGGGCCGCTCCGGTTATGGAGTCAAAGCCCATGGCCCGGGCCATCATGATAATAACCGGCGTAAACCCGATGAACACCGTTACCGACTGGGTTGTGGCAATGGCCGCAAAAAGCAGAAGCAGTACAGGAATGAAAATGGCTTCCTTGCTGCCGAATTTTTGAACCACTTTAGCGATCAGCACTTGAAGCGCCCCCGTATTTACCAGCACGTTAAATGCGCCGCCGGAAATGATAACCATGAAGATCAGGGATGCGCTGGATTCAAATCCCTTAATCACATAGTTAGGGATTCTGAGCGGGTTGACCGGAGTTTTTTCTATATAAGAAAACTGATCCGGGACAACGACTTTAATACCCTGGGCATTTTCCACACGGGCAAATTCGCCGGCAGGAACGATCCAGGTTAAAATAGAAGTGACAAGAACAATCCCCAGAATAATGACAAAGGTATGGGGAACTTTAAAGAATTTTTTTGCTTTTGGTGTGCCAGATGAACTCATACTTTCCTCCATTCCGCCGCATATGCGGCCTGTAATTCAATGAATGCTTCGGCATTTCAATTTCAGTAAGTGAAATGTTAGATAAGAACCGGAATTTCTCCGGAAAGGAAGCGTTTCCTCATTGCAGGAGGGATTTTAACATAGTATAATGAATAAAAGTTTTGACGTAAAGATATAAATTTTTTATGGTAAAATGGTTAGTATAAATTTTTTGAATAGTGAACCGGCAATGCATTGGAGGGAAGCGGGGGAAAGAGATGCAGTTGAAGGAACAGGTTTATGTGTTGACCCTTGCCCAGTATGGAAATATTACAAAGGCGGCGGAAAAATTGGGGATGAGCCAGCCGGCTCTGAGTACATTTTTGGGAAATTTGGAGAAAGGATTGGGCATCCGTTTATTTGACCGGAACGAAAAACCCATGAAACTGACAGAAGCCGGAGAGCTTTATGTGAGGAAAGCGGTGCAGATGCTGGAATTGAAGGCGGAATTTGACTTGGAGCTGACAAGCCTGGTGAACAGGCATCCGGCGCGGATCCGGGTAGGGATCCAGCAGATCAGGGCGCCCCATATCGTCACCCCGCTGACCATGGCTATGAAACAGGAGTTTCCCAATGTGGATGTAATTTTTTACGAAAACAGCGGGACAATTTTGTATGAAATGCTGAAAACAGGAAAGCTGGATATGATTTTGTGCAACAAGCGGGAAATATGGCCGGATATGGAATATGTCTGGCTGATGAATGAGCGGCTTCTGTTCGTGACGCCGCCCAATCATCCGGCATTGGCCAAACAGCGCAAGACCAATGGGAAATATCCGTGGATTGATTTGAATTTATTCAGGCAGGATACCTTTATTCTGTCGCCATCCGGATTCAGCACACGGTATTTTGCCGACCAGTTGTTTAAAATGCAGGGATGGACGCCTAAAAAGCAGGAAATCTATCCCCGGACGGAGACTACCATCCATATGGCGGCCGCAGGCATGGGGGTGGCCTTTGTGCTGGAAAGTTACCTGTCTTACTTTAATTTAACCCGGCAGCCTAAGTATTTTATAGTAGGAGAACCGGCTGTGATGACAGAATATGTGGCTGTTTATCCGAAAAATAAGTATAATTCTTCGGTATTCAATCATTTTTTGGATATGATTCGTTTTATTCTGTCACAATAGGGGAGATGTTTAGTAGAGAAAGCCGTCTGATCTGCTGCAGCTGTTCACAGCCCCCGCTGGCGGAACCCCGCAGAGCGGTGCGGCCGGCAGGCGGGTCAGCCAGCTGAGCTAGTAACGATCTGTTTTGAGAAAATTAAGAAATAAATTTAACCTATTGACAAGATTTAACCAATTGTGTAATAATAAGAAAAGATAAGAACCAATTTCAGACGGAAAAAGGGAGCAGGTCCTGTGGGCTTGGCTCTGCTTTTTATGCAATTATCCATAACAGTTGCATTTATATGGCCTGGCCCTAACATTGTAAGGGGTCAGGCTTTTTGTTTTGTTCCATAAGTATTTTAACATAGAAAGGATAACACTACATGGATTTTACAAATTTTGAAGCTAAATTAAAAGAATACATCAAAAACCATGAAGATGAACTGGTTGGCAATCTGGCTGCCCTGGTTGCCCAGCCCAGCGTCAGCAGTACCGGAGAAGGGGTCGAGGACTGCTGCAACATGCTGGTTGAGAAGATGGAAAAAATGGGTCTGAACGTGGTGAAACAGCCGGTAGAACCGCATCCGGCCATCACCGCCAGCTGGGGAGACGACCCGGCCAAAAAAACAGTGTTAATCTATGCGCACTACGATGTGCAGCCCCAGGGCAAATTGGAAGCCTGGAGAACGGCTCCATTTGATCCTGTTATTGAAAACGGAATCATGTACGGCAGGGGAACCGCCGACAACAAGGGCCCTCTGATGGCCCATTTAAGCGCTGTTGAATACTGGCTCAGGGAGTATGGGGAACTGCCGGTCAATTTAAAGATTATTCTGGAAGGTTCGGAAGAGAGCAACAGCGAGGGGCTTCCCGACTTCCTTCGTGACAATAAAGAACTGCTGAAAGCGGATATGGTCTATTTCAGCGACGGTTCCAAGAACCACAACGACCAGCCCATCATCGCCCTTGGAGTGAAAGGAATGCTCTATGTGGAACTGGTGCTCACCACCATGACCCGGGATCTGCATTCCCAGTACGCCCCTGTCCTTCCCAGCGCCGCATGGCAGATGGTCCAGCTTCTCAACAAGCTGAAAACAGAGGACGGAGTGGTGCATGTGCCGGGATTTTATGACGATGTGGTGGCGCCTACGGAAAGAGAGAAAGAGATTTATGCCACTCTTCCCAATGTAGATGAAAACCTGAAGAAGGGATACGGCGCATATCCGGTTTATCCCAAAGACAAGGGATATTATATTCAGTTGAACGGAACGCCCAGCTTTAATATTTCCGGCATCTATTCCGGCCATACCGGACAGGGAACAGCCACAGTACTGACCTCGAAAGCGGTGGCCAAGATCGATATGCGTCTGGTGGCTCATCAGGACGGCAATAAGATTCTGGAGAACCTGCGCAGCTATATTAAAGAGCTGGGATATGATAATGTGGAAGTCATCTGCCATGGAATTACGGAACCGGCCAAAACGCCGGTGAATACCCCGTATCTGGCTCCGGTGGAAGCTGCTACCGGAAAAGTATTTGGAAATTACATGATCTATCCGAACCGTCCGTCCACTGCGCCGGACTACCTTTGGACCAACATCCTGGGCCTTCCGACGATCCAGGTGCGCTGGTGCGACGCTACGTCGGACAATCATGCGCCCAATGAGCATTTGACGCTGGAAAATTATCTGAAAGGAATCGAACTCACGGCAACTGTGCTGAAAGAAGTCAGCGAGATGTAAGAAAGGAGAGGCTCTATGAAACAACAGCTTTTTCAGGAAATAGACAGAAATGCGGATGTCCTGTGGGATATGGCGGATCAGATTTTCGACCATCCGGAAATGGGAGGAGAGGAGCGGTTTGCCAGCGCCCTTCTCACGGATTATCTGGAGAAAAATGGATTCGAAGTGGAGCGGGGCCTGGCCGGCCTTGACACCGCTTTCCGGGCGACTTATAAAAATGGGGACGGCGGTCCAAGAATCGGCATCTTATGTGAATACGACGCGTTAGAGGGCCTGGGACACGGATGCGGCCACCATATGCAGGGCCCGGCCTGTCTGGGCGCTGCCGCCGCTTTGAAGGAAATTTACAAGGACAAGCCATATACCCTTGTGGTATACGGAACTCCTGCGGAAGAGACGTTCAGCGGAAAGATCGTGATGCTGAAAGCCGGATATCTGACTGATATGGACGTGGCGCTGATGATGCACGGAGCGCCGGACACCTGTACGGATATCAAATGTCTGGCTTCTTCCGGTTTCCTGGTTACATTCCACGGAAAATCAGCCCACGCCGCATTAAAGCCGGAAGACGGCCGCAGCGCGCTGGATGCGCTTAATCTGGCGTTCCACGGAATCGAGTGCATGCGGGAACATGTAAGGGATGATGTGCGCATGCATTACACCATTGCGGAACTGCCCGGCCCGGAAAATGTGGTGCCGTCCAAGGCAGTGGGCCGTTTTTCCCTCCGCTCCTTCTCCAGAGAATATCTGAATGAAGTGGTCAGCCGCTTTAGAGACGTGATTCAAGGAGCGGCATTGATGGCAGGCGTCACCTACGACATCGTGGAAAAGAAAGCCTTAGCCAACAAGATCCCGGTTCTGGCCTTAAATGATCTGATGATCGCCAATGCAAAAGAAGCCGGAGCGCCCGGAATCAAGCCGCCGAGAGAGAAGACCGGCTCCACGGATTTCGGCAATGTGATGCACGAGATTCCCGGAAGCTGTATCCGTATGAAATTCGTTCCCACCGGAACCTCCTCCCATACCCAGGCATTTGTGGATGCGGGAAAAGGTGAAGACGCTCATAAATGCGTGATCTACGCGGCTAAGACCATTGCCGGAACAGCCCTGGATCTGATCAGTGACGAAGGATTGATGGAGAAGGTTAAAGAAGAATTTGCTAAGAATAAGGAAGTTTATGTGTAAAAGGAAGTTTATGCGTAAATAGAAATAAGGAAGTTTATGCGTAAAAAGGACTGGAAGATTGGATAAAAACAGAAAGGGGTGTATCGCCAATGCGGCGGTACGCCCCTTTTGTCATGGGTTCTGCTCACTATTTCTCATCACATACCTGGAAAATGTAAAATTTTAAATAATAGGAAGAATCCGCGGCCCAAAGAATCGGATGATCTGCCGCCTGGGTACGGTATTCCACCTGGCGGAGCCGTTTATGGACATTCCCGGCCGCCTCCCGTATGGTTTTTGTAAACAGTTCCGGATCCATAAAATGGGAACAGGAGCAGGTCGCAAGATAACCTCCGTCCTTCACCAGCTTCATGCCCCGCAGATTGATTTCCCGGTATCCCTTCACTGCATTTTTAATGGAATTTCTGGATTTCGTAAATGCGGGAGGGTCCAGAATCACAACATCAAACTTCTCTCCCTTCTTTTCCAGCTCCGGAAGCAGTTCGAACACGTCCGCACACACAAACTGCACCCGGTTGGAAAGCCCGTTCAGTTCGGCATTTTCCCGCGCCTGGTTGATAGCCAGTTCAGAAGCGTCCGTTCCCAATACGGAAGCCGCCCCTGCGATCCCGGCATTTAAGGCAAATGATCCGGTATGGGTAAAGCAGTCCAGCACTTTTTTCCCTTTGCAGAGCCGCTGGATGGCCAGCCGGTTATATTTCTGATCCAGGAAGAAGCCGGTTTTCTGTCCGTCCTGGACATCCACCATGTACCTGACTCCATTTTCCACAATCTCCACTTTCGTATCAAATGGTTCCCCGATGAAGCCCTTAACCCGCTCCATGCCTTCCTGAAGCCGCACTTTCGCGTCGCTCCGTTCGTAAACCCCGCGAACAGCCACTCCATCTTCCGCCAATACCTGTTTCAGTTTTTCCACAATCACCGGCTTCCACCGGTCAATCCCCAGCGCCAGAGATTCCACCACCAGGACGTCAGAAAATTTGTCAACCACAATCCCAGGAAGAAAATCCGCCTCCCCGAAAATCACCCGGCAGCTAGAGGTATCCACCGTATTCTTTCTATACTCCCAAGCATTCCGCACACGCATCTCAATAAACCCATCGTCCACCACAGCCTCTTTTTTCCTGGACATCATCCGCACTGTGATCTTCGATTTGGTATTAATAAACCCATGCCCTAAAGGATACCCGTCAAAATCCTCCACAAAGACCATATCCCCATTCTCAAATTCCCCATCAATCCTGTCAATTTCATTATCATAAATCCACAGCCCCCCAGCCTTCAAAGACCGTGCTTCTCCCTTTTTTACCCTGACAATCGCTTTTTCCATAGTCGTCCTTTCACTTTCCTGCTATTTTCATGACACCCGAATACCGTTTGTGTACAATTCTATTTCAACTTTAACATAACAGTTCAAACAGGTCTGAACTGTTACGCATCCAGCCCATTAAAGTCGCCTGCTGCGAGGGGCTGGATGCATGCAACCGCTATGTTTTCGTACGGTCCGCACAGTAAATGCGCAGACCTATCTGAACTGTTACGCTTTTACACCATTCTTACATCCCTCAAAGACACCCGCCGATTTAAGTATCTGCCCATATTGATGTTAGGGTATATTTTTTTATTATTTTATCTCCGTGACGATTCACCCCTGTCACAAATACCCATATTTAAAGAATCGCATCTCATTATAGCACATATAAATTTCCATCACAATTAAATTATAACCCTATTTATCCTGATTTTTTACCCCCATCTTCCCCCTTTTCTTTCATCTATTAATCAAAACTTTAAGTCGAATTCGAGAAAACCAGCCAGGGAGAGGGGATGCTGTGGGGGCTTTCGCGTGGGCGGGCCGGGATGGCTGGGGACGGGGAGGCGCGGGTTTGCCGTTTTGTGCGATTTTTGCAGGCCGTCGACAGTTCTTAGGCCGGAAGGGGATAAAATTGCGGGGGAAAATCTGCCCTACAAAGGCAGATTTTCAGATGACCTGAATCGAGAAGGCCATCAGGACTTCTCGATGAATGTCATCGGTCCCCGCAATTTTATCCCCTTCCAGCCTAAGAGTGTGTCTGAAAATTCATTTCCGCCATCTGCACGTCCCACTTTGCGGTATATTTGCCCCGAATTCAGGTTACATAGCCCGCTATGCGCCCTTCATTCGGGACAAATCTCCCACAAACTGTAACGCACATCTGACGGAAAGCAATTTTCAGACACACTCTTGAACTGTCCCGGCCGAAACCATGAGCACAAAACGGCAAACCCGCGCCTCCCCGTCCCCAGCCATCCCGGCCCGCCCACACGAAAGCCCCCACAGCATCCCCTCTCCCTGGCGTAACTTTCACTATATACCTCACCCCCTATAGAATTCCCCCCAACCTTATGGTAAAATACATACAAAAGACAATCGGGAGGATCAACATGAGTATTTTAGAACAAAGATATCTGGAACGCCTGGCTGAGCTATACCCGACCATAGCCTCTGCGTCCACCGAGGTGATCAACCTGGAAGCCATTTTGAACCTTCCCAAAGGGACGGAGCATTTTTTGACGGATATTCATGGGGAATACGAGGCATTTTCCCACGTGCTGAAGAATGGTTCCGGAGCGGTCCGCAGAAAGATCAACGACATTTTCGGAAACACCCTCAGCAATGAGGACAAGCAGACGTTGGCGACCCTGATCTATTATCCCAGGGAGAAGATGGTACAGATTCTAAAGACCAGGAATAACAAGGAAGACTGGTATAAGGTGACCCTGTACCGGCTGATCGAAGTGTGCAAACGGACGGCCAGCAAGTATACCAGGTCAAAGGTCAGAAAAGCGCTCCCACCTGAATTCGCCTATGTTTTGGAAGAGCTGATCACAGAAAAAGTGGATGTGACGGATAAAGAATCTTATTATAATGCCATTGTAAAGACCATCATCCGGGTGGGACGGGCGGAGGAATGTATCATTGCCATGTGTGAGCTGATCCAGAGGCTGGCTGTGGACCATCTGCATATTGTGGGGGATATCTATGACCGGGGGCCCGGACCCCATATCATTATGGACAAGCTGATGGAGCACCATTCTGTGGATATCCAGTGGGGAAATCACGACGTATTGTGGATGGGAGCGGCCGCAGGGCAGATTTGCTGCATCGCCAATGTGATCCGCATCTGCGCCAGATACGGGAATCTGGATATTCTGGAGGACGGTTACGGGATCAATCTGCTGCCGCTGGCCACATTTGCCATCAATACTTACAAGGATGATCCGTGTAAATGTTTCCAGCTTAAAGGGGCCAAGACTTATAATACCAATGAATTGGAGATCGATATCCGGATGCACAAGGCGATTTCCGTGATCCAGTTCAAGGCGGAAGGCCAGCAGAGCCGGAAGAATCCGTCGTTTAACCTGGAAAAACGGAACCTGCTCCATCTGATTGATTTTGAAAAGGGAACCATTTGTATGGAAGGAAATGAATATGAGATGCTGGATTCCAACTTCCCCACGGTGGACCCGGCAGATCCCTATGCATTTACAGAACAGGAAGCGGAGATCATGGAGCGGCTGGAACGGGCATTTCTCAACTGCGAAAAGCTTCAGCAGCACATGCGTTTTCTGCTGGCAAAAGGCAGTCTTTATAAAGTATACAACGGAAACCTGCTGTATCACGGGTGCATTCCCCTCAATGAAGACGGCAGCTTTAAAGAAGTGGAACTATTCGGTAAGACTTACAAGGGAAGGGCGCTTTATGAGGCTTTGGACAACTATGTGAGGAAAGGGTTTGTTTCCAAAGACAAGACGGAGAGGGAGCGGGGCAAGGATCTGATGTGGTACATCTGGCTCCATGAGAATTCCCCTCTGTTTGGCAAGCACAAGATGGCAACCTTTGAACGGTATTTTCTGGCTGACAAGGAAACCCACAGGGAACGGAAGAACCCGTATTATTCCCTGTTGGAAAATGAAGCGGTGGCCGATCATATTTTAGAGGAATTCGGCCTTCCCACAGAAGGCAGCCACATCATAAACGGCCATGTGCCGGTGAAGATGAAAGACGGCGAAAACCCGGTCAAATGCGGCGGAAAAGTATTAGTCATTGACGGCGGCTTTTCCAAGGCATACCAGAAGGAAACCGGCATTGCGGGATACACGCTGATCTACAATTCCTATGGTCTGATTTTGGCGGCCCATGAACCATTTGAATCCACGGAGGCGGCCATTGAAAAGGAAAGCGACATCCGGTCGGAGAGCATTATCATCAAACGGGTATCGGCCAGAAAGCTGGTGGGGGACACGGATGTGGGGAAAGAGCTGAAAGAGAAGATTAAGGATTTGGAACTTTTGCTGGACGCCTATTATTCAGGCCGGATTGTGGAAAGATTCAGAACGAAATAGAAAGCTGTATAACAGAGATATGGGAGAAATTTATGCTTGAACCATTAAAGAAGGCAGACCGGACCAAATACCGTCTGGCTGACTCCATGAAAGAATGTATGAAAACCATACCGGTGGACAAGATTACGGTCAAGAATATTGTGGACGGCTGCGAGATGACCCGTCAGACATTTTACCGGAATTTTAAGGACAAATATGACCTGATCAACTGGTATTTTGATAAACTGGTGCTGGAGTCATTTGAGCAGATCGGCGTGGAAAAGACCATAGGGGAGAGCCTGACCCAGAAATTCGAATTCATCCTCAATGAAAAGGTCTTTTTTACAGGCGCATTCCGTTCCGATGATTATAATTCGCTGAAGGAACATGATTTTGAACTGATTTTACAGTTTTATACGGATCTGATCAGCCGGAAGACCAATCAGCCATTGAGTGAAGAATTACAGTTTCTGCTGGAAATGTACTGCCGGGGTTCGGTCTACATGACTGTAAAATGGGTGCTGGGAGGCATGAAAAAGACGCCGGAAGAGATGTCAAAGGCATTGGTGGATGCGGTGCCGCCAAAGCTGGGGCAGGTTCTCAATGATTTAAAACTGCTGTCTTAATCTCCAGGCATAGAAGCATTGGCCCGGAGAAGAGACGGTGGGGAGAGGCGATTACCGGGCAGGCTGGGCGTCCGGCAGAGAATTGTTCGTGATTTTTTAGTGTATACATTGTGACATTTGGATGGATTTGTAACATATTTGACAAATTCGTCTAAATGTCACTTTCTTTTTTTATGCACTGTTGTTAAAATAATAACAGAACAAAAAGTGAGTATTTAATTACATAAAAAGGAGAAGTGAAATCATGGCTAACAGAATTGTGTTAAACGAAACATCTTATCATGGCGCCGGAGCGATTCAGGAGATCGCAGGGGAAGTTGCAAGAAGAGGATTTAAAAAAGCATTTGTATGTTCTGACCCGGATCTGGTTAAGTTCAATGTAACTTCTAAAGTAACGGAAGTTTTGGACAAAGCCGGATATGAATATGAAATCTACTCCAACATTAAGCCAAATCCTACAATTGAGAACGTACAGTCAGGCGTGGCTGCATTCAAAGCGTCAGGCGCGGATTATATCATCGCCATCGGCGGCGGATCTTCCATGGATACTGCAAAAGCAATCGGCATCATCATCACAAACCCGGAATTTGAAGATGTGAGAAGCTTAGAGGGCGTGGCTCCTACCAAGAATCCATGTGTTCCCACCATCGCGGTTCCGACAACCGCCGGTACGGCAGCAGAAGTTACCATCAACTACGTGATCACAGATGTGGAGAAGAAACGTAAATTCGTATGTGTTGATACACACGATATCCCTGTAGTTGCCATCGTTGACCCGGATATGATGTCTTCCATGCCAAAGGGCCTGACCGCGTCAACCGGTATGGACGCTCTGACACATGCGATTGAAGGCTACACGACCAAAGGCGCATGGGAAATGACGGACATGTTCAACCTGAAAGCCATTGAAGTGATCGCCCGTTCTTTAAGAGGGGCAGTTAATAATACGCCGGAAGGCCGCGAAGATATGGCTCTCGGACAGTATTTAACCGGTATGGGATTCTCTAACTGCGGACTTGGAATCGTTCACTCCATGGCTCATGCGTTGGGCGCAGTTTACGATACCCCTCATGGCGTTGCAAATGCAATCCTGCTTCCAACGATTATGGAATACAATGCGGAAGCTACCGGGGATAAATACAAATACATTGCAAAAGCTATGGGCGTAGAAGGCGTGGATGATATGTCCCAGGAAGAATACAGAAAAGCAGCCGTTGAAGCGGTGAAGAAGCTTTCCCAGGATGTTGGAATTCCGGCTGATTTAAAGGCAATCGCCAAAGAGGAGGATATCCAGTTCCTGGCTGAATCGGCAGTTGCTGACGCCTGCGCACCGGGAAATCCTAAGGATGCAGGGTTAGAGGATATTATTGCTCTTTACAAATCTTTGATGTAAGATCTGTTTCCGGGCGGAGAACGTTGACAGGAGAGACGGCCCGGGAATGAGGACTTGAAGGCCGGGAGACGGCGGCAGCAGCCGCAGTCTCCCGGCCTCTTCACGTCCTCTGTTCTATTTTTATAAAAAGGGCAGTTTTATCTGGTTATCCTTAACCGATGATACCTGCCTTATTTTTATGGTATCGGATTCGGTCAGGGCGCTGCACAGGAGGGGGGACTGGGAGTCATATCCGTTTTTGTTCCGTTCCAACAGGGAGGGGCTGTAATTCGCATAGCAATAGCTGCATCCGTTGGAGCAGGCGTTATAAGTGCCGATGTCGATGCTGGAGGCGCAGCCGCACTGGGAACGCTGGTTTTTGTCTTTTCCAGGGCTGAGGCTGCAGCCGGAAATCCGCTCCAAAAGGGTTTTATCGATGCAGCTTCCGTGCCGGATTCCGAATTCATCCAAGTCTATGGTTTCGGAGCAGGTGGTGACCGTGAGGCGGTATTCTGCCGCAATTTCTGAAAATGCCTTTGCGATGGATTTCATATCATGTTCTGTCATGGGCTGAAGGGATAATTCATGGCTGTGGCGTTTTGTGTTTTGGTATAAGTCGATGAAACTGATCACAACCTGGCCGGTATAGCTGTTTAACTGATGGGCCATCCGCCCGAATTGGTCAATATGGCGTTCTGCCGTCCAGGTATCATTTATAAGGATAGGATCATACCGCCAGATCACCCGTCCGGGGCCGATGGAATCGGAAAGCTTCTGAAAAACAGGAAGCAGAACTTCTGTTTTGGAAGGAAGGTTTTTTTCGATTTCCTGGCCGTAAGGGGTCAGCGTAAACTGGAAGTAATAGGCATAGTCCTTGAGCAGATTCAGGTGCGGAATCATAGGAGCGGGGTTTTTGCTCCAGAAAACGATGCCGTCCACAAGGTCGGGAGTGAGAGGAATCCGGCTGACCTGATGAAAATTCATGGGGTTGCGTACCAGGACAAAACCTTCTCTCAAACGGTTAAAAAACCATTCGCTGTGGCAGGCGGGGATGTCGGTACGGCGGCTTGCGCTGATTATCATGATGAAATTCTCCTTGTATTTCGGTTTTCCTGCACGATCCGTCTGAAGTGTTACGTTTTCAAACACACCGTAGGAAAGCCGGATTTGTTTTAGGGTTGAAAAATCCCCATTGTTTGGTATAGTTAATTATATCATAAATCTTAAACAATGGTCTGAAAATGGAGGTCCTATGAGCAGAATCATATCTGGAAATTATATTTATTTTATGGATAAGGAAGAAAGGCCTGCGGCGGCTGTGGAAGCTGGGGAGACGGTAATATTTGAAACTGTGGACTGTTTTGGCGGACAGATGACGGAGGAAGGGGCTCAGATCGGGGCTTTGGATTGGGACAGGATCAATCCGGCCACCGGGCCTGTTTTTGTGGAAGGCGCGGAACCGGGAGACATTTTAAAAGTGGAAATCCAAAAGATCGAGACCGGTGAACTGGGAATTATGGCGGCTCTTCCGGGGGAGGGCGTGCTTGGAGGAAGTGTGCCGTATCCGGAGGTATGCCGTATGCCGGTGAGGGACGGATATGTGGAGTTCAGCGAGGACATCAAGCTTCCCCAAAAGCCCATGATCGGGGTGATCGGAGTGGCTCCGGCCGGAGAAAAAATACCCTGCGGAACGCCTGGTTCCCATGGCGGAAATATGGACAACACCAGAATCGGAGAGGGCTCTGTTTTGTATCTGCCTGTTTTCCAAAAAGGTGCGCTGTTCGCCCTGGGAGATGTCCATGCCTGTATGGGGGACGGGGAAATTATGGTTTCGGGTGTGGAAATTTCTGCTTCAGTAACTGTGAAACTTGATGTGATAAAGGGGAAAACCCTTCATAATCCGGCCCTTGAAAATGAACACGCTATTTATACCATTGCATCGGCAGAGAACCTGGAAGATGCGGTAAAACGGTCGGTTGCGGATATGCACGAGATCATTCAGAAAAAACTGCGCCTGGATTACAATAAAGCCGGAATGCTTATGAGCGCAGCCGGAGACGTGCAGATCTGCCAGGTGGTGGACCCGGAGCGGACAGCCTGCTTTTGCATGCCAAAAACAATTTTACCGGGATTATTTTAAACGTAACAATTCAGACGGATTCTTGACCTGTTATTCCGGTCAAGAAGATTAGCCGTCTGAACTGTTGCTTTTAAATGAATTCCGGGAGAGGATAAGAGGAGTATAGCGGATGAGTGGAATCATAGAGAGACTTGGGGACTGTGAAAAGGTTCTGGTGGGAATCGGCCAGGAATGGAGAGGGGCTTCTTATGAGAAATTGAAGGCGGTTTTGAATGGGAAGGATTATTTTATAGTGACTACGGTAACGGATGGGGAAATCTATGAAAGCGGCCTTGATCCCAGCAGGATTGTGGCTCCCTGCGGCAATGAAACCTGGAGACAGTGTTCCAAGTCCTGCACAAAGGATATCTGGGAGCCGGGAGAAATACCGGACGATATCTGCCCTCACTGCGGGGCGCCTTTGATTGGAAATACCATAAATGCGGATCAGTATATTGAAGAGGGTTATCTTCCCCAATGGGCCGTTTATACCAGGTGGCTGACGGGAACGCTGAATAAAAAGTTATTGATTCTGGAACTGGGAGTTGGTTTCCAGACGCCAACAGTGGTGCGGTGGCCATTTGAAAAGACCGCATTTTTTAACCAAAAATCATATATGTACCGGATCAATGAAAAATTCTCCCAGGTTACGGTGGAATTAAAGGACCGGGCGGAAGCGGTATCAGAAAATTCCGTAGAATTTGTGGATAAATTGATATAGTTTCATTGTACAATGGAAAACCCTGTGATAAAATGTTGAGAAAAAGGCCGGAAGATGAGGAGCAACGCATGATAGCTATTATTGATTATGACGCAGGTAATTTAAGAAGTGTGGAGAAGGCGCTGGCCGCTTTAGGGGAGCAGCCGGTGATTACAAGGGATCCGGAACTCATTCTGGCGGCGGATAAGGTGATTCTGCCGGGAGTGGGATCGTTTGGGGATGCCATGGGCAAACTGCATCAGTATGGGCTGGTGGATGTGATCCGCCGGGTGGCTGAAAAGCAAACGCCGTTTTTAGGCATCTGCCTGGGGCTTCAGCTCATGTTTGAACGCAGTGACGAGACGCCGGGAGTGGAAGGCCTGGGGCTGTTAAAAGGAGAGATATTGAGAATACCGGACTGTCCGGGGCTTAAAATTCCTCATATGGGCTGGAATTCCCTGGAGATCAGGCAGGGGGCGAAACTCTATAAGGGAATTGAAAATGGGGCGTATGTATATTTTGTCCACTCCTATTATCTGAAAGCAGAGGAGGAAGGGATTGTGGCGGCCTCTGCGGAATACAGCGCTCATATCCATGCGTCTGTGGAATCAGGCAGTCTGTTTGGCTGTCAGTTCCATCCGGAAAAGAGCAGTGATGTGGGCTTAAAGATTTTACGGAATTTCATCGAATTATAACAGCACGCAGGTGAGAATCTGAAATTCTCAGCGGGTGCCAGCATAAAAAAAGCTCTGGATGGAGGATTGATATGTTTACAAAAAGAATTATTCCTTGTTTGGATGTACATAACGGCCGTGTAGTAAAGGGCGTTAATTTTGTGAACCTGCGGGATGCCGGGGATCCGGTGGAGATTGCAGCCGCTTATGATAAAGCGGGGGCGGATGAGCTGGTTTTTCTGGACATAACGGCGTCTTCGGATGCGAGGGCAACTGTGGTGGACATGGTGCGCAGAGTGGCTGAAAAGGTGTTCATTCCATTTACCGTTGGCGGGGGAATCCGCACGGTGGAGGATTTCAGGATGCTTCTTAGGGAAGGGGCGGATAAGATATCCATCAATTCATCTGCCATCAACACGCCGGAGCTGATCAGCCAGGCGGCGGAGAAGTTCGGCAGCCAGTGTGTGGTTGTCGCTATCGATGCCAGAAGGAGGGAAGACGGCTCTGGATGGAATGTGTATAAAAACGGCGGCCGGATCGATACCGGCCTGGACGCGGTGGAATGGGCCGGGAAGGCGGACCGTCTGGGTGCGGGAGAGATTCTTCTCACCAGCATGGACTGTGACGGAACCAAAGCGGGATATGACAATGAACTGACGGCGCTGATCGCCGATACGGTTTCTGTGCCTGTAATCGCTTCGGGCGGAGCGGGGACGATGGAACATTTTTATGATGCTTTGACTGTGGGAAAGGCGGACGCGGCGCTGGCGGCTTCGCTGTTTCATTATAAAGAGCTGGAGATTATGGAAGTTAAAAGGTATTTGAGCGGGAGAGGGATTGGGGTGAGGATGTAGGGGTTAACATCAAGGGATTTTACATCAGGGGATTTTCATCAAGAGGATTTTCATCAAGAGGGTTTTACATCAAGAGGATTTTACATCAAGGGTGAAGGCATTTTCGAAAATGCCTTCACCCTTGATGTAAAATCCTCTTGATGAAAATCCTCTTGATGAAAATCCTCTTGATGAAAATCCTCTTGATGAAAATCCTCTTGATGAAAAT
>NZ_WQPN01000070.1 GCF_018785315.1 Clostridium sp. MCC353 | reverse complement strand
TTATCTAATCATTTATATCATTATACCATTTTATCTTCATATGTCAATAACTGGCTTCCTGATATAAAAAACCGAAAACCACAGTTTACACCTAATAGTTTCCGGTCTCAGCTCTGAATTTATTACTAATAGATTTTCTTACATCATAAATTAAATTCTAAATGTTAATGTATTGTCTGATCGTGTAGGTTTTACTTGAACAAATAGCTTTTCTCCGCTTTCATAGGTTACCACCATGTCATCCAATCCCACTTTAACATTAGTTTGTAGTTCCACGCCATTTATATTATTATCGGGATTGAGCATATCAATGAAATATTGTTGTCCAACAGACCACTCATACCAATATGGATCTCCCATCCCCGGTTTTGTTTTTGCTGAATATTTCATATAGCTTTCTCCAATCTAAATAGTTTTTAAACGTCATATTTATATCTTGCTTTTCACTCAATCAATTTTATCTGTTCCGCCGTATTAAGAACATTCAACTGATACTACGCAATTTCTTTTAAGATCTGAAATCTTTCTGCCTTATTTCTGCCCTCACGAATCATTTGTGCATTGTGTGTTTCCAAGTTGGATAAAACTGTCAGTTCATTAATTGAAGCAAAATCTCTCACATTATTCTTTTTCGCCAGTTCAGCATTTTCCTCCCGCCATGCTTTTGCGGTAAATCCAAATAACGCAACATTCAAAATATCCGCTTCCTCTGCATATGCCAGCCACTCCAGATTTTCTTTATAATTTCCTGACGGGATCAGATAATTTTTAACCGCATCTGTTTGGATTAAATAATTGTTTTTAGACAGAAATCTTTTTGCATCCCATTCAATTTTCTTTGCATCATTCTCCGCTTCTTTCAGTCTTTGAAATTCTTTGATTAAATATAGTTTAAAAACAGGGTTGATCGCTGAAGCAAATTCAAATGCAATATCTTTATGAGCATACGTCCCTCCATATTTTCCACGTTTCACAAACAATCCTATCGCTTCTGTCTTTTCAATCCATTCCGAAACACTTAATACAAATGTATGTAAACCTGCTTCGCTTTTAAAGTGGTCGAATTCGACCACTTTAAAAGCAGGGTTATATATCCGTTCCCACGTGCCCAAAAACTCCAATGTCGTTCTATTTCGCATCCAGTTTTTTACAACATCTGCTCCTCTGGACTCACCCCGGAAGACTGTCCCGCACGCACAACGCCCCATACCCCATCTGAGGATTTGGCCATACTGTAAATCCCGGAAGCTGCCTGGCACCCTTTCTCAGATAGGCTTTTATCTTTTCTCCGTACAAAAAAATATCATTGCCCTGTACAATTCCCCATTCCATCATCAAAGCCGCACTTCCTGCCACAAATGGCGCGGCAAAGGAAGTTCCGGTAACCGTTTCATATCCCCCTCCCGAGTTCGCGCTCATAATGTTGACTCCAGGCGCCGCCAAGTCGGGTTTTATCTGGTTTGTCACCCTGGTATACCCCCGCCCGGAAAAGTCTGCATAAGACTGGTATCTGCTGTTGTAGGCGCCAACGGAAATTACCTGTGAAGCGGTGGATGGTATGGTCAGCGTAATATCCGGGGTAGGGCGTAGAAATTCCGTCGATGCATTCAATATATTAGAGGACGGAAGCCACATATCATATCTGCCCGAAACTATATTCTGTGGTTCCAGCCTGAACGTCCAAATACCACTGTCAATATAAAGATCCACCGGCTGGAAGTCCAGATAAATTTCCTGGGCCTGGCTGTAGGGGCTGGGTTCTCCATAGAATACGAGAATCCTGGTATTCCTATAATACAATGTCCTGTTTCCGCCTCCTTGGTCAGTGACACTGAGCACTTCACCTGTTGGAGTGATCAGGCTTATAGTAAAGGAATCCACATATTCCTTCCAAATCTGAACGCTGAATCCGGTTTCATAAGGAGCCGCCGATAATTCTACAGTCTCATTTCTCCCTGTTATAAGCGTGCCGGATGTATGGCCCCCCGTATTTCCTTCATTTCCGGTTCCCGCTATAATCGATGTCCTTCCATAATTAGAAATATCATCTAAAAACCGCTCTACCAGGCTGGTCCCGTCATGGGAACCATATGTATTTCCAAAACTCAGATTGACTGCTGCCGGCATTTGAAGGCGCACTCCTGTCTTTACCACATAATCCACCGCTTTCATTAACTCTGTCGTCCTGGGAAATCCACCTTCTTCGGGAACACCCATCTTTACCACTACCAATGGACTTTCATATGCGATTCCACGATATCTGCCTTTGCTCTCCCTGCCGTTTCCCGCCGCAATCCCTGCCACCGCAGTTCCATGGCCGCTGGCATCAATAGAAGGGACAATCCTTCTGGCCGCCACTCTGTCCCCTGCTTCCAGCGCCTGGTTTATTTCCTCTTCAGTAAAAATCCTGTCTAAAACCTGATCCCACAGGTAAAGAATCCTGGTAGTGCCGTCTTCATTTCTAAAATCACTGTGATAGTAATCTATACCAGAATCTATAATTCCCATAATCACTCCGCGTCCGCTCAGGTTCTTTCCTCCATTCTGGACATAGGTAATACAGGAAGCTGATTTCCCCTGATTCAGTGCAAAAAAAAGCCGTTTGGGCTTTTCAATATACTCAATTTCCGGCAAACGGCTGAGCGCTTCAATCAAATGCTGTGGCACTGTCAAAATAGCATACTCATTTAACAGATCATAGATAATAATACCCTGATCTGCCAATGAAGAAATGTCCCCTGAATATTTCACAATTAAGGTCCAGGTACGTTCTTCAGGATTATACCCCACCCCCAGTTCTTCTGACTTTTCCAGCTCTTCCTCTGTGGAATCCAGGGCTAAATTTAAAAGATTTTCCAGTTTTTGATTGTCCATCTGATCTCCGTTTTTTTACCAATATATGCTGGAGTGGGTGGGGGCAGAATTGTGATTTAATTAATGAAAGTTACGCAGGAAAGCGGGACGAGGGAGCGGAGGCGGGATTGGATGTTTGGAGGCGGCCCTGGGGAGCGGAATCCTTCGGGGATGA
>NZ_WQPN01000069.1 GCF_018785315.1 Clostridium sp. MCC353 | reverse complement strand
GTCTTTTTTGATGCCTGCGGGCTTTAGTTCCACTTACGGTTGGAAGCCGATTTCCCACACCGTCAGAGCACGGCCCGCCCTGCAGGTTTCAAGCCCCGGCCTGGCCACCGTCCCCTCGTCCCGCTTTCCTGCGTAACTTCCTCAACTAAATCCCAATTTAAAAGTAGAATAACTCCTCAAATTTTTTATCCAGCGCAATACACAAAACCAACGCCAATTTAGCAGTAGGATTAAACTGCCCTGTTTCAATGGAACTGATTGTATTTCTCGATACCCCTACCATATCGGCCAGCTGGCTTTGGGAGAGCTTTTTTTCTGTGCGTGCGGCTTTTAAGCTGTTTTTTAAGATTAAGGTCTCATCCATGATATTACCTCAACACGCCGATGATATAACTGGCTAAGGAAGCCGCCGATGCGATGGTGCCTGCAACGGTCGATACCAGATAAGTTTTGCTATTGGTAAAACGGTATTTCGGGTAGGATTCGGCAGCGATAAAGGCCCAGAACATTGCCTGGGGAACATAGCTGGACTGTCCGTGAAATAAATTGAACACCACTATAAAGATAAAGACGCCGCAAAATGCGCTTATACCGATCCGCCTTCCTTTATTTTCAGCCTGTTCCATACCCTCATCCCTTTTCTCTGCTCTGCTTTTCGCGAGGATTTCATCTTTATTCATACCACTTACCTCCTGAATTGATGCCAAGTTTTATTTGCAATATAAGTATATATCTGCCAAGTTTACTTGTCAATCAATTTCGCCAAGTTTACTGTGCAATATGAAATGACATCTGTGCAATACGAAATGCTATCTGTGCAATACGAAATGCTATCTGTGCAATATAGAATGATGTTTGTACAATTATGAAGTGGCATCTGCGTTTCTGTGAAGCTGCCGGGTTGAGCAGAAGCTGCGGTGACCAGGATCGAAAATGGGTTTACATGCATTTAAACTCCGTGATATAATGGTGGACACCTGATGGAAGAAGGGCGGAGGCCCTGATTGATTGGAAATGGAGAAGTGTATGACAATTGCGGGTCTTATATTAATGGGCGGAAAAAATCGAAGAATGGGCGGGGAGAAAAAGGCGTTTCTTATAGATGAGGGAAGGCCGTTTTACCAATGTATGGCTGACGCAATGCCGGGGATGAAAAAGATATATCTGTCGGTGGAAGATAAAAGCCGTTATAGTCAATTGGAATATCCGATGCTTGAGGACCTTTATCCTGGAATTGGGCCTATGGGTGGAATTCTGAGTTCGTTAAAACAGTGTGAAGAGGAGGCCCTCTTAGTGCTCCCCTGCGACATGCCCAGGCTCAGCTGCCGGTTTACGGAAAGGCTGATGGAGGTATGGGAAAGAGAAAAAATGCCCGCCTGTATTTATGTGGACAAAAGGCCGCAGCCGCTGATCGGGATTTATTCAAAAGAATGCGTCCCGCTGATGGAACAAATGGTGGGAGAGGGGAATTACCGTATGTCGTCCATTTTGGATCAGATTGATCATGTAAAAGTGGGGGCCCAGGCGGATGAAACTGTATTTTTCAATGTGAATACAAAGGAGGAATACAGAAAAATGCGCGCTGAAGATCATGGCAGACCGGTTATGATTGCGGTCAGCGGGGTAAAAAATTCGGGGAAGACGACATTTATGGAGAATCTGATCCCGCGCCTGACGGAAATGGGCCTGAAAACAGCGGCCATAAAGCACGACGGCCATACATTTACTCCCGACGTGCCGGGGACGGACAGTGACAGGCACAGAAAGGCCGGAGCGATCGGGACTGCGGTTTTTTCTGAAAACCAGTTTATGGTTGTAAAAAAGGAAAAAGTGACGGAAATGAAGCTGGCGGAGTTGTTTCCGGAAGCGGATGTCATTCTTTTAGAAGGGATGAAGGATTCTGACTATCCCAAATTTGAGCTGGTCAGAAAAGGGAACTCTGAAACGGGCGTGTGCAGAAGAGAAACGATTCTGGCCTATGTGACTGACCTGGAAATGGAAACGGAAGAAATAACGGTTTTGGGCTTGAACGATTATGAAAAAGCGGCGGAATTGGTGTATCGCTGTTATCTCGAACAGAAAGGCTGAACAGGGATGGTTGTTTTTTGTTTAAATATGTGGACCAATTGCCATAGATACAATCTCTTTAAAATAAAAAATCCCCATAAAAAGGGAGGAGCCGGTAACCCTTTCAGGATTACCGGCGATTATGAAAAAAATTTTATCTAATTGTTATTAGCAGCCTTTCTTTCGATAGTTAAAGTATATCTTTAATTTGTGAAGAAAGTTTAGCTCATATATAGATGTTCTGTAAAAAGATTGTGAATAAGATATGAACGAATCATTTTGCGTTTTAGCATATAAAAAACCTGGGCCGGAAGCGTTTCAGTTTCCGGTACAGGTTTTTTCTGTGCATTAATTGTCGCTGTGATGATAGCTGTCAAGAAGCTGGTTTTTAATGTGCCACAATTCATTGGATAAGTCCACATGAGTGCGGTGCGGGTACTCCAAACGGAGGGATTCTTCCCAAAGAGTGCTTAACTCCTGCTTGCAGTATTCGCGGATCTCCATAACTTTTGGAGATTTATAGACACATTTACCCTCTTTGAAAATAGGCACCAGCAATTCACGCAGCACATAGCTGTTAGGAGCCAGGTGGGTCTTTTTCCAGGTTTCAATAGGGTCGAAGAGCAGCAGAGAGTTTTTCGGATCGTATTTTTCATCCACCAGGCAGATCAGGTCTGCGATGATTTTTCCCGTTTCCTTATTATAAATACGCTGGATCGTTTTATTTCCCGGATTGGTGATCTTTTCCGCGTTCTCGGATAACTTGATCTTGGGAATGAATTTTCCCGTTTCTTTATCCTTGATTGCCGCTAATTTATAAACGCCGCCAAAGGAAGGGCAGTCCTTAGAGGTGATCAGATTGGTTCCCACGCCCCAGGAATTGATGGTTGCGCCTTGAAGCTTCAGGCTGCTGATCAGCGTTTCGTCCAAATCATTGGAGGCGGAGATGACTGCGTCGGTGAATCCTGCGTCATCCAGCATCTTCTTGGCCTTTTTGGAGAGATAAGCCAGGTCGCCGCTGTCCAGGCGGATTCCGTAGAAGGTGAGGGGGATTCCGGCTTCTTTCATCTCCTGGAACACTTTAATCGCGTTCGGAACTCCGGAATTTAACGTATCATAGGTGTCGACCAAAAGGATGCATGCGGTGGGATATAATTTGGCGTAGGTGCGGAAGGCGGTCAGTTCATCAGGGAAACTCATGATCCAGCTATGGGCATGGGTTCCTTTTACGGGGACGTCAAACATTTGTCCGCAGAGCACATTGGAAGTTCCGATACATCCGGCGATCATGGCAGCCCGTGCGCCATAGATGCCAGCGTCCGGACCCTGGGCCCGGCGGAGGCCGAATTCCATCACGCCGTCGCCTTTGGCCGCGTAGACAACCCTGGCCGTTTTGGTGGCGATCAGGCTTTGATGGTTGATGATGTTGAGAAGGGCGGTTTCCACCAACTGGGCCTGCATGATCGGAGCGATCACCTTAACCAGAGGCTCCCTTGGGAAAATGACAGTTCCTTCCGGAATCGCGTAGATATCGCCGGTAAATTTGAAATCAGAAAGATATTGCAGGAAATCGTCTCCAAATAATCCGGTGCTTCTCAAATAATCCACATCTTCTTTGTCAAAATGAAGATTTTCAATGTATTCGATGACCTGTTCCAGCCCGGCACAGATAGCATATCCGTTGTTGTTGGGGTTGGTGCGGTAGAACATATCAAAGATCACAGTTTCGTTGACATCCTTTTCTTTAAAATACCCCTGCATCATGGTTAGCTCGTAGAGGTCTGTCAATAAGGTCAGGTTTCTCTGGCTCATAAGGTATCTCCTTTAAATATGTAAAGTATTTGTAAAATTATTCTGTAGTATACCATAGTTTCAGAAAAAGGCAAGTGGATTGATAAAAAAATAACAATGTGACAGGGAGAAAAGGATCAGACAGACCGCCAGATGCGGCATTTGTAAAGCATTTTACTATACAAATGCTGGAAAAGTACCTCAGAATTACCAGAAGAGTGGTTGACAATTACAGACTGAATCATTATAATGTAACAGTATATATAGAAAGAAAAGACGCAGATGGAGACAGTAAGCCTGTTTTAAAGCTTCAGCGAACCGGGGATGGTGAGAGCCCGGGGCGAGTAGAACAGATCTGAAGATCACTCCTGAGTCGCAGGCTGAATTAAAGTAGGTCTTGTCGGTTTTCCACCGTTAGAAGGAACACATATGTTAGTATGGGGTAATGGGTGGTATAATCGAAGCAGTGCCTTCGTCCTGATTACACAGGGCGGAGGTTTTTTAATTTCATAGGAAAGTACGTCCTATGAAATAAAAAAGCCCTCCGGGCAGGATCGCCCTGCGGCGGTAGGGAATTATGTCGCTGAAGCGGCCCGCCGCAGGCGGTAAGGAATTATGCCGCTGAAGCGGCCCGCCGCAGGCGGAGAATCCCGCAAACGGGATTCGTTCTTATTTTATTAGAATGGAGGTTTTTGCAGAATGTATGAGAAAGTATCTACAAATCTGAATTTTGTAGACAGAGAGAAAAAAATCGAAAAATTCTGGGAAGACAATGATATTTTCCAGAAGAGCATGGACAGCAGAAAGAATGGACCAACCTATACCTTTTATGACGGCCCGCCTACCGCCAATGGTAAGCCCCATATCGGCCATGTGCTGACCCGTGTCATCAAGGATATGATTCCCAGATACCGCACGATGAAGGGCTGCATGGTGCCTCGTAAAGCAGGATGGGATACCCATGGGCTGCCGGTGGAGCTGGAAGTTGAAAAACAACTGGGGCTGGACGGAAAAGAGCAGATCGAACAGTACGGACTGGAACCATTTATCGAGCACTGCAAGGAGAGCGTTTGGAAATATAAAGGCATGTGGGAGGACTTTTCCGGAACCGTGGGCTTTTGGGCGGATATGGACGATCCTTATGTTACGTATCATAACGATTTCATTGAATCAGAGTGGTGGGCTTTAAAGCAGATTTGGGAAAAGGGCCTTTTATACAAGGGCTTTAAGATCGTTCCCTACTGCCCGCGCTGCGGAACCCCTCTTTCCAGCCATGAAGTGGCACAGGGATATAAGGATGTAAAAGAAAAATCAGCGATTGCCAAATTTAAGGTAAAAGGCGAGGACGCTTACATTTTAGCATGGACCACAACGCCGTGGACCCTTCCTTCCAATGTGGCCCTCTGTGTAAATCCCAATGAAACTTATGTGAAAGTCTCATGTGGAGGAGAAACTTATTATCTGGCTGAAGCGCTTTGTGATACTGTGCTGAAGGAAGAGTACGAAGTTCTGGAAAAATATGTTGGAACGGATTTGGAATATAAGGAATATGAGCCCTTATTTGATTTTGTAAACCCTAAGAAAAAGGCATTTTATGTGACATGCGATACGTATGTTACGCTGACCGACGGTACCGGAGTGGTTCATATTGCGCCGGCATTTGGTGAAGACGATTCCAAAGTAGGCCGCAAATACGACCTTCCGTTTGTCCAGCTTGTGGATCCAAAAGGTGAGATGACTGCGGAAACTCCCTGGGCCGGTACATTTTGTAAAAAAGCGGATCCGCTGGTATTAAAGGACCTGGAAGAGCGGGGCCTGTTATTTGCCGCTCCTAATTTTGAACACAGCTATCCACACTGCTGGAGATGTGACACTCCGCTGATCTATTATGCGCGCGAATCCTGGTTTATCAAGATGACGGATGTGAAAGAGGATTTGATCCGCAACAACAATACGATTAACTGGATTCCGGAAAGCATCGGAAAAGGCCGTTTCGGCGACTGGCTGGAGAATGTACAGGACTGGGGCGTCAGCCGTAACCGTTACTGGGGAACACCCCTTAATATCTGGGAGTGCGAATGCGGACACCAGCATTCCATCGGAAGCATTGAAGAGCTGAAGTCCATGTCACCTAACTGTCCTGAGGACATTGAACTGCACCGTCCATTTATCGATGACGTGACAATTACTTGTCCGGAATGCGGCAGACAGATGAAGCGTGTTCCAGAAGTGATTGACTGCTGGTTTGACTCCGGTTCCATGCCATTTGCACAGCATCATTATCCATTTGAGAACAAGGAATTGTTTGAAGCCCAATTTCCGGCTGATTTTATATCAGAGGCGGTTGACCAGACCAGAGGATGGTTTTATTCCCTGTTAGCCATTTCAACCCTGATCTTTAATAAAGCGCCGTATAAGAACGTTATCGTGCTGGGACATGTTCAGGATGAAAATGGACAGAAGATGTCCAAATCCAAAGGAAATGCAGTTGATCCGTTTGAAGCTCTGGACACTTACGGCGCCGATGCGATCCGCTGGTATTTCTACATCAACAGCGCCCCCTGGCTGCCTAACCGTTTCCACGGAAAAGCGGTTCAGGAAGGACAGCGCAAATTTATGGGCACTTTGTGGAACACATATGCATTCTTTGTGCTCTATGCTAATATAGATAATTTTGATGCGACCAAATATAAACTGGAATATGACAAACTTCCGGTTATGGACAAATGGCTGCTCTCCAAGCTGAATACATTGATAAAAGATGTGGACAGCAATCTGGAGAATTACCGGATTCCGGAAGCCGCAAGAGCGCTTCAGGAGTTCGTAGATGATATGAGCAACTGGTATGTGAGAAGAAGCCGGGAACGTTTCTGGGCAAAGGGGATGGAACAGGATAAGATCAATGCCTACATGACCCTTTATACCGCACTGGTTAACGTGTGCAAGGCTGCGGCTCCTATGGTTCCGTTTATGACCGATGACATTTACCAGAACCTGGTTAGAAGCATTGATAAGAACGCGCCTGAGAGCGTGCATCTGTGTGACTTCCCGACGGCGGAAGAATCCTGGATTGATAAAAAACTGGAATCTGATATGGATGAGGTACTGAAGATTGTGGTGATGGGCCGTGCTGCCAGAAATACCGCAAACATCAAGAACCGCCAGCCCATCGGAAGGATGTTTGTCAAGGCGGATCATGAGCTGTCCCAGTTCTACAAACAGATTATTGAAGAGGAATTAAATGTAAAAACGGTAGAATTTACGGATGATATCCGCAGCTTTACCTCTTACAGTTTCAAGCCGCAGTTAAAGACAGTAGGCCCGAAATACGGCAAACAGCTGGGCAGCATCAAAAAGGCCCTTGCAGAGGTGGACGGCAATTCGGCAATGGATACGCTGAAGGAAAAAGGCGCTTTGACCTTTGATTTCGGCGGAGTGGAAGTTGTGCTCACCGAGGAAGACCTGCTGATCGATACGGCTCAGACCGAAGGTTATGTATCGGAAGGTGACAACTATGTAACTGTTGTCCTGGATACCAATCTGACCCCTGAACTGATCGAGGAAGGTTTTGTACGTGAGTTAATCAGCAAGATTCAGACCATGCGTAAAGAAGCCGGATTTGAGGTGATGGATCATATTCGCCTGTTCCAGGATGAAAATGATAAGATTGCCGATATCCTGAAGGCACATACGGAAGAGATTAAGAATGAAGTACTGGCAGATAATATTTCACTGGGACAGACCGGAGGCTATGCGAAGGAATGGAACATCAACGGTGAAAAAGTTATGTTAGGCGTAGAGAAAATAACCAACGGCTGAGAATGTTGGTCATTAGGAGGATTAGCTGATGAACAGAGGCTTCGATAAGGAAACTTTCAAAAAAAGCGTCATCTACAATGTGAAGAATTTATACCGGAGGACAATTGACGAAGCAAAACCCGAGCAGGTTTTCCAGGCAGTGGCCTATGCGGTGAAAGATGTTATAATTGATGAATGGATTGCGACCCATAAAGAATATGAGAAAGAGGATGCAAAAACCCTTTACTATCTCTCCATGGAATTTCTGATGGGACGCGCGCTGGGCAATAATATCATAAATATTATGGCCCGGGATGAGGTAAAAGAAGTACTGGATGAACTGGGATTTGATCTGAATGTGATTGAAGACCAGGAGCCGGATGCTGCCCTTGGAAACGGAGGCCTGGGCCGTCTGGCCGCCTGTTTCCTGGATTCCCTGGCGACGCTGGGATATCCTGCATACGGCTGCGGCATCCGTTACCGCTACGGTATGTTCAAACAGAAGATTGAGAATGGTTATCAGGTGGAGGTGCCGGATGAATGGTTAAAAGACGGCAACCCATTTGAAGTGCGCCGTTCCGAATATGCGACGGAAGTAAAATTCGGCGGATATGTGAAGACCGTATGGGAAAATGGAAGAGAGCGTTTCGTTCAGGAAGGTTATCAGTCAGTTATGGCAATTCCTTATGATCTTCCAATTGTCGGCTATGGCAACAATGTGGTTAATACATTGAGAATCTGGGATGCGCAGCCCATCCACACCTTCAACCTGGATTCCTTTGACCGCGGCGATTATCAAAAGGCTGTGGAACAGGAAAATCTGGCCAAGAATATTTGTGAAGTGCTCTATCCGAATGACAATCATTATGCGGGTAAGGAACTCCGCTTAAAACAGCAGTATTTCTTCATTTCCGCCAGCGTTCAGCGTGCGGTGAGCAAATACATGGAAAAACACGATGACATCCGTAAATTCTACGAGAAGAACGTGTTCCAGTTAAATGATACCCATCCGACGGTTGCGGTTGCAGAGCTGATGAGAATCCTTTTGGATGATTATGGCCTGACATGGGAAGAGGCCTGGGATGTGACCACAAAAACCTGTGCTTATACCAACCACACCATCATGTCGGAAGCCTTGGAGAAATGGCCCATCGAGCTGTTTTCCAGACTCCTTCCGCGTATTTACCAGATCGTGGAAGAGATTAACCGCCGCTTTATCATTCAGATCCAGCAGTTGTATCCGGGGGATCAGAATAAAGTGCGGAAGATGGCAATCGTATATGACGGTCAGGTGAAGATGGCCCATCTGGCCATCGCGGGAAGTTTTTCCGTCAACGGCGTGGCAAGACTCCATACGGAGATTCTGAAGAACCAGGAGTTAAAGGATTTCTATCAGATGATGCCTGATAAATTCAACAATAAGACTAACGGCATCACCCAGAGACGTTTCCTTCTCCATGGCAATCCATTGCTTGCTGAGTGGGTGACTTCCAAGATCGGCAATGAATGGATTACGAATCTGCCTCACATCCATGAACTGGCTATTTATGCGGATGATGAAAAATGCCAGAAGGAATTTATGAACATCAAATACCAGAACAAGGTGCGTCTGGCTAAATATATCAAAGAACACAACGGAATCGATGTGGATCCCCGTTCCATTTTCGATGTACAGGTAAAACGTCTTCATGAGTATAAACGTCAGCTCATGAATATTCTGCACGTGATGTTCCTTTATAACCAGCTGAAGGATAATCCGAATATGGATATGGTGCCGAGAACATTTATCTTCGGCGCAAAGGCGGCAGCCGGTTATAAACGTGCGAAAATGACCATTAAACTGATCAATTCAGTGGCTGATGTGATCAACAACGATAAGAGCATCAAAGGCAAGATTAAAATCGTATTCATCGAAGATTACCGGGTATCCAATGCGGAAATCATTTTTGCGGCCGCGGATGTGAGCGAACAGATTTCCACTGCCAGCAAAGAGGCTTCCGGTACAGGAAATATGAAGTTCATGTTAAATGGCGCGCTGACCCTGGGAACCATGGACGGCGCCAATGTGGAGATCGTGGAAGAGGTGGGAGAGGATAAGGCGTTTATCTTCGGCGCATCTTCTGACGAGATCATCAACCTGGAAAATAACGGCGGCTACAACCCCATGGACATCTTCAACAGCGACCAGGAGATCCGCCGTGTGCTGATGCAGCTCATCAACGGATACTTTTCACCGAATGATCCGGAAATGTTCCGGGAGATTTACAATTCCCTGCTGAACACCCAGAGCAGCGACCGGGCGGATACTTACTTCATCTTAAAGGATTTCCGGGCCTATGCAGAAGCCCAGAAAAGGGTGGACACCGCTTACCGGGATGCAGACTGGTGGGCTAATGCGGCCATCATGAACGTGGCCTGCGCCGGAAAGTTCACGTCAGACCGGACCATTGAGGAATATGTGAGAGATATCTGGCACTTGGAAAAAGTGGAAGTGGATATGTAAAATTGGGATTTAATTAGTGAAAGTTACGCAGGGAAGCGGGACGAGGGGACGGACTGGATGTTTGGATGCGGGCGGGCCCAGGGGAATCCTTCGGGCATGAAAACCAGCTTCCAACCGTAAGTGAAACTAAGGCTCCAGGAATAGAAAAAGACGGTGCGATGCCCATTCACGGTAAA
>NZ_WQPN01000068.1:54338-54868 GCF_018785315.1 Clostridium sp. MCC353 | reverse complement strand
TTTCACTAACGGTTTCCAGACGGCTTTCATCGCCAACGGATTCCGCTCCGCCCGGCGTCAAGCCTCCAAGCAGGCCTCCGTCCCCATTCCCAGGATTCATGGCTGTGTACTGGTCTGATAAAGGTTAAATAAAGATTTGGAGAAGGGAAGGAGAAAAGGCAGAGAAGCATTTGATTGAAACGGTGTTTGGTATTTAGAGCAGATTATGGTATAGACATTTCAAGTAACTGACGTGGGAATAACAGTAAAAGGTCAGGGCATTTTTCAAAATGCCTTGAGGGTTAATGTAAAAAACTTGATATTAAAAATCACCTGCTGAAAGCTAAATGGCATTTAATTCCCCAGCTCCAGAGAACACCAGCAGGAAAGCGGGACGAGGGGACGGACTGGATGTTTGGATGGGGGCGGGCCAAGGGGAATCCTTCGGGGATGAAAGCCATCTGGAAACCGTTAGTGAAACTTAGGCTCCAGGGATAGAAAAAGACGGGCAGAAACTGAAAACCAAATCAGTTTCTGAGATGCCCACTGAG
>NZ_WQPN01000068.1:38491-54170 GCF_018785315.1 Clostridium sp. MCC353 | reverse complement strand
GTTTTCATCCCCGAAGGATTCCCCTGGGCCCGCCCCCATCCAAACATCCAGTCCGTCCCCTCGTCCCGCTTTCCTGCGTATCTTTCTCACTTAAATCCCAATTTACTTAAAATACTGCCTAGCCACCCCAAAGATCAGCGCCTCCGCCATCTCATACCCTTGGGTCCTCCGCACTAAAAATCCATGTTTCGCTCCAGGCACACGTTTTACCGTGACCGTGACACCCGCTTCCATCAGCATTTTGGCAAACTCCAGGGCTTCCCGGTTTAGGGGGTCTTCCTTGGCGCATATGATCAGGAAATGAGGCAGACCCTGCAGTTGTTTGACATCCGCATAAACGGGGGACGCCCATAGTTCTTTTCTGCGCTCTTTATCTATATACCAGTCATTATACAGCCGTCCGGTTTCATAATTCTTCCTGGCCTCTTCACTGTCCGTGATCCATTTATCCGCCGGATCTTTATAGAGGTCATAGGGTGGGTAGGAGGCGCTCACAAACTTAGGGAGCATTTTCCCGCTTTCTTTTAGCATAAATGTGATGGCAGTCGCGATATTCGCACCCGCGCTCTGGCCGGAAAATGCGATCCGGTCCAGTTCCACATCCCATTCTTCACAGTGTTCATAAACATAGCATACCAAATCATAACCTTCTTCTATGGCATATGGATAACGATATTCCGGAGCCGTCTTGTAATCCACATCCAGCACAACCGCCTCACAGCCAATGGCAAGAATCCTGGAAAATGCGAAGTCCCTTCCCCGGTAACCTTTTACAAACCCGCCGCCATGAAAGTTGATCATCAGCGGAAGTTTTTCATGTTCAGAAAAAGGACGGTACAGGTAGGCCTTCACAGAGCCATGCCGGGTCGGAATTTCAAGTTCCCGCTGTTCCTTCACCGGGTACTGTTTCAGAAGTTCTTCATCGATCTCCTGGCCCACCGCTTCATTTCTGATTCTTTCTAAATCATTCATAATCTCTTTACCCTTCCTCTATAATAATAAACTGAACGCGATACCAGCTATCAACAGCACCAAACCGCCGCCGATTCTGGACGAAATGGCTGCATAAGACATGAGGTCCAGCCGGTCTGCCGCACCCAGAACAACCACGTCTCCGCCGCCGCCCCGGTTTGCCATACAAAGCCCTGCGGTGATAGCCGCGTCGATTGGGTAAAAGCCCAGGAAATAACCGGCTCCCGCGCTGCCGATAACCGCTCCCAGCACAACGGCCAGGCTGATAATCAGCGTCTCAATGTTGATCGCGCTCACAAACTCACCGAAATTCAGGAGGGAAATGCCCACTGCCGGAAATGCGGCCACTGATAATTTTCCTACCATAAACGCCTGGATCCGTTTGATTCCCGCCCGGTATTCAGCTGGAAGGATGCCTGTTACGTTAACCAATATGAAAAATATTACAAAATATACGTACTGGTGAATCTGTACGGTTCCGATCCTGGGAAGCACCACCTTAGCCATCAATACGGACAGAATGTAAACGATGCCGATAACCAGAAATCCAACCGCCGTATGTTCCAGAGTGGGTTCAGGCAGTTTTGTGTCTTTATCCTTTTCCGCTCTTCTGCCGTTTCTCATGATTTCTTTTTTATCCCCTGTCAATGACGGGAATTTGTTGCCCACGCCATTTAAAACAGCTCCCATGATGATGCAGATGATGTTGGCAATGGTGAGGATGGCGACCGCGACCGCATAATAGGTATCTTTGCTGTTCCCTGTGGCTGCCTCATAAATCTGGCTCATAGGAATGGCTCCGGCCCCATTTCCGCCTCCCATGATCGGCAGAACATAATATGTCACCAATTCCGGAATGGTATTTCCAAGCGCCACTCCCACAATACAGCCCAGGACGGCCGCTCCTGCCACGCCCGCAAGAATGGTAGGTATGTATCTCACAATTGACTGAATCAAAGTATCCCTGTCTATAATCACAAATGCACATGCCATCAATATACAGATAAACATGGTCTGGTAACCTGCCGTATCAAAAAACAGGGTAACGCCTTCCACATATTTCTCAGTGATAATCCCACGGTATACGAGAAATGACGGCAGCATCATGGACAGCATGCTTCCCCCGCCGATCCAGGTGTTAAAGATCGGAATCCGCTCTCCCACAAAAAAACAAATGCCGCCCAGAACAAAGAGCATTGACAAAATGGAAAGCATATCCGTTCCCAGGCCCCCTGTGGCCATGGCTGCCAGCACAATCACCGAAAAGATCAGAAACATCTTTAACGGAACTCCCTCAATCTTCATGTTCGGGCCAATTTTCTCCCTTTCACGTCCCATAACAAATACCTCCTTCATTTTCCCCTAAATGTATTTTTCCAATCCGCGCCGGCGAACGGTTGATATCTTCATGTTACGTGATAACGGCCCTTTTGTAAAATTAATCAAATTTACGGTTCATAAAAAAATTTTATGGTTTTTAGCGAAAAAAAATTTCCGCATCCCCTGAATTTTCTCACAACATACAGGCAGATGCGGAAATCACATTTTTATCCCGCATAAAATTCTCTAATGCTTTTTATGAACTTTCTGACCTCGGGCTTCTTCTTCGCGGCCTTGTTCCAGACCAGCAGCACCTCGATTTCAGCCTCTTCTTCCAGAGGAATTCCCACAATTCCATTGTAGCGCATCACACCCTCTTCCGGGAAAAATCCGATGGCCACATTGTTGAGTATCATATTAACAGCCAGATTTAGCTGGTCATAACGCTCTATTATGTTGGGTACGGCCCCGTATTCTGCGTACAGACGGTTGAGCACCTTGGTTTTGTTGTCATCATTGATGGTGGAAACCATTTTTTCGTTCAGGATCATGGGGACGGTAAGGCTTTTTTTATCCGCCAAAGGGTGATGTTTGGACATGCAGACCAGCATATTGGTCTTTTTCAGTTCTATTGCCTCCAGATCGCTGAAATCTTCATCCTCCTGCCTGGGCACGATGATGAGATCCAGATGCTGACGTCTCAATTCCTCAAACAGCACCACCGACGCCCCGGGCTTTGTCACCACATTCATATCGGGATACTGGAATACACAGTGGGCAAAAAATTCCGCATATACGTTGGAACCCACGGACCGGGTGAGGCCCAGCTTTACATACCTGGTCTGGTCGGCTGCCTCATGCATTTGTTTAGAAAAATCTTCTGCGTAATTTAACAGCAGGGACGCCTGCTGATAGAAAATTCTGCCCATTTCCGTGAGAACCATGCCCTTGCCGTTTCTGTCCAGCAGATTACAGCCATATTCTTTCTCCAGTTCCCGTATGGCGGAAGATATTGTTGGCTGGGTGACAAACAGTTCCTGGGCAGCTTTTGTTACGCTGCCCGCCTCATATGCCCTGCAAAAATAGTTCAATTGTAAAAGCGTCATAAATTTTATTTTTCTCCATAAAAGTTGATCAGGCATCCGGCCAGGAGGATCATTCTCTCGTCTTTCGTCAATTCTCCCAGGGTGCAGTTGACACTGCCCTTAACAGTTCCGGTTTCAGAATCCAGCAGTTCTGCCGTAATGGTTTTGGCCCCGGATTCCACCGCAGAGGCCACATCTTTGATTAACAGCCAGTCTCCATTTTCAACTCCGATCCGTTCTTCTGTTAAAAGGGGCAGTATTCCCCAGTTGATCAGGTTGGAGCGGTATCGTTTGGTGGCGTATTCATTTGCCAGATTGGCATATCCGCCCAGCACTTTCTGGCAGCTGGCCGCCTGTTCCCGGGAAGAACCGTCCCCGATCTGGGTTCCGGCCATCAGGCTTCCAATGGTAATGTCCGATACGCCGCAGCCGGTTTCCCCGCAGATCTTTGCAAGGAGCTTGTGACAGGCCGGATCCACGGACGGGTTTCCCTGCCTTCTTAAACGGTCCATTTCCCGGATTTCCTTGGCCCGTTTTACATATCCGGGATCCCGGCTCATCATCATGTATTCCGATATTTTTTCCGGGTTGGAGCGGTAAGAGGAGGCGTCTCCGGAAGGGATCAGTTCATCGGTTGTGACTGATCCTTCGTAGGCCCCGGCCGTTTTTAACAGCAAATGCCTGGTTAAGGGATACATTTCAGGCCAGTCCGCGATATTGGGCCCCATCTGGAGTTTTTCCTCTGGATTTCCTTTGCCGAAATGATCAAACACCTGGTTTTTATAAATCTCAGGATTAAAATGATACTGTGGATTCCTGTATGTAACATCCAGCTCTGAAGCTGCTGTCAGCGCTCCGCCGTTTCTGATGGTAGCCGCAATGGAACGGGCATCCATCAAAATGACTGCCGCCATCTGGTTCTGCCCCGGTTTGGAGCCCTCCCGGTTGGGGTAATTTCTGGTGGTATGACGGATGCTCAACTGGTTGTCCGCAGGCACATCAGTCACTCCGAAACAGGGGCCGCAGATGGCAGGCCGCAAAACCGCGCCCGCTACCGTCAGCTCGCCCGCAATCCCCTTTTCTGTCAGATCCAGGTACACGGGCTGGCTGGCCGGATTAATGCCCAGCCCCGGCTGGTTTCCATTGATAGCGCAGCCCCGGAGGATGTCCGCCATGGCGGCTATATTTTCAAACATACCTCCGCTGCATCCGCTGACAAGGGCCTGGTCTATCTGGAGATTCCCGTCTTTCAGTTTGTTCATGAGCTCAAACTTTTTGCCGGAATTCCCCTTGATCTTCTGCCCCTCTTCTTCTGCTTTTTGCAGATATTTTTCCGGATTTTCCTTAAATTCCCGGATGGAGCATACATTGCTTGGGTGAAATGGAAGAGCCATCATACATTCGATGGAAGACAAATCGATCTCGATCATAGCGTCATAATAAGCTGTGCCCGAAGGCTTCATCTCCCTGTAATCGGATTCCCTTCCATGCATGGACAGATAGTCCTTTACCTTCCCGTCTGTGCACCAAATGCTGCTGAGAGCGGCGCTTTCCGTAGTCATGACGTCAATTCCCATCCGGTATTCCACACTGAGACCATGTATGCCTTCTCCCAGGAATTCCAGCACTTTATTTTTCACAAATCCATTTTTAAATGTGGCGCCGATCAGCGCCAGGGCCACGTCCTGAGGCCCTACGCCAGGTTTGGGAGAACCGGTCAGCTTCACAGCCACTACCGGAGGCATTTTCATATCATAGGTTTTGGACAGGAGCTGTTTTACCACCTCTCCGCCGCCTTCTCCGATCCCCATGGTGCCCAGGCCCCCATAGCGGGTATGGCTGTCGGAGCCCAGGATCATCTTCCCCGCGCCTGCCATCATTTCCCTCATATACTGGTGGAGCACAGCCCGGTAAGGGGGCACGAAAATGCCTCCGTACTTCCTCGCATTGCCCAGCCCGAATACATGGTCATCTTCATTGATGGTGCCGCCGACAGCACATAAGGTGTGGTGGCAGTTGGAAAGCACATAGGGAACCGGGAATTTTGTAAGGCCTCCGGCCCTGGCGGTCTGCAGGATATTCACATAGTTATTGTCAGGAGAAACCAGGGCGTCAAATTTGAGACAAAGCTGCTCCATGCTGCCGCTCTGGTTGTGGGCCTTTAAAATGGAATATGCCATGGTATTCTTTACAGCGTCTTCTTTTAATATATCACAGCCTTTTGCCAACTGTCCATCGGGCGTCAGAAATACGCCGTGATCTGTTAGCTTTATCATACTACTCCTCACCTGTCCCGTCCTACTTCTTCTTTAACACATCAATGGTATCCAGCAGATAATCGGTAAATTCCGCCGCGCTGGCATCTTCTTTGAGCGTGGTCAGAACAACTTTCCGCTCCGTCAGGGTACAGATGTCAAGTGCTTCATCCAGCAGTTCCTTCCTGTCCCCATATCCGATATGAGCCATCATCATGCCCATGGCCCGGATCAGGCTGCACGGGTCCGCATATTCGCCCCGTCCGTGTTCCATTAAGTAGGGAGCGGTTCCGTGAATGGCCTCAAACATAGCATATTTGTTGCCGATATTGGAGGAAGAAGCGGTTCCTAAGCCGCCCTGGTGCTCGGCCGCTATGTCGGTGACAATATCCCCGTAAAGGTTTGGCAGCACCACCACTTCGATGCCTGCATTGAATTCCGGATCCAGCATCTTGGCGCACATGGCGTCCACCAGCCGTTCCTGTATCTCAATTTCAGGATATTCCTCTCCCACTCTGCGGACTTCCTTTATGAAATTGCCGTCGGCCAGCTTCACGATATTGGCTTTTGTGACGATGGTAACATTTTTTTTGCCATTTTTACGGGCAAATTCAAATGCAGCCCTGGCAATTCTCTCGCTGCCCTGTTTGGTCTGAACCTTGAAGTCAATGGCTAAATCGTCATTGACCTGAATGCCCTTATTTCCCCATATGTATTCCCCTTCAATGTTTTCCCGGAAGAAGGTCCAGTCGATTCCCTTGTCCGGTATTTTAATGGGCCTTACGGCTGCAAACAGCTCCAGTCCCCGTCTCAGCAGGCTGTTGGCGCTGACAAGATTGGGCCAGGGATCGGAAGCTCTCGGGGTCACCATAGGGCCTTTGACGATCACATTGCACTGTTTCACCTGTTCAAACACTTCATCCGGCAGGCTCTGAAGTTTGGCCGCCCGGTTCTCAATGGTCATTCCGTCAATCACGCGGAGCTTTAATTTCCCAGTGCTGATCTCTTCTTCCATCAGGTTCTTTAATACCCGCAGGGCCTGTTCCATAATGATCGGGCCGATTCCGTCTCCCGGCAGTATTCCCACCACAATCTCATCCAGTTTGGAAAAATCAGTGATTTCCCTGTCCGCTTTCATCCGCTCAATTCTGGCATATTCCGACTGAATCAGTTGGCCGAATTTTTCCTGTGCCGCTTTGATGTTTTTCATACATTAATCCTCCTCAAATTATAATAAATGTCTGTTATTCTTAAAATCATTGTACTCTTTTTTATTCATAAATAAAAATACATAATTTTATATACTTTATATGCGTAAATAAGCATATATTTTTATTTGATTTGCAGGAGGACCGGGGACATCATGGGCGAGGAGCATTTATACCCTAGAGTGTGTTTGAAAATTGCTTTCTGTCAGCTGTGCATCACAGTTTGTGGGAGATTTGTCCCGAATGAAGGGCGCATAGCGGGCTATGTAACCTGAATTCGGGGCAAATATACCGCAAAGTGGGACGCGCAGATGGCGGAAATGAATTTTCAAACACACTCTAGAGCATGTTTTTGGAAATTACTTTATGGAGGGAATAAATCTTCAAACAAGCCCCAGCTTCTTTTTCGTATTCTCTATGATTTCCTGGGCATACTCCTGCGGAATCACACAGACGCCGTTGACGTCCCCGACAATGATATCCCCCGGATTGACCACCACTCCGCCGCAGCTAACCGGCACATTGATCTCTCCCTTACCCGATTTAACCGCAGCTCCGCTGGTCAGCCCCTTTGCAAAAATGGACAGCCCAACTTCCATACATCCCTCAAAATCCCGGAACGCACCGTCTACCACAACTCCCGCCACGCCTGATTTCTGAGCCATTTCACTCCGCTTGTCCCCCCAATAGGAACTGGCGCAGTTTCCATGGCCTGCAATGACGATAATATCCCCTTCCCGGGCCAATTGGATCGCTTTTACCACAATATCTCCTTCCCCGGAAGGCACTTTCACCGTAACCGCCGGGCCGATGATCTTTTTTGTTGTAATATAGGGTTTAATCTGATAATCCATGGCGTCAAAAATGACGCAGCCATCACACAGATCAGCCGTTGTAAACGGCTCAAACTGTTTTAAAAGCTCTTTCTCCGGTCTTTTTATCTCTTCATTAATTCTGTAACCGTACATAAATATTCTCCAATCATTTTGTATTTTTATAAAAGGACAGCGTTTTTAGGCCAGCAGCCATCCATTTTATTCCACTATAACCGAATCAGCATGAGCCGTCAAAGACATGTTATCTATATTTATTATCTATTATTTTAAATGCCGTCGTTTCATAATTCTCCGCTGCGCTTCTCCTCTGCACATCTTAAAGCGGAACAGTATAGGGAAACTAGAACGTGTTTGAAAATTGCTTTCTGGCAGCTGTGCGTCACAGTTTGTGGGAGATTTGGGCCAAATGAAGGGCGCATAGCGGGCTATGTAACCTGAATTTGGTCCAAATATGCCGCAAAGTGGGGCGTGCAGATGACGGAAATGAATTTTCAAACACGCTCTAGCGCTGATGAAAGTAAAATGCCCGCCACAATGTCAGTAAACCAATGGACTCCCGATATCAGCCTCCCAATCACGGTTGCCATGATAATTAGAACAGAAACTATATTTGCTGTCCACAGCCGCGTTTTCTTGTCACGCAGATAATGATTAAACTGGAACATCGCCGTAACCAAGATACAAATTACAATCATTGTATGTGAGGATGGGTAAGAGGCTTCTAAACTTTAAGGGAGGATAACCGGCCTGTAATTGACGATTTTAAATTCAAAGAAAACATAACAGGCAATTACGATAAAGTAAAACGCACCGAGGGCTGCTCCGGCCCAATGGACTGTACATCAACGGTCTTAATTCTCCCCAATTATATGCAGAAATGGCCCTAGATACTAGAGAATTACAGTCGCCCTGCCGGCTTATGAAAACGGCCGGCGATTTTCTCCTTATCAGTTGCAAATCTCGCCCGCTTTCCTGCTGCTTCAAAATGTCGCTGCCCGCCCCGGTGCAACGGCATTTTCGCGGCAGCGCTGACAGAGCGTGTAACACACTACACTTTGCTCCGCAAAGTCGTGTGCAAAAAAGGGCGCTGCCCCCTTTTGATGCCCCACAAGAAAAGGCGATACGCTATCCCTTAGCGGGAAGCATATCGCCTTTTCTTATTATCAGCCTTCCGGGCTGTATTGCCACAGGCAAGGTAAGCGTAAGTTGTGGTTGTATATCCTTAACTATGGGAACCCCCGCTTTCCCATTTTGAACTTGCTGTTCTTGATACATATAATTGCTCTGCAAGCTGTTCCTGCGTCAGGTTTTTCCCAGCTCTGAGCTGCTGCAGTTTTTCGTTAAATTCCCTTGAGTTTCTTCCTGGCGGTCAATTGGCTTTTCTGCGTGCTTAATACTCATGATTCATATCATATACAGGTAGACGTATATTAACAATAGGCGAAGCTTGGGATCATATGTCATAGATGCCTGCCAGCCGGCCCGCGCGACCGGGCATAAAGCGAAATCCGATTACCAAATATCGTTGGCTTCTGCAAATGATATAGATACACTGATGGAATTTGCAAACTCCTCAAATGAACACCATGAGAAAGGGAGACCCTATCTTCATGTAAGTTTTGAAACAGCCAATCCCAATGCCATACGCTTTTGGCCAAAATATTTTAAACCTGCAATCCGCTCTGTCAGAAGAACCATCAATAAGGATGCTGATACAAATGAATGAAGCCGTCTGACATTCACCTTTTCTGTATCACGGTTTTTGTCAAACGGCTTTTTATCATACTAATAATATTCTGGTTCATCCGATTATTCCCGGCCCTATTTTAAAACTGAACCACTTCCTTAATCGGCTCTGCCGGAACCACAGATTCCGCATACAGCACCGGCCCTTCTCCCTCGTAATCCTGCCAGTATTCCAAGGCCACTTTCGCCCTCACAGTCACCCACTGTTTGGTCTCTAAGTTCCTCGCCTCTCTGGCTTTGCAGATATAGCCTAAAAATGTCATATCATCCGCACAGCAGGTCATGGCCATACGGCCCGGAACGAAGTAATTCTTTGGAAAATTGGGGGATTTCAGCACCATGGCTGTAAACTCCACCGTTTTTCCCACATACCGGTCGGGTTTGTCCATACAGTCGATGTACCAGATTCCGTATGCTTCCGGAGAAATCTGCACCACATCGGCAGTGAGGTCATAAGGCAGATCGGATTCTGAAATCTCTTCGATCTCACCCTCTTCATCTTCGAACACAATGTCACATTTGGTATTCATGGATTTCAACATTCTCTTGTAGCTTTCCAGATCCTCAATTCCGTCGCAGCGGTTGCAGATAATCAGTTCACTGTTCCGCACCATGGCGGACAGAAGAGGTTTCATGTTCTTAACATATAAGTCAAAAGTGGACATATCTATAATCGTAATCTGCTGGTAAATAGTCCAGTCTTTTGGAATCTTTAAATCATCCTGATTCCACATCCCATTCCATTCGATCAAAACCCGTTCCGGGTTATATAACAGCTCTAACTCCAGCAGACGTTCCGGATTTATATCCTCTAAACTGTCGGCATAAACGATGGAAGTGTTCGTGCTTTTCAATAATTCCTCGTCATATTCCGTATCCCCTTCCTCACACACAATGAGAAGGGTTTTTCCCTCTGTCTGGAAATATTCCTGTTCCATGGTAAACGTGAGAAATTCCGTCTTGCCGGCCTCTAAAAAACCGTTGATTAAAAAAACCGGCATTATATCATCATCAATCATAGGTCCCATAATTAACTCCTGCCAAATGCTTTATTCAGCTCATCTTCCTTTAAATTAGCGCCGATCACACAAACCCTGCCCGTATAATCCGGTTCGCCTTCCCTGATCTCATATTCTTCCGGCACCAGGTCAAAATACAGCCATTCTCCCGGTTTTCCGCTGGGCAGCATTCCCTTAGCACGAAGCACATCGCCGTATTTATTATCATAGGCCAGGTCTTCCAGTATCTCTGTCAGCCCTTCCTTATCACAGGGAATGATGGTTTCCATGCCCCAGCTTGTGAAAACTTCATCTGCATGGTGATGGTGGTGATCGTGATCATGACAGCCGCAGCCGCATTCTTCTCCGTGATCGTGATGGTGGTCGTGGTGGTCATGGCCGCAGCCGCACTCTTCCTCATGGCCGTGGTGGTGGTCGTGATGGTCGTGATCACAGCCGCACTCCTCCTCATGATCATGGTGATGCTCATGAGGGTCATGATCACAGCCGCATTCCTCTCCATGGTCATGGTGATGATGCGCATGTTCCACTTCCTTTAAAAGCTCCTCTTCCATTGTATCCGGTTTTTCAATCAATTCCAACAACTGCGCTCCGCTCAACTGGCTGCACGGCGTGGTAACGATTGTGGCTTTCTGATTATGCTCTCTTATGAGTTCCACGTCCATCTGGACTTTCTTCGCGTCAGCCACATCCGTTCTGCTGAGAACGATGGTTCCCGCATTTTCAATCTGATTATTGAAAAATTCTCCAAAATTTTTCATATACATCTTGCATTTGGCCGCATCCACAATGGTGACTGCGCTGTTTAAAACCACGTCCAGATTGGCCGCCACATCGCGGACAGCCTTCATAACGTCTGATAATTTTCCCACGCCCGACGGTTCGATGATCACCCGTTCCGGCTTGTACTTAACCAACACCTCTTCCAGTGATTTTCCAAAATCCCCAACTAAGGAGCAGCAGATACATCCCGAGTTCATTTCCCGGATCTCAATTCCCGAATTCTTCAAAAAGCCGCCGTCTATGCCGATCTCGCCGAATTCATTCTCAATCAACACAACCTGTTCTCCGGCAATCGCTTCTTCCAGTAATTTTTTGATAAATGTTGTTTTTCCGGCTCCCAGGAAACCGGAGATAATATCAATCTTAGTCATGGTGAATCATTACCTTCTTTTCTACTTTATTTCTATGTTATCCTATTTTGTCACAAACTAATCAAAAAGTCAATTTTTAACATCAAGGGTGAAGGCATTTTCGAAAATGCCTTCACCCTTGATGTTAAAAAAAAGATCTCACTTCATAAACTTTTTTATCCCCTGAAACACCTCATCACTAATAATATGTTCCATCTTACAGGCGTCCTCTTCCGCCCTCTCCTCAGACACCCCTGAAACCTTCTGAAGAAACGCGGTCAAAAGCCTGTGGCGCTCATAAATGCTCTCCGCCTTTTCCCGCCCGGATTCTGTCAGCTCAATCTCTCCGCCATGTTCCATGGTGATAAACCCGTCTTCCTTCAGAATTCCCACGGCGCGGCTGACACTGGGTTTACTGAAATTCAACTCTCTGGCAATATCAATCGACCTGACTGAGCCATTCTTCTCCTTCAACATCAGTATAGTCTCCAGATAATTTTCTCCTGATTCGTACATGACGCAACCTCCCATAGAACTACTTCCTTCTATCATATACGAAATTACCCTTTTCGTCCAGCCCTCTTTTCATCAGCCGCCCTCTGGATTGCAAAATGCGTAACAGTTCAGACAGGACTGAACTGTTACCAAAATGCTTCAGGCGCTGGCGTATTTCTCCCTGGGGGATTTGCCGTATTGGCTGGCACAGGGATCCTCGCACCGGTCCGCGTATTCACAGGATATCCGGTACATATTTTTGCGGTGGATTAATCCGGTTTCCTCCAGCGTTTTCACCATCCGGTAGACGGTGGCCATCCCTATGGTCGGATCTTTCTCCAATGCCTGGTAATACATTTCCTTACAGCAGCAGCACTCGTCTTCCAGGATAATATCGATGAGCAGCCGTCTCTGGTTTGTGATCCTGCAGCCGTTCTGTTTTAATGTCCGTATAATAAATGATTTCTTTTCCTCTTTTGTAAGTGCCCGTGTCGGATTCATTGATAAGGTCCTCCCTTTTTAACTCTTTAAAATATTAAATTGCCGATTACATTTATAAGCAATGCCACGATATATGCGGTCAGCATCTGGAATCCAACGGTTCGGAGGGTCCATTTCCAGGAACCCATCTCCCGGCGGATTGCGCCCACTGCCGCGAAGCAGGGCATGCAAAGCAGGTTAAATGCCATATAAGAATAGGCGGAAACTTTCGTAAATACTTCTGAAATCGCAGGAAGGGCCTGTTCCCCCGCCATAACCGCTTCTACCGTCTCTTCACTGACACCGCCGAAGAGCTGGCCGAAGGTGGCCACGATATTCTCTTTTGCGATCCAGCCGGTTACCACGCCCACAGACGCTCTCCAATCCGCAAAACCAAGAGGAAGGAATATCCATTTGATCGCATTTCCCATGGAAGCCAGGAAACTTTCCTCCATATCGCACATGCCGCTGAAATTGAAATTGGACAACAGCCAGATCAGCACCGTAGACGCAAAAATGATGGTGCCCGCCTTCACCGCAAACCCTTTTACCTTTTCCCATGCGTGAATGAGCACACTCTTTAAGGTAGGAATCCGGTACTGGGGAAGTTCCATAATGAAGTTGGATGTATCGCTTTTAAATGCAAATTTGTTTAAAATCAGCGCGCTGAGAATGGCAACCGCAATCCCCAGCATATAAACCGAAAATACAATGGCCGTCTGATTATTGTCCGCAAACAGGGTGACGGCAAACATGGCATAAATCGGAAGTTTTGCGCCGCATGACATAAACGGCGTGATCATCATGGTGATCTTGCGGTCTTTGTCGCTCTCCAGCGTTCTGGAAGCCATGAGAGCCGGAACAGAACAGCCAAATCCCATCAGCATAGGGATGAAGGAACGGCCAGATAATCCAAAATGGCGGAAAATCCGGTCCATAACGAACGCAACCCGGGCCATATAACCGCTGTCCTCCAAAAATGAAAGGAGCAGAAATAATACCAGCACCAGCGGCAGGAATCCGGCCACAGCTCCGATCCCTTCCATCACGCCGTCGATCACTAAGGAAAATGCCCATTCAGATGCGCCTGCTGCTTCAAGTCCGGTTTCCAATATTCCGGTTAAGGCGCCCCAAAGCTCCTCCACAACGCCTGCCAGCCATACTCCCGGACTGGGAAGGCCTTCGATAAACAGAAAGTTTTCACTGAACGTACAGGCGAAAAGCAGATACATAACGCCTGCGAAAATAGGCAGCGCCAAAATGCGGTTGGTCAATATCTTATCCAGCTTATCGGATTTCGTTTCCTGATTGGAACGATGCCCTCTTTTCACACAGGAATTCACCACCTGGGAAATGTACTGATAGCGGTAATCCGCTATTTTCGCTTCCGCGTCGCCATCCGCATTTTTATTGGCCGCTTTTACAAGGGTTTCAATGGATGACATTTTATCCTGGGGGACGGTTTTTCCCACCACTTCATCATTTTCAACCAGTTTAATGGCCTTCCAATTATTCTCATCTGAATCCGTACCGCCCAGAATGTCGGCGATCGAATCGATAGCATTGGCTAACTCAACGTCAAAAAGTTCTAATTTTTCCGGTTTATGCCCCGACTTCGCCACCTGAACCGCTGCGTCCATCAGCTCATGAAGCCCTTTTCCTGAACGGGCCACAATCGGTACTACCGGGATGCCCAGGGTTTTGGAAAGCTTTTCGCAGTCAATCTTATCTCCTTTGGCGGTGACCTCATCCATCATATTTAGCGCTACTACCATAGGGATGCGGGTCTCCATGATTTGAAGCGTTAAATACAAGTTGCGCTCTATGCTGGTTCCATCCACAATATTGATTACCGCATCCGGTTTTTCTTTTACTATGTAATCCCTGGCCACAATCTCTTCCGCCGAATAGGGCGATAGCGAATAGGTTCCGGGAAGATCCAGAATGGTGACTTCTTTATTCTTTTTATATACCCCGTCCTTTTTGTCCACCGTAACTCCGGGCCAGTTGCCCACATGCTGTTTTGAACCTGTAATCTCGTTGAATAATGTTGTCTTTCCGCAGTTTGGATTACCTGCTAACGCGATTGTTATACTCATTTCTTCCTCCAGTCCGCCCCTTTTGCCGTCTGTCTGAGGGCGCTAATTAGTTAGTTTAAGCTAACTCAAAATCACAACTACAGACATTATTTTAATACTATCTGCTGGGCCTCTTCTTTACGAAGGCTCAGTTCATAGCCCCTGACATTGACTTCAATCGGATCTCCTAACGGAGCTACCTTTACTACTTTAATCTCAATCCCCGGAGTTACTCCCATATCCATAATTCTCCGCTTCATCGGGCCCGTTGCTCCGATGGAAGCAACACATCCCTGCTGGCCCGGCTTTAAATCTCTCAGCGTCATCCCATGTCCTCCTAGTCTTCCACAATAATCTTATTGGCTAATGCCTTATTCAAAGCGATTTTTACGCCTTTCACTATTAAAATCATTCCGCCGGCATTCTCACCAACGACTCTGACCGCTTCTCCAGGAATAAAACCAAGATCCTGAAGATGCCTCTTCATGTCCTCCTGACCGCGAAACCCGGTTATTTTTTTCGTTTCTCCTCTTAAAACCATAGCTAACGGCATAATCATCGCTCCTTTAATGAGATCATTAATTTGATATTGATTATCATTTTCTAGGTTATCATACGCTAACTTTCTGTTTTTGTCAATACTTTTTATTGATGTTTTTTTCTCAAAAGGGCGCTTTTAAGAGCAAATTGGAGAATTATGGATAGGGAATTGGTTCCAAAAATGGATGGAACTGCCTGTACGGCAGCGATTCGGCTGATCTGCATACTGAGAATTTCAGATTCTCAGCTGCGATTCACTTTGTGGCTCCGGTACAAAGTTGGATGTAAAAATAAGCCATAAGGATTATTTTTCACACCTCCCTTTTTAAGAAAAAGAAACCATCCACGCGTTGAACCAATTCCCAGCCTTCAGCCCCCAGCGCATTTAATTGAACGTGAACTTGCTCTCACGACTGAAGTCACGAGCTTCCTGCCTCAATGCCGATTGCCTCTCTGTTAGCAGGTCTTATGCCAGCTCCACAGGCGTAGATTATACTGTTCGGACCGTCCCG
>NZ_WQPN01000068.1:0-38262 GCF_018785315.1 Clostridium sp. MCC353 | reverse complement strand
CACCGGCTGCAGGTCTTCGATGACGGATACCATTTATCGATACGGATCAGCTGTTTCCCCCTGTCCTCCAGCTTATACTTTAGCATGGTTAGAAATGACCCATATCCATTATCCAGCGTTGCTTTTCCATTCCCAAACTTCCTGTTTGACATCGCCCTCATATCCAGGTCTTCCACACATACCAGGTCGTACTGATTGGCTATCTCAGCCGACTTTTTATGAAGGAAATCCTTTCTCTGGTCTGCTGTCTTTCTTGCTGTCCTGGCAATCTTTTTCTGCTGTTTCCGGTAATTTGCCGAATGCAGCTGTTTCTGGTTCAGCTTTCTCTGGGCCTTCGCCAGTTTTTTCTGGTTCTTTCTGAAAAAGTGCGGCATATTGCAGCATACGCCGGATGAATCCATATATAATCCATCTGATTTATAATCCAGGCCGATAATCCGCTCAGGGCGGACTTCCTGCGGCGTAATCTCTGTCTGATACTCATACAGAACCGAAACATAATAACTTCCATCACGTTCTTTTGATACCGTGGCCTGTTTCAGATTCCAGCCTTCCGGTACGGTTCTGTGGATGACTGCCCTGATTTTTCCAAGCTTTGGCAGCTTCACCTCCCCATAAAGCACTGCAATATTTCCATTCGTGAAATTCGTAGTGTAAGACATACGGCTGCGGCGCCTGCTCTTGAACTGGGGATAGCCGCCCTGTTTCCTGTAAAATCTCTGATACGCGGCATCCAACGCATAAATCGCATTGGTCAGCGCAAACTTATCCACCTGCCTGAGCCAGGGATACTCCTGTTTCAGATTCCGGTTGCAGTCGTTATTACAGGCGGTCCTGCCCAGGTGCTTTTTCCCCTGCTGATGGTTCCCGGACTGCAGGGCAAGATAATGGTTATAAACAAACCGACAGCTTCCGAACGTATCAGCCAGTTGTTTTTCCTGTTCGGCTGTGGGATAGATCCGGTACTTATAAGCCTTGTTCATCCTCTGCCTCCTCATTATGTTTCCTTTTGGGAGTTCATGTAATGCTTCACCTGTTCATAGCTCCGGTCACTGACAGTCACCGCACAGTATAACGGATTCCAAAGACGGCCTCTCCGTAACTGCTTTTTCAGTTCCGGGTGATCAAGAAACAACCTCCTTGTCAGATTCCCCTTCATGATCTTGACTATATCCGATATCATAAACTGTGGGCGGCAAGATGGATGTAGTTCGACATAACCTCCATAGCCAGTATCCGGGAGGAATACTGAGCTGCTAAGGCTTCCAGCATCTTCTTACATTGGATATCGAGCACATCCGTTAACACTTTCTTCCAATATTTCGTGCACCAGATAATGTGATACGGTAAAGAATACACATACCCATGACTATATGTTAACTTTGTTTTTTCCATAGTTTAATTATACCATACAAATACGAAACATGCAACTTTTTTCGAACAAGTGTTCTTTTTTGAAATAGAAATAGGCATGGTTCTTTACCAAAACTAGAATGAAAAACTAAATTCTCTACCTGTTTTACAGTCAGGAAACTGACAAGACTATTAAAAATGCAGTGCCGATAGGCACATACAACTACTCTGTAAACAAATTCTGCTGGTTAACTCACGACTGAAGTCACGAGAATGCACCAGCAGATTTTTCAAACCTGATTCACGCATCAATTAGTTGCAGTTTACCAAAATTAAATGTATAAAGACAGCCATATTACTTCAGGCCGCCGTTCAAACAAGCAAAAATGCAACGTGTGTACAGATTTATTATTTCCTGAATATATCGACCGCATGGCTGGTTATCCCAGCCAAATCTTCCCGTTCACAAACCGCGAAATGGTATTTCAAAAACAAGTGAAATGTGTCGTCATCCATGGCATCCACAGCCTCACGCATAAACAGAGCACAGCCGTCCGCCGCAACATAATGCAGTCTGGTTACGGGAAATTCAGACATCAAATCGTCAATGTCCTCCTTACGGACCAGTTCAAACAAATCCTTAGGCTGGGATTTTGCGGCGAATGTCCGGCTGTCAATCAGCCCCTTTTCAATATATCCGGCTACGCTGATATTTCCCCGCTTAAACCCTTCATCCAGAAGACAGCCGTCGGATATGACATACGCGGCGAAAACCACTCCTCCCGGTTTTGTCACCCGGATGGCCTCCCGCAGAGCCTGCCGTTTATCTTCAACGCTGTAAAGATGGTAAAGCGGCCCCAGCAGCAGTGTGATATCATATTCATCGTTGGAAAATGCGGATAAATCCAGTGCATTGCCTTGAACGATGGTTATCTTCTCTCCCGGCTGTGTATTCCGGCGGAAAATCTCTATATTATGCTCTACCAATTCCACTGCATCAACCTCATGCCCCTTCCGTGCCAGTGCATGAGAATAACGTCCTGTTCCGGCCCCGATTTCAAGTACGCGGCTGCCGGGTTTTAAATACTTTTTAATATAGCGCATGGTGGTGAGGAACTCCACCGACCCATGTTTTAATGCCAGCCGGCTGTCCTCATCATAATTATTGTAAAAATCTATTAAATACCGGTTCATTTTAATTTTATTCCTCCATGCCGAAGCGTTTTTTGCGTAGGCACGCGCTGAGTATTTCAGTTTCTCGGCTGCGATTCAAATTTGTGCCGGAGCATTTCTGCACAGATACGCGCTGAAAATTTCAGAGATAATTACGTTCTCAGATTTTCCGCTCCGTCTTTTCTTGTCTGATAAATGCCGATAACACATTTGCCAGCATGCCTTCAGCGCTTTTTTTATCAATAGCCAGTTTTTTGTCCGCGGCTAAAACGGCAATGCCGTGAGTATAAAGAAATAAATCTAAAAAAATCACTTTTGCCCGCGCCAACCCGATACCAATGTCATTTGCAAAATGTTCCGCCCTTTTTTCATTATCGGGTTCTTTGTAAAAATCCTTCGCTTCAGCCATATTAAGATCTATATCATTGATAAACAACAGCTTGAATAAATGCGGCTCTTCCCTGGCGAATTCAATATAGGACAAGGGCAGAACCAAATAGGAACTGACATGTTCAGCATTGCTGTAATTGACCACATACTGCTGGTAATATTCATACGCAAATGCCAGAAAATCCATTTTCAACTGGTCCATATTGTCATAACAGGTAAAAATAGGCCGGGTAGAGCACTGTAACTTCCCCGCAATGCTCCTGGCGTTCACAGTCTCATATCCGTTTTCCCTGGTGATATCCAGAACCGCGTTTAAGATCATCTCTTTGGTTATCTTTGCTTTCGGCGGCATATGAATTCCTCCTAATATTAAATCGGAAATAATTACATCCGTTATGCAACTATTGTTACACAACGGATGTTTTATGTCAAGCAAATGTTTAAATTTATCTCTCAATAAGTTACAGTTCACGGCCCCCTTTGGATGGCACAGCGGACTGGCCGGACACGTCAGCGGGGGCCGTGAACTGTAACCGGACGCGCATCCCTGCCATCCACAGCCCATTCAATCAGCCCATAAACAAATTTCCCGGTCACAGCCACAGGCGGCTCTTTCATCGGATACTCATATCTCTCCCAGCGCCCTGATGTGGTTTTTCCCTGAAATACCCTTCCTTTACTGGCGACAAAGAAATCCCCTTCTCCAACTCTGTATGCAAGAACTATCCTTTTATCTTCCGAAACGATATTCAGCCAGATTTCCCCACAGGCCTCTTCATCCATTCCAACCCACCATATAAATGTCTCGCTTTTATATTGGATACTCCTTCGCCCTTTCTTTAAAACTCCCATAATGTTCCCTTTAACCCCCAATCAAAAAATTGAACGCGCGCTGGTATTTTCCTTCCTCTCCCTTCACGTCCCCGTCTATAACAACTTTCACAATCATATAATTTCCCGGCTCCAGACTGCCATAACGGCTGCTCCAGTCCACATTCCACTCCACAGGCTTTCCCCGTTCAGGCATATAAGCGATATCGTGAAAAACCATCTCTCCCGGCAGCATATCCAAATCCTTCCATATACCGTCTTCGAATTTCTGCAGTTTGTAATCGTCACTGAAAATAATGTTTAAATCGGTTTCATTTTTCAGTTTGAGCTTCATGGACGTGGGGGTAATATCGCTTTCATCAGCCCTCATACTGACTCCCCCCGGCAGGCCAAAGGATTCGGTCAATCCGTTCACTGCCCTTATTCTAAGGCCGTTTGACGTAAAATCTTCATTCAGGGCCTCCACAATCCAGACACGGCCCGTTTCTCCCATCATAATTCCGCTCCAATTACAGAACATATTCTCACAGCTCTCTTCTTCCAGCTCCACAAAGAAATAGGGATTCAAATCCGCTTCAAAGTCCGCCGCCAAAAATTCATCCGGATTTTCATAGACTGTCCCGCCAATGGTTATGGGATAGGTAAATTTTTCCGACAGCGCTTTCCAGTCCCTGTCCAAAAACTGCTGTTTTACCTGCTTCGCATACTGTTCCACTTCGGCCTTTGGAATATTGGTGGCCAGTGTATAGAGTTCTGAATCCACCTGCTCATCGGAAACCAGCTCAGTATTTTCTGTCGTTTCGGTTTCCTGGGTTTCCGGTTTTTTCATTTCTGTTACAGGTACTGATGCCGTCGTTTTCTCCTGGCTCTGCTCTTCCTTTTCGGATTGTTCAGACGGGGAAACTGATGATTCAGCACTGCTCTCCTCAGTTTCTTTCTCAGTCTCCAGTACATATTCGGTTTCTGTAGTCGGCTGAAGACTGTCCATATCCTTTTTACCGCATCCCAACAGTAGGAATGCACACATCGCGCATATACCCATTTTCTTTATTGCTCCAAATAAGTTCTTCTTCAAAACACATACCTCCTTAACGCTGGACAATGGCAAGTGTGCCCGGGTTTCCTCCATCAGTCATTGTAAATATTATAGCGATATGGGCAGTACAATTATAGTATACGAAATCTTAATATTATTTGAATTATTTTTCTTTTAACGCCGAACAGGACGGCATTTTTGAAAATGCCGTCCTGTTCGGTACTACATTTAATGTCAGATTTCACTACTTTGCAAACAAATCCGAATGAGTACCTTTTCGCGAAGCCGTTAATATCAATTGTTTATTGTCTATAGCATAGATTAACAGCCAATTCGGTGAAATATGGCACTCTCGAAAACCAGCATAATTTCCGACCAGCCCATGATCCCGGTACTGTTCGCCAAGCGTTTGTTCATTCAGCAGCAGATTGATCACATCATTCAAGAGACGCATATTATATCCTCTTTTTTTCACACGTTTATAGTCCTTGCGGAATTGTCCAGTGGTTACTAATGCTAACATTGCTCACCATCCATTTCTGCATCCAATTCTTCAAAAAGAGCTTGTGCAGAGGAATAACTCTTTGCCTGTACCTGACCGCCCATAATAGCCCTGGCTTCTAACATAGCTGCCTCTGTTTCTGCATTATAACGCGGCTGTTTCATTTCAAATGGCAACCCGCCTTCCATAATAGATTTGCGTAGAAATATGTTAATAGCATCCGTAAGTGTAATCCCAAAACTGGAAAATAATTTTTCCGCACTTAATTTGGTCTCCGGATCAATGCGGACATTAATATTTGCAGTTTTAGCCATATAACTCACCTCCCTTATAATTCTACTTATATTATATTCATTCGTATAAACATTGTCAACACATTGTAAAACATTTATAAGTAGAACATAACAAACGGATGAATTGCGGATGAATTGCAATCTGAGATTCCCATTTGTAGAGCCAGAATCCCATTTTATAAATGAAAATCTCATTTGGTAAGCAAGTTTCCCATGAATTGAGGTGGTTGACACAGCTCTCACCGGCGGCCCCTCTCCCAGCGGCACGGCGGTCAGGCCGGGTCCGCTGAACTGGTTGGGCGTGCAGATAATAGGAATGAATTTACAGACACGCTCAAGCCTCACACCACCTTCAGCCACTTTTTCGTCCTGAACCGCCCCACGCACAAAACGCTCTTAACAATCCGGTCACATTTTAAGAATACATAGATCCAAAACGGTGAAAATCCCCACACAAACGCCGCCGCAGCCCCCAACGGCACGGATAAAATCCACAAAAACAGCACATCGGCCACCATCAAAAACCTGGTATCTCCGCCGCCCCGCAGAACCCCTTTGGTCATCACATTGCTGATGGTCTGAAATACCACGATGAGCGCAATCGCCATCATTAACTGGGTGGTCACCGCCTTCGTTTCCTCGGTGATATTATAAAGCATCAGCATAAAGGGGCTTCCGGCCACGATGAACACGCCTCCGGCCACGCCGATGATGATTCCCAGCATCAAAAATGTCACTCCCTGTTCATACGCTTTGTCTCTATCCCCGGTCCCCAGCGTATTGCCGATAATCACGGCGCTGGAACTGCTGACGCCCTGGATGAATACAGTGCTGATCTGAACCACCACGTTGGTAATGGCGTTGGCCGTAACAAATGCCGTCCCGATATGTCCCATGACGATGGACGCCATGTTATTGCCCAGAGTGAGCATCAAATCGCTGATAATAACCGGCATGCTGTAGTACATGAACATTTTGAAATCCCCGGAACAGTCCAGGAAAAAGTCATGGAACCGGTAGTGGATCTTCTTATCTTTCACCAGAAAATAAACGGTTATGATGGCCGCTTCCGAAATTCTGGCGATGAGGGTTCCGATGGCCGCCCCGATGATCTCCAGCCTGGGAGCGCCCAGCTTTCCAAAAATGAACACCCAGTTGAAGAAAATATTGATTCCAAAAGAAAACATGGAGGCGTACAGGGAAACCCTCACCTCCCCCACGCTCCTGAGCACAATGGTCAGGGTTTTAAAAAGGCCCAAAAACAGATAGGTAACCGCCATAATCCGCAGATACCCCACCCCGGATTCCACAATCCGCATATCTTTTGTATACACACTCAAAATCTGGCTGGGAAACAAGGCCGTAACGGCGGTAAAGAAAACCGTCAGCCCCAGCCCAATCCTCAGCATGATGGTGATGATCCGTTTCATGCTGTCAATATCCTGCCGCCCCCAATACTGGGCCGTCATCACCGAAGCGCCAAACCCCATACCCATGCAGAGAACCTGAAAGATACGATAGAACTGTGACGAAAGGGAGGATGCAGACAACTGCACCTCCCCAAATGATCCCAGCATTACCGTATCCATCATATTAATTCCTATGGAAATCACACTCTGCATGGCAACCGGAATGGCAATCATTGCCACTTCCTTGTAAAATGCCTTATCCCGCACAAATAATTTCATTCAAACACCCTTTTTTCCCGTAAAAACAGATCAATATCCCCGGCAATCTGCTTGGGATACCGTTTGCACAAGCCGTGATCCGAATCCTGATACAAAATGGTCTTAGACCTCTTTACCGCGCTGCCCGTTCTCACCATGTTGGCCGTGGTGGAAATGGGATCGAACATGCCGCCTAAGAAAATGCAGGGCAGGTCTATTTTCTCCAGCTCCGCAATCAGTTCCTCCTCCGTGGACAGGTCGGGAAATGGTTTCTTAGGGGAAATCAACCGCTCAGACAGTTCCATGTTCAGGGTCTCTTCATATTTTTCCCTTGCATTTTCCATAAACTCTGCCAGCTCTTCTTCATTCATATAAGATGGAGGATTGGCGCAGTCCCTGTGATAGCGCTCCAGGCTGTAGGCCTTCCATTTTTCTTCATCCCGCGCATTGTCCAGGGTTCTCTGGCGTTCCGCCCCCGTGTCTTGGCCGTCTTTGGAATGGGGGCCGCACACCACACCGGCAAAACCGATTAAAACCTCCGGCTGGCTGCGGATGATATGCCAGCCCACACCGGCGCCGTGGGAAACTCCGGTATATACGAATTTCTCCACCCCCAGGGCCTTAGCCGCCTTCACGATATCCGAAGCCCAGATATCATACCATTTCATTCCATAATCTTCCGTCACATGGGTGGACTTTCCGTATCCCCGAAGCTGGATTTCGATCACATGATAGCCCAAATCCGCCAGGGCCGCCGTATAGGAACTGGCGTGTTCAATCCGGGAACGGGAAGAAAAGATGTAGTTATCCCCGGTCCCCCGTTCTTCATAATATATTTGTACTCCGTCGTCAATTTGTATGTAAGGCATGGGCATTTTCCTCCTGAAATTTATTCTTGGCAGAAACCGTTTAAGATGATTGGCTCGATTTTTGTGCCCGCGTTCTTCTGCGGATCAATCATCACCCGGATTTCCACCCTGCCGCCTTCGAACCTGCAATAGACTTTATCCGTGGCCATCCTCGATTCGCTGCGTATATAAAATGTGAACTCATTTTCTCCGGTCCATGCGCCGGTATAGAGATTGGCTTTGGAACCGGGAATGAGATTCAAGCGGAAATCACTGGGTTTTCTCAAAAAGTAGGGTTCATTTTCCAGCCACTGTCCATTTTTCCCGATCAGGATTTTCCGGCCGGCCAGACAGACGGCGGCCTGGGTGTCCGAGAAATCAAACCGGACCTTCTTCTTTCCGTCCTCATTGCAGGAAAGGCGGTATTCCCTGCCCTGCACCTTCTCCTCTATAGAAGAAGAGGGGATTCCTTTGGGGCCCAGGTTCAGGTGTTCTAAGCGGTATTTCAGCCGTTTCAGCGTTTCCGGGTCTTCCGGCAGCGGCCTCTGATAGACATGGAACATGACGCGGGTATAAAACAGATGCATCAAAATGCCCTCCCGTGGCTCATTGGCCATCATGGACGCCGTCATTTCAAACTCCGGCAGCACAAGGGATTTCTGGCTTCTGCCGCCGGACAGCTTGTAGCCGCCGATGGCATTTCTCCGGGTGTGGAACCCGTAGCCGTTGCAGGCTTTTTCCACATAGTCGGCGGGAACCCTGGCGTCAATCGGCGTGGGAAGATGGCACTGCCCCATCATGTCCGCCAGCTCCGGTTTTAAAAGCTGTTTTCCCTGACAGCTGCCATGGTGGTAAAGGAAATCAGCGATCTTTCCAAATGCCTCGATGGTAATGCTGATGGTGGAAGGTTCCGGCTCGCCCTGGGGATTCAAGGAAATGTCCATGGTTTCTCCCATGTGGGACAGCAGTTTTTCTTCCAAATAGGTCTTTAAATCCTTTCCCGTTCTCAGCCGCACCGCCTCGGACACCATATGGGGCGTTCCGTTGTTGTAGACATACGTGCTGCCGGGGCGGTAAGCCAGGGGAATCCGCATGAACTCCTTCACCCAGTCATTTGTCTCTTTAATTCTGGAAAATACATCCTTTTCGTGGCCTGTGGACATGGTAAGCACGTGGTACATGGTCACCTGATCCATATATTCCGGCAGATTCTCAGGGACCCGGCCGGCAAATACGGATACCAATGGCTCATCCAGACCGATCAGGCCGTCCTGCATGGCGAACAAAAATGCCAGGCTGCATAGGGCCTTTCCCGAAGAATACATCCGGTGTCTGCTCCTTTGGGTAAACGGCGCAAATGTACCGCTCACAAACTTCTGGTCCCACCGCCTCAGTTCCAGGCTGTGGAGTTCCACATTTTCCTCTTCACAGGCGTCCAGAAAATCCAGGATGGACTGTGAGGATATTCCGAATTTTTCAGGCGCTTCTAATTGATATAACATAGTTCTCCTTTCCTCTTCACAATGCTGCCGGGACAGACATCCGCCTCTTTTCGACACTGAAATGCCTACAGCAGTCCCCGTCCATCACAAAACGCCATAATGTGGTTCACAACCTCACCCCTGTGCTCTAACAGCACATTGTGGGTGCCGTCGGAAAAGACCACCATCTCGCTGTTCTCCACCGCCTTACAGGAACGGACCATATTGTCAATGGTGCTGATGGGATCCAGCATTCCTCCTATAATTAAAACAGGAACCTTTATTTTTTTCAGTTCCTCTATCAGCTCTTCCTCTGTCGCACAGTCCGCAAATGGCTTTTTCGGGTCCAGCCGGGCCACTTCCGGGGGCATGGTAACCCAAAACTCCCTCTGCTCTTTTATGGCGGCTTCGATCTTCTCAGGATCGGCCAGACCGTCTTTTGCCAGCTTTCTCAGCGGCCCTGCCTGACGGTAAGCCTTGGCTTCCGCATAGGCTTTCCAGGTCTCCGGGTCCTCGCTTGCCCGGATCGTCTGCATCCGCGCCTCTCCCGTCTCCTGTCCGTCCTTGCTGTGTGGGCCCGGCACTCCGGCGAAAAATCCCCTCAGCCGCTCCGGATGCAGGCGGCAGATATGCCAGCCGATACCCGAACCGTGGGAAATGCCTCCGTAAAAGAATTTGTCAATTCCCATGGCGTCCGCAAAATCGCAGGCGTCCTGGGCCCATACGTCATACCACGTCCCGCCCAGGTCTTTGACCGCTTCCGAAGCCGAAATCCCGTATCCCCTGATCTGCACCTGAAACACATGAAATCCGTGTTTTTCCGCCAGATCGATGGTATAGGCGACTTTGCTGTTATGGTTCTGCTGGCAGCTTATGAGGTATCGGTCTCCGCTGCCGAATTCATTATATCCCAATGTAATTCCGCTTTTTAACTGTACAGTTTTCTGCATAACTGTTCTCCTTAACATTTAAATAAATACTTTACAACTGTTTGGCAGGTCTTTGCATTCACTGCCCAATCTGCTGAACAATAACAACTCTTTCAGGTAATCTTTGCATGGAAAATGCCGGCCCCCGGAATGCTGACCGGCATTTTTTGCTTCTGTTTTTTATCAGACTGATTTAGATTTCACCAGTTTCGCTTTCAATTTATCACCAAAAAGATTGTATAAAAGGCTGATCACCGCCAAAATGATGAACAGGCAGGAAATCGGGCGGGTGAAGAAATCCCAGATTCCATGAAAACCGTTAACAAGCCCTTGTCTCAGCTTTGTCTCCATGGACGCGGCCAGACAGTAAGTCAGCATAAATGGAGCGTCCGGTATTTCAAAATATCTCATCGCCATGCCCAGCAGGCAGAAACACAGGCAGATCACAACGCCTGACAGGTTGCCCTGGCTGATAAACGCACCCAAAAATGCAACGGCGATGATTGCAGGATACAGGAAATGGGACGGTACTTTCAAAAGCATTGGGAATAAAGGCATTCCGAATACCTGGGCAAACAAAATCGCAACTGCCGCGAAAATACAGCTCAAATAGAGCAGATAAACCACATCCGGATAATCCCTTAATAAAGTCGGTCCGCAGGAAATTCCGTGGATGGATAATGCCGTAATCATATAGATCAAAGCCGGAGATCCCGGGATACCCATGGAAATCATGGGGATCAGCGCGCCGCCGATAACCGCGTTATTGGTGGTTTCACATGCGATGATTCCAGCTGGTTCCCCATTTCCAAAGGTTTCCGGATGTTCGGACCGATTTTTTTCCGTAGCGTAACAGATCATGGACGCCACGCCGCCGCCCAGGGCTGGTAAAAATCCTGTAAATACACCGACTAAAAAGGAACGTATGATATTTCCTACATTTTTAGCCAGATCAGCCGCCGGGAATTTGTATCGGGACACCTTTCCGGCTATGGAAGTGTCCACTTCTTTATTAAATGCGTACTCCTCTATGATCATACGGCCCGCTATGATTCCCAGCATTGCCACGATCATGCTGACGCCGCCCAACAGATAGGTGCTGCCAAAAGTAAACCGCTTCGCGCCGTCGATAGGCGACGAGCCGACGCAGGAGATAATCAGCGCCAGGGCCACGGATACAAATCCCTTCATCAGATTGTCTTTGGAAAGGGCCACTACCATGGTGATTGCCAGGAGGAGCAGGCTGAAATATTCCCACGGACCCATTTTACAGGCGATTGTAGACAGCGGGATACACGCGATCATGGCAATGATAAGGCCGGGAACCGTTCCGATGAAGTTACAGGTAACTGCAATGCTCAGAGCCCGGACCCCTTCTCCGCGCCGGGCCATGGGATATCCCTCCCAGGCCGTCGGAATAGATGCGCCCGTTCCCGGTATTCCCAATAAAATCGCCCCGATACATCCCCCTGATGTGGACCCGATATAAAGGCTGGCGAGCAGCGCAAGGGCAAGACCCGGCTCCATTTTATAAGTCAATGGTAAAATAATAACTGAAGCAGTACCTCCCGATAAACCGGGAATCGCGCCAAGTATCATGCCGAGGATACCGCCTCCGATGATATAAAGCAGCCCTGTTGGGGTAAGGATCTGCTGCAGTGCTTCTGAAAAAGCTGACCAAACCATACTCTCACTCCTCTCCTATAATCCCAAAATGCCGGCAGGCACACGAATTTGAAATGCATAAACATATAAACCGTAAAATACCGCGCCAAAAACCACCGCATAAATCAACGCTTTCCACCAACTGATCTTTCCCCGGCAGAACAACATTACCATAACAAAAATCGCGATCGGTGCAGCAAATTTCAATCCAAGAAAATACAAACCCGCCAGATACAAAACATAGCATCCGAACATCATCATTGCACGGCCGAACTGAGCCCTTGTCATGTACACTTTATCCTTCCCTTCCAGTTTATGTACCAGAAAGTAGATGCCGCAAACAGCAAAAATACCAGCAGCAATAAAAGGAAACGTGCGGGGACCAACCTTGGCGAATTCCTCTGTACGAATCTTTATCTTTCCTGACTCAAACACGATGAAAGCAGCCAGTAAAAGGCATACGATTCCAAGCTGGCGATCCTTACGCAGCTTATTCATAAAGTCTTACCTCCAGTCAATTAAATACTTATCTAACAGTTACTTTATTAGTTTCATAATCCATTCAAGGGGCAGAAGATTCCGCCCCTTCTTTGATGTTTTTCAATTATTCTTTATTTCCTAATACTTCACCAATCTTCTCATATTCATCGTCGATGATTTTCCAGCATTCTTCAATTGTAAGCGGCTCTAATATCTGGTTCTGGGTATCCATGTATTCTTTTAAAAGCTTGCCTTTTTCACTTGGATTATCGCTGATCGCATCGTTGATCGCTTCATTCCATTTAGCATTGATGGCCTGGGCCAGATTTTCATCGATATCATTTTTGCAGGCTAAGAACATGACAGAAGGAACCACACAGTCGGATAAATCTTTCTCCGCATAGCAGGGAACATCTTTCAGTTCTTCTTTCACAGAACGTTCATTGCTGAGAGCAACTACAGGAACCAGGTAATCGGAATATTCGATGGCATCTCGCTGATTCCAGAACACAACATCTACAATACCGCCCATCAGGTTCGGCTTGGAATCGCTTCCTTCGGAAATAGTCATCTTCACGTCAAGTCCGAAATGATCTGCAAATAATGTGGCATATACTTCGCCAACGGTATCAGGAGCATAGGCAAATCTCACTTTGCCAGGATTGGCTTTACAGTAATCAACCAAATCTTCCATGGTCTTTACATCAGGTAAGGTGGATTTGGAAACTCCGATGAAGTTAGGAGCTCCGTTGGACGGCAGCATGCCTAAAACCTGGAAATCATTTTTCAGGGAGTAGTCAAAGGTACCTGTGATCTCACCGATTACCATCTCATTTCCCGACATATAGAAGGTATATCCGTCTCCGCCCGCAGCATATGTTTTTTCCACACATACGGCTCCGCCGGAAGTTGCGTCCGATACCAAAAGGCTTGTGCCTCCGTCCTCGAAAACAATGTCTAAAAGATACTGCTGGGAAAGGGTAACGCTGCCGCCTGCGGAGTTTCTGGTGTAGAAAGTGATTTCTTTATCCGTAAACGGCCATACTGGAAGGTCTTTCGGGGCGTCGGTCTGGGCGCCGGCTGCCGCCGCTTTTGTTTCTGCCGCTTTTTCAGCGCCCGCCGGAGCCTTGGAACCTGATCCGCAGGCGGTGAGTGCCAGTACCATGGATGTGGCCAGTAACAGTGATAATTTTTTCTTCATAATAACTCTCCTTTTTTAATATTAAACGTGAAGGCTTTTTTGAAAATGCCTTGAGGTTTTTATGTTAAGCGTGAAGGCTTTTTCGAAAATGCCTTGAGGTTTTTATGTTAAGCGTGAAGGCTTTTTTCGAAAATGCCTTGGGACTTTAATGTTAAGTGTGAAGGCTTTTCCAAAAATGCCTTGGGACTTTAATGTTAAGCGTGAAGGCTTTTCTGAAAATGCCTTGGGACTTTAATGTTAAGCGTGAAGGCTTTTCCGAAAATGCCTTGGGACTTTAATGTTAAGCGTGAAGGCTTTTCTGAAAATGCCTTGGGACTTCATGTTAGGGACTTCATGTTAAAAGTAACTTAATCAACCAATTCCTCCGTCTCCTTAAACAACGGATAAAAATACTCCATATCCATCAGCCTGACTCCATCAGCAATATAGGACTCCCTGCTGATCATCATGGTCTTCCTGTTCTTTTTATCGTACAGCGGCCATTCGGGAAGCCCCGCCCCTTTCGGTTCTCCGCAGCGGACAAAATTCATCCAGGTTCTGCGTATGATATAAGCGAGCTGGGCCGACACCAATTCCCTGTCCGGCCGGCCGAAAATCATTTCGTATTCGTTGCCATGGTGTGCCCTGTTTCCATTTTCTTTTCTCAGCATGGTGTGGAACATGTGCACCTCACTGTGGCCCGACAACGCTTCCGCCACCAGATTGGCCGGTATTCTGAGCCAGAGATCATTTTTAATATCCATATAAATCTCGTCCAAAGGCTTATCCGGATCATTTTTCCGGTAAAATTCAATCGCCTTGTCCAAATCCCCCGTCTTTTTCCCGCACTGGCGTTTCAGAAATTCATACTTTTCTTTCATGTCAAGGGGCCTGAACTGCTGGTCGTATTCCCCGCAGCAGGTTCCAATGATCACATCGATACCGGCGGCAGCTCCGTGAACCAGCTGCCTGAATCCGTCTTTTGGAATCACGATATCATCCAGCACCACAGAAAATTCTTTTCTCTCAGAATTGAAGAATCCTGATTTCTGAAGCTTGACCTGGGCGTCATAAATGGTCTCGGCCGGAAGTTTCAAAAGCTCTTCCAGCGTGGGATTTCCCAGAATATCAAAAAATACCCCTGCCGCTCCCAGGCTGTCTTCCCAGGACGTGGTTCCCACATCCACCGCAAAGGAACTGTGCATGATGGCCTTTTGAAAATATGGCCTGGATTCTTTCATCATAAGCTGGGCCGAAATATTGCTGGAACCGGCGGAATGCCCGAATAGTGTGACATTGTAGGGATTCCCTCCGAAATCGGCAATGTTGTCATGAACCCATTTCAAAGCCGCCTGAAGGTCCATCTGGGCCAGATTGTTGCTGTAACGGTAACGGCCGCTCTCATCCAGCTCAGACAAATTGAGAGTTGCAAATACTCCCAGCCGGTAGTTGATTGTCACCAAAATCACATCCGGATTTTCATCAATCATAAAATCCCCATTATACAGCGGGCGGCTGGCCCCGCCTTTTATGTATGCCCCTCCATATACCCAGACAAGCACCGCCTTATTCTTCGTCACTAAATCGGCGGTAAAAATGTTCAGGTACAGGCAGTCTTCGCTTTTTTCCAGCCCCGCGTACCTCTCATCCTCATCGGACTGTATGGGAATCGGTTTAAACTCACCCGCGTCGAAAGTTTGTCTGCTGTTTGGCACCTCCCTGGGCGCCTGCCATCTCAACGGCCCCACCGGCGGCTGGGCAAATGGAATCCCTTTAAAAGCCAGGACACCGTTCTTCTCCCTCATGCCCATGTAGGTCCCCTTTTGAGTTGTAACTTTAGGCCTCATTATATCCATGTTTCCTCCTTCCCGCTGCGAAACAGAAGCAGCATTATGTTCCAATTCATTCCTCTTGTGTATTGACTTCTCAATATATATGTCTTAATATTAATACAGTAATGAACGGAGGAATGGAAAATGCAAAAAAAAGAAAGCAATTCCTCTCAACAATCCATTGAGAGAGCTTTGAAATTATTAACAATCATGGGCGACAGCAGAACCGCCATGAATGTGACTGAAATCAGTAAAATACTCAACATCTCCAGAAGCACCGCCTATGCAATGGTGAACGTCATGACAGAGATGAATTTTCTGTCCAAGGACCAGTCGACCGGAAAATATTTTCTGGGCTACCAGATATTCATACTGGGTTCCAGATTCCGGATCAAATACAGCCACCTGCTGTCCTGCGACGATTATCTGAAGGCATTTGTAAAACAAACGGCTGTGCAGTTAAACCAGGCGAACCTTATGGCTCTCCAGCAGGATTATATGGTGCTGAAGTTTTTGTCTAAAACTACCTCTACTGCCATAAACCAGTTTGCGGACCAGAGAATTGTCCCCGCTTTCTGTACGGCCGGAGGCAAAGTGCTGCTCGCTTCCCTATCCGAAGAAGAACAAAAAACAGCTTTGGATCAACATCCCCTGCATGCTTATACCGCGTCTACAATTACGGACCGTGATAAAATCCTTCAGCAGTTAAAAGAAATCTCTTCTCAGGGATATGGGGTCGACATCGAGGAATTTACCAACTTTGAAGTCAGTTTAGCCGCACCGTTAAAAGATTATTCCGGCAAAACCGTGGCCGCTGTCAGCCTCTCAGTCCCTAACCTGATTTATCAAAACCGGTATCAGGAGTATATCCAGTTAGTCGTTGCTCTTGGACGGGAATTATCTTCCCTCCTAGGATACCGTGATACATTCTGATTGATATTGTTCTATCCCGTAAACTTCATAAAAAGGGGGTGCTCCCGGGCTTTCGGCTCTGCCGGAAACCCGGGAGTTTTCCGTAAACTGGCATATCCCGGCTTAAAGGATATATTTTACGGCACATTGTACAGTTATCTTTGTACAAGGTTTGGTTTTATATACAAAATATATAATAGTTTTATATTTTTGTCAATACTACTGTATTGTTATTGATTCTTAATAATTCATTTTATAATCCACTAGTGTATTATTATTAATACACTATTCTCGAAAACCATTTACATTTTTTATGGTTTTGTCAGCTTATAAAGCAAAAATTCGGAATAAATTTTTTTCAAATTTTTTTGTTTTTTTTATTTTAAAGGGATCTTTTAATGATTATATATGGATTTGGTTCACAGACCGGCGCGGGCATACGCCGGTCCGCACAGTTTCCCACGGCCTCCCCTTTGGGGAGTTTTGTCTGTCTGTCCGGCTTCCCCGGCATTTAAAGGCGGGTTATTCCAATGAAGAAATTATTTTAGATCGAGGACTGCCTCATAAAGAATGTTCAAAATTTTCTAAGCAGGGGATTATTGCAGGACATCACTGCTCCCCGATTCCATTTTTCAGCTCAGAAATCCAGGTTTCAATCGCCTGGACCAATAGATACTGCTGCCGCAGCACAGCCATTCCCGTTTCAGGAATGCCGGAAATATGTTCTTTCATGGTGATATTCTCTTCCAGATAGGTTCTTAACGTATTCAGGTTCTCTTCAATGCCGGACAGACACATTTCCTGCTTTTTCTGCGGCAGACTGTCCAAGTTGACGATCACCGCATTGAAATCCAGGAATATATGGATGGGCTTTAACGCGATTTCCATCATGAGGCGGTCAAATTCCCTTTCTCCGGCCTCCGTCAGGGAATAGACCGCTTTCTCCGGCATCTTTCCCTCCTTCACAACATTGCCTTTAATAAGCCCCTTTTCTTCTAACTGAATCACTTTCTTATAAATGGAAGGGGTGCTGATCTTCACCCATTTGGATATATTCCGGTATTCCACTAATTTCTGAATCTCATAAGCGCTTAACGCCTCTTTTTTCAAAATTCCCAATACGATCAAATCAATAGCTGCCATCATTTCCTCCTTTTCTGCTTGACAACTACTATAATTTATAGTAGTATATGCCTCACAGCTGTTATACTATAAATTATAGTACTATATTTTACATTTCGTGTCAACAGAAAGGAGTTTTACTTATGAAAGGGATCAATCAGAAAATGGAGCTGCTGGGAAATGCTCCGGTACCCAAAGCGCTTTTAGCCCTTGGACTGCCTGCCATGATCGGTATGATGATCAATGCATTATACAATCTGGTGGATGCTTATTTTGTCGGAGGGCTGGGCACCAGCCAGATGGGCGCGATTTCCGTCGCATTTCCCCTGGGGCAGGTTGTGGTCGGCCTGGGGCTGCTGTTCGGAAATGGAGCCGCGTCCTATATTTCCAGGCTTCTGGGCAATGGGGACCGGGAAACCGCCGATCAAGCGGCCAGCACAGCCCTCTACAGCAGTCTGCTCACAGGCGGGGCGGTCATTATCTGCACAGTCCTATTTCTCAAACAGGCGCTGGTCTTTTTGGGGGCCACAAAAAGTATACTGCCCTACGCGCTGGCCTACACGAGAATCTACATCATTTCCTCTTTGTTTAACGTTTTCAATGTGACTATGAACAATATCGTCACCAGCGAAGGCGCTGCCAAAACCACAATGGCCGCCCTGCTGACAGGCGCGCTACTCAATATGGCGTTGGATCCGGTGTTTATCTATGGGCTGGATTTAGGGGTGGAGGGCGCCGCAATTGCCACAGCTATTTCACAAATGGTCTCCACACTGGTCTATCTATGCTATGTGCTCAGAAAGAAAAGCGTTTTCACCTTCCGCATCAGCCAGTGCTGCTTTTCGAAAGAAATTCTGTCTGAAATCCTTAAAATTGGCGTGCCTACGCTGATATTCCAGATTCTGACCAGCCTATCCATCACCCTGATCAACATGAAGGCAAAAGAATACGGCGATTCTTTGATTGCCGGCATGGGAGCCGTAACCAGAATCATTTCCATGGGAAGTCTGATGGTCTTTGGCTTTATCAAAGGATTCCAGCCGGTTGCAGGTTACAGCTACGGGGCCGGAAACTATGACCGGCTCCACGAAGCGGTGAAAACCTCCATCCTCTGGTCAACCATATTCTGCGGGGCCTGCGGCCTGGTAATGGCCCTGTTCCCTTCAGCCATCATTTCCAGCTTTACCAAAGGAGATTTAGAAATGATATCGGCCGGGGAAAAAGCGCTGAGAGCCAATGGCTTGTCTTTCCTGCTCTTTGGATTCTACACTGTATACTCCTCCCTTTTTCTGGCTCTGGGGAAAGGGCTGGAGGGATTTATTCTGGGCGCATGCAGGCAGGGAATCTGCTTCGTGCCCGCTGTCCTGATCCTTCCGGCGGTTCTGGGAATGAACGGCATCCTTTATGCACAGCCAGCTGCCGATGCCGCCTCCGCACTGGTGACGGTATGGATGGCTCTGCGCCTCAAAAGGGAACTGGCCCACAGGCCGCCCCTTCATCCGGTCAGCACCTGAAATATTCAAAGGCCCAAACCGGCCAAAGGTTCAAAAAGCGTCTGGTCAAAAACCGCTCATTGTGATAGAGTAAGATCAATTATTTCCGGCCGGAAGCCGCTTCACAGCCCCCGGCCGGACAAGAGCCAAAGGAGACGAAAATGGATTATATAAAAGCAAACAAAGCCGCCTGGGAAGAGGCATTTGAACACAGACACAAGGGCTGGGGAGATGAAAACCACAACATTCTTCTGAATGAACGCCTGCCGTTTTTTTGCGCCGATGTGGCGAAGGAGCTGGAGGCCATGGATTTGAAGGACAAAACTGTGGCCCAGTTCTGCTGTAATAACGGGCGGGAACTGTTGTCCCTCATGCAGCTTGGAGCCAAATGCGGAGTTGGCTTCGATATCGCTGAAAATATCATCAAACAGGCGGAATCCACCGCGCAAAAAGCAGGAATTACCAACTGCCGGTTCTGCGCATGCAATATTTTAGACATTGACCAGCAGTATAACCATCATTTTGATTTCATTCTGTTTACCATCGGGGCGGTCACATGGTTTGAAGATTTAAATCCCCTCTTCAGAAAAGTTTCAGACTGTTTAAAACCCGGCGGAATTCTATTGATCCACGATTTCCATCCGGTTATGAACATGCTGTCCATGCCCGGCGAACCAGAATTTAACGGGCAGGATTTGAACAGAATCACTTATTCTTATTTCAGGAATGAACCCTGGATCGAAAATGAAGGCATGGGATACATGTCTGAACCGTACCATTCCAAAACCTTCACCAGCTTTACCCATACCATATCAGACATCATCAATGCTGTCAGCGGTTCTCAGATGAGAATTGTCCGGTTTGACGAATTCGACTATGATGTGGGCTTATCCGATGTGTATGACGGCAGGGGGCTTCCTTTGTCCTACCTGCTGAAGGCTGAGAAGATTGACTGAGAATCTTTATTTAGGCGAGTGAGTTACGCAGGGAAGCGGGACGAGGGGGCGGACTGGATGTTTGGATGCGGCCGGGCCCAGGGGAATCCTTCGGGGATGAAAACCAGCTTCCAACCGTAAGTGAAACTAAGGCTCCAGGGACAGAAAAAGACGGTCCGATGCCCATTCACGGTAAACTCTTTATGGGACTTTACCGTTCAGTGGGCATCTCAGAAACTGATTCGGCTTTCAGTTTCTGCCCGTCTTTTTCTATCCCTGGAGCCTAACTTTCACTAACGGTTTCCAGATGGCTTTCATCCCCGAAGGATTCCCCTGGGCCCGGCCGCATCCAAACATCCAGTCCGCCCCCTCGTCCCGCTTCCCTGCTGATGTTCTCTGGCTCAAGTAATTAAAAACAATTTAACATCAACCCTTACATTAACCCTCAAGGCATTTTCGAAAATGCCTTGAGGGTTGATGTAAATCCCCACAGCATTTGCATCAAATTGTTTCCCCCCCGTTCCGCTCTCCGGTCTTCTTTCCCGCCGTCCGCCCTCTCCGCTTTCCTGCGTAACTTCCTCAATTAAACAGCAATTTATATTAGGACAGTTTTAGATAAAGCGTGTTACAATGGTATTATAGCGGTACAACATCATAAACGGAGAGTGGGAAGATGGAAAATGAAAAAATCATTAAAAATGTGATCAGTTATATAGAAGATAACCTGGACAGCCAATTAAATTTGGATGATATTGCAAAAGAGGCTGCTTATTCTAAATTTCATCTCAACAGAATGTTTTTAGAGTATGCAGGCTGCACGATATATAAATATATACAACTGCGCAGGCTCACTGTGGCGGCTGAAAAACTTGTTTATACAGAAAAGCCGATTATAGAAATTGCTTATGAGGCAAATTACAGTTCCCAGGAATCATTTACTTTTGCATTTCGTCAGCTATACGGGTATCCTCCTAAAGAGTACAGAAAGCTGAAAGTCCACGTTCCCAAGTTCAATAAATTTGAACTGAAGGGCAGTCTTGTTATGCTTTATAAATCTACTATGAAATGCGAGGTCAATGCTGCATGAGTACAGTGCCATATGTAATTGAACAAACAAGCAGAGGAGAAAGAAGTTACGACATCTATTCCAGACTGTTATCTGATCGGATCATTTTTTTAGGTGAAGAGGTAAACGATACAACGGCCAGTTTAATTACTGCCCAATTGTTGTTTTTGGAAGGGCAGGACCCTGATAAGGATATAAGTCTTTACATTAACAGTCCCGGCGGTTCTGTGACGGCGGGGTTGGCCATTTTTGACACAATGAACTATATTAAATGTGATATATCCACAATCTGCGTTGGCCTTGCAGCAAGCTTTGGGGCTTTTTTGCTGGCCGCCGGTACAAAAGGAAAACGGTTCGCTCTGCCAAATGCCGAAATTATGATCCATCAGCCCGCCATATCCGGAGGCATAAAAGGCCCCGCCAGCGACATAAAGATAATGTCTGATTATATGCAAAAGAATAAGCAGCGCTTAAATCAACTGCTGGCCCAAAATACAGGAAGGACAATCGCAGAAATAGAGCGCGATACAGACCGGGACAATTTTATGACAGCAGAAGAAGCCAGAACATATGGTTTAATTGATACGGTGATTTCAAAACGCTTATAAAATGTAAAGACCGCTTATTAGGAAAGAAGGCATACAATTTTTAAAGTAAAGCGTGAAGGCATTTTCGAAAATCCCTTGAGGGTTGATGTTAAATTCCCCATCCCATGAAAAAACCAGCGGAAAAACGGGGCGAGGCGGCGGAGGCTGGGCTGGGCGTTTGGAACGGGCCGGGCTGGCCGGAATCCGACGGCGCCGGAAGGCATCTGGAAATCGTGTAGTGAAACTTAGGCCGCAGGGATGGAAAAAGACGGGCAGAAACTGAAAACCGAATCAGTTTCTGAGATGCCCATTCACGGTGAAGTCCATAAAGAGTTCACCGTGAATGGGCATAGAACCGCCTTTTTCCATTCCTGCGGCCTTAGTTTCACTTACGGTTGGAAGCTGCCTTCCGGCGCCGTCGGATTCCGGCCAGCCCGGCCCGTTCCAAACGCCCAGCCCAGCCTCCGCCGTCTCGCCCCGTTTTTCTGCGTAACTTTCGCCAATAAATCCCTTTTCTTTACTTCACCTCAACCCCATTCAGATAAACCAGCGTCCCGTCTTCCCTCCTGCTGAACTTAGAGAACCATTCATCATAAAAAAACCAGGAATCCTGCGCTGTACAGCAGTGGGGCTTATAATCCACCGTGGTAAACTGAACCATGGGGACACCCTGCTTATTCAAATAGACTTTATGATAATACAATCCGTTACGGTAGGTAAGCGGTTCATCCACCGGCTGGGTTTCATTCCGCTTCGTCCAATACTCGGCATTCACCTTTGTGAAGTTGGCCGGGTTTTCATAGGTGCCGCCGTTGTAGTCATTTTCACCCATGACCATCCAGAGGGGCATTTTACAGTTTTCCTTCACGCCCTCCGTATCAAAATACCCGAAGAACCCGCCTTTGAGCACCCCTCCCGTGGACGCTCCTGCGGTAAAATACTCCGGCAGGGCGAGAATGGCCCTCTGGCACATGCAGGCGCCCATGGAATGGCCGTTGGCGTATACTCTGGAACGGTCCACGTTAAAGCGGGAAAATACGTCTTCCAGCATCATTTTCACCAGTTTTTCATCGTCCATGATATCCCCGACGCGGCCTGAATTCCAGGCAGGATGAGGCATCCAGCCCTTATCCGCCATGCGGCGCATGGAACCGGCCGGGAACAAAGCGATGAAGTTCCTGGCCTCCGCCACCTTAACCCATTCGGTGGAAGCCATCATCGGCTCATTCCGGTTGCCTCCGCCGTGGAAACAGACCACCACCGGCGCTTTATAACCGGGATCACGTTTCACCTTAGACGGGATATATTCCACCCAGTCCCTCAAATACTGGTCAACCCGGATGGTCCTTCTCTCCGCTCCCCAGGCTTTTAATGACCGCCTTGGGCGAAGGTGGCCGTTGGCAATGCCCGTGGTTCTGGTATAGCGGGATACCAGTTCCCAGATCCAGTCCGCTTTTCCCATCACCTCATCAGTCTTCATATTTCCCAAAATGAGAGGCGCGCCGGCTATTTCCTCGATTAGAGACGCATTTGTGTCCTCTTTCGCCAGATATACGGTAAGGCCGTCCTGCTCATAAGGCTTTTCCCGGGACAAATTGGCCTGTTTCCAATAACATGCCGCCCTCTCCTGAGCCGCTTTTTCTTCCCCGGTTTCCGGGCAGGAAAGCAGGCACATGGGCAGCGGAACCTCCCTCATGGGCATGAAATCATAGTCGGACGGACGGTCCCCCCACTCCTTGAGCAGTTCCTCTTCCACCCCGTAATCGCCTGCGCACACCGCTCCCGCAAAATGGGAGGGCACTTCCAAAGCCAGCATCTGGGCCAGCCTGGCCCCTGTGCCATAACCGGCCAGATAGACATAGGCTTTGTTGATGTTATAATAAGTCCGGTCCCGGACCATGGTCTCCAATGCCTGCACATATTCGTAATCTTCCCCCGGAGCCGCAATCTGCAAAAGAATGCCTTCCCGGTCCGCAGTCTCCTTCCACCCGCTCTGTACCAGGAACTCCACCACGGCCTGCCCCTCCGAAGGGATCAGAACCGCAGCAGGGCCACTATGATAACAGCGTTCCGGTATGTATATATAAAATGTCTTGGCGCGGGGAACGCCTCCGACATCTAACCGGCGTTCAAATAATCCGGTAAGCTGGGTACGGTAAATATCATCAGGATCAATTTCTTCATAAAAGCCCGACACATCCGCCGGAAATTGTTTTATCTCCATCATGAATACCTCTCTTTCCGCCGTTTTTACGGCTGTTTTCTATCTTTAACAGAATTTTTCATAACAGTTCAGACGGCGGGAAAATTGATGGAGAAAGCAGCGTCAAGCTCGCTTGTAAGCCGCTTTCTCTGTCACTTTTCACATCGGATGGACATCCGATGCTTCTTGACCGGCTTTTTCGGTCAAAAAGATTAGCCGTCTGAACTGTTGCAATTTTTCATTTCCAAGAGCCAGCCGTCTTTATGAAACAAAATAACAAGCCGTATAATGCCCATTCCGGCTCTCCACATACTCCGGCATTTCCTGCCTGCATTTATCCGTAGCATGAGGACAGCGGTCGCTGAAACTGCATCCTGCGGGCCGTTTCATCACGCTGGGAACCTCTCCCCGTATCTCCACCTTTTCCCTGTTTTTCTCCACCGCAGGGTCGGGAATCGGAATAGCCGCCAGCAGGGCCTTAGTATAAGGGTGCTGGGGATTATGGTACAGTTCTTCACAAGGAGCTATTTCCACAATTTTCCCCAGATACATCACCGCGATTACATCGCTGATATGCTTCACCACAGACAGATCATGGGCGATGAAAATATAGGTCAGCCCCATTTTCTGCTGCAGCTCTTCCAGCAGATTGATGATCTGGGCCTGAATGGACACGTCCAATGCAGAAATCGGCTCATCGCACACGATCAGTTTAGGATCGCTGGCTAAGGCCCTGGCAATCCCCACACGCTGCCTCTGTCCGCCGGAAAATTCATGGGCATACCGCTCCTTCATGGACGGGTCCAGCCCCACCAGGCGCATCAGCTCATCCACCCGGGCAAAATATTCCTGGCTGGACTTCACCAGCCCATGGGTCTTTAACGGCTCCCCAATCATCTGTCCCACCGTCTTTCTCGGATTCAGGGAACTGTAAGGGTCCTGGAAGATCATCTGGATATTCTTCCGCTCTTTTCTCAGCTCTTCCCCGGAAAGCTGCTTCATATCTTTCCCGTCAAACAGAATCTGCCCCTTCGCCTGAGGATAGAGCTGTAAAATGCTTTTGGCAACCGTGGTTTTCCCGCAGCCGGATTCTCCCACAAGCCCAATGGTCTCCCCCTTCTTCAAGTCGAAAGATACCCCTTCTATCACCTTTAAATCCCCGGTTTTCCGTTTAAAAAGCCCTTTCCTGATATCAAAATAAACCTTCAAATCTTTCACGCTCAAAAGAGTATCCCCGACTTCCTTACTCCGGTCCAGTTCTTCCTCTTTCTCCCGGCTGTCAAATGCGTCCAGCTCTTCACGGCTCATGGCACAGGCGCTGAAATGCCCGTTTTCTCCCACCAAAACCAGTTCCGGCTCCCGGTCCATGGGACATTTGCTTCCATGGTATTTACACCGGTTGGCAAAGGGACAGCCCTTGGGACGGTTGGACGGGTTAATGGGCGTGCCTTCGATGGGGATCAGCTTTCTGTCCCGGGAATCATCCAGCCTTGGAACCGCTTTTAAAAGCCCTCTCGTATACGGGTGGCAGGGATCTGCAAAGATATCCTCCGCCCTGCCGGATTCCACCACATTTCCCGCATACATAACATAAATTCTCTGTGCATACCGGGCCACAATACCCAGATTGTGGGTCACGATCAGCAGGGCCGTCCCCCTCTTTTGGGATATTTCCTGCAAAAGATCCAGAATCTGCGCCTGGGTGGTCACATCCAGGGCCGTGGTGGGCTCATCGGCGATGATGATTTCCGGATCACCGGAAATGGCGATGGCGATCATGATTCTCTGGCGCATGCCGCCTGAAAACTGGTGGGGATAGTCGTTTAAACGTGTTTTGGCGTCCGGTATCCCCACGTCGGTCAATAGCCCGGCCGCTTTTTCCTCCGCCTCCGCTTTGGTGCATTTATGGTGGAGCAGAATGGATTCCATAAGCTGGTATCCAATGGTTTTGACCGGGTCTAAGCTGGTCATGGGTTCCTGAAAGATCATGCCGATTTTTCCGCCCCGTATCTTCTGCATTTCAGGGCCGTTCTGCTTATATTTCAACAGATTTTCGCCTTCCAGCATCACGGTTCCGCTTTCGATTTTCCCTGGCGGGGACGCGATCAACTGGATGCCTGCCAACTGGGTCACGCTCTTTCCCGAACCGCTCTCCCCCACAAAACTGATGATTTCCCCTTTGTCCAAATAGAAGGAAACGCCGTTCACGGCTATGGATCTGCCCTCTTCATTGGTAAATGTCACCATCAGATCATTGATTTCATATAAATGACTCATCTGTGTTTTCCTCCTAAATAGATCTAAATAGATCCCCTCAGCCTTGGATCCAAAACGTCTCTCAGGCCGTCGCCGAAAATGTTAAAGCCCATAACCAGAAGCAGCACGCAGATTCCCGGCGCCAGGCCGAAGGCCGGATTGGCAATCAGCCTGGTATAACCGTCATTCACCATGCCCCCCCAGGAAGCCATAGGCGGGTTGATTCCCAGTCCGAGAAAGCTCAGGCTGGATTCCGCCAGGATCGTGGTGCCGATATTACGGGTCAGAAGCACGATTAAGGGCGACATACAGTTGGGAAGCACATGGGAAAACATGATTTTCACCCGTTTTACCCCCACCACTTCGGCCGCCATGATATAATCCGCCCCGCGGATGGACATTACCTGTCCCCTCATCATACGGGTATAGGTGGGAATCGTGGAAATCCCCAGAATGATCATCAGGTTGGTAAGCCCTCCCCCTAAAACCAGGCCCAATGTGAGGGCCAGCATGGTATTTGGAATGGCCATCAGGGCTTCCATGCATCTGGAAATCACCGTGTCCACCGTACCGCCGATATAACCGGACAGCATTCCCAGAATGATCCCGCAGACAGCGGATATCATAACCGCCACAATGCCGATCAGCAGAGAGGTTCTGGTGCCGTAAATGATCCTGCTCAGCACGTCCCGGCCGATGTTGTCCGTGCCCAGAAGATGGGCTGCGGACGGCTGTGCCATAGAATTTGTGGGATCAATGGCATAAGGGTCATAAGGGGCCAGAAAGGGCGCGAATATGGCCACAACGATGAAAAAAAACACGATGGCCGCTCCATAAATTACGATGCGGCGGCGGAACAGCCGCCGGATAAAACTTTTTATTTTTTTGATTTTATACGCTTTTTCGTCCATATTTTTCCTCCACGCCAGAGCGTTTTATGCGCAGATACTGCGCTTCATTTTACCGGTTAACCCTGTCACTGCACCCGGATTCTCGGGTCAATGATTCCGTATGAAATGTCCACAACCAAATTTGCCACTGACACCACAATGGCGATAATGAGAATGCAGGCCTGTGTTACAGCCACATCACGGCCAAACACAGCCGTGGTCAAAAGCTGTCCCATTCCCGGAATATTGAACACCTTCTCGCTGGCCACAGAACCGGCTACCAGATGCCTGAAATTCATTCCAATCAGGGTTACAACCGGAATCAGGGCATTTGGCAGAGCATGGCGGCGGATCACATTTCCCTCTTTCACTCCTTTAGCCCGGGTGGCCCGGATGTAATCCAGGCCGATCACTTCCAGCATGCTGGAACGGGTCTGCCTTGTGGTGGATGAAATCGTACCCACGCTCATTGCCAGAACCGGAAGCACCAGTTGTTTTAAGCTGGTTAAAGGATCTCCGTCCCAGGGAAAAGAAAATCCAAAGGACGGAAGCCATCTCAAATTAACGGAAAATACATAGATGCCCACAACCGCCAGCCAGAACAATGGCACGGCGGCTCCGAAATTGGAAAATACGGTAACAACCATATCCCAAACCGTTCCCCGCTTGGTGGCGGCCACCATTCCGAAGAAAATCCCTATAAAAGTGCTGATAACCAGGGAGATTCCCCCTAAAAATATGGTCACCGGAAGACGCCTGAACAGCAGGGCGGAAACCGGCTCGTTGTATTTGGTGGAGGTTCCCAGATCACCATGAAGCACATCCCCCACCCAATCGATATATCGTTCATAAACCGGCCTGTCTAATCCCAGCCGGATGTATTCAGCCTGATATTCTTCTTCTGTCAGTTCCACACCTTCCCCTACCAGAGCATAAACCGGATCGCCCGGCATCAGATAGACAAGGGAAAACGCGAAAAGTGATACTAATATAATTACGATACAGGACTGGCCCAATCGTTTTAGAATATATCCTGTCAAGATTGATATCCTCCTATCTTTATATGAAGGGCTATTTATATGAAAGGTGATTTTTCAGTAAGGGATTTTTACACAAAGGACTATTTACACAAAGGGTGAAGGCTTTTTCGAAAATCCCTTCACCCTTCTTGTAAATCACCCTTCTTGTAAATCACCCTTTCTTGTAAATCACCTGCTCTTGTAAATCCCTCCCTGCCTTAATGGGCGCTCATCCATGCAGATTCCGGATACCACTGCGAAGAGTGGTAATATCCCATATAGGTATCAAACACATAATCTTTCGTAAACGTATCCTTGCTGTTTGCATAGATCGGCATCATAGCGCAGTAATCGTCAATGATGACTTTCTGCATTTCTTTTAAATCAGCCGTCATTCCTTCTCTGTCCGTGGCTGTCAGGGCTCTTTCCCCGATTTCTCTCAGTTCCGGTATATCCAGGTTGTCACAGGCATAGCGCACGCCGCTGCCTTCCGTAAATGCGTTCATCCAGTTCACCGCATTCTTGCTCTCACCGGCGCTTCCGCCGATGACAAGTCCGTCCCACCCCGTCATGGTTTTTTCATTCATAACCGTCTGCTCAATCAGATTGATGTTCAGGGTAACGCCGATCTGTGACCAGTATGCCTGCATCATCTCAACGATCTGCTTGTTGGTCGCGTTGGTCGCAACTACATAAGCCTCTAACGTGAAGCCGTCCCCATATCCCGCTTCAGCAAGAAGGGCTTTGGCCTTTTCCACATCGTAAGGATATCCCTTTACCTCTTCGTTATAAGCCCAGGAAGTCGGGTTCTGCCATTGGTTGGTTCTCACATAAGTTCCCTTTGAGGAATATGGTTTTGTAATCGCGTCAAAGTCAACTCCATAAGCCAGAGCCTGGCGCACTTTTAAATCATAGGTAGGGAGATCCGGGTTATTGCTGGTTACACGGGCAAATGTGATGGAGTTTCCTGTAGGAAGCTCACGGCTCACCCATTTGTAGCCTTCTTTTATCATGGTTTCCGCACAATCCGCGTCGGCTCCCAGCACCACGTCGATTTCTCCAGTCTGCATTGCGGCCGTAATGGTGGCAACATCAGAGAACAGATAGAATTCGATTCCGTCTAAATGGCTGGTTCCCCAGTAGTCTTCATTTTTCTCAAATACCAGCTTCACGTCGTTGTCATAAGAAGCCAGCTTAAAAGGCCCTGTGCCCACCGGCGACATATAAGCTTCTTCCACCTTTTCGAATTTTTGAATGTGGGCCGGAGACGCCATGTAACCGCCGGAACTGTATGTAAACCAGTCGATCAGGGAATTATCCCATTGGGAAAGCTGAAGCTCCACCGTCAGGTCGTCCACTTTAACAAATTCCAGATCACAGTTGAATTTCTTTTTCTTTGCTTCCATAGTGGTCTGCATATTCCAGATCACCGCGTCCGCGTCAAAAGGAGTTCCGTCCGTAAACTTCACATCCGGGCGGAGATGGAACACGATTTTATTCTCATCAGGTTTCTCTTCATAGGATTCCAGAAGCCAGGGTTCGATTTCCCCATCATCTTTTAAACGGCCCAATGTCTCGATCGCCGGGCAGGCCGCCATCTGTTCCTGCTGGGTTGCGATTTTACCCGGATATCCGATACAGGACAAAGAAGCCCGGACGCCCACCTTTAAAATGCCTCCGTCGGTCACTTCCACCTCTCCTGCTGCCGCTGTTTCCGCTCTGGACGCCTCTGCTGCCGCCGTAGTATCCTCCGTTTTTTCCGCAGCCGTTGATGCCGCGGAAGTGGTTCCCCCCGCTGCCGTCGGATTCGCCGTCGGTTTTGAACAGCCCGCCAATACAGATACCGCCATAAGAACTGCTGTTGTTAACGCTGTAATCTTTCTCATGATAACCTCCATCCTGCCGTTATACGGCATTATCATCATAGTGTTTCTGCAGAATTCCCCTTTTATTGTGCACATTTTTCTTATTAGGTGAGTGAATCATAACAAAATTGTGTATTTTGTTCAATCCAGTTTTCGTAATTGGGAGTTTTTTTGACGTAATTGGACATTAAAAAAGGCGCCTTTTTGCAGTTGTCCGCAAAAAAGACGTCTTTTCGTCTCTCCGTGTATTATTATTCATACACCTATATATTATATATTTTACACATAGAAAGGATTTATAATTCACATATGGTAAATGCTATGAATTTGCGCTTCCCACATCCCGGATTCCTGCGCGCCGCCAAATCCCCGTAACCGTCCTGGGCGCCCCTCCCGGCCGGAACGTTAATGGAATTTTAAGGCGTCCCCTGCCGGCATCGGGATCAGGATTTTCAACACAAACTGATCCTTCTCCTGCTCCACAGTCATCATGCCCTTATATTCCGCCGCGGTCTTTTTTACGCTCAGAAGCCCCAGCCCGTGAAGCCTGGAATCTTCCTTTGTGGTCATCGGAAGCCCGTCGTCCATTTCCACCTCTTCTTCACTGTAGTTTGCGATCTTAATGACCAGATTGTTGGCAAATACCCCGTTTTTGATCTGGATATACCGTTTTTCTTCATCCTGCACCTTCATGGACGCTTCTATAGCATTGTCAATCGCATTGCCAAATATGGTGCAGATATCAATATCCCTTAAAAATGTGATCCGGCTGAAATCCAGATACACGCTCATTTTTATTTGGTTGAGACGGGCCGCTTTCATCTTTATGCTCATAATCCCATCCAGCATTGAATTTCCGGTATCCACCGTTGTTTCGTATCCTTCTAACTGTCTCTTCATATCCGTCAGATATTCCTGCACCCAATGGCCGTTGCCCGCCATGCTGCTGATGGAAAGCAGGTGGTTCTTCAGATCGTGATACATGCACCTCACGTCCTGGGCCGCCGCCACCCGTTCTTTCATGCTTTCATACTGATACGACTGCAGCAGTTCCATCCTGTGACGCTCTTCTTCCCTGTCCTCGTTGGCAAAATACTGCTCTACGAAAACCAGCATGATCATAATCAGCATCAAAATGATCATGGCGAATATGGTCAGCTCCACAATCTGGTCTTTCTTCTTGCCAAACTCATTCAGGGTGTATTTCATGTAGATTTCCAATATGGCAAGCCCTGCGCACATCCCATAGCGGAATTCCCAGCGGTTTTTAATCTTGGTATAATCGATCCCATTTCTCACAATCCAGATCAGTATAAACGCGGCCAGGCATATGAGGAGCTGAACACAGATTTTATTCAGATATAAGGAACCGGCGATCAGCGGAATCTCCCCCCTGCGCACTCCTGCCAGCACAGGCGTCACAAATACGATGGTATGGGCGTAATAAGCCAGGGTAAAAATGACGGACGCATAAAATTTTCTGCTCCGGACGCCGTCTTTGCAAATCTCCATATAAAAGGTCATCCCGGCCAGCCTGAAAAAAAAGCTGGTGAACACGTTGGCATGAAATGAGGTCAGCCAGAAAAACAGCCCCATCATCAAAACCCCCGCCGTCCGGTTCAGCCGCTTCCTCCACTGATTTTCGTATTCTTTCGATTTAAACTTCATTCCGAACCAAAGGCCGAAGACCATATCGTCTGCAATCTTCCAAACAGCAGACGCCAAAGCCCCAATCATAGCCTGCTCCCTGCATAACGGGTCAGTTCTTCCATAAATTCCTTTTTCCGGTGCTTGCTGACTGGGATTTCTTCCCCATTATCCAACAGCAGGGACAAAGGCCTGACCTCCTGGATATGGATGCAGTTGACCAAAAAGGAAGAATGGCAGCGCAGAAAACCGCAGTCTTTCAACTGGTCTTCCATCTCTTTTAACTTCCCGTAAAACCGTACTTCAGCGATTCCCATGTGCAGAATGATCTCATGATTCTGAACCTCAACATAACGGATCCTGTGTGTCTGGACCCATTTGGTCCCCCTGCCGGTCTTCACCGCGATCTCTTTTCCATTTTTGTCATCGGAAATATTGGACAGCGCCTCTTTCACCTCCATGCGGAACTCCTCATAGGTCAACGGCTTTTTTAAAAAACCAAAGGCCCTGACCTTAAAGCAGTCCAGGGCATACTGAACCATGCTGGAAATAAAAATGATGCACACCTCTTTGTTAAACGTCCTGATCCTCCTGGCCGCCTCAACCCCGTCCAGATCATTCATCTTTATATCCAGAAAAATGATATCATACGCCCCGTCATAGTGTTCCATGAAATCTTCTCCGGACTCAAAAGCGTGAACCGATACCTTGCTCCCCTCCTCTTCCACAAGGCGTTCCATATACTCCTTCAGTTGGATGCGGACCTGCTGTTCGTCATCGCAAATCGCCACTTTATACAAGATCATTCCCCCATTTTGTCTGTACTGCTGCCGCATATTTGTCCCGCACAGTATGCGGCATACAAAAATGCAGCCTGTTATTTTCCCTGTTACCAATGTTATTGTATATTTTACAACAAAAATATAAAAACCGCCATATCTTTAAAAACATGAAAAAAGGAGCCCGGCCGGACTCCATGCGGATATTCACCATTTCCACCTGAAAGCCCTTTCGGCTCCTTTTTCTATGTTAATTAAAATCCTGTCACAGGAAATCTGTTAAGACAATTCCTTTAAAATGTTATCGATATCCAATTTCTTCCCGATCACCATCAGGTGTTCATCTGCCTGGATCACATAATCCGCCGGCGGCATCAGATTGGCTTTCCCTCCTGATTTGGTTCCCAAAACGCTGATATGGTACTGGTTCCGGATTCCGGATTCCTTCAGGCTCTTATCCACCCAGGACGGAAGGGGTGGGATCTCATAGATGGAATATTCTTCCGTCAATTCAATATAGTCAAAAATGTGGTTGGCGCTGTAGCGCACAGCCAGCTTTTCAGCGATATCCCGGTCAGGATAAATGACTTCGTCAGCCCCGTTTCTCAGCAGAAACTTGGCATGGATATCCCGGTTGGCCTTGCTCACAACAAATTTTGCCCCCAGCTCTTTGACCAGGCTGGTGATCTCCAGGCTGCTCTGGAAATTCGTTCCAATACAGACAAAGCAGAGATCAAAGTTAGCGATTCCCAGGCTTCTTAAAACCGCTTCATTGGTGCAGTCGCCGATCTTGGCGCTGACAACGTAAGGAAGCAGCTCCTCCAGATTCTCCTCCCTCTCATCCACGATCATGATCTCATTTCCCAAATCCGCAAGGTTCTTACACAAATGGCGTCCGAAACGTCCCATACCGATTATTAATATAGATTTCATGGCTACCTCTCCATCCGCCGCTTTAGCGGCACTTAATTCGTTGAATTTGACCCGCAGGGCAAATTCTGCGGGGGAATGATGCTTTTCATTCACCCTGCCCTCTCCATCCGCCGCTTTAGCGGCACTTAATTCGTTGAATTTGACCCGCAGGGCAAATTCCGCGGGGGAATGATGCTTTTCATTCACCCTGCCCTCTCTATCCGCCGCGTCAGCGGCATTTCATTCATTTCCTATCCAACTGTAATCCGCTCCACCGGCTGCTGCACATGGGCAATTTTCTTCCGCTGTGTAAAGGAGAGCGCAAAGGACAAACTGCCGATCCTTCCGCAGTACATGAGCAGAATAATGATGATCCGCGACACCGGCAGCAAAGATCTGGTGATTCCCGTAGTCATCCCCACCGTACCGATAGCGGAAAATGTTTCAAACAACACATCTGTCATGGCCAGCGGCTGTACCATCATTATGACTAAAGAAGCCGTCATCGCCAGAAGCAGGTTTATAGTAAAAATGGAACTGGCCCTTTTAATGGAATCGTCCTCCAGCCTGCGCCCGAACACATTGACACCGTAAGTCCTTCTGATATTGGATACCACATACAGAATCAAAACCACGATGGTGGTCGTCTTGACGCCGCCTGCTGTGGAACCAGGGCTTCCTCCGATGAACATAAGTATAATGGTGAGAAGCTTGCTGCCGTCCGACAGCGCCGCCGTATCAACCGTATTAAACCCGGCAGTCCTGGCCGTAACCGAACTGAACAGGGACGTAAGTATCTTTCCGCTGGTGTTCATCCCAACCAGCAGGTTATTCCGTTCAAACAGATAAAATAGAAAGGCGCTTCCAAACACCAGCACAAATGTGGTGATGAGCACGATTTTTGTATGAAGCTTATATTTTCTGAACTTCAGCTTATGCTGGCTCAGGTCATCCCACACGATAAATCCAATACCGCCGATTATGATCAGCAGCATGATCACCAGATTCACAATCCAGTCATCATAATAATTGACAAACGAGGAATACTGGGCCTGATGCCCCATCAGATCAAATCCAGCGTTGCAGAAAGCCGATATGGAATGGAAAATCCCATAAAATGCCCCTCTGAAAAATCCGTATTCCGGTATAAAACGGGAAGCCAAAAGGATAGCCCCGGCCCCCTCAAAACATGCCGTCCCGATGATGATCTTTTTCGCCAGCTTCACCATTCCGCCGATCTGCAGCGTGCTGATACTCTCCTGCATCAGACCTCTGGTTTTAAGCCCGATCTTCCTTCTCAAAATAATCGACACGAATACGCCGATGGTGATAAATCCCAAACCGCCGATCTGGATCATTGTTATGATCACGATCTGTCCGAACAAAGACCATTGGGTCCAGGTATCCGCCACAATCAGCCCCGTCACGCAGGATGCGCTGGTGGCCGTAAACAGACAGGTGATCCAGTCCGGGCTGATCCCGCTTTTACTGGCAAAAGGCAGTTTCAATAGAACGGTGCCGGTGAGTATAATTCCCAAAAAACCATACGCGATGAACTGGGTTTGTGTCAAATGGTTTTTGATCCGGAATATTTTAGGTTCTTTCATGATGAATTTCCTTCTCTTTTTTCTTCATTTTGCAGCAGTTCAGAAGGCTCATTTTCCCGCCCTCTGGACTGCTGCTATTAAATACGCCTATTATACACCAACCGGAGACATTTCTACAACTTTTTCCTGTTAAAAAACTGTATCAAAGTGAAGAGTATGAAAGCGGCCAGGTTAACCAGCACCACGCTGGCCCCCGCCGGCGTGGAAAACCGGTAAGACAGCACCATGCCGATGCAGAAACACAGGATCGACAGAATGCCGGAGGACAGCACAACTCCCCGGAAACTTTTAAAAATCCGCATGGAAGTCAGCGCCGGGAAAATGACCAGGCTGGAGATCAGCATGGCCCCCATCATCCTCATGCCGAGGACGATGGTCACAGCCGTCAATACCGCTATGATCACATTATACCAGCCCACATTGACCCCGGTGGCCTTGGCAAAGTTCTCGTCAAATGTCACCGCAAACACTTTATTATAACAGAGCAGAAACAGCCCGATCACTATGATTGACAAAATAACGCTGAGCCTCACGTCCGATACGCTCATAGCCAGAATGCTGCCGAACATATAGCTGCTGACATCCGTAGTCATCCCCGTTGTCAGGGACGTGACCGTAATGCCCACAGCCAGGGCGCTGGCCGATATGATGGCAATGGCCGCATCGCTTTTGATCCTGCCCTGTTCCGTAATCCTCAGCAACAGAAATGCCGCCAGAACCACCACGGGAATGGATACTTTCAGCGGGGACCAGCCCACCGCAACCGCCACGGAAAGCGCTCCAAAGGACACATGGGACAGCCCGTCCCCGATCATGGAATACCGTTTCAGCACAAGGCTGACGCCCAAAAGGGCCGCGCAGAGGGAAACTAAAATACCGCCCGCCAGCGCTCTGACGAGGAATGGGTAGGACAGCATTTCCCTAATTATATCCATTGTCCCCACCTCCCAAAAATTCTTTTCCTGTTCTGCTGTTCACATAGTCCTTCGTATCGCCGTAAAACAGCACATTCTGCTTCAAATGAAGGATCTTGTTGGCCTGGGATACGATATTCCCGATATCATGGGATACCATGAGAATCGCCACCCCCTGATCCTCATTCAAATGGTGCACCAACTGGTAAAATTCCTGGGAAGCCGCCGGATCCAGCCCGGTAATCGGCTCATCCAGAATCAAAAGCTTATCCGTGGCGCAGAGGGCCCTTGCAATCAGCACCCGCTGCTGCTGTCCTCCGGACAGTTCCCGGTAACAGTGCTTTTTCAGGCCGTGGATCCCCAGCCGTTCCATGTTGGTGGCCGCCAGCTCTTTTTCCGTTCTGGAATAAAATGGTTTATTCCCTCTGCGGCTCAGACAGCCGGACAAAACCACTTCATAAACGGTCGCCGGAAAGTCCTTTTGGGCAGCGGTCTGCTGGGGCAGATAGCCGATGCCGGTCTTTTTCAGTTCTTCCGATACGGCAATGGTTCCCGCCGTAGGCTTTATGAGGCCCAGAAGGCCTTTCATCAGCGTGCTTTTTCCGGAGCCATTTTCTCCCACAATGCAGAGGTAGTCCCCGGGATTTACCTCCATGGTCACATCGATGACCGCATCATGGTTTTCATATCCAAAATCTACATGTTCACATTTAATTAATGGGTTCATTCATCCAGTCCTTTTCTCAGATTGATCACGTTCTGCCGCATGAGATCAATATAGGTAATTCCATCGTCAAATTCTTTTCTGGTCACATTGTGGCAGGAGTGCAGGAGCAGGGGAACCGCCCCCGTCTCTTCTCCTATGATCTCGGAAACCCTGTGGCTGCTCAGTTCCAGATAATATACCACCGGAATCTGTTCCTCTCTGACCTTATCGATCAGATAGGCGATGGTTTTGGCGCTGGGCTCCGTATCCGTGCTGCAGCCGGAAAATGCGGCCCGGTAATCCATTTTATACTCTTCCGCCAGATACCGGAAGGGAAATTTATCCCCCACCACGATCATATTCCGTTTGGCATGTTTCATTACGTCTCTCAGATCCCCGTCTATTTCCCTCAGCAGTTCCAGGTAGATTTCCTCATCCTGAATATAAATATCCGCATGTTCAGGGTCTTCCTCCTGGAGAGCGGTGCTGATTACAGACACGATCTTCATAGCGTTGACGGGCGAAGTCCAAATGTGCTCATCGTATTCAATCTCCACCTCAAATCCATCATGATCCACATAATCGCCATGCTCCTCTTCGCTGTGATGGTGTTCAGCGCCTTCTTCCATGCCCTCAACGGTTTCCTCTTCAAAGGTTTCCACATAATCCATCATTGTAATCACCTTCATCTCAGAAGTATCCACCGCGTCCAGGACTTCCGACAGCCAATGTTCCATCTCCCCGCCGTTGCAGATCAGCACATCGGCATTCTGTATGGCCAGCATGTCGGCCGGTGTGGGTTCAAAGGAATGGCTGTCCATTCCGGCGGGCACCACCAACGTCAAATCCACCAGATCGCCGGTAATCTGCCTGGTGAAGTCATAATAAGGGAAAAGGGTGGTGACCACCTGCAGTTTTTTCCTGCCCTGTGCAGCCGGATCCCCAGTCTTTGCCCTGGCGCATCCTGCGGTAGGCAGAAGGGCTGCCGTCATTAACGGCAGCGCTATTATTATAAGAAGCTTCCGCGTCCATTTTACCATAAATTCCTCCAATTGCCTGTATTGGCCAATGTATCAGTTTAATAGTATAGCACAATTGCAGGAGAAGCGTAAAGGGGGTGGGGGGAAATTGATATTTAATTGAGGAAGTTACGCAGGGGAGCGGGGAGGACGGATGGCGGAGAACCAGGGCGGGGGGCTAAACGGAGGAACCAAACGATACAGGGATCTAATTCCAACCGTTAAGTGGAGCTAAGGCTCCCAGCATGACAAAAGGCGGTCCGATGCCCCTGAACGGTAAACTCCTGATGACTTTACCGTTCAGGGGCATCTCAGACACTGATTCGGAATTCAGTGTCTGCCCGCCTTTCGCCATGCCGGGAGCCTAAGTTCCACTAAACGGTTTCCACACGACCCCTGTATCGTTTGGTTCCTCCGTTTAGCCCCCCGCCCTGGTTCTCCGCCATCCGTCCTCCCCGCTCCCCTGCTGGTTTTCTCTGGATCTGGTAATTAAAGGACAAGTTTGTAAATTATGAGAGTATTTAACATCAAACGTCAAACTGGTCTTTCCATGGATCAGCTCGATTCTATGTTAGTGGTTCTACGTTAGTCGTCAGTTGTAAACTGAAATTCCATACCTGTGATTTCAGTTATAGAGTAAACGTTTTATTTATTAGGGAAAAGCAACAGG
>NZ_WQPN01000067.1:1389-62951 GCF_018785315.1 Clostridium sp. MCC353 | reverse complement strand
GTCTTTTTCCGTCCCTGGAGCCTTAGTTTCACTTACGGTTGGAAGCCGGTTTTCATCGCCAACGGATTCCGCTCCGCCCGATGCCAGCCATCCAAGCGGGCCTCCGCCCCCGTCCGTCCCCATCCCCAGGATTCGCGGCGTAACTTACTCGACTAAATAAAGATTATTCCCCCCCTAAAAAACTACAAAGGATGCACCATATTCTCCGGTTTCACATAGGCGTCAAATTCCTCTGCCTTCAATAATCCCAGAGCTGCAGCCGCCTCTTTCAGCGTGATCCCTTCTTTATAGGCCAGCTTTGCAATTTTGGCAGCATTTTCATAGCCTACGTAAGGGTTGAGAGCGGTGACCAGCATCAGTGACTGGTCGAGGTATTCTTTGATCTTTTTCTCATTTGGCCGGATTCCTACTGCACAGTTATTGTTAAACGATACGATAGCGCCTGAAAGCAGGGAAACGGACTGGAGGAAATTATAAATGCAGACCGGCATATATACATTCAGCTCAAAATTGCCCTGGGAAGCCGCAAAACCGACGGCCACATCATTGGCAATTACCTGGCAGGCCACCATGGTCATGGCTTCACATTGGGTTGGATTTACTTTTCCCGGCATAATAGAGCTTCCCGGTTCATTTTCCGGAATTAACAGTTCGCCGATTCCACAGCGCGGGCCGCTGGATAACAGCCTCACGTCATTGGCTATTTTAAGCAGATTCGCAGCCAGGGCTTTCAAGGCGCCGTGGGCGAATACAAGAGCGTCCTTGCTGGTAAGGGAGTGGAATTTGTTGTCCGCTGTTTTAAAGCATTTTCCGGTGAGTTTTGAGATTTCTGCTGCGGAAGATTCACCGAAATCAGCCGGGGCATTTAACCCTGTTCCTACGGCGGTTCCTCCTAATGCTAGCTCCCTCCCCCCGTCCAAAGAAGTTACGATCATGGTTCTGGTTTTGATGAGCATTTCTTTCCATCCGCTGATCTCCTGTCCCAGAGTGAGGGGAGTTGCGTCCTGTAGATGGGTTCTTCCGGTTTTGATGATTCCTGCGTATGCCTGCTCCAAACGGTCAAATGTGGCAGTCAGCAAGTCTATGGCAGGGAGCAGCTTGTCCTCGATTTCAACAACTGCCGCTATATGCATCGCCGTCGGAAATGTATCATTGGAGCTCTGGGATTTGTTCACATGGTCATTGGGATGGACCTTCTTCTCCCCAAGCATCTCATTGGCACGGTTGGCGATCACTTCATTCAAATTCATGTTGGACTGTGTACCGCTTCCCGTCTGCCATACAACCAACGGAAAATGGTCGTCCAGTTTTCCTGCATAGACCTCGTCACAGGCCGCGCAGATCGCTTCCGCCAGGCTGTGCTCTAATTTTCCTGACTTTTCATTGGCAATTGCAGCCGCTTTCTTTAAAATGGCAAAAGCGCGGATCACTTCCAACGGTATCTTTTCGGTTCCAATCTTAAAATTCTCAAAGCTTCTCTGGGTCTGCGCTCCCCAATAACGGTCGGCAGGCACTTTCACCTCTCCCATGGTATCGTGTTCAATTCTGTACTCCATTTTTCCTCCATTCCGCCTTTCTGTATTTCCGGCTCTGTATCCTAATTGCTGGTTTTTCAATTGATTATACTACACCTGACCGGATTTTTCCACACTTGCATAATCAACGCATTTCCTATAAAATAGTACCATGATGAAATCAAAAAGCAAATCCATCAGATCATTACAAACAGATAAGAAATGAGAGGTCATTATGAAAATTATCGTTATTGACGGCCAGGGCGGAAAAATGGGAAAATCCATTATTGAACAGTTAAAAAAATCCCATCCCGATCTGGAGCTGATCGCCATAGGAACCAACAGCATTGCCACCGCCGCCATGCTGAAAGCAGGCGCGGATTATGGAGCCACAGGGGAAAATCCTGCCATTGTCAACAGCCAGGATGCGGATGTTATCATCGGTCCCATCGGCATTGTTATTGCCAATTCCCTGTTGGGAGAGATCACCCCTGCCATGGCTGCTTCCATCGGTTCCAGCCATGCCCATAAAATACTGATACCGGTGAACCGGTGCAACCACCATGTGGTAGGCTGCAAACAGTTGTCCTCCGGAGATTATATAAGAGAATCCATTGAATATCTGGACAGCTTTATCTCCTCCCGCAGCCAGAGATAGCGGCGGACAAGACAGTTAACATCACATAAAAAAGCTGGGATTAAGCGGTACTGTCACGCTTAATTCCAGCTTTTTCATGCTATAAAACAAAATCCGCAGCGGCCCGTATCATTCCAGCCAGTTCTTTAAACCTCATCATAAATCTTCTGCAGGTACTCCACATCACTGTGATAACGTCCTGCATTAGAATTCTCCAGCAGCATGGTCACATACGGTTTATTTTCCTTCAGGTATTTCAGCACCGGTTTGTAATTAAACATCCCCTCACCCACATGGGCAAATTTGGGCCTTCCGTTATCCAACACAAAATCCTTTACATGCACCATAGTAATCCTGTCCCCATAAAATGACAGCGCACGCTCTACGATCTCTTCCTGCTTCATATAATTTTCACTGCTGATTAAATTCACAGGATCGAAAATAGCCTCAACATTGGGAGAATTGATGTCATCCAGAAAACGTTTCATCATCTCAGGACAGTACAATGTATGGTTATGGACTGCTTCCACGCCTACAATCATCCCTAATTTTTCGGCAGCGCTTACAATTTCTCTCATGCTTTTTAAGAACAGCTGATAGCAGCCTTCCGTAAAAGTATACGGAGCCAGATCATAGTTCACATCGTAACGGCCCGTCTCCGTGCCCACCATATCGGCTCCGATCGCTTTGGCGTATTTCAAATGCTCGATAAATTTATGAACTTCCGCCATCCTTCTGGTTTCATCCGGGTTCACCGGATTGATATAGCAGCCCAGAATCGCCACATGGATTCCCCGCTCCTTTAACTTATTGCCGATCATACGGCCAAATCCAGGGGAATAATGGCCATAGTTAAAATCATATCCTGTAATTGATTTGCCAAATGCAAGCTGGATCTGGTCCACCCCATTTGCCTTTACAGCATCAAAAACCGTATCAAAATCGCCCTTGGGGCAAAGATCATGACATCTCATTCCATAGTTCATTTTAAATTACCGCCTTTTTCTTATACAAAATCTTTTCTCATAGGAGTAAAAATATCCAAAAGCATGGTTTCTTCTAAAGCTACTACGCCATGAGGAACATCCGGGGCCACATAATAGGTATCTCCTGCCACCAGAACCTTATCTTCCTTTCCCTCTTCCTGGAATAAAAGAGAACCGGAAATCAAATAACCAATCTGCTCATGAGGATGGCTGTGTTTTGCTCCAACTGCTCCTTTGTCAAAATGGAGCTCTACCGACATCAGATTCTCACTGTAGGCCAGCACTTTACGAACAACGCCGCCGCCCAGATCCGTCAATTCAATGTTTTTGTTTTCTACATACATAATCCATTCTCCTTTTTTGTAAGTATTTACAATTAATTTTATCATACATTAGACGAAATGCAAGTAAAAGAATTCCATAAATGGAAGCGTTAAACCTCCAGAATAAAAAATACCGCCCCATGACATTCTCTGTCACAGGACGGCGCATTTCTATCTTTATATCATATTATTCGTCAATGCTGTAGTTTGGCGCTTCCTTGGTGATATGGATATCATGAGGATGGCTTTCCTTCAAAGAAGCGGCTGAAATCTTCACAAATCTGCCGTTCTCCTGTAATGCTGGAATCGTCTGCGCTCCGCAGTATCCCATACCGGAACGAAGGCCGCCCAGCATCTGGAATACGGTGTCTTCCACAAGGCCTTTGTAAGCCACACGGCCTTCCACGCCTTCCGGAACCAGTTTCTTGGCATCCGACTGGAAGTATCTGTCCTTGCTTCCGTTTTCCATGGCTGCGATGGAACCCATGCCGCGGTAAACTTTATATTTTCTTCCCTGATATAATTCAAATGTTCCCGGGCTCTCGTCACAGCCTGCAAACAGGCTTCCCATCATACAAACGCTACCGCCGGCTGCAATCGCCTTTGTCAGGTCTCCAGAATACTTAATTCCGCCGTCTGCAATAATCGGAATACCATACTCTTTCGCCACCGCATAGCAGTCCATGATCGCGCTGATCTGTGGAACTCCGATACCGGCAACCACACGGGTGGTACAAATGGAACCAGGGCCAATACCGACCTTAACCGCATCCACACCAGCTTCAATCAGGGCTTTCGCCGCCTCTCCGGTTGCCACATTGCCTGCGATAACCTGAAGATCCGGATAGTTTTCCTTAATCATCTTCACACAGCGGATTACATTGGCCGAATGTCCATGAGCGGAATCCAGCACAACCACATCAACCTTAGCATCTACAAGAGCCGATACCCGGTCCAGCACATTGGCTGTAATGCCTACCGCAGCGCCGCAGAGAAGTCTTCCCTGTCCGTCTTTGGCTGAAAATGGATACTTAATCTGTTTTTCAATATCCTTGATTGTAATCAGGCCCTTTAAGTTAAAGTCATCATCCACGATCGGGAGTTTTTCCACTCTGGCTTTCGCAAGAATCTTCTTAGCCTCCATCAGCGTGATCCCTTCCTTAGCGGTAACCAAGTGCTCGGAAGTCATACATTCCTTAATCTTTCTGGAAAAGTCCTCTTCAAATTTGAGGTCGCGGTTGGTGATAATTCCCACCAGCTTTTTACCTTCCGTAATCGGAACGCCGGAAATTCTGAATTTTCCCATCAGTTCATCTGCATCTTTCAATGTATGTTCCGGGGATAAATAAAATGGGTCTGTGATAACGCCGTTTTCCGAACGCTTTACCTTATCTACCTCTTCCGCCTGTGCTTCGATGGACATATTCTTATGAATAATTCCAATACCGCCCTGTCTCGCCATAGCAATGGCCATTCTATGCTCGGTAACCGTATCCATACCGGCACTCATCAGCGGAATGTTCAATTTAATTTTTTTAGTCAGGTATGTGGTCAGATCAACTTGATTGGGAATTACCTCTGAATACGCCGGAACCAAGAGGACATCATCAAAAGTAATGCCTTCACCAATAATTGTACCCATTAATTTTTCCTCTCTTTCTTGTAGTGTTTATTAATTTTATTAATAACTGTGTTGCTGTTAGTTATTAAGTCTAGCAAATTTTAGATTGCTTGTCAAACACATTTTTACACTTTTTGTCCGCGGGACAGATAACATAGAAGAGAGAATCTTTATTTAGGGTTATTGGCAATAGTGACGCCGTGAATCGTGGGAACGGGGGCGGACAGGGCCTGCGGGGCAGGGAACCGGCTTCCAACCGTAAGTGGTTCTAGGACTGCAAGGGCGGACAGAGGCGGTGCGGCGCCCATTCGAGGTGAACTCTGTGTGGACTTCACCTCTCAGTGGGCGCCTCAGAAACTGATTCGGTTTTCAGTTTCTGCCCGCCTCTGTCCGCCCTTGCAGACCAAGAACCACTAAACGGTTTCCAGACGGCCCCCTGCCCCGCAGGCCCTGTCCGCCCCCGTTCCCACGATTCACGGCTGGGTACTGGCGGAATAAGGAGGAAATAAAGATTGGTGGAGAGGGAATATAAAAGACGAGAGCTTACTTGATTGAATGGGGGGATTGGGAATTTGTGGAGAATGTGACATGAGGATTTGATGTGAATGACGTGGGGATTTACATTAAAACGTTAAGGCATTTTCGAAAATGCCTTGAGGGTTGATGTAAAAAAATGGACACCGTATAAAATCCCCCCTTCTGATAAATCCTCACCTGCACCTAAATTACGTTTCATAAACTTGGCCTGAGAAAACCAGCAGGGAAGCGGTGCGAGGCGGCGGCCGGAGGGCCGGACGTTGGGAACCGGACGGGCGGAGTGGAATCCGGCGGGGATGAAAGCCGTCTGGAAACCGTTAGGGAAACTTAGGCTGCAGGGCTGGAAAAAGACGGGCAGAAACTGAAGACCAAATCAGTTTCTGAGATGCCCACTGAACGGTAAACTCCCATAAAGAGTTTACCGTGAATGGGCATCGGACCGTCTTTTTCCAGCCCTGTGGCCTTAGTTTCCCTTACGGTTGGAAGCCGGTTTTCATCCCCGCCGGATTCCACTCCGCCGTCCGGTTCCCAACGTCCGGCCCTCCGGCCGCCGCCTCGCACCGCTTCCCTGCGTAACTTTCGCCTCCAAAGTAGCCTTTGCTAATTAATCCCCAATTCCTCTTTCATCAACTGCCCCAGAATCTTGATTCCCTCCACAATCTCCAGCTCTTCCGGCGTGGAGAAATTCATGCGGAACGAGTGGCAGGGCGCTTCTGCATCGGGGAAAAATACATCGCCGGGCACCAATGCAACGGTTCTGTCCAACGCCTTTTTCACAAATTCCGTCATATCAATGGAATCCGGAAGCGTGACCCATAAAAACATTCCTCCCTCAGGAGTGATATAAGAGACTTCCCGGGGAAAATAAGATTTGATGGCGTCCAGCATGATTTCGGATTTTTTTCCATAGATGGAACGCAGTTTTCCGATGTAAAAATCCATATTGCAGTTTTTTAGGATCTCCGCGCAGATTTTCTGGCTCCATACCGTGCTGTGTACATCGTTAAGCATCTTGGCCTTTATCACCTTCTGGGCCACGGGCGCGGGGGCGGACATGGCTGCTACGCGGATGCCGGGCGCAATGATCTTGGAAAAGCTGCCTGCATACACCACGATTCCCTCTTGATCCAGGCTCTTAATGGACGGAACTTCCTCTCCGGCAAATCTCAGTTCTCCATAAGGGTTGTCCTCCAGAATTATGGTCCCGTATTTTGCACATAATTCATAAATCCCTTTTCTCTTTTCAAAAGAAGTGGTCACCCCTGTGGGGTTTTGGAAATCGGGAATTACATAGAATAATTTGGGCGTCGGCTTAGCCGCCAGTTTCTGTTCCAGCTCATTTAGATTCACACCGTCTTCTTCCAGCGTTACCCCTTCTACAACGGCACCATTGCTGCGAAATGCGCTCATTGCCACCATAAATGTGGGCGCTTCCACCAAAACCCGGTCCCCGTCATTACACAGCACTTTTGACAGCAGATCCATGATCTGGGCGCTTCCGCTGGTGATCACAAGCTGGTCCCTGGCGCTGACTTTGATCTCTTTCCGGTTCAAAAACTCCCTGGCTGCCTGTAAAAGTTCAGGACATCCCTCCGTCACAGAATACTGCAGGATTCCAATGGGATCATGTTCCAGCATTCTTCTGGATATTCCTTTTATTGTCTCCACCTGAAACGCTTCTGCGGCCGGATTCCCGCCGGAAAATTTTTTAAGTCCCGGTGTTCCCATCAATTTTAATATATTATCAGCCGACGACGGCTTGACTGCATTGATTCTGTCTGAAAATTGATACTCCATCTGATCCCATTCTCCCTTTAACATTTAAAATTTATAGGAAAATCCATACAGGCGTCTCCAAACATTTTGATATGTTTCAAATTGCTTGACGTTATTCAGATTGGGGGAAGCCTGATCAACACAGGTTCTGTTAAAAAACTGTCAAAAAAGCAAAAAACGAAAAGGAAAAAACCCTTTCGTTTTTATGGATGCCTGTATGAAATTTTCTCACGTGGTAAATTATAGTATAGAATTTTGGCAATTGCAACCATTAATTTAAGTATTCTGACGAAACAAGTCCGGATGTCCATCCGATGCTTGTTAACCGGCTTTTTCGGGCAAGAAGATCAGCCGTCTGAGCGGCTGCATTCCTCTCAGCTCTTATCATCAAAAATCGATTGCGCAGGATTATCCCTGATAAAAGTTACTGTACAATCTTTCTGGGGCTCACCTGCTTCATGCAATGAAGCATCCTGTCATTCGGTTCAAATATAACTTTTGTGGTATTGCCGCCTGACTTGTTAATTAAAGCATATGTTTTAGCGCCGGCCTGTCCTGAAGAATAATCCACAACCTTCATATCTGATGTCTCATAATCTTTCAGCACATAGGAATCAGAAGGCGCTACGATCTGGATTGTTTCCATCGTTCCTTCCCACGCCTGTTTTCTTCTTGCGCGTCCCATAATCTTATCAATGGACAACTGCCCGTTCACAAAGAGATATTCAAATTCCAAATTCAGATTCTGGAATACAAAATAAGAGATACCTCCAACCACTAATAACGCGATCACGCCTAAAACAGTTGTTAAAGCCAGAAATACAGAAAAAATACATAATACGATCATAACTGCCTTTACGGCAATTGCGTACACCGGCGGTTTTCTCTTAACCAGCCACTCTGAGTATGCTTCATTCATAGGTAAATTCCCTTTCTCCATATAAAACAGAAATAAAGTAGGAAAAGGGATCTGCACATGCAGGACATGGCAGATCCCTTTTCTTACATGCTACTCTGCTTTACGTTATTACATCATTCCCATTCCGCCGCCAGCCGGCATCGCAGGAGTTTCCTCTTTTATATTAGCAACAACGGATTCAGTTGTCAACAGAGTTGATGCAACACTTGTCGCATTTTGAAGTGCGCTTCTTGTAACCTTGGCAGGATCAAGAATACCGGCACTGATCATATCTACATATTCTTCTTTGTACGCATCGAAACCTACGCCTACTTCAGCTTCTGCTACCTTATTGATGATAACAGAACCTTCCAGGCCTGCATTGGCAACAATGTGATATAATGGGGATTCCAGAGCTTTCAGGATGATCTTACCGCCTGTCTTCTCATCGCCTTCCAGAGTATCAACCACCTTAGCAACATCCTTAGCCGCATGAACATAAGCAGAACCGCCGCCAGCGATGATTCCTTCTTCCACTGCCGCTCTTGTAGCTGCCAGAGCGTCTTCCATTCGCAGCTTCGCTTCCTTCATCTCTGTTTCAGTAGCCGCTCCAACACGGATAACAGCTACGCCGCCAGCCAGTTTCGCAAGTCTTTCCTGTAATTTCTCTTTATCAAATTCAGAGGTTGTTTCCTCGATCTGAGCTCTGATCTGTGCAACTCTTGAAGAGATATCAGCTTTATCGCCGCAGCCGTCTACGATGATTGTATTCTCTTTCTGAACTTTTACAGATTTTGCACGGCCTAACTGATCCATGGTTGTCTCTTTTAAGTCTAATCCCAGTTCTTCAGAAATAACAGTACCGCCTGTTAAGATAGCGATATCTTTTAACATCTCTTTTCTTCTGTCGCCGTAGCCTGGAGCCTTAACTCCTACTACAGTGAAGGTTCCTCTTAATTTGTTAACGATCAGAGTGGTAAGAGCTTCGCCTTCGATATCTTCAGCAATGATTAAAAGCTTGGAACCGGACTGCACGATCTGTTCCAGAACAGGAAGGATTTCCTGGATGTTGGAGATCTTCTTATCTGTGATCAGGATATACGGATCATCCAGGTTGGCTTCCATCTTATCCATATCGGTGCACATATAAGCGGAAACATAACCGCGGTCAAACTGCATACCTTCAACTAAGTCAAGCTCAGTCTTCATGGTCTTGGACTCTTCAATTGTGATAACGCCGTCATTGGAAACTTTCTCCATAGCGTCCGCAACTAATTCACCAACTTCATCATCCGATGCGGAAATTGCCGCTACTCTGGCGATCTGGGTTTTTCCGCTGATCGGCTGGCTCATTCTGGCAATCGCTTCAACTGCTGCTTCCGTCGCTTTTTTCATACCTTTTCTCAATACGATCGGATTAGCTCCTGCTGCCAGGTTCTTCATACCTTCATTAATCATAGCCTGAGCTAAAACAGTTGCTGTTGTCGTACCGTCACCGGCAACATCGTTGGTCTTGGTAGCCACTTCTTTAACAAGCTGAGCGCCCATGTTCTCAAATGCATCTTCCAGTTCGATCTCTTTTGCGATTGTTACACCATCATTGGTAATAAGGGGTGCGCCAAAAGATTTATCCAGAACTACGTTTCTTCCTTTCGGTCCCAATGTCACGCGGACAGTATCTGCCAGCTGGTTAACACCGCTTTCAAGAGCTTTTCTTGCTTCTACACCATATTTGATCTGTTTTGCCATGATTTCATTCCTCCAATATCTATATTTTCAGGTCTGCCTCTGCAAATCCTGCTGCAAGCATTCATCTGTCTTGCTGTTATATACTCAGTTAAAATCCAACAATTACTCGATAACAGCTAAAATATCGTTCTGTTTTACAACTACGTATTTTTCTTCTTCCACTTCCACTTCTGTTCCTGAGTACTTGGAGAAGATAACTTTATCGCCAACCTTAACCTGCATGGTAATTTCTTTTCCATCCACAACTCCGCCTGGTCCAACTGCAATTACTTCAGCCTGCTGTGGTTTTTCTTTTGCCTGGCCCGGAAGCACAATACCTGATTTGGTTGTTTCTTCCGCCACTAACTGTTTTAATACAACTCTGTCAAATAATGGTACTAACTTCATGTTGAATTCCTCCTCAATCTATTCATTATTTTTCCTTCCTTTTCAGGAAGATTTTATATCTTTTTCACATAATAATGTTATAGCACGTGTTGTTAGCACTGTCAATAGTTGAGTGCTAATTTTTTTGAAATTTTACATTTGCTCCTCCATGCCAGAACGTTTGAATGCACAAATTTTACAATGTGCAGGCACGTGCTGAAAATTCCAGATTCTCTGCTGTAATTCAATTTTGTGGTTCCGATGCAAATTTTGATGTAAAAATAAGCCATCACCATTATTTTTCCCATCAAATGGACATCCGATGCTTCCTGGCCTGCTTTTTCCTTCAAGAAGATCAGCCATCCAGCCTGTCATAACCTCCAAATACAGCGGCCGGTATATGAGAATTTACCAGGGAAAACCTATCACAGCCGGGAGCGTACAGACGGCAGGAATGCATTTTCTGACACACTATGAAATATTTTATAGAAATTTTCTTATTATATACCTTTATTTTTTCTTTTATTGGTATTACAATATAGATTAATACAGTGATCTATGTCAGGAAGGAGTATTGATATGGCAAAAAAAGGATTAGGTAAATTTGTGGCTTTTGCCGCGATTGCCGGAGTTGTTGCGGCTGGTATCTCATATTTTACAAAATATAAATCTTTTCACGATGAACTGGAGGAGGACTTCCACGATTTTGAAGGAGAAGAGGATAAGGATTCCGAAGAACCTGCAGACAGCACCATGTCCCGCAATTATGTGTCACTGAATCCGGAAAAAGGGTCTGCGCCGCAGGCTCCAAAGGAAGAACCGGAAATTACAGAAGAGATTTCAGAAAAACCGGCTGCAGAAGTTACGTCCATACCGGAAGAACCGGTTTCCGTTCCGGAAAGCGAAACTGTAAAACAGCCTGAAAACGAAACTACAATTGAAGATGATATTACAGAATAACGAGGCGGGGAGATCACTCTCCCGCCTCGTTATTATTTCCAGGGTATCATATTTTTCCAGCGCACTTCCTGTAAACTGGATTCCTCCTGCATGTAAATCCTGCTGCCATCCAGTTCCGACGGCAGATGGTATTCTTTCTTATCAGGATCGTACTGCCATTTATCATCCATTACCGTAACTCCGTTTTCTGCTGTAAATTTCCAGACCGTCTCCACGCCTTTAGCATTGACGCTGGTGTATGTGACCGGGCCGTCCATCAGATCACGGACAAATGTCCCTTCTTTTTTAATCTCCCGGGCCTCTTCTTCATTGATTCCTTCGTAATAGCTGTACCCTATAATCCCTTTGCCGTTCAGCAGGCCATGTTCCCAGTTTCCGGCCGAATAGTCATATCTGGGGTGGTCCAGCCGGATCGCCTGAAGGGCCAGGCCGGGACCGTCCAAGCCCTCTTCACCGAAATTGCCGAAAAAGACCGTGGAGTAGGACTGAAAACAAATCCCCTCCCCTTTGGCCTCAAATCCAGTCTCCTGTCCGTCAAAGAAATAAGGTTTTCCACCCATAGCTGTATAGTAAAGATCCCGGAACGCCTGCTCATTATCATTGAGAAGAGCCGCGGCTGCCGGAAGATCCGTATTCTTTAGATGTTCTTCCAGAAGAATCAGCAGTGAACGCTCTTCATCAGAAATCATGCTCACCGGCTGTGTCTCTGGCGGCGCGGCCGTCCGGGGTTCTGTCTCCGCCTCCGTAACGGGTTCAACGTGTTTTTCCTGACCGGAATAGATCAGCGTCAGCAACACAACTCCAAGGATACCGACCAATAAAACCGCATACCTTTTTATTCTCACCTGCCTCCTCCTCTCCTGTTATTCTGCCGCCCAGGCTTTTTTGAGCAGCCCGATTCCATCACAAATCTGTTCCTCCGTCAAATTTGCGTAACCTAAAATGACGGTAGACCGGGTATGGTTATGAAATGGATGGATAAAATAGCCCGACAGCCCGTAAACACGGACTCCGGCCTCACCAGCCTTCCTCACCAGCTCCTCTTCTTCCGCCCCCGCCCTGCTTGTGAGCAGAACATGAAGGCCCGCATTTTCCCCTTTCACGATAAAGTCTTTCTCAAGCCCTTTTAATGCATTCATAAGGGCATCATGCTTATTCTTGTAGACCGCCCTCATCCTGTTCAAATGGCGCTCATAATATCCTCCCACAATAAACTGGTATAAGATATTCTGGTCGATCCTGGATACAGTGGAGGCATAAAATCCGGCCTTTTTCTTGTATTTTTTTAACAGGGTCCCAGGAAGCACCATATAGCTGACACGGATTGCCGGAGCAATTGACTTGGAAAATGTGCCGATATAGATCACCTTTTCCCTCGTATCCATACCCTGAAGGGCCGGTATGGGCTTTCCCTTATACCGGAACTCACTGTCATAGTCGTCTTCTATCAGATACCGGTCCTCTCTCTGGCCTGCCCACAGAAGCAGTTCCTGCCGTCTCTTCACAGGCATGACAATTCCGGTGGGATATTGATGGGAGGGCATGATATACGCAAGCTGGGCGCCGCTTTCCCTCAGCAGTTCCGGGCTCATGCCGTATTTGTCCATATTGACCGGGCGCACCCGGTATCCCAGGCTGTTAAACACCCGGTAGGCCTGTTTATAGGTGGGATTTTCCATGGCGATCACCCGGTCCGGCCCCAGAACCTGGGCAAGAAGCATCAGCAGATACTCGCTTCCCGCACCCACAATGATCTGCTCCGGCCTGCAGTTCACCCCCCGGGCCGTATGCAGATACTCCCGCACCGCTTCCCGGAGGGACAATTCCCCCTGGGGATCGCCTGCAATGAACATGGCCTTATTGTCATCCACAAGAGTATTCTTAGTGATTTTTCTCCATGCATTAAACGGAAAGCTGTCCAGGTCAATGCCTCTCGGCGAAAAATCCACCTGATACTCCGCTTCCGCCGGTTCCTCCTGCAAAACAAATCCCTCGTCCCGGCTTTTTCCCACCTCCACCAATTCCTCTATCTTAGCCACATAATATCCCTTGCATGGAACCGCCTCTATATAACCTTCGGAAAGGAGCTGTTCATAGGCCATCTGGGATGTGCTCCGGCTCACCTTCAGGTTTTCAGCCAGCACCCGGGTAGACGGAAGGCGGGTCATCGCTTTTAAATTCCCATTTTTAATCTCTTCTTTAATATATTCATAAATCTGCTCATACAAGGGGATATCCGTATGAGATTTTAAAGGCACCATCAATTCCATCTCAGACTCCAAAAAGGCGGAAGACCACACTTCTCATCCTCCGCCTTAGTAACTAAGTTTATTTTGCTATCTTAAATGAACTCTTTAACGATACGATACGGTTGAATACCAGATGACCCGGAGCGCTGTCTTTGCAGTCCACGCAGAAATATCCGTTGCGCACAAACTGGAAACTGTCATATGCCTTCACGTCCGCCAAATTCGGCTCCACATAGCACTCTTTCAAAATGGTCAGGGAATTGGGATTCAAATTCAGGCTGCCGTCCTCGTTCAGTTTTCCCTTCTCCTCATCCACAATGTTCTCATACAGCCTGCATTCGGCTGTCAGCGCCGTATCCGCGGCCACCCAGTGGATGGTTCCCTTCACCTTGCGTCCCTCAAATCCGGAACCGCTCTTGGTAGCAGGATCATAGGTGCAGTGCACCACGGTCACATTGCCGTCTTCATCCTTTTCACATCCTGTGCAGGTCACAAAATACGCGCTCATCAAGCGGACTTCATTGCCCGGGAACAGGCGGAAATACTTCTTAACCGGCTCTTCCATAAAATCATCCCGCTCAATATACAGTTCTCTGCCAAAGGGAACGGTTCTGCTGCCCAGTTCCGGATTTTCCAGGTTGTTTGGAACCTCCAGTTCCTCTGTCTGCCCTTCCGGATAGTTGTCAATCACCAGCTTTACAGGATTTAAAATAGCCATCATTCTGGGCTTCTTTAACTTTAAGTCTTCCCGGATGCAGTACTCAAGCATTGCGTAGTCCACAGAACTGTTGGCCTTGGAAACGCCCACCAGGTCTACGAACATGCGGATCGCTTCCGGTGTATATCCTCTTCTTCTGAGAGCGGCAATGGATACAAGGCGTGGATCGTCCCAGCCGTCCACGATCTTATCTTCCACCAGTTTTTTAATATAGCGTTTTCCCGTCACCACATTGGTCAGGTATAATTTAGCAAATTCGATCTGGCGGGGAGGATTTTCAAACTCACACTCCTTCACCACCCAGTCATAAAGCGGCCTGTGGTCTTCAAACTCCAACGTACAGATGGAATGTGTGATGTTCTCAATGGCGTCCTCAATGGGATGCGCGAAATCGTACATCGGATAAATGCACCAGGCGTCCCCCGTATTGTGATGGCTCATATGCGCCACACGGTAAATGACCGGATCACGCATATTGATGTTTGGAGAAGCCATATCGATCTTGGCCCGGAGAACCTTCTCGCCGTCCTTATATCTGCCTTCCTTCATCTCTTCAAACAGTTTTAAATTCTCTTCCACGCTCCGTCCGCGGTATGGGCTTTCCTTGCCGGGAGTTTTAAAATCTCCCCGGTATTCACGGATCTCTTCTGCTGTCAGATCGCAGACAAATGCTTTTCCCTTCTTGATCAGAAAAACTGCGCAGTCATACATCTGCTGGAAATAATTGGAAGCAAAGAACAGACGGTCTTCATAGTCCGCGCCCAGCCACTTCACATCTTCTTTGATGGATTCTACAAATTCCACCTTTTCTTTGGTCGGATTGGTGTCGTCAAACCTCAAATTGAATTTGCCGCCGTACTTCTGGGCGAGGCCATAGTTTAAAAGGATGGATTTCGCATGTCCAATATGCAGATATCCATTGGGTTCCGGCGGGAAACGGGTCTGCACATGGTTATAAACGCCCTCGGCCAGATCCTTATCTATCTCCTGTTCAATAAAGTTTTTAGAAACATTTTCTAACGCTTTATTCTCTTCCATAATTTTCCTCCATTGCTGCTGCCCGCTTTGGGACATCATTAATAATAGCTAATCATATCATATTTCCTTTATTTAGAAAAGGGTTTTATGCGAATGTTCTCATCTAAAAGATGATACACTAATAAAAAGACCGGAAAGGAGTTCTAAATATGAAAATAGATAAACGAAAAGTAGTTTTAGTGGGAACCGGAATGGTGGGAATGAGTTATGCCTATTCCCTTCTGAACCAAAATGTATGCGACGAACTGGTGCTGATCGACATCGACAAAAAGAGGGCGGAAGGAGAGGCCATGGATTTAAACCACGGACTGGCATTTTCCGGTTCCAATATGAGAATCTATGCCGGAGATTACAGCGACTGCCGGGACGGCGATATCGTAGTGATCAGCGCCGGCGTGGCTCAAAAACCGGGTGAAACCAGGCTGGATCTTTTAAAACGCAACGCGGTGGTATTCCGTTCTATCGTGGAGCCTGTGGTGTCCTCCGGTTTTAACGGCATCTTTCTGGTAGCTACTAATCCGGTAGATATTATGACCCGGATGGTATATACTTTATCCGGATTTAATCCCAGAAGGGTTTTAGGAAGCGGAACCGCCCTCGACACGGCCAGACTGCGCTATCTGCTGGGGGATTACCTGAAAGTCGATCCGAGAAATGTCCATGCTTATGTGATGGGTGAACACGGGGACAGCGAATTTGTGCCCTGGAGCCAGGCCATGCTGGCCACCAAGCCCATTTTGGAGCTGTGCAGAGATGAGCAGAATAACTGTAAGACCGAAGACCTGGAAACAATTTCCGATGAGGTACGAGGGGCTGCCTATAAAATTATTGAGGCCAAAAAAGCTACCTATTACGGCATCGGCATGGCTTTAACCAGAATCACAAAGGCGATCCTGGGCGATGAAAACAGCGTTTTGACCGTATCCGCCCTGCTCTGCGGGGAATACGGACAGACCGATGTATTTACCGGAGTTCCCTGTATCATCAATCAAAATGGGATTCAGAGAATTTTAAAGCTTTCGCTGTCAGACGAGGAGCTCAAAAAACTGGATCAGTCCTGCTGCACTCTGAGGGACAGTTTCAGCCAGATTTTTTAGGAAGCTAAGAAAAGACAAAGCCGGCAGATGGGCATAACTTAGGAAAAGGCGGCCCCATCCGGCCTCATAGCCGTCTTTCCCAATCCGCGCATCAAATCGGCTTTGTTCTTAAATAATACTGATTTTCATTTACATGAAACAGAAATGGTAAGGCCCACCCCGGCCTTTTCCCTCCCGGCTTACAATGCAATCCAATATATATTAACCGGCCTGCCATCCGGATATGGTTTTGTCTCCGCCAGCCGGCCCCCGCTATGTTCAATGGTTCTTTTGGATGCCTCATTATCCTGGTAGCAGCCCAGCATGACCTTGGAAAGCCCGATACCCTTTGCATACTCCAGCGCCAGCCTGAGCATCTCTGATGCATACCCTTTCCGGCGCTCCCGGGGTCTCACCGCATAGCCGATATGGCCCCCATACCGGGTTAGAAATTCATGTTCGATAGTATGGCGGATATCGATCATTCCAACAATCCTGCCGTCACCTTTCCTCACCGCAAAAAAGGTGGAAGCCGGAACCCAGCTTTCACTGACCGTCTGCGGATCACTGTTCAGCCTGATCTGCTCCAGCCATTTTGAATACTCCATCTGGTCAAACAGGGCGCTTCCGTTTATCACAGGTTCACCGTTGTCAAAAAACTCCTGTTTCATCTCCTCTGCCGCCTGCTTATGTGCCTCCAAAGGCTTGACAAGCTCTAATTCGTCCATAAAACCGCTCTCCTTCCCGGCTGTGTTTTCAGCCATATCATGATATTAATTTGTAAATTATAACATATTTAATTTTATAAATATATATTATTATGCTATAATTAGGTGAGGTGATTTTATGGCTGATTTTTTAGATTTTTTATTGAGTCTCGGAGAAGTCTGTGTCAATCTCTGGAATGCATTTACGGAAAAAGGGCGGAAAAAGAAATAGCCGCCCTTTTATCCTGACTTCTAAAGCTAATCTACCCCGATTTCATCAAGGGCCTGTTTTAAATACTGTAATTTTACATACTCCTCCGGCGCGATATCATACTGTTGGTCCAAAAGCCCTGCATCCAGAAACATATCGTTCATGGTTTGATACCAGGAAAGCATGGTTCCATCCTCTTCCAGTTTTTTCATATCTTCAATACTAATCCAATTTGTTTTTTCCGTTACCATAAATGCTACATCATAGTCCGTATTTATGTAATCAGCTACTTTTTGAACGGTTTTTTCCATATTATTATTGCGCTCATCTGTGCCCCGCAGCCATGCTTTAAGGAAACGGACTACCACATCCTCATTTTTTTCCAAAAATTTATTAGTAGTCACCCAGCTGTTCGTAAAAACTGCCTCCGGCAGAAAATCTTTTGAACCGCTTATGGTTATCACATTTTCATTCCCCATATCCTTTCGGATTTGATCCGTATATGGCACTTCAATTGAAATCGCGTCAATCTGCCCTGTCATAAATGCCGTAACCTTGCCGGAGGCATCCATATTGATCATATTAACGTCGGTTTTCTTCATATTATTTAGTTTCAGCGCCATGGATAAAACTAATTCCGATGTGGTTCCGGCGGATATCCCCACATTTTTCCCCATGAGGTCTGTCATATTCTGATATCCGCTGTCTGCTCTCACAAGTATTTCTCCGCTCAGATCCGTGCTGTCCAGGGCAATGATGGAGCATTGTCCCTGAGGAGCGAATACATGCGCGCCAACTCCAAGATAACCGATATCTATGTCTCCTGACGCCATAGCCGCCAGTTCTGTGGCTCCTGAAGTAAACTGAACCAGTTCAACTTCCAAATTCTCTTCTTCAAAATACCCATTATCGATTGCGTTCAAAAGCCCGCCCACTCCTACTACATGCGGATGATAGGCAATCTTAATTTTTTTTGCTCCTTTATTCCCACCGGGATTCCCGCTGTTTTCTTCTTTCGTGTCCTTTGAAGCATCCTGACTTGTCGGTGAGATATTTTTATCTTTTTCGCTTTCCTTCGGGACGGAAGAACTGCATCCTGCCGTCACAATTAAAGCCATGCTCATCATAAACGATAACATCATTTGTTTTTTCATGTAAAATCCCTCCATACCGGAGCATTTTTTCACAGATAACCGCTGCGAACTTCAGCTTCTGAGCTGCGATTCAAATTTGCGGCCCCGGCTTACATTGGGGTGTAAAAAATAAGCCATCAAGATTATTTTTCACACAAACTTCTTGTTTTCAAAGGCAGATCATTCCCGCATCAGTAAATCCCCTCTTCTCTCCAAATGCGGTTCATCAATTCATAACGTTTTAAATCAAGACCGGCATAAATGCTGTTGGAGGTGGAGAATATATAACCATAATCCGGCATCCCCTCTTTTAAACAGCGGCGAACCTCTTCCGTAACCTCTTGTTCGCTCCCTGTCTGGAGAAGGCCGCAGTTCACATTGCCGATCAGGCAGATTTTTCCCTTACACACCTCCTTTACCGCTTTCAGACTGACGCCTCCCTGGGGATCAATGGAGTGCAATGCGTCCGGTCCGCAGTCTGTCAGACGTTTTAAAATGGGCATGATATTGCCATCCGTGTGTTTAATCGCATAAAAGCCCAGCTCATGATAAAATTCGATTATTTCTTTCAGATAGGGGCCTATGAATTCATCAAACTGATCTGTGGTAAAAAATGGATTTTGGTTAAAGCAGTAATCAGAGCATAGGATGAATCCATCCAGCAATCCTTTATGTTGTGATAGTTTTTCCGCAAATGTTTTATAGTGTTCCATCATTTGATGGGTTTTTGAATGGATTGCTTCCGGTTCTTCATACATCTGTACAGAAAAATCCATCATGGAATCACCATCCGGGATTCCAGGCGTAGGGTCGCCATGTACCATTAAAAAGTACCGGTCACCCGAAAGTTCCCGGATTGTTTCCAATAATTCCACAGCAGCTTCAGCGCCCGCATTTCTCGGATGGACATGAATTGCGCTGTGGTTATACTTTTCAGCAATTTTAATGTAGGTATCAGCCATGTCGGTTAAATGCATCCTGCGCTCGTTTTTAGACATTTGATCCCATTGATAATAATTCCGGTATTTTGGGTGCACTTTTCCTATGGATTCCATAACAGGAAAAAATACAAGTTCAAAATGAGGTACATGCCCCTCAATTGGCTGACAACGTAAAGCTTTAATAAACTTTTCCCTCGGCGTTACTGTCATTTGGTCCTCCCCCCTCTTTCAGTAATTATAAAACAGCCAGATTCCACCGCTCACTCCCTCCTCCGCAAAGCATCCGTCAGTAAGAATTTGCAGTATAGAAAACGTTTTCTATATCTGTACGCCTGGTTTTAAGATTCATTTCATTCTCCGCATATAGCAAACGTTTTCTATTATTTATATATAAAGATTAAATCATCCAATCATATTTGTCAAGTTTTTTAGTATATTATTCTATATTTTCTTTATATTTTTAATATTTTTTATGCATTTAGATATGTATTTTATAGTTATCGTTTTCCATAAATGTAAAATTAATCCAAAAAACCGCCTCATGTTTCTGTACAAAAAAGAGAAGCCTTTAGGACTCCTCTTCTCCATATACATTTGTATGCTTTTCCTGTCTGAATGTATTCGGCCCTAAAAATTCGCCGTTATGCCAATATGGGTTAAATGTCTCCACCTTCTTGGCTTGTTCTTCCAGTTCCTTTGTGGATTCCTGTTTTCCCTGCTTTTCTTGTTTCATCGTTATCACCTCAATGGTAGTATCCGCAATTTTAGAAATTTTATAACGTCCCATCTTACAGTTTTGTTTATATGTATAATAAAAATAAAACGGGTCCGCGTTACTCACGGTCTTCTTCCAGTATAACCGATGTGCCGCTGGCAACTGCTGCAAATATACTGGGAGTAAAAGGCGTATATTTAAGGTCAACTCCTATTATAGCGTTTCCCCCCAAACGTACCGATTCCTGAATCATTTTGTTGAACGCGGATACTCTCGCCGCTTTTAACCTTTTCGGATAATCATTTATCACATCCGGGTATAGAACTTCTTCTCCGATCACAATTCCATTATACTTGACGATTTTATAATTCTTTACATCAGCCGTTGTTATTAAAAGATGGTTCCTGATCCGGTCGTCTAAATCAGCCAGCAGCCTCCACTGATAGTCCGCTTTAATCAATAGCTTATTACAAAATTCGCCTACACTGTAATCGGTTACTCTGTCAAGATACTTCTGAAGCCGCTCCTTATATATGGGAAAGTTCTCCTTATCGTCCATCTTTGCAGGAATTTTCAGGTTATTTAACAGTCTGTTACAGTCATCGCATATTTTTTTACCAGGCAGTTCACTTTCGGAAATCGGAAATTCAGCAGAGATAAAATTAAATTCTCTTCCACACAGACAACATTTACCAGCCATAACATCCCCTTCTACATATAATTCCCACGGCATTTCTGCCAAACAACAGATACATCGTAACATATAACACAAAAAAACCCCTAGAATTTACTAGGGGTATCAGCTGCTGACGGGAATCGGACCCGTGACCTCCGCACTACCAATGCGACGCTCTACCGACTGAGCCACAGCAGCGTTTCACGGCTTGGTTAAGCCTTAGATATATTATCATGAGAATCTGCATTTGTCAACAGATAAAATATATTTTATATTATTTTTTCCCATCTTTCGCTCACAGATTATTTTCTGCGCTCATAAGTTAAAGTAAAAAAGATAAAGAGGCAATTATGGCTGAAAATGATATGACTGCAAATAACGGCGGCAGCAACGGAACTGCCCCCGCTGCTAACAATGACTACGGGCTTACCACTCCGGTAGCGCCGGAAGGAGGCGCTCCGGTTTGGCCCGGCAATACAAACGAAAATACCCCTGTGGCTCCACTCCCTAATCCAGGCGAAGGAGGCCCCGTGGATTCCGGCGATGGCAGCAACATACCGGTTGTTCCGCTCCCTAACCCCGGTGAAGGCGGCCCCGTGGCCCCCGGCGACGGAAGCAACATACCGGTGGCGCCGCTTCCTAACCCAGGCGAAGGAGGCCCTGTATCTCCGGGAAGACCGCAGCCTTCCTGGCCCGACTTTCCTATTAACCCGCCTGCGCAGTACTATGCCCAGGTCCGCTTCCTGAACGCGTCCACCAATTCATTCCCGGTGAATATTTCTATTGATAATGAACCTTACGCTGTCAACTCCCGGTTTGCCACCGTCAGCAATTATGACTGGGTCAGCGATGGTTTCCATACGGTTACGGTGCGCCGCGCAACCGGAATGCGCTCCATTCTTCTGCAGCAGACATTCCCGTTCGTTTCCGGTGAAAAGGTGACCATGGTACTGGTGGATTCCGGTTCCGGCGGCCTCAACATGATCCGGGTTCCCAGCGCCGGATGCAGAAATGTCCCTTATAATTCAGGGTGCTACCGGATCGCCAATATGTCCTACGCCGGTTCCAATTATGACCTCAAATTATACGGGGGAGAAACCGTCTTCCGAAACATCGGTTTCCAGGAAGTTACCTCTTATAAACAGGCTGTGGCCGGTTCCTATCAGTTCTACCTGACAAGGGCCAACAGCTTCTCCGTTATCCGGGAGCTTCCGATCATCGTGATAGGCGCAATCGCAGGTTCCAATATGACCAGCCAGCCGTTGGTGTCCTTCTATGTGGACATTCAGGCAGGCAGGAATTATACCTCTTACATTATTGGCAATACCTGGTCTGATAACTCGTTCCGCGTTATGACTGTTGAAGATTAGATAATAGCTGATTAAAAGAAATGTAACCGGGGTGCGGCTTTTTCTCCGCACCCCGGTTACATGAATTCTGTTGTCATAAATCTGTTGTCATTTATCCTGGTAAGTCACAGACCAGTACTGCTTTTTGGCAAGTCTGACCGCCTCGTCTGCGGCCAGTCCGGCAGAAACGGCCCTGTCTTCCTCAACTGTCCGCGTTTCTTCAAAGTTCTTTTCAGCGCTGTCCTCACCCTCTCCGGCTTTTACCTCCAAATCAGATTCCGCCGGCTCTTCTGTTTCCTCAGGCGTATTGAGAAGCAGAGCAGATAATCCCGCCTCTCTGCACTTTTTTTCCACTTTTTTCGAATCTGTAACTTCAGACATGTCGATGATCAGGGCATTCACCTTCAGATCGGAAAAGGTGTTGATCTCTTTTACCATGCTGTCCCAGTCGCCTTCTACCTCTGCCATCAACACTTTTGCGTTATAGTCCTGTTCCAGCCGTTCCTTTATCTCTTCCCTGTACTTCAGTTCTTCATCCTCTTTTGTTTTGGGGACGCAGAAACCGATGATTTTATTGGTCAGGTCACCCACTACCTTTATATAATCTACCGTATACTCTTTATCAGTCTTTTCGCCCCGGATCATCTTAACCACCGCATCCGCTGCCGTGTGGGCCTGGGTGGCATAGTCATTGAAGACGGTTCCGGTAACGGTCCCCTCTTCAACATATCCCACCGTATCCCGCAGCGCATCCACACCTACCAGGCAGATATCGTCTCCAACGGTTCTCCCTGCTTCCAAAATTGCGCTTCTGGCGCCGTTAGCCATGGCATCGTTGTTGCAAAAAACAACTTCAATTTCTCTTCCATATTGGAAAAGAGCGTTGGATACAAGCTGGTATCCTTCCTTCTGGTTCCAGCTGCCGCTGCGTTTGGTCAGGCATTTGGTCTTAATCCCGGCGTCTTCCAGCGCCTTTATGGAATATTCCGTTCTGTATTCAGCGTCCAAATTGTCATCTGCGCCGGTTATCATCACATAGCTGATCTTACCATCCCCGTTAAAGTCCCCTTTATTCGGAGTTTCCAGTATGATCTCCCCCTGATAAGTCCCGGACTGTCTGGCGTCCGTTCCCACATAGGACGCTGCTATATTTTCATCTTTCCAGCGCCTGATTTCTTCCTCCTTGGGCGCCCGGTTGATGAACACAACCGGAACCTGGGCGCCGCTGCATTTATTCACCAGCTCTTCCGCCTGATCCGCCTGAATCACATTCACAATCAGTCCGTCATATCCCTGCTCTAAAAATTGATCGATCTGCCGGTTCTGCTCTTCCTGGCTCCCTCTTCCGTTTACGGTCAAAACTTCCGCATTATAAACTTCTGAAAGGTATTTTTCTATCTCATCCCTGTACTGGGACATGAATTTATCATCAAAATTATAAATACAGACGCCTATCTTCAATTGAGGCCCCGGCGCTTCCTTAGTGGAACCTTCCTCCTGGCTAATGTCCTGCACCTTCTTCTCCCCGCCGCATGCCGATGCTGAGAGGAGCGCCAGAATCATTCCCAGGGCCGCCAGCCACTTTCTGCATTTTTTCATCCCGACCTCACACCTTCTGCTTCTACTGACGGTTCAGCTTCTTTTCCATTAACTCACTGTTATTGCTGTAGATCACCGCGTTTTCCTTGGATATGATCCCCTGCCTGTACAGGTTCATGAGACTGGTATCCATGGAGATCATGCCCTCAGCCTGGGAAGTGGAAATCACGCTGTCAATCTGATGGATTTTGGATTCCCGGACCATGTTGCGGATGGCATTGTTGAAAAACATGATTTCAAATGCCGGATAAACGCCTCCGTCAACAGTAGGAATCAGCTGCTGGGATATGACCGCCTGCATGACCATGGATATCTGAATTCTGATCTGCTGCTGCTGGTTGGGCGGGAAATTATCGATGATACGGTCAATGGTATTGGCAGCTCCCACCGTATGAAGGGTTGAGATCACCAAATGGCCCGTTTCCGCCGCTGTCATAGCTGTCTTTATGGTTTCATAATCACGCATTTCTCCCACCAGAATTACATCAGGGGCCTGCCTTAAAGCCGCCCGCAGTCCGGAAACATAGCTGTCCGTGTCCGTGGCAATTTCCCTCTGGGTTACAACACTCTTATTATGGCGGTGAAGATACTCGATGGGGTCTTCCAGAGTGATTACATGGGCATTTCTGGTGCGGTTGATTTCATCTATTATACAGGCCAGAGTAGTGCTTTTTCCGCTTCCGGCCGGTCCGGTCACCAGCACAAAGCCTTTGGTCAGCCTGGCGATATCCACAATGTTTTTGGGCAGGTGCAGTTCCTCAAAATTAGGCAGGTCAAATGTCACCACCCTGATTACGGCAGCCAGGGACCCCCTCTGACGGAACACATTGGCGCGGAACCTGGAAACCTTGGGAATGGCAAAGGAAAAATCATCATCCCCATGGGTTCTCACCTTCTCCATATTCCTGTCTCCCGCAATATGGTAAAGCTCAGTTATCATCTTTTCCATCTGGTCCGGATAGAGCTTTTCATCCCCCTGATAAATAATCCGCCCGCCGATCTTATAAGAAAACGGCATACCTGGGATTAAAAAGATATCTCCGGCTTTCTTTTGAACCGCAAGGCTCAGTAATTCTTCAACATTCATATACTGTCTTTCCTCTCAACTGTTTCATTCATACTCCGGTCCAAACCGGCATGGAATCGTCGATTTCGTACTCATCCTGATTAAATACTTTCCATTCCGAAATCTCAAACAGGGTGCTTCCCCCTTCATTGATCCTGAGTTCAATGTGTAAAACCTGGCCGTATTCCATGGGGATATCCGTTTCAACCGTGCCGGTTTCTTTTCTGTAATAATCCCCAAGAGCGACTTCTAAAGCGGTTTCAACATCTCCGCTTCCGGCAGATAAAAATGCTTCCTGAAGCTTTTTATCTGCCATTTCCAAAAAGTTTTCACCTTCCCTGTCCGCCTGGTAATAAATCAGGGCCGATGCCGCCCCTTTCTGGGCCAGATTCCAGTCCCCTTTTGCACTGCTCAAAGACAGCAGCCCGAAAGTTGCCAGACAGAGCACAATAAAAATCAGGATCAGAGAGGTGCTTCCGATATTCATTCTTCCTTTCATCTGTCTCCCCTCACCGTCTGACTGTATTTCTGCGTCTCTAAACTGAATACCACACGGTTGTCCTCAGTTCTTGAAATCACCACTTCAGCATAGGACATCCTGTCCCGATCCGATACCGTAATATCCGCCAGATAGGCAGCGCCTGCTTTTTCAGAAAGCGGATTCCAATCACGGTCCCAAAACATGCCGTACTGCCTTTCTCCGGCGCCGGTATGGGCCTGGGCGCCCAGCGTTTCAGTCAGGCCCTCTTCCCCTTCCGCTTTCCATACCTCGGCAATGCTTTCCGCCGCCAGCACGCTTTGATTTAAATCCTTGGCCTGACGGCTCATGTTATTGGCCTTCACAAATACCAGAATACAGGTGCTGGCACACAAAATAAAGAAAAATACTACCATAATCATCTCCATCATAAACATTCCCGATGGAGTTTCTCTTTTTTTACTCATTTCTGCCGCCTCCGCTTCTAAGGGATAATATCAGGCGGCTGCCGCCTTCACCTGTTGTTTCAACCGTTATCAGGCGCCCTTCCTGTTTCAGCTCCAGTCCGTCACAGTCTATGATCTCCAGGCCGTCCGACAACCCCAGCCCGCTCTGGGTATCCGTAAACAATTCACGGATGCTTCCATCCATATAATAGATCATGGTTACATAGGTCTCGCCGTTAATCTCCTGTGAAAGTTCCAGCACCGATGTCCCGTCCACCTCTTTTACCCGGACTCCGCCATAGGTATCCCCCTGGCGCACCTTATTGGCAACATAATTAAGGGCCGTACTTCCGGTATAATTCTCCTCCATACGGGCCGTAATATTCTCATACACCTTGCCGCCGATCAATACGGTAAACAGGGCGCATAACACAAAAACCAGAAAAAGGAGCATGGTAAAAAGCGTATTCATGGTCTGGCCTTTTTGTACGGATTTATTTCCCATTCCAGCCGCCTCCTGATTCTTTTTTTACCGGAACTACGGTTATTTCCGGCATAATATTGGACGCAAAACCGCTGTAAAATACATTGTAGCGGCTCTCGTCAATCTGAATCCCATAATTGTCTTCCAGATAGGCCACGCTGGGCGGGTACCGCCCTTCAATGGCATAACACTGCACCGAAGCCCTGCTGATTCCCCGTCTCAGGGTTTCCGCCCCTTCTACATCCGCCTTCGCGGAAAAGAACGAAACGCCCATCCAGAAAATCCACAGCACGGCGGCAAACATCAATATGGAAAACAGGACACCCGCAATTGATCTCTTTCCTTTTTTCTTATCTGCCATATAAGTACCTCACATCAGCCGATTGCCGAAAGCACGCCCACTAAAGGCAGCATTACGGACAAGAGAATAAGCCCCACCGAAACAGCCAGCACCGCCACCACCGTAGGCTCAAATCTGGCAATCATATTGTCAATGGCCGTGTCCGCCTGCTGCTCATAGTCCTTTGAAATTTCCTCCATGACCGTATCCAGACGTCCGCTCCGGCTGCCGACCTTTATCATCTGAATATGGAAACCGCTGAACAATCCCGTCTTTTTCATGGCGTCATAATAGCTGACGCCGTCTTCCAGGTCTTCCCCGCATTTGCGGATCTGTTCCTCAACCCTGCCGTTTTCCACCAGGGACTGGGCGAGCCCCATGCCCTTTTCCAGCTCCATCCCGCTCTTTAAGGTCAGCGCCAGGACAGAGGTAAACCTCCGGTTTGCCACCGCAAGGGCGATTTTGCTCCTTCGCTTCATATTGTCCATAAATGATTCAACCACATGGAACTTCTTCCCGAATTTCGAAGCAGTCCAGATTACCGCCACGACCACGGCCAGCACACAGGAAACTGCCAGAGCCGCGCCGCTGAACACGCCTCCCAGCCGGATCGCCGACTTAGACACCGGTGAAATCTGCGCTCCAAGCTGCGCATACACATCTTCAAAAATGGGCATGACCTTTATGAACAGCACAAACAGCACTACCAAAAGCATGAATACCATGATCACAGGATAGGTCACCGCATTGCGGATGCTTCTGAGCAGCGCATTTTCCTTCTCATAATAAATTGACAAGGATTCCATGATCTGATCCAGCGTTCCCGTCTGCTGTCCCAGCCTGGCCATTCTGACCACATACGGCGGAAATGCCTCCGTTTTTTCCAATGCCTCTGCAAAAGGTTCTCCCAGTTCCACTTCTTCTGATATATAAAGCAGCATATCCTTTTCAGCCTGTGTCGCCGCATCCTCCGCCATAATAGAAAGCCCTTCGTCTAAAGGGATCGCGGAACTGAGCAGCAATGATATCTGAAGGCAGAATGCCGATAATTCTTCATATGAGTATTTGCGCCCTATTTTATTCGCCATCGCTAAAATCTCCTTCCTGTCAACTGTTACTAAGTATACTATTTCTGCTGTTGGAAGTAAATACGCCAATGAAACGAAATTATCCCATAACATAAAAAATGGCGCGCGCCGGTGTTCTCCGGCCATGGGAGAACTAAAAACAGGACCGCCCCGTTTCCGAAGCAGTCCTGCCTGTTTTGGTTTAATATAAGAATTTAGCCTGGTAGTTCGACGCATTGCCAATATATTCCATGATCTCCTTGCTCTGTTTTGCAGAGGAGGCGAAGGTGGGATCCATAAGCTGCCAGTCATGTCCGTCAAAAAAGATCATGCCGTCAACCCAGCCCACATTGTCAATATAAACGTTGACCCATGCGTGATATACGCTTCCCGTATATCCCACCACCAGTTTTGTCGGTATGTTCTGGGAACGCAGCATCGCGGTCATGACCGCCGCGTAATCAAAGCAGATTCCCGTCTTCTGGGCCAGCACCGTATCCACATTGGGCAGATAGCCGGATTTCACGCTGGAGGCCTTTGCCGTGTCATAGGTCAGATTCGTAATCACATAATTATAAATCGCCGTAACCACTTCTATGGGATCGCTGATCCCCGCCGCAATCTGGGAACCGGTCTGTACCACCGTACTGCCGCTGTTGAAATTCACATATTGGTTGGGATACAAAAATGGAGCGAACTCATCCGTTATTGTGACTGATATATCCTGGCTGAACGCTTGTGAATACTGGTTTCCCGTAAGGTTCTCAAATACCTTTACGGAATAGGAACCGTTTCCCTCCGATAGCGGGAACACCTCATAATCATTCCTGGCATTCAGGTCATAGGTATAGGTTTCTTTGCCGCTTTTTGTGATCTGCACTTTGATCTTGCTGTTGCTTCCGCTGTACTTCACCATCACGTAGCCCTGGCTGGAATTGGACGCATCCAGGAGAACTTTGCCGTTATCATAGACGACCGTTCCCGAAGCCTGAGGCTGGCGCACATTGCTGCTTTCCGGCTTCTCATATAAAGGAATCTGGTTATCTTCTATGATGGCTAAAACAGCGGTTGTTTCCGCCGCGCTGCTCTGTCCTGATCCATCCCGGGCAGAAGAACATGCAGTTAATCCTGCTGCAAGCGCCACGGCCAGAATTCCGGCGGCTATATTTCTTCTCTTCATAATATCTGAACCTCCGTATCTTTTTCCAGTTACAGTTACATTATAGCCTTTTTACGCTATAAAGTAAACAGCTTTGTCACCTCAAAGGTTTACAGATTTCTTTCATTCTTACTGGAGACGCTGTCTCACGATTTCATAGGCTAAAACACCTGCTGCCACGGAGGCGTTCAGGGAATCGATCTCACCTTTCATAGGTATGGAAGCGGTCATATCGCATTTTTCCCGGATCAGTTTGCCCACTCCGTCCCCCTCATTGCCGATCACAAGGCCGATGGGGCCTTTTAAATTCAGACGGTACATCAGTTCGCCGCCCATATCTGCGCAGACAAACCAGAGGCCCTTCTTCTTCAGGTCTTCAATCGTGGCCGCCAAGTTGGTCACCTTTGCCACCGGAGTATAATTTAAGGCCCCTGCGGAAGTTTTGGCAACCGTTGCAGTCAATCCTGCCGCCCTTCTCTTTGGTATGATCACGCCATGGGCGCCGGCTAAGTTGGCGGTACGGATGATCGCGCCCAGGTTATGGGGATCTTCAATTCCGTCCAGCAGAAAGATAAAAGGAGGTTCCCCCTTCTCTTCAGCTGCCTTTAAAATGTCCTCAACCTCAGCATACTCATAGGCTGCCGCATAAGCGATTACGCCCTGGTGTTTGCCGGTCTCCGACATCTGGTCCAGACGCTCTTTCGCCACATAGTTAATAATGGTATCCTGCTTTCTGGCCTCCCTCGTTATGGACTGGACAGGGCCGTCTTTACATCCATCCAGCACAAAAAGCTTATCGATGGTCTTACCGGAGCGAAATGCCTCCAGAACCGCATTTCTTCCTTCTATGGTAAACTCTTCGTATCTCATTCCAATTCTCCAATCTTTAAAAGCCCATGGCTGATCAATGTTATCATTCGTTCATACTGTTCCGTCAGATACAGATAACCGATTAAAGCTTCAAATCCGGTCGCCATCCGGTAATCGATCACGGTCGCATGTTTGGCGGTGGACACTGATTTGGCATTGCGCCCGCGTTTAAAAGCCGCTGTTTCCTCTTCCGTCAGTTCTTCTTCCAACGCCTTAATCAGCCTGGCCTGGGTTTCGGCTTTCACCAGCCCCGAACTCTTTTTATGCATTTTATTCACCTGCATGCTCCCGTGATTGATCACTTTCGTGCGGATGACCAACTCATAAACGGCGTCGCCAATGTAGGCAAGAACCAGGGGAGAATAGGTGCGGACATCTATCTCCCCCAGCTTCAGGCTGTCTTTGCAGAAACGGATAAACGAATCCTCTGCCTTTATGCTTTCTTCCATTTCACACCTTCTCTGGTATCTTCCAAAACAATACCCATATCCAGAAGTTTTCCGCGGATTTCATCTGCCAGGGCGAAATTCTTAGCTTTTCTGGCCTGCTGTCTGGCTTCGATCATGGCTTCAATCTCGCTGTCCAGAATCTCCGCCTTTTTCTCCGTAATGATACCCAGCACGTCGCAGAGTTTTTCAATTGTGGCCTTCATGGCGTGTGCATACGCTTTGGAGCTGGATTCACCGGCTGTGGAATTGCTCAGTTTTACCAGTTCAAATACAGCCGCAATTGCGTCTGCCGTATTGAAATCATCATCCATGGCAGCCTCATACTTTTCAACCAGTTTATCCGCGTCCGCCATCCACGCCTTCTCTTCTTCATTCAGCACATCGCCCTGGGCCTTTTCTTCCAGATCTTTTAAACGTTCAACTGATGTCAGAATTCTCTCCAGGCCGTTCTTGGACGCTTCCATAAGTTCCGCGCTGAAGTTCAGCGGGCTTCTGTAGTGGGCGCTTAACATGAAGAAACGCAGCACCTGCAGATCGTATTTTTCACTGATCTCCCTTACGGTGAAGAAGTTTCCTAAAGACTTAGACATCTTTCTGTTATCAATATTTAAAAATGCATTGTGCATCCAGTAACGGGCGAACTCTTTTCCATTGGCCGCCTCGCTCTGGGCGATTTCATTCTCATGATGGGGGAAGATCAGATCCTCTCCGCCCGCATGGATATCGATCTGGTCGCCTAAGTATTTCTTCGACATGACGGAACACTCGATATGCCAGCCTGGACGGCCGTCGCACCACGGGGACTCCCAGTAAGGTTCCCCTTCTTTTTTAGGCTTCCAGAGAACGAAATCCGCAGGGTCTTCTTTCCCTTCCTCGCCGGTGACTTTGATCTCACGGAAACCGGACTGCAGATCTTCCAGGTTCTTATGGGACAGCTTTCCATACTCTTTAAATGATTTTGTACGGAAATAGACGGTTCCGTCTGCGGCCGCATAAGCGTGTCCTGCCTCAATCAGGGTCTGTATCATCTCCAGCATCCCGCAGATTTCCTGGGTTGCCAGCGGATGGGTGGTGGCCGGTTTAACATTCATGGCCTCCATGTCTTTCTTGCATTCTTCAATATAACGTTTGGAAATCGTGTCTGCGTCCACGCCTTCTTCAATGGCCTTTTTTATGATCTTATCATCCACATCGGTGAAATTGGATACATAGTTGACATCATATCCTTTATACTCAAAATAGCGTCTGACCGTATCGAAAATGATCATGGGACGGGCATTGCCGATATGAATGAAATTATACACGGTAGGCCCGCACACATACATCTTTACCTTACCTTCTTCCAAAGGCACAAATTCATCTTTTCTCTTCGTTAAGGTGTTATAGATCTTCATAATTTCCTCTGTCCTCTCACTTCTTCTATCTAAGCTTTTTTACAGCATCCGCCGCAGGAACCGCAGTCTTTTGCCAATATTTTATCATCATAACAGTAATCGGCGGTTTCCGTCAACAGGGTTATGGCCTGAGATGAAATTCCTTCGCCATTTCCCGTAAAGCCCAGCCCCTCTTCCGTGGTGGCTTTGATGCTGACCCGGCCCGGTTCCAGCTTCAGGGCTTCTTCAATATTAGCCGCCATCTGAGGGCGGTACGGCGCCAGTTTGGGCCTCTGGGCAATGATGGTGGCGTCGATATTCTCAATCACATATCCCTTATCTTCCAACAGCCCTCTCACATGCCGGAGCAGCTCTATGCTGGATATTCCCTGATACTGCGGATCCGTATCGGGAAAATGCTGCCCGATATCGCCAAGGGCCGCAGCCCCTAAAAGAGCGTCCATCACTGCATGAACCAGCACATCCGCATCAGAATGTCCCAACAGCCCCTTTTCGTATGGGATTTCCACACCTCCCAAAATCAGTTTACGTCCTTCTGTCAAACGGTGTACATCATATCCCTGTCCAATTCTCATATTATTCCTCCATGCCGAAGCATTTTTTGCTGTTCTGCTTTAAGTCTAAACTATGATACGTATCTTCTTTTCAATACATCGAATCTGAAGGTCCTGCTGGCACAAACAGCTTTCGCCGTCCACATGGACGGCCAGGGGTTTGTCCGTATGAATCACAAGTTCCCGGCATTCGAAATTCCGGATTCCAGGATGCCTGCCGTATTTCTTCAAACGCGCGCCGGCCAGCACGGGAATCAGCTTCCGACGGGAGGAACCGTTGACCACACAAACGGCCAGCTTCCCATCACTATAATCGGCTTTGGGGGCAAACTTAAACCCGCCGCCTTCATACGGATGGATGTGGGCGGAAATAAAATAGATATGGTTAAACTCCACTTTCTGCACGCCATCCAGCAGTATGTATCCCTTCACGGATTTGGCACACAGCAGTTGTCTGATCCCGATCAGGATATAGCTCAATCCGTTTAAATGAAGCCGGTTCAGAACACTGCGTAGCCTGGAATGAAGAATATTATGGCAGATCGCCGCATCCAGCCCGATCCCTGCGCTGACCATAAATCTTCTATATGATATAACATCTTCTCCATAGGAGACTACCCCATAATCCAGCAGTTTATGATATCTGGGGTTCAAGACCTTTTTCAGGGCCCGGTAAGGATTTTTCGATATCTTGAGGCTTCTGGCAAGATCATTGCCGGAACCCGCAGGTATATATCCAAATGTAACGGGCCCGCAAAAACTGATACCGTCCAATACTTCATTGACCGTACCGTCACCGCCCACCGCAACGATCATCTTAGGGTCCTTCATACCTTCCGTCAATTCGCGGGCAAACCGTTTCGCATCCCCCTGCTGTTTTGTCAGATGGGCTTCATATTCGATATTAGCGGAATCTAATTGCCGTTCCAGTTTCTTCCAGATACGGACTCCCCGCCCGCAGCAGGCATTAGGATTCACTATAAAATGATACATAAAAATCCTCCATGACGGAGCGTTTTAGCGCTGATACCGCGCTGCACAGGCACCCGCTGAGAAGTCCGGCTTCCCAGCGGCGATTCAAATTTGTGGCTCCGGCACAAATTCGGGTGTAAAAAAATAAGCCGTCAGGATTATTCTTCACACCAGCCTTCATAATCTTATTATCCTATATTGTATCATAAACATAACAAAATGATAATAAAAATTATGAAAAAAATTGTAGAAAAAGTATTGACAATTAAAACAATATCATTTATACTTATCAAGCAGTCGACAAGCGCTGGTAATTAAAGGTTTGAAAGGCTACATAACCCAGGGATCTTAGCTCAGCTGGGAGAGCATCTGCCTTACAAGCAGAGGGTCATAGGTTCGAGCCCTATAGGTCCCACTGATTCGAAAGAATCGCTACAATTTCATATGGCGGAATAGCTCAGCTGGCTAGAGCACACGGTTCATACCCGTGGTGTCGTTGGTTCAAGTCCAATTTCCGCTACTATCTCATTTACCTTGTGATTTCAATATCGCAAGGTTTTTTAATTTCTGCAGCAGACAAAGGCCAGGAAAATATGGTATTCCACATTTTCCTGACCCTGAACGCTTTCATTTTCCAACCCCAAAAACATATTTTATAAAGAAGCTTCTCTCAATTTACTGATAATCAACTGCTGCGCTTCCTGCCACTCATCCAGCATCCGCATGGTGAAGCCGTGATGGCTGTTCGCAAAACATTTCATAGTCACTAAAGAGCCCTGCCCGGCTATCCGGGTTCCGTATTCCAGATTCATGTCCTTAAAGGGGCAGATTCCGGCAGCGATGACCAGGGTTTCAGGCAGCCCCTTTAAGCCGCTGTCCTCAGCCAGTACCGGCGTGTAGTAAGGCTGTGAAATGACCGTTTCATCACAGCCGGAATACATATCGTTAAAAGCCCGGCTGCGTCTGGCCTGGGGCTCCTCTCCTTTGGTAAACGAGGCCAGATCAAGGGCGGCAAAATCCAGAATCTGAAGACAGAGCTGGAATTCTTTTGTCCGGTTTGCTTTCAGCGCCACCGCGGCAGTCAGATTGCCGCCTGCGCTGTGTCCGCCCATGGATACCCGTTTCGGATCTGCGCCCCAGGCCTCACACTGGGAAAATGCCCATTTTACCGCTTCATAGCTCTGTAAAAATGCAGTCGGATATTGATAATCCGGGCAGAGGGCATAGTCCACATCCACCACAATCCCTTTGATTTCTGCGGCCAGATGAGCGCAGTACATGTCATCGTCCTGGTTCTGCGGCAGGTAAAACCCTCCCCCATGGCAGTTAATGTGCACCGGGCAGTGATCCGTCCTGTCTTTGGCTGTGGAAACATAACAGGTGACCGGCGTTTTGGTCAAAGGAGCCGGGACCACCACGGTTTCCCGTTCCACTCGATTCAGATATTCCCTGTATTCATCCGGAATGTACCTGGCCTGGAGCATAGTTTCCCGGTTTCCTCCCGTTTCCTGAATGATCTTTCTGAACGCTTCTTTTTCCTGTTCCGTAAAAGCCATTATCCTTCCTCTCTTTCACCGCTTATCAATTGGCGGGATCTTTCATAAATTCCAGCAGACTGTCCCTCTTTTCATCCAGATACCTGCTCCATGTCCCTTCATCTACAAATGGGTTCTCTCCCGGATGTTCCTCCATATAGCGGCGTTTTTCCACCAGCCGGTTGTTATTGGTGTGATTTCCCATAAACACATCCACATGCTGGTCTCTGACCTTTTTCAGGGAATCCAGGTACACCTGTCTCATCCGACAATCCGTATCTCCGATTTCCCTTAAAAATTCCCCTTTCAGGGTATTGAAGCCGAAACCGCCGTAATAACCGGCCCGTTTCACTTCATTCCCATCGGAAATATCAAAGAAACAGGCGATACATCCAGCCGTATGTCCCGGTACCAGATAAAAGCTGATTTCCGTATTTCCAAATGTCATCACATCGCCGTCATTGATCAAAATGTCAGGAGTAAACAGGGAATCCATAAAATCCGTGCTCTCCTGAATAGCCGACTGCTCCGGGTGTTCTTCAAACATCAGGGCATCCGGAGCGCCTAACAGCAGTTTTGTGCCGAACATTTTCCGGAAGAAAACCGCCGATCCGATGTGGTCTACATGGCCATGGGAAAGGATCATCCATTTGACATCCGCCGGATTAAAACCGGCCTCCCATATGGCCTGAATCAGCATGGCCGTGGCGCCGCAGTTCCCTCCGTCGATCAATAACAGCCCCTCTCCGGTATCCACCAGATGGACGCATACCCAGTCATCCCCTACGTAATACAAATTGCCATACATTCTGAATGGATGGAGATAGCGGCTCTCCTGGTCTGTCCAGATTACCGACATAGGATTTTCCATCAGGGCCGATCTTCTCTCCTGATATTTCTCATACTCTTCTTTCATTGACATGTTCTATATTCCTCATCTTCCAATCATTTTTCTCAGGCTGCCGCCTTTTTTAACTTCGCCTTCCTTATAAAATACTTTACAGCCGGGTTCAAAAGGCTGTAGATTCCGATCACCAGCAAAATACAGGAAATCGGACGGGTGAAAAAGGATGTCATATCTCCTTTTGCATAAGAACAGCCCCTTCTGAAGTAAGTTTCCAGATTCGTGCCCAGAATATAGGACAGCATCAACGGGCTCATAGGGATTTCAAAAAAGTCCAGAACAACACCCAATACTCCAAAGCCGATCATCATATAGACGCTGAACATGGATGTGCTGGCGCTGAACGCTCCTAAAAAGCAGATCATCATAATCGCGCTGTACAGATAATGATAAGGAGCTTTTAACAGCAGCGGAAACCATCTCTTTGTCAGAAGTTCCGTAACAAAGATAAGAATGGCGGCCACCAGTACAGCGGCAAAAATCATGTATGCCAGGTTGGGATTGGTGGAAATGAACATGGGGCCAGCCTGCAGACCGTGAATGGTCATGGCCGAAAGCAGAAGCACCGTTGTGCCGTCACCCGGAATGCCCAGACTCATCATGGGGATCAGGGCGCCGCCCACACCGGCATTGTTGGATACTTCGGAAGCCCATATGCCGTCATCCGTACCTGTACCGAATTTTTCCGGATGTTTACTCATCTTTTTCGCCTGTCCGTAAGCGATCATGTTAGCCACGCCGGAACCCATGCCCGGAAGAAAGCCGATCCAAAGCCCTACTAACAGGGAAGTTATGATGGTTTTTGCGCTTTTTACGAAATCTTTGACCGTCAGTCCAAAGCCTCTCAGTCCATTCATGTCCACTTCCGGCATCTCCTGGTTTCCTTTGGCATAGCTGGTGGCAACCTGCTGCAGCGCGAATGTCCCCATCAGCAGGCAGACCACATTGATCCCTGCGAATAAATTATAATTTCCAAATGTAAAGCGCATCTGGTTTGTAACCTGGTCTGTCCCCACTGTGGACAGCCAGATTCCGATAAACGCTGCCAAAAGCCCTTTATAAACAGACCCGCGGCTCAGGCCGACTACCAGTGAAATCGCCATAAAACACAAGCTGAAGTACTCCCACGGCCCCAAAGCCAGGGCGATGTCCGCAATCGCGCTGGAACATAAAGTGGCCACGATGATGGATACTGCCGTACCGATAAAGGAGCCCGTGATGCCGATGGTCAGCGCCCTGGCCGCCTTTCCCTGTTTTGTCATGGGATATCCGTCATAACAGGTGGCGATAGAAGCTGCCGACCCCGGAATTCCCACCAGCACTGCCGCGATGAAAGATCCTGAAATTCCTCCCACGTACATGCCAAGCAGCATACAGAAGCTGAGTTCTGCATTCAGCGCAAATGTCATGGGCAGAATCAGTGTGATGCCAAGCCCTCCGGAAAGCCCCGGAATCGCGCCCAAAATACAGCCGATCACCGCGCAAAGCCACAGCATCAAAAGATTCATCGGCTCTAAAACTGTCATTAATGAAGCTAAATAAGTCGCCATTATCCATTCCTCCTACATCATTTTGATGCCAAGCATGGTCCAGATTTCCCCTTTTGGAAGAGGAATCACAAAACCTTTCGTAAACCCTATGTAACAAATGGTGCCCAGACCAATGCTCAGAACTGCTGCAAAGATCCGGTTTATCTTCTTATCACCTTTTAAAGTCTGAATGAACATCATCATCCCGGCCATGGAAGTGATCCAGAAACCTAAAAATTTCATTCCTAACGCGAATAAAACAGTTTCCCCCATGATAATCCCGATCCTCTTCCATCCGCCAGCATCCAGATAGGCCTTTGTCTCTTCCTTCTTCTCTTTCGCCCCGTCAAAAATAATGGAAATCACTGAAAAGACCAGAATTCCCGCTGCCGAGATATAAGGAAACAATTTGGGGCCCGGCTCATTGGATACCAGCCGTTCCGGAATCCGCGACGTTTCCCAGAATATCCAGAATGAAAACAGGATACAGACGACACCCATAATATAGGTTTTATTCAATTTTTTCATATCATACCTCTTTTCTGTCAAAAACGGCCCGGCCGCAGCCAGACCGTTTCCTCACCTGTCTTTTATCAGCGCACCATCAATCCCAAACCTGACAGAAGATCGTAGTTAACATCCCATTCCGACTGAAAATCAGCTTTAGAGCCTTCCACGTCCTTTACATCGATCAACATTGCCATGGTGTTCATTCCGTCCACAAACGGCTTGGCCTCTGTCAGGCCCTGCAGGCTCTTATTGACGGTTTCTGCCAATGCGGGATCCATACCGGCCGGCCCCATTATATAGTATCCGGAATCCCATACCGCATCGATCCCCTGTTCCGGCATGGACAGGAAGGAATCATTTAACTCCTGGCCGATCAGTTTTTCGCATTCCGCCTTAGTCATCACTTCAGGGCCTACTATTCCCAAAACTTTAAGTTTTCCATCCTGCTGATAGGATAAGGCATTGTTGACCGAGCAGTTGCCCAGGTCAATGGCTTTGGACGCCACGTTGGTCAGCTTGTCTGCTTCGGAAGAGCACTGCACATAATTCACCTGCTGGTCAAGCCCCTCTTCGATTGAGGCCAGGGTATTTAACCAGATTAACTGGGATGTGCCGCCCAGGGTACATCCTACCGTAAGCTCGCTGGGATGGGCTTTTATGTATTCCGCCAGTTCCTTCATATTATTATAGGGAGCTTCAGGAGACGCAATCCAGGCCTGCGGGCCTCCGGCGTTCACCTTGCAGATCACCGTCAAATCCTCCATCGGATTCACTTCCGAGGAGCCGGATAAATAATTATCCATATTGGTGCAGGCCGCTACGGTCAGGTTCATGCCGTCAGGGGCTGCCTTTGCCGCATGCTGAGCGCCCACTTCTGAGGTATCATAGTTTGTAACAACGAAATTTACACCTTCCAGGCAAGTTTCCCATCCTGCCGTAACATAGCGGGTGATTAAGTCCGTACCGCCTCCTGCTTTCGCCGGTACGTCAAAGTATATTGTTGAACCGGAAGGCCATTTTACCTCCCCTGATGCGGAAGCTTCTTTCTTGTCGGAGCTGCCTGCCGTTGTACCGGAAGATGGGGCCGCTGTTGCAGCGGTATTGCCGCACCCTGCAAGTGATGCGGCCAATAGTAAGGATGCCGTAGCCAATGCGATTTTCTTTTTCATAAGATCTTTCCCTTCCTTGTTTGAGATTTTACGTTATAAAAGAGTGAACAACAGAGGGATCTTATATACCCTTTTCATACCTTTTATTTACTCTTTTTTATGGATATTGTTCACTTTTTCTTCTTCTACCTCAGTATAATACAGCATTATACCATTGACAATTCTCACTTTTTTATATATGCTATGTCTAAAAGTTATATATCTATATGCAATCTCAGAGAAGGTGACTATCCCATGAATTTAAAACAGCTGCCCTATATCTTAACCATCGCCGCTGCAGGAAGCCTTTCCAAAGCGGCGGAAGAACTGAATGTATCCCAGCCGGCTCTCAGTAAATACCTGGCCGATTTAGAGCGGCAGACCGGCATGGAGTTATTCATGCATCAGAAAAAACGTTTGTATCCCACGCCGGCCGGGAAAGTGTATCTCGAAGCCGCCCGGGAAATCCTGGGCATGCAGGCCCGGACCAGGGATTCCATCCGTCTTTTGAAGAATCCTTGCACCACGGAACTGCATATCGGAATTTCCCCCCACCGGGGCGCTGTCTTCATCGCCCAGGCGTTTCCCAAATTCAGCCAGTACTTCCCAAATGTGCGGCTGATCCCCCACGAAGGTTATGCTTCTGGTCTGAAAGATATGCTGGGCAGAGGAATGATCGATCTGGCCCTCACAACCATGGCCAGTGGCATGGGCGTGCTGCCCCTTCATTCGGAAGAAGTGGTTCTGGCCGTTCCTTCCTTTCACCGTCTGGCTAAACACACGTTTGAATCCATAAGCACGCTGCCATTTATCGATCTGGCCGACTGCAGGGACATGTCCTTTGTGATGCCTGATCCTGCCTCCTCGCTGTACGAGGCTGTGCGTCCATCATTTGACCGGGCCGGTTTCCAGCCCTTAACCGCATTCTCTTCACCAAATGTGATCATGGCGGAGTCCATGATCCGTTCAGGTGTGGGCATCGGCCTGCTTCCTGCACACTACATGGTTAAAAATCCTGATATCACTTATTTCCGCCTCTATCAGCCTCCACACCTGACAGCCTGCATTTTAACCCAAAATGACCATTTGTTAACGGATGCGGAACGTTTTCTGATTTTCCTGGAACTGCAAAACAGCGCATCCAATCCAAACTATCAGATTATATGGAGCGAACCGCTGATGGAAATTGTCCGGGAATTCGATTACACCCATTATTTTTCACATTTTATGGAGAGTTAGAGCGAAAAATGCTCCGGCATGGAGGAAATGATATGAATACAAAAATACTGGAATATATCATAGCGATAGCGGAAGAAAAGTCGATTTCCCAGGCTGCGGAGCGGTTTTATCTGTCACAGCCCGTTTTATCCAGACATTTAAAGAAAATTGAAGAGGATTTGGGGGCGCCCCTGTTCGTCCGGGGCAAGCCCCATCTGACGCTGACCGATGCCGGGATCATTTTCATCAACAACGCCCGCGCCATCCTGCATGTGGAAGAGCAGATGAACCGGACCCTGGAGGAAATGCGCAGGAAGCAGAAGGATTCCCTGAACCTTCTGATCGACGCCCCCTACCATAATTTTTTCCTCAAAAGGATTTTTCCTGTTTTCCGGGAAATACATCCTGATTTCTATATACAGTATACGGACACCAATGCCTATCATGCCCAAAAGCTTTTGACAGAAAAAAAAGCCGATCTGGCTGTTTTTGCCACGACTTTTTTAAATATGGAAGGATTGGAGTGCCTCCCTATCTATACGGATGAACTGGTTATCATACTGCCTCACGACAGCCTGGCGGCATCTGCGGCAAAATCGGACGCATCCATAAGCGCTGCCTTAAAAAATGAAATCTTCGCCCTCCATCCTTCCGGCTCTACATTCCGTTACATGGAAGACGAGTGTCTGGCCGCCATGGGCATCTCCCCCAAAACAGTGATGGAAACTGCATCCTTCGGCCCCGCCTTGGAGGCGGTATACCACAGGCAGTGCTGTGCATTTCTGCCCAAAACCCGGCTCATAAGCGCAGACCGGGCGCTGATTGACATCGTCCCTTCCGCCGCTCCTTATACGTTCTATGTGGCCATGGCTTACCCGCAGAATGCGGCATTTAAAACGCCTGTCAGAGAACTGATGCAGATCATTTCAGAACAGTTTCAGACATTCTCTCAGTATGTGGCGGCCCGGAGCTGAATCTTGCTTCTTATCGCATGGGGCAGGATATTGATTTTTATCAGCAGTCCGCAAAAGTTTGCAAAAGTTTTGGCCCCGATGAAGCAAGCGCAGCCTGCTGCGCTTGCTTCATCGGGGCCGGATATGCCGTCTGGATTACTTCTTCAAGATTTTATCAAAAAACTCCAGGGCTATTTTTCTCATCTCTTCCTGGAAAAACTCAGGTGAACCGTGTTCTCCATTTTTCAGCAGATAGAGTTCCGCCCTGTCTTCCATTCCTTTCTCTTTCACCGCATCGTAAAACTCTTCGCTGATGCTGCATGGCACCAGGGGATCGGAATCCCCATGGGCGATAAGAATGGGGCACATGGTTTCCGTAATCCTGAGGTTCACGCTGGCTTCTTTTGCCCGCTCCTTCATTGTCGCCGGATCTCCGCCCATAAACGCTCCCGCATGAGTATCTTCCACTGTTTTCCATCGGTGGTTGGGATCTTTTGACATGGCCTGTTCATCGGCTTCCATCAATTTCACCATGTCCACAGGGCCGAACATATCATAGGCAGCCTGAACGCCGGAAGAATATCCGCTCCACTCTTCATTTTCATAATCCCCATCGTTCAAAGCGATGAACGCGGCCAGATACCCTCCGGCGGAACGCCCCATAATTCCGATACGGTTCACGTCAATATGGTACAAATCCGCATGTGCCCGCAAAAAACGGATTGCTGTCTTCACATCAACAACCTGGGCCGGGAATTTCCCCTGGGCGCTGCTCCTGTAATATACGGACACCACCGTATACCCGGCGTCCGCTAAAAACTGGGTCTCCCCGATCATCTGATTCTTATCCACTCCCCGGAACCCGCCGCCGGATACCCAGACAATGGCCGGATGATACTCAATCTCTCCCTTATCCGGCATCACACCGCCCGCGGTCTGCATCTCAATGTTACCGCTCTGAGCCAGGATCGACAAATCCAATTCCAGATCATTTCCATCCAGATCCTTAACCTTGGAATACACAATGTGATCCACAAAATTTATGCTGTTCCTCTTTCTTCCAGGATCGATATAGTGTTTCATAATGCTCCTTTCCTGCTTACCAAGCCTGCTGATAAATGGAATCCCAGGCTTTGAAGCGTTCCTTTTTGTCTCTGTATTTTCTATCACTTATAAGTATAAAGAATCGGAGCTTTTACAGCCACTCCCATTTTTTTATAAATGGTATGTCAAAAAGTTATGAATCCGAGGAGGTGCGGAAAAGTTACGCAGAAAAGCGGGAGGAGGGGGCGAAGGCCGTGGCGGATGTTTGGAACCGGGCGAAGCGGCAGCCATGAGCGGTGAAAACCGGCTTCCAACTGTAAGTGAAACTAAGACTCCAGGGGCGGAAAAAGACGGTCCGATGCCCATTCACGGTAAACTCTTTATGGGACTTTACCGTTCAGTGGGCATCTCAGAAACTGATTTGGTTTTCAGTTTCTGCCCGTCTTTTTCCACCCCTGGAGCCTAAGTTTCACTAACAGTTTCCAGATGGCTTTCACCGCCCATGGCTGCCGCTTCGCCCGGTTCCAAACATCCGCCACGGCCTTCGCCCCCTCCTCCCGCTTTTCTGCTGGTTTTCTCTGGCTTAGTTCTTTAGATGCAAGTTTGGATGATTCCGGGAGGTTGGATTGAAAAAAATGAAACTCCAATGGAATGCTGCATCAGAGAGGTCGCAGAAGAAACAGGACTAGTTGTAAAACCGGAAAGATGCTTTTTAGTTATAAATGAGTATTATAAAGATTGGAGGTATGTGAACTATTATTTTGAATGTGTAGTGACGGGAACTACGGATAGAAAACCTACTGAAAGAGAAATACAAGTTGGCGCTGCTCCTGAATGGATTGTTTTTGATGAAGCAAAAGAACATTTGACTTCATGCGGAATTAACGCCAAACTCGTATGTTCTTCTATGGAAAGTAAGTGTGATATACCAAAAGGATATTTTGATTTTGTCTAAAAATGGAGAGCTGCTATTCAATAATTCATATTTTGATGAATCATGGTATTCAGTTCCATTGGCAGATAAAAAAATACTGCTCTCCAACCGCAAATTATCAACCTACATTAATGCTTTAGCCCAAAATGATTTTTTAATTGAACAACTTTGCTGGGTTAATTGTAAATAACCTTTATAAGTATGCAGCATAAGCAGTCCCCCCTTGCCAACGATTATTCATTCATGACAATCCCCAGCCGTGAATCCCAGGAACGAGGCATGACATCGGACCGGGTGGGGGTGGTTTGGTTTCCCGCCGGACGCAGCCCCTGGTTTGCAGAAGGCCGGAGCACGGTTCACGGTTCCAGCGATTTGTTCCAGCCGTCGGCAGCTCTTGGGCCGAAAGGAAGGGAAATGCAGGGGAAATCGCTGACCTCAAAGTCAGCGATTTAGAGAACCTGAATCGAAAATTTCTTCAGAAATTCTTCGATGAATGTTCTCGGTACCCTTCATTTTCCTTTCTTTCAGCCCTAGAGCTGCCCCGGCCGGAACCATGAGCTGGAACCGTGAACCGTGCTTTGGCCTTCTGCAAACCAGGGGCTGCGTCCGGCGGGAAACCAAACCACCCCCGCCCGGTCCGATGTCATGCCCCCGTTCCCGGGATTCACGGCGTTACCCATGCCAATAATTTAAATAAAGACTTCCTACACTCCATAAATTTCCCACCGGTATGTCTCATATGCCTGATACAGCGTCATCCCCGCAATCTCTTTCGCCGCCTTCTTCTCCAGATAAGATGCCTCTCCCTGAAGATATTGGGTATTGCTCAGCATGCCCGCCTCCTGTTTTTTCTGGAGGGACTGATAGCTGATTGAGGCACTTTCAAACGCCTCCAGCGCCGCCTGGTACTCTGTCCGCTTTTGCAGGAGGGTCTGGTAGACAGCTTCTATGGAGGCGGCGGCTTCGCTTTCCGCTGTCTCCACTTTTTGGGACTTCTGCTTTTTTTCGGCTGTGCTGCCGGCCCTTGCATGGCGTTCGTTCTGAACGCTGCTGCTGTTATTGACTGCCTTCTGCTGATCTTCGGCAAAATTTATGGCGTCGATGGCTGTAAGGTCCGGTTCAGGAATTATTCCGATCACTACTGCGGCCGAATCACGGATTCCCAGCAGGGCAAGGAGCTGCTCCCTAAGCTGGGCCGCATTTTCCTTCAGGGAGTTCAGGGAATTTTCTGAAGCCGCCAGACTTTTCTGGGCGGATAAAACTTCCGCCTCCGTGGCTGATCCGATTCCATGTCTTGTGGTCACGGCGAAGCAGGACGCTCTTTGGGCTTCCACGCTCTTTTCCCTGGCTTCGATGTTGCAGAGCATCTGGTTATAGGAATTCATCAGGGTCTGGGCGGTCATGGTCATGGCATCCGCGGATTTTTCCAGCGATTTCGTGCTCTTTTCTTCCGTCATTGTTTTGATCTGCTTGGTGAGCTGGCTGGAAGACCTTTTCAGGGAGGCGGCATTGGAGGAATATACAGAAGATATCTCCGAATCGGAATCCTTCAGCTCCTCCGCCTTTCCCTCCAGATTGAGCTGCTGCCATTTCAGGGTGTCTCTCATCTCTTCATAAGCTTTTACATTATCATTATAGCTGTCATAGGATGCCTTTAATGAAACGTTCCCCTCTTTCAGCAGATCTTTCAGGTTTTCATAACTCACCACTTCCGTCTCTTCCGCCAGTACGCGGATTGGCGCTGACAGTGCGGTTGTCAAAACGGCCATCAGTGAGGCAGCCAGGAACGCAGACCGTATTATATTCCGTTTCACGTATAAAATCTCCTTCCTTTTACGATCTGGTTTCTATGATACGGACGCCAGGCCGTTTACTGCCCAGTTGTAGTTTAAAACTGCCTGGGACAGGGCCAGCGAACTGGTTTTCACAGATATCTCTGCGGTTGAAAATGACGCCTTCTGCTGCTGATATGCATTGGGGGTTATGGTGCCCGCTATGATCTGACGGTCTGCGGTTTCCATATTTTTCTTTTCCAGTTCATAAGCCTGTAGGGTCTGGTCGTAATCCGATCTTGCCAGAAGGAGATTCTGATATGCGTTTTTGACGCTGGACTTTGCGCTGCGCTCCTGGCTTTTTAAAGATTCTTCCAGATTTTCTTTGGTACTGGTTTTCTGGGCGTTGGCAAGTTTCTTCCTCGTGATCTTCAGGCCGTAGTTATTTTCCAGGGCCGTTTTCGTGTCCGCTTCCAAATCAATGGCTTCAATGGCGGATAAATCCGGTACGGGAACTTCTCCTATTTCAACATCCGCCCCATAACTCCATCCTGTCATAATGCACAGGTTCTGTTTTGACTGGTTCAAAGAACTTTCCGCTGAAAGAATAGACGCCTTGGCAGATGTCACCGCTTCCTTCGCTGTCAGAAGGGCGGCCTGGGTTGACATTCCCGCCGCCAGTTTTGTCTCCGCAGACTGATATTGGAGTTCCGACAATTCCTGGCTTGTTTTAAGTTTTTCCAAATTATAATATTGTGTCCAGTAATTGATCATCAGGGTTTGGGCGCTCTTTACCAGCTCCATTTCCGTCTGGTCATAGCCCAATTTGACCACCTCGCTGTCGGATACGTTATTGTCCCCCTGTTCCATCAATTTGTCGGCCTGAAGCTCACTGCTGAGCGCAGCGGACAGGCGCCCTGCATATCCTGAATCATCGGAATCAGGATATTCAATGCTGCTGTAAATATCCTCAGCCGCATCGTAATAGGACTGGGCGATGTCGTCCCGGTCTTTCTCCCTGTATTCTTTGTAATCGATCTGATTTTGAAGGACGGTGCTGTTGTATTCGTGAATCAGATCCCCGATCTCTTCATATTCCAGTTTATTGTCACGCAGCGCCGCCCATTTTTCTTCACTGTAAGCGAATTCCGGGCTGCCGGCCAGAGCCTGAAACGGCGTCAGACACGCAGTCAGCGCCGCAAGGCCCCACGCTGCTATTACGTATTTATTTCCCATAGATTCCTCTCTCCATTTCTACAAATCCAATACAGTCCGTTTCTTCCTGCCGTTCATAATCGCATAATATACAGGAAGCATGAACAGCGCCACCAAAATTCCCGCAGTCAGTCCACCGATATTAACAATTGCAAGACCCTGGGTAGTCGATCCGCTGCTTCCAATCGCAAGAGCCATAGGGATCATGGAAAGGATTGTTGTCAGACTGGTCATCAAAATTGGCCTGAGCCTGGTTGCACCCGCCTCTATTAAAGCGGTTTTCAAATCCATGGTCATCCGGTACTGGTTTACCGTATCCACATAGAGGATACCGTTGTTGACAACCGTACCGATCAAAATCAGGAACCCTAAAAGCGAGGTCATACTGATGGTGACACCGGTCAGTTTTAAAAGCCCGAAGGAGCCAATCAAGCTGAAAGGAATGGTTGTCATAACCATGAAAGAGAATTTAGGCGATTCAAATTGGGCGGACATCACCACAAAGATCATGAATACGGCAATGGCAATGGCCTTGTACAGGGCGGAAAACTCCTCCTGCATCATGCGGTCCCTGGAATTTACCCCGGTGGTTATGGTTCCGGTTAGATTGGGGCCGATAACTTCGCTGTCAATCAGGCTCTTCACATTCGCCCCCGCATAATCGGCGCTTATGGTGATCTGGTACGATTTATCCGTTTTGGAAATGGAGGACGGGCTGTCTTTAAAATAAATAGAGGCCACGTCTGTCAAAGCCACATATCCGCCGGAAGCGGTGTTCAGGATTATCCCCTTTAACTGGTCTATGGTCCGGTATTCATCTTCCGGGTATTCTAACATTACGCTGATCTCCTTGCCGTCCACTGTCAGAGTGGTGGCCTCCACCCCATCCAGCATCTGCTTTACGGCAGAACCGATCCCCGACGCGCTGAGCCCTTCTGCCGACGCCATAACAGGATCCACTTTGATTGTAACGATAGGCGCCGTATTTTCAATGCTGGAATGGACGTTGAGCACATCATCCCGGTCCGTCATCTCCTTTACGATCTTATCGCTCACTTCCTTCAATTCATCGTACTGGGTGCCCTTCAGGATCACTTGATATCCTCTGCTCCTTCCCATAAAACTCATGGAGTTGGAGGCCTGTGCCGTTATGGTACAGTTATCGATATCCGACATCTGATTTTCCCACAAATCCGCAATCACATCTGTATCCATGGTCCGGTCATCTTTCAAATATGCGGTGATCGTACCGCTGTCATTGTTGTAACGGAGCATGTAGGAATCCACATTCTCATCATTTTTCACGATTTCTTCAGCACGGGCCAGCATATCCTCCGCTTTTTCAGTCAGAATGCCCGGCCTTGTTTCTATGGACACTCTGATGGTTCCCGTGTCATCGGCCGTCATAAGTTCTGCTTCCATTCCGCTTGCCATCACATAGATTCCGATTAACAACGCCACTGAAACTGCCATTACGATGACTTTATGGTTCAGCAGCCGGCCCATGATCTTCCGGTAAAGGTTCTGCATGCCCACAACCGGCCTGGACATGGGCGCGCGGTCTTTCTCCCTGGGCTTGTAGATCAGATAACAGAGGGGTACAACGGTCATAGCTGAAAACAGGGACGCCGACATACAGAATACGATGGTATATCCTAACGGCTTAAACATCTGCCCTGTCATTCCCTGTAAAAACATCAGCGGAATGAACACCACGCAGGTGGTGAGGGTGGAGCCGATGATGGACTGGATTACGATCCCGGTCCCTTCCAGCGCGCACTTGGCATATCCCAGCATCCCTTTGTCCTCCGATGCCTGTGTCACCCTGAAACAGCTTTCCAGCACTACAATGGAGTTATCCACCATCATGCCGACGCCCAGAACCAAGGCGCTCATGGTAATGACATTTAAGGAAAATCCCATGGAGGTCATTAAAATCAATGACAAAAGGATGGAAGTCGGTATGGAACTTCCTACAATCAGAGACGCCTTATAGTCGCCAAAGAAAATAAAAATAATGGCCATGGAAATAATTACGGCCAGAACCATGGTTTCGGCCACATCTTTTAAGGAGCTGAGAATGGAGTCCGCCGTGTCATTTACAATGCGGATGTTCAGATCTTCGTCTGCCGCCTCCAGGCCTTTAATGGCTTTTTGAACGGCGGAAGATACTTCCATGGCAGTGCTGCTCTGCTGTTTTCTGATTGATATGGAGATGGTTTCCTGCCCGTTATAGCGGGAAATGCCGCCCCGCTCTTCTTCCGCATAATAAATATTCGCTATATCTTCCAGATAGATGATCTTACCGCTGGATGTGGTGATCGGGACGGTCTTTAAGTCATCTACCGTTTCATTTTCCAATGAGGTGGTTACGGAAAGTTCCAGATTGCCGGATATGGTGCTTCCCGACGGATAGGACAGTTTCGACGAAGAGATGGCCGACGCAATCTGGGTCATTGTCACCTTGTACTGGGCCATTTTTTCCGACTGCAGTTCGATCTTCACATATTCGGAAGAACCGCCCATGGCGTCCACTTCGGCTATGGAAGCGATCTTTTCAAACTCCGGCACCACGGTCTGATCCACATAATCGTACAATTCCGTTTCCGTCTTATGGCTGACGGAAAGCATCATTGTGGTGCTGGAATTGTTGTTCATCTCCATTACAGAGGTGGTCACATCGTCCGGAAGCTGCCTGCTCAAATTATCCAGTTTCTTTTTCAGTTCGTCATAAGCTTCATCCATATCAGTCCCATAATCATATTCCAGCATGATCATGGCCCTGTTTTCGCTGGATGTGGAGCTCATGCTTTTAATGCCCTCCAGAGTTCCTAACGCATCCTCGATGGGCTCTGTCACCAGTTCACAGATATCCTCCGGCCCTGCGCCTGAATAGCCTGCGCTCACAATAAGCATCGGCTGATCCGTATCCGGCATCTGTTCCAATGTGGCGGAAAATACGGACGTAATGCCGAAAACCAGCAGGCAGAGCAAGGCCATGACCGTAGTCACCGGCCTTTTCAGCACAAATTTTGTAATTCCCATATGTAAGTCCTCCTCTACTGTGCCGCCGGGGCCAAAACCGGCTGATCCTGCGCCCCTTTATCGTTCTGACCGCCTTTTTCTGTCTCTTCACCCTTTAATTTTACGGAAGCGCCTTCATACAGGTTGGAACTCCAGGTGCTGACGATCATATCATCGGCCGAAATCCCTGACAGCACTTCCGCATGCTCAGAATCATAGATTCCAACTTCAATCGGAACCCGGACCGCTTTGCCTTCCTGATACAGGTATACATATCCCACCCCGCCGCTGTAATAAATGGCGTCTACCGGGATCAGCATGGCGTTCTCCGTCTTTTCCGTGACCACATTTAATTTGACCGTACTTCCTGTTGCAATTCCTTCAGTCTCTTTTAATTCGGCCTTTACCTTAAACAGACCGGTGGATTGGTCTACCATGGAACTGATTTCGCTGATATAGGCCGGATAGTCCGCACCATTTTTTGTGATATTCAGTTCATCTCCAACTTCCAAATTGGACATCATCCGTTCCGTCACATAAAATGAAACCCTTTTTTCTCCGGCACCTGCGATCACGCAGAGCTGGGTGGACTGGGATACATTGTCATGGACTTCAATATCACAGCTTTCAATCTTTCCTGCGATGGGAGCTGTTACCCGGCTGTATTCCACCTGCCTGTCATAAGCCAGTTTAGCGGATTCATACTGCAGCTTGGCCGAGGCCGCCTTATTGTTGTACTGTTCATATTCCTGGGCCGACAAATCGCCGCTGGCATAGAGGATCTGCATGCGGTTCAGATTGCTCTGTGCCTCCGCCAGAGTGACTTCTGCCGCATCCATGGAATTTTTGGCTGTCTCCACCTGTTTTGTGTCAATTTCTAAAAGCACATCACCTGCCGCAACCGTATCTCCGGCTTTTACAAAAACTGCCGTAACATCTCCCGACGCCTTGGCATATACATAGACCACGTCGGAAGGTTCTACCGTACCGGTCAGCCCTGTGGTCAGGCTGATATTTCCGGTGGTTGGATTAGCCGCCTTTACTACGGGAAGCGCTGCCTGCTGCGGGCCGGCCATCTTCATTCCGGCCGGCTGGGCCTGTTTCTTTCCGCCGGACAGGATTGCGGCTGCCGCTGCAACTATGATCACACCCGCACAGACCGCCCCTATTTTAATCTTTTTCTTCTTATCCATTTTTAATATTCTCCTTTAACGGGATAAATTTTTGCAGCAATTCAGACGGCTTATCTTCTTAACCGGAAAAGCCGGTCAGGAAACCGTCTGAACTGTCACAAGTTTTCTTATATCTTAAAATGTAAAGATTAATTCAACATAAACAAATCCCCCTCAATTTTTAATTAATTGTGAATATTCTGTGATTTATTTATATTGGCTTTATAAAACCATGTTATAATATCTGAAATATACCTCGGAGTGTGTTTGAAAACTGCTTTTATGCAAGCGGCGGATCACACTCCGTTACCAGCATCCAAATATTCCGGAGGTAACATTATGTTTCAGATATTAGTTGTGGAAGATGATACAAACACCAGAAAACTGATGGGGGCCATTTTAAAAGGACATGGTTACTGCCCCGTCCTGGCGGGCGACGGGCTGGAAGCCCTGCGGCTGATGGATACCCGGCACATTGATCTGGTAATTGTGGATATCATGATGCCTCATATGGACGGCTACGAACTGACCAGACAGTTGAGGAATAATGATTACAACCTGCCCATCCTGATGGTGACGGCCAAGCAGCTGCCCGAAGATAAGAGAAAGGGCTTTATTGTAGGAACCGACGATTATATGACAAAACCGGTGGACGAGGAAGAGATGATTTTGAGGATCAAAGCCCTTCTGCGGCGGGCGCAGATCGTCAGCGAACATAAAATCATCATCGGGGAAGTGGTTCTGGATTATGACGCCATGACCGTAACAAGAGGCGGGGAAATCCAAACCCTTCCCCGCAAGGAGTTCTATCTGCTCTACAAGCTGCTCTCCTACCCCAACAAGATTTTCACCCGGCTTCAGCTCATGGATGAGATCTGGGGCGTGGAGTCGGAGACTGAGGACAACACGATTAATGTTCATATCAACCGGCTCAGGAAACGGTTTGAGGGCTACCCGGAGTTTACCATAGAGACCATCAGAGGCTTAGGATATAAGGCGGTGAAAAAAACATGAAGCATAACCATTGGCATAAACCGTTCAGAAATTTTACGGTTGCCCTCACCATATTCATTTTCCTGATCGTTTTGTCCGTCATGACGCTTCAGGGACTGTTTATGTATTTATATTGGAAGATATGGGTTCAGGCTGATGTCCGCATGCCCCAGTTTTGGCGCCCCATCCCCCTTCTGTTCGTCCTCAGCGCCATTTTTGGAATCGTCCTCTCCCTGCTGGCCAGCCGGATTCCGTTAAAACCGGTCCGGGATTTAATCGCCGCCATCAACCAACTGGCGGAAGGGGACTTCCATGTGAGAATCTCCCTGGATACCACCCAGGAACTGGTAAAGCTGTCGGAAAGCTTCAACCGCATGGCGGAGGAACTGGAAAATACGGAGCTGCTCCGCTCCGACTTCATCAATAATTTTTCCCATGAATTTAAAACCCCCATTGTCTCTCTCTGCGGCTTTGCCAAAATACTTAAAAATGACACGCTGACCCCGGAGGAACGCAATGAATATCTGGATATCATCATCAGTGAATCCAACCGTCTGGCCCAGCTCGCAACCAATGTGCTCAATCTGTCCAAAATCGAAAAGCTGAACATTGTAACTGAAAATGATTTCTTTGATTTGACGGAAGAAATCCGCCAGTCCCTTCTTCTTCTGGAGTCCAAATGGCAGAAAAAGGAATTGGAGCTGATCCTCGACCTGGATGAAGTTTCATTTTTCGGCAACAGGGCTTTGCTGGACCAGTTATGGATCAATCTGATTGACAACGCGGTTAAATTCTCTCCCAACAAGGGGAAAATCAAAATCAAGCTGCACGAACAGGCAGACGAAGTGATCTTCCAGGTCTGGGACAATGGTTACGGCATGGATCCGAACATCAAACAGCATATCTTCGACCGATTCTATCAGGGCGATTCCTCCCGCACCACGGAAGGAAACGGAATAGGGCTGACCATTGTCAAAAAAATAGTGGATCTGTACCGGGGCCGGATTTCTGTGGACAGCGAGGCCGGGGTGGGAACCACATTTACCGTAACCCTGCCCAATGCCTATGATTCCAAAAATCCTGACAGTGAACTGTGTTAATCCGCAGGTCATGAACGGTCACAGTCCGGGAATGGATTGCCAAACCTCACCGGTGTAAAATATGCTTAATTTAATAACATTTTGCTCATAATTTTCTATGTTTTGACAGGTTTTTTATATCCAAAAATGGCATATAATTAATATCATGGAACACTTTCTTAACGTTTTATTAACACTATTGTGATATTTTTTCGGGTATGATATAATCCGAAAAAAGTGAAAGGTTGTGAGCTTATGAAAAACCTGATAAGAAAATATAAGCATGTTTGGATCCTCAGCTATGCCTTTCTTTATCTTCCATGGTTTTTATATCTGGAACGCACCGTTACGCGCAATTATTATGTGATGCACGTGGCGCTGGATGATTGGATTCCTTTCAGTGAATACTTCATCATACCGTATTTGCTGTGGTTTTTATATGTATCTGGAGCGATCCTGTACTTTTTCTTCACCAACAAACAGGACTACTACCGGTTGTGTATCTTTTTATTCACCGGCATGACCATCAGCCTGCTGATCTGTACCGTATTTGAAAATGGAACGGATTTAAGGCCGGTTGTGGATCCGGGCAAGAATTTTTGCTCCTGGCTGGTATCCGTGCTCCATTCGGCCGATACCTCCACCAATGTCTTTCCAAGCATTCATGCCTATAATTCCATAGGCGTCCATATTGCGGTGATGCACAGCGAGGCGTTGAAGAAATACCGGATCATCCGTTGGGGATCTTTTATCCTGATGATTCTGATTTGTCTCTCCACCGTATATTTAAAACAACACTCGGTTGTGGATGTGGCAGGTTCCTTGATCATGGCATACATCATATACCCGCTGGTCTACGGCACCGATTATGCGGCCAACAGAAAGAAAGTTACGCAGAAAGCCCTTGGGTAATTGATTTTTTTAATAACATAAAGAAAAGACTGATCCGGAATTGCCGCCCGGTCAGTCTTTTTTTGATTATACTTTCTTCTAATATGTTAAAATGTTTTGATTTTTAACTTGCTTTTGTTATTTAAACTTGCTTTTGCTATTTAAACTTGCTTTTGCTATTTAAACTTGTTTCTGTTAATTAAACCCAAAGAATTTCTGCGTAATCTTATAACCGGCAATGGATACCTGCCTTCCGCTTTTTCCCGGAAGATTCATGCCCTGTCCCAGAAAGCCCCAGCGGAGCCTCAGATAGAGCCGCATATTCTTCTGCTTCAAGTGCATCCACAATTCCTTTTTCTTCTGCAAATTTTCTTCCGTGCCTGATTTAATAGCCAGTATGGAGGAAACCACCATCATGATCTCCAGATATTTGATCATATATCCTCTGAGTTTCCGGTTTTGTATCTTGGTTACATCATAGTAATCCAGCATCAGCTTTGTCACACGGATCTGCTGGTCAATTCTGCCGATCATCACCGTTTCGTTGACCGATTGGTCCACTCTTCCTATATAATAGCGGTAAAAATTCACATCCAAATAATACATGGTCTTTACAAAAGGCAAGGGCTGGTATACAAAGATATTATCCACATAAAATGTATGTTTTGGAAGCTCCAGGCCGCATTTGAACAGCAGTTCCGTCCTGTATATAACGGAATGCATCAATATATACTGGCCGGTCATGAATATCTTCACATCATCCCAGGTGATCAGTTCATTCTTAGGGAGGGCTGTTTTATAGTTCATAACCCGTTTCCGTTTCGCTCCCTCTTTCTCATATACAAAATTACAGATCAGCATATCCAGGGTTTCATTCCCATACACAAAACGGCGCAGAGTGGACAATACCTGTTTAAAAGCCTCTTCATTGACCCAGTCATCGCTGTCCACCACCTTGTAATAGATTCCCGTAGCATTGCGAAGCCCTGTATTGACTGCTTCTCCATGCCCTCCATTCTCCTGATGGATCGCCCGGCAAATCGTGGGATAATTTTCGGCATACTCATCTGCGATCTGAGCCGTATGGTCTTTGGTCGATCCGTCGTCCACGATTATGATTTCAACTTCTTCGCCTCCGGTCAGCAGCGTATCGATACAGTGTCTCATATAGGCTTCTGAATTATAGCACGGTATTGCTACAGAAAGTAATTTCACAGCGAATCCTCCTTATGTTTCGTTTCTTAATAATAAGCGTTCCCAAAGGCGCCTGCTGGGAGGCGGCATTCTGCTACCCATGATATCATGCTATGCGCACCTCTGCACTTTAAAGTTTTCCCTTGTTTTCTTATTATAACATGGAATTTTCGTTTTTATATAAAAAATTTCTTAAACTATCCCTTTTTAACATCTTACTGCAAGAATTCTCCCATCCTCTATCAGGTGGTGAGATGAATTGCCTGCTTTTGATATAGATTAAATCTGCCATAGCTGGCATGTGAGTAGTGAATATGCACATTTCTGTGCTGTTTTTTTGTGAAAATACCATAAGAACAAATGTTCTTTCTTCCTGGACAAGCCATCATAATCATGATATAATAAAGTCAGTCGAAATAATAAGAGAGGCTGATAAATATGAAGGGATTGGATAATAATGCACACTCAGTATTCTTACTGTATTACCATCTTATTCTGGTTGTAAAATACAGGAAGAAAGTTCTGGATGACCCGGTTTCTAACCGGGCAAAAGAGATATTTGAATCCATTGCACCTAATTATCATATCACGTTGGAAGAGTGGAACCATGATAGTGACCATGTGCACATTATGTTTCGTGCACACCCCAGATCGGAACTGAGCAAATTTATCAACGCATATAAAAGCGCCAGCAGCCGGTTGATCAAGAAGGAGTATCCGCAGATCCGGCAGAAGCTCTGGAAGGAGACGTTCTGGAGCCAGAGCTTCTGCCTGCTAAGTGCGGGCGGGGCACCGATCGAGGTCATCCGCCGGTATATTGAAACGCAGGGGGAGAAAAAGCATGAACGTCGTATACCGGTTTCGGATTTATCCGAATAAAAGCCAGAGAGAACTGTTTTCCAAGACATTTGGATGCGTCCGGATAAAGCAGCATAGGGCGATAGCGGATGATCTGCAGCTCAAAGGAGTTACGGTATACCTGGAAGCGGATGGGAAGTATTATGTTTCGCTGCTGTATTGCTGCGGGGAACTGCCTGTTATGCCAGTGGCGGCACAGACAGCATCATAACTGATGTAGAAAAAGAATCGTGGGACACACGGGGATAGCTCGTTTATGCTTTGTCCGATAGGGTAATCGACCGAGAAGCCCCCACTTCAAACGTAGTAAAGTGATGGGAGTATGTCACGTAATTGTTGCAATTTTGCTTGGCAAATACTATAATAAACTTATATTTTTCTCCCTAAAATACGCAATGGGGGGCTGAATAACTCGTACAGAAAAGAGGTAATCGTTATGGCTAAAAAAAGAATTGTTATGGCATTGGGACACAATGCCTTGGGCACCAATCTTCCGGAGCAGAAAGAAGCCGTTGTAAAAACAGCGAAAGTGATCTCCGACTTCATTCAGGAAGGCTGGCAGGTAGCCATTGTTCATAGTAACGCGCCACAGGTCGGAATGATTCATACGGCCATGAATGAGTTCGGCAAACAGCACGAGGGGTATACCAACGCTCCTATGTCCGTATGTTCCGCCATGAGCCAGGGTTATATCGGCTATGACCTGCAGAACGGAATCCGGTCGGCTTTAATCAAACGCGGAATCTACAAACCGGTCTCCACGGTTTTAACACAAGTTATGGTGGATCCTTATGACGAAGCATTTTACACTCCCGTAAAGGTAGTGGGACGGATCATGACAAAGGAAGAGGCGGAAGAAGAAGACGCCAAAGGCAACTCCGTTGTGGAGGTGGAAGGCGGATACAGAAGAATTGTGGCCGCTCCCCATCCGATGGCAATCGTTGAAATCGACGCCATCAAAGCCCTTTTGGACGCAGACCAGATCGTCGTCTGCTGCGGAGGCGGCGGAATTCCCGTCATGGAACAGGGCGCAAACTTAAAAGGCGCCAGCGCTGTCATTGAAAAAGATTTAGCCAGCGGCCTTCTGGCAAAAGAGGTGGACGCCGATGTTCTGATGATCGTCACCAGCGTTGACAACGTCACCTTAAACTATGGCAAGGAGAATGAAGAACCCATCAGCCGTATGTCCGTGGAAGAAGCCCAGAAATACATTGAAGAAGGCCATTTTGAATTCGCCTCCATGCTTCCCAAAGTCCAGGCTTCCATCGATTTCATCCGCGCCGGGAAGGGACGCAGTGCGGTGATCACTTCACTGGAGAAGGCAAAGGATAGTTTAGCGGGGAAGGCGGGGACTACGATAGAATAAGTATAAAAAGATTTAGTGAAGGTATAAAAAGCAAAGAAATTTTTTGGCGATGCTGTATTTGACCTTTATGGGGGAGGCAGTAGAGAATCTGAGATTCTTAGTGACCGCCGATGAAAAAATGATTCGTCATGAAAGAATGATATGGAAATTCACATCAAGCGTCAAGGCATTTTCGAAAATGCCTTGACGTTTGATGTGACGCTTGATGTAAATAAATCCGCCTTTACTTAACCAGACCTGGAAAACCCAGCGGGAAAGCGGGACGAGGGAGGGGAGGCCGGGCTGGGTGTTTAGAACGGGCTGGCCAGACTGGAATCCAACGGCGCAGGAAGGCGTCTGGAAACCGTTTAGTTAATCTTAGGCCACAGGAATGGAAAAAGACGGGCAGAAACTGAAAACCAAATCAGTTTCTGAGATGCCCATTCACGGTGAAGTCCCATAAAGAGTTCACCGTGAATGGGCATCGGACCGTCTTTTTCCATTTCTGGGGCCTTAGATTAACTTACGGTTGGAAGCCGCTTTCCTGCGCCGTTGGATTCCAGTCCGGCCAGCCCGTTCCAAACACCCAGCCCGGCCTCCCCTCCCTCGTAACTTTCTCAATTAAACTCGATTTTTCACACCACCCCATCCGGAATGGTGAATTCCACCGCCCCCATATATCCGGGAGCCACTTGATATTCGTCAAAGGCGATTACCAGCTGGCCGTTCTCATTAAAATAGAAGCTTTCCTCTCCGGTAATGCCCTTGAAATCGGATTCCGGCACTTCGGAATTGAGGAAATATTGGATATTTTCGTCGGAAGCCATCTGTGCTTCCATCTGCTCTTTAATATTCCGGCTGATTTTTTCTTTATAATCTGGTGTGTCCTTATAAAGACTGTCTAGAGTCAGGATTTCCCCTGTCTTTTTGTCAATGGTGAATATCTTGACAAACTGCGCGCCGCTTCCCAAGGCCAGCGTGGTGTTGATTTTGAGGGAAAGATAGTTTTCATTGTCTGTGACCACCTGATAATCGGATGTCAGGCTGTAATGGCCCTGGCCGTCGTTGGCTTTTAACTCGTCCTCGTACTGCTGAATGAGAGTTTGGGCATATTCTTCGATGGATTTGTTCATGCCTTCTGCCGCTTGGCTGTTTTCCGTCTCGATTTTTGGAATCTGGATTTCCGCCTCAAAATCCTTGGTGTGGTCTTCATAGGTGCGGAAAGTGACTACCTTGGCAATTGCCCCGATTACGGGGATCTGTTCCATGGCATTTGCTATGGCCGGGTTGACATTGGTGAGTACCGTGATGGCCAAAACGGCGGCGGCGGCGGTAACTCCTGTGTTTTTCATGTATTTCGACAGGTTTATGATTTTATTCTCCTTTTTTCCCATATCAATTCCCTTTTTGATCCGTTCTAATGCCTGATCCGGCACAGGTATCTCTTCATACTTTCTTTTCATTTCTTCCATATCCTTGTTGTTTGACATGTTATGCAGGCTCCTTTCTTCTATAACGCTCCGGGTTCCAGATTCACCCGTAATTTTTTCAATGCCCGGTACAGTCTGGATTTCACAGTGTTAATGTTCTCCTCCATGACCTTGGCAATGTCCTCCAGTTTCATATCTTCAAAAAACCTTAAAATGATGACGGTACGGTCTTTTTCTTCCAGCACATTTAAAAGCTCCGCTACCTCCAGCCCCGAATCAGGCGGCTCATAAGCGGACTCTTCTATCTCATCCACAAGGTTTTCCCGCTTTTTCTTTCGCAATAAATCAATGGAAACGTTCATAACTATCCGGTAAATCCAGGTTTCCAGGTATTCCGGCTGGCGCATTTTTCTGCAGTCTTTAATGGCCCGGTACGCGCTTTCCTGCACCGCGTCTAAGGCGTCATTTTCATTCTTGAGATAGCTGTAGGCCAGTCTGTAATACTTCTGGTAATTATCCAAAAGAAGTCTCTCCACTTCCAGCTCTGTTTTGTTCAATCCCTTTTCTCCTTTCCTGCTGTTCTATTTATTTGACGGTCCGGCCGGTCAAAAAGTTTCAGCACGAAAAAAATATAATAATAGAAAAAGATACCATATTTACACTGCTGTAAAATATGATATCTTTATTGTGTCCTATCTTATACTTTTTTCAATGATCCGTCAATCGTTATGACGGAAACATTAAATGGAACGTCTTTTCCGCTCTGCTCAACCGCTTTCTTTACGGCCCATTCAATCCCTCCACAGCAGGGCACTTCCATTCGGGCCACAGTAATGCTCTTGATCCGGTTATTTTTAATCAGTTCCGTCAGCTTTTCCGAATAATCCACATCATCTAGCTTGGGGCATCCGATCACAGCCACCCGGTTCTTCATAAAACGATTGTGGAAGTCGCCAAATGCATAGGCAGTACAGTCTGCGGCAATCAAAAGATCCGCATCATCCAGATAAGGCGCTTTTACCGGAAGCAGTTTGATCTGGACCGGCCAGTGGTACAACTGGGAAGAACCGCTTTGCTTTTTCTGGTTTTCCTTTACCGCGGCTTCATCATAGGCTTTGGCCTCCCGCTCCACAAATGTGATCGCACCTGTGGGACATGCGGGAAGGCAGTCCCCAAGGCCGTCACAGTAATCGTCCCGCATCAGCTGCGCCTTACCGTTTACCATGGCAATGGCCCCTTCATGGCAAGCCGTGGCGCATGCGGTACAGCCGTTGCATTTCTTTTGATCTATCTGAATAATTTTACGCATCATATTTCATTTCCTCCTGAACCCATAGTCAAAATCTAAATTGATTATAGTGGGTAACCGGATATTTATCTGTTGTTTTTACAACGAAATGTGTTTATTTTTTCTGCGCAGAGACAATAAACATCATCGGACGGCGCAGTTCATCCTTCATTCCATCTATGGACTCCACCATTTCCCGGGTCGGCTGCGGTTCTTCAAATCCGGTAATTTCAAATCCATTGGATAACAGGCCGTTTAAATAGGTGGTCAGGGTTCTGTGGTATTTTATCACCTGTTCCCCCAAAAAGCAGGCATTCCTCTTCCCCTCGTAAAAATAGCTGTCCACAGGAAAATGCAGAACCTCTCCATCCGGCCCATAATACCAGTCCTGGGGGCCCTGGGAGGTGAATACGGGGTGTTCTGCGGAAAATATGAAGCTGCCTCCGGGTGTCAATATCCGGCCCGCCATTTCCGCAATCCGGTCAAAATCCGGCAGATAATGGAATGCCAAGGAACTGAGCACAATGTCAAATGACCCGGCCGGGTATTCGATATCTTCGATGGCGCTGCAGATGTATTCAATGGAAAGCCCCTGGCTCTTCTCTCCGGCCACCTCCAGCATACGGTCTGAAATGTCAACTCCCACCACCTGAGCCGCCCCGTGCTCTGCTGCGTAAATGCAGTGCCAGCCATATCCGCAGCCCAGATCAATGACCTTCTTACCATTAAAATCCGGCAGCATTCGTTCCAGGGTATTCCATTCTCCCGCACCATTCAGGCCTTTCTTCGAACGCTCCATTTGGCTGTATTTTTCAAAAAACACGCTGTCGTTATATTTATTCTCTTTCATGATTATAAAACTCCTCTTAAATATTTCTAATTCCAAACCAGCCGTTCAGACGAAAAAATACCGGCATGAAATGATCATGCCGGTTAAGTATAAAACTCATTTCACATGATTTAAGTAGGCGGTTACCGCATCCAGGCATCCGTCCACCCCTGCGGGTCCGCTGTTTAAGCAAAGATGGTAATCTGTCATAACGCCCCATTCCTTGCTGGAATAGTACTGGTGGTACGCTTTCCTTTTCTTATCCACGGCACGGATATGAAGTCTGGCGTTTTCCGGTGACAGCCCAGGCTCTCTTTCCCTGATCCGTTTCACCCGGCTTTCAATGTCCGCATAGACGAAAATGTTCACACTGTCATGTAAAATGGCGTCGGCACAGCGTCCTACGATCACGCAGGGCCCCTTATCGGCCAAAGCCTGAATCACATCGCACTGGACTTTATAGATGTGTTCCGTCATCGCAATCTGATAATAAGGCTGGATCTCCCGCATGGAATAATTGTCCAGATCCGGCACCACCTCATCATTGGCCCTCAGTATGGATTCTTCGATATTTCCCTCTTTGGATATCATTCCTATCAGTTCCTTATCATAGAAAGGAATTCCCAGTTTATCGGCCAGCTTCACTCCCAGTTCATGGCCGCCGCTTCCGTATTCGCGGCTGATTGTTATCACTTTCTCCATAACCCTGCCTCCTTTTCTTTTGTGTGCATTCATCTGATAACTCTATTATATCATCTCACTTGATATTTTCCTAGAGTGTGTCTAAAAATTGCTTTCCGCAGATATGCGTCAGTTATTGTTCACAGCGGCCGTGCCGCTTTGCGGGGCTCCGCCTTCCGCCGTTTGAACGATTTTTGCAGGCCATCGACAACTCTTAGACTGGAAGGGGATAGAAATAAGGGAGAAAATCTGACCTTCAAAGTCAGATTTTCAGAGGACCTGAATCGAGAAGGCCTTCAGGACTTCCCGATGAATGTCATCGGTCCCCTTATTTCTATCCCCTTCCGGTCTTAGAGTTGTCCTGGCCGAAACTATGAGTTCAAACGGCGGAAGGCGGAGCCCCGCAAAGCGGCACGGCCGCCAGGCCGGGTCCGCCAGCGTGGGCTGTAAACCAATGTCATTTACTTAAGGAAATTCCTTGTTAAAAAAGGAGTTTCCTTTTTTACTACCAGTAACTCAAAAAAACTTGACAATTCATCATATTTGTGCGGCTTTTTTCTGATTATAATCAGAAAAAAGCCAATTAGTTAGGAACTGGTTCACATTTCACTTACCTAACTAAGGAGGCAATAATGACGTATTCAACTTTCACAAAACAGATGCTTATGACATCTATTGAGGAACTTTCTCAAACACCTGAAAATTATGCACTTCACCCGGATAAGGACTTCACCCGAAACAGAAAATTGGGGTTTCATGATTTTATTCTCCTCTTATTAACCATGGAAGATGACTGTCTAAGAGAAGAACTGTACCGTTTCTTCGGACGTACAGCTTTAGTGCCAACAAAAGCTGCTTTTTATCACCAACGGGCAAAGTTAAAATGCGATGCACTATGGCAGCTTCTGCAAATCTTTAACCAGAAATTGCAGCCAACTTTATATAAAAATCGCTACCG
>NZ_WQPN01000067.1:0-1379 GCF_018785315.1 Clostridium sp. MCC353 | reverse complement strand
GGACGTACAGCTTTAGTGCCAACAAAAGCTGCTTTTTATCACCAACGGGCAAAGTTAAAATGCGATGCACTATGGCAGCTCCTGCAAATCTTTAACCAGAAATTGCAGCCAACTTTATATAAAAATCGCTACCAGCTGGTCGCATGTGACGGATCCGTTGCCGATACTTTTCGTGATGCTAAGGATAAGGATACTTATTTTGAACCAAACAATAAATCCCCCAGAGGCTTTAATCAAATCCATATCAATGCACTCTATTCGATTCTGGATAAGCAATTTCTCGATGTGCTTGTTCAGCCTGCAAGGAAGCGTAACGAGTACAGTGCATTCTGTGCAATGGTTGACCGTGTTAAGAACAATCATCCCACGATATACATCGCAGACCGTGGTTATGCCTCTTACAATGATTTTGCCCATGTATTGGAAAATCAGCAGTATTTCTTAATACGATCTACAGATGCAAAAACATCCAAACTTCTTGGCTTCCCGCTTGACGGTGTACGTGAAATTGACTTTCATGCAGATCGAATCTTGTGCCGGTCAAGGGCAAAAAAGAAATTAAAATATCCAGATCGTTTGGATGACTACCGTTATGTTTGCAAAGAGGTTCCAATGGATTTTATTTCGGAAACTCATACGGAGTATTCCCTGTCATTGCGAATCGTTCGGATTGAAATTGCACCAGGCATTTATGAAAACCTGATCACAAACCTTCCTGACATTGAGTTTGATATGGATGAGCTGAAAGAACTTTACCATCTTCGCTGGTCACAAGAAACCGCTTATCGTGATTTAAAATACCCATTATGCCTAAAAGCGTTCCATAGCAAACAATATAATTATATTGTTCAGGAAGTATTTGCCAGAGCAATCCTGTATAATTACTGTGCCGGAATCTCCCGGCATGTTGAAATACCGAATCGTTCCCGAAAACTGCAATATCAGGTCAACTTCTCAGAAGCTATCAAACTATGCAGAGATGCTCTGCGTAACCGTTCAGGAAATCCTGCAATAAATATAGAAAGCCTGATTGCCGATAATATCGAAGCAATCAGGCCTAATAGAACCTTCCGCCGCCAAGCCAGGTTCAAACTACCAATGAGCTTTTGTTACCGGTAAGGGTAACGGCTCATAATTAATATAGACCTTTTAATCGTAAATGGGAAGTGAAAACATAAATTTTTGCTTGCCTCTGTTAATGTTACCCATAAACATGCATGTTTCATTACTTTTACATCTAAAAAACATAACATTTGTTTTAAAGAGGACTTTAGGCAAAACAAAATCCTACTGATTCCTGGAAAATCCTTAAGTATACTAAGCTCATGGCGTTTGAAGAATATACTTTTATTACTTGCTCCTTAAGTAAATGACATTGG
>NZ_WQPN01000066.1 GCF_018785315.1 Clostridium sp. MCC353 | reverse complement strand
CGACCCCCAATTCCTCTCATCCACGGCCGCCTGCCCCAGATTCCCCGTCTTCATGGCGTCACTCCTGCCAACTCGTTAAACAAAGATTTCCCCGAAATGCATATTTTTTTTGCATACTGCCTGGATTTATGAATTTAACAAAGTCATCTGCTCCGCCTCCTCCAGAATCTCTGCCGGGAAATCCATATAGGCTAACAGCTTCAGAGCATTTTTGGAAACAGCGGGGCCGGAATGGATTTTATATTCAAATGAGATTTCATGATCCTCTATATGTTCTGTAAAATGGTAGTTATCATAATAGCTTTTTAACATTTCGGTCAATTCTATATCATGTGTTGCGACTATGGCAATGCAGTTTCTTTTATGCAGGTATTTCATAATCGCGGCTGATGCGGCCAGTCGTTCCTGAGTGTTGGTGCCCCTCAATATTTCATCAATGATGCATAAAACCGGTTTTTCGTCATTCAGCGCCTGGATGATTCTTTTGAGATACTTGATTTCCCGTATATAATAGCTGTCTCCGGAAGCCACATTATCCCTGACCGCCATAGAGGTGATGACCGTAGAGCGGGGCAGGATGAAGCGTTTGGCCATACAGGTATGAATGCTTTGAGCCAGCAGGGCATTGATTGCCAGAGCTTTGATAAATGTGGATTTGCCGGAAGCGTTGGAGCCGGTAATGATACATCCATTTTCTATAACGGCCGAATTGCACACGGGATCACTGACCAGAGGATGATAAATATCTTTGGCCGTGATTGTATTATTCTCACAAAATTCCGGCGTACACCAGAACGGAAGGGAGGCGCGGAAAGAGGCAGCAGAAATTGCCGCATCGATTTCTCCGATTCTCTGATACAGCCCCATCAATTCTGTCTGATGTCCGATGAGATAGTTCATCACCTTATCATATTGGATGAAATCCCATAAGGTCACACCGAACGTAGAGGATTCCACCATTGTTAACAGGTCGCCCGACAAATTGGAAGACGCTCTGAGCTGAAGCTTGCCGATTTTCAGCAGTAACTTGCGGAAAACGGATAAACTATCTTTTATATCGTGAAACTCATTCTCGTAGTCCAATGTGTCTGTATCTGCAATCTGCCGGGCGGTTTTCATGATTCCGAGAACGCTGCCCAGCATATTCAGATACATTTCATATCGGTTCTTCTGCAATGAGTAGATGACCATATTGATCAGGGCCACAAAGCAGGTAAAGCCCAGGTAAATGTAATTCAATTTTACAATTGCCGGGAGAACGGATAAAAACAGCAGAAGCCTCATAAAGCGGTAATATTCAATGTGAGGAATCTTAAAAGTTTCTAAATTATTGAGATAGGCAGGAATAAAATAACTGTCATTATTCCTGCCTAAATCCGAAATAATGCACCATATGGAATTTCTTTCGTCCGGATGGGAATGAAAAAAATCAATTTTCTGCTGAAATGACCGGAAAGAATCTCCCTGAACGCCAATTCTATGTAAAGTGGAGTACAAAATCTGGTCGCCTGCAAAGGATTTGCAGTTATTGAGCTGGCAGTAAATTTGGTCCATTTCCAGATCATCCCATGTGATATCGTCGATTTGACTGCCGGATGCAATTTTTGACGATGCAAACTCCCAGTCCTTTTCGATCAAATCCCTCTCGAAAGACTGGTTTTCCGGTTTAAGGCCAAAAGATTGGATTACCGCTTCCCTGCGCTCTTTTCTCTTTTGGGAACTGCTTCGTTTGCTTGAAATGAGGGTGAAAATGATAAAAAAGGCGGCAAAAAGCAAAAATAGTTTTGACTGCATAGATTCTCCTGTTCTGGTGATGTGGCCGGTCCTGTGATGGGGACTTCTTTCCTTTTATTTGAACTTTATTATAGACGTTAGGATATGGATTGTCCAGCGGCGGAGAAGGGAAATGAAATTGTTTCTGCGAGGAGAAATGAAATTGTTTTACAATGATTTACCGGGTAAAAATGTTAGCTTTGCCAAAAGGTCTCATAAGCGGTACAATAATAAAGAATGGATGGGGGACGGAGGATGAACATGAAAAAATATTTGAAGTATACTGCACTTGTTTTTGCCGTTTTATTTTTCTTTGCAGGAACCCATATGCCGGCAGTTTTATCCCGGCATTTTATGGTGACGTCATATGCCGAGAACGGCCGGTATGAGAATATAAAGAGAAAACCGGATAAAAAGGAACTGTCAAAAGTCCGGTCAGCCGTTAAAGAGATAAAAAAAGCCTGGAAAGAAAATTACGATAAATATGCCTATGAAGAAACCGAGGACCGGTATGTGGAGATTAAGAATACAAGGCTCGTTAAGATTAAAGCCAATACAACTACAGAAGAATTTAAAAATGTGGACTATATCGTTGAGTTTGTTCTGTTTTCCAATCATTTGAGGACCGCGCCTTATTATATGGACAGCGGTGTATTGGACTGTGTGGTTGTCTATAAGAACGGAAAATCTGAAGTGGTTAGAAATCCAATCAGGATGTATTTGACAAAAACTTATAATCAGGATTTTTCCGGTTTTATACAGTCGGTTACTGACTATGAAGATGCATTTAATGAAACGTTTACTGGGGAATAAAAAAATAGATGAGGAGATTAAAGGATGAATGACTGGTTTACCTTAGATCAGATAGATCCGAATACTTATATAATCAGCGAATACCGCCACTGGGAGGAAACCCATTGTTACCTGTTAAACGGCTCCGAGCGCAGCCTGCTCATTGATACAGGCCTTGGAATCTGCAATATTTATGAAGAGGTCTCCAGGCTGACGGATCAGCCGATTGCAGCCGCGGCAACCCATATCCATTGGGATCATATCGGGGGCCATCAGTATTTTCCTGATTTTTACGCTCATGAGCAGGAATTGAATTGGCTGAACGGGGAATTTCCTCTGTCCATGGAAACCATCAAAAGCATGGTGGTGGACCGCTGTGATCTGCCTGAAGGATATGATGTAAATACCTATCAATTTTTTCAGGGGATGCCTTCCGGGATTTTGAAGGACGGAGACGTGATTGAGCTTGGAGGCCGCAGCGTACAAGTTCTGCATACGCCGGGGCATTCACCGGGCCATATGTGCTTTTGGGAACAGGAGAGGGGATATTTGTTCACTGGGGATCTGGTTTATAAGGATACGCTGTTCGCTTACTATCCTTCTACAGATCCCCAGGCTTATCTCAGCTCGCTGGAAAAGGTATCCGCACTGCCGGTTAAAAGAGTGTTTCCCGCACACCATACCCTGGATATCCAGCCGGAGATTCTCGGGCGGATGCGGGATGCATTCCGGGAACTGGACAGGGAAGGAAAACTGTGCCATGGGAGCGGAACTTTTGATTATGGGGACTGGGCGGTGTGGCTGTAGGTTGCTGCTAGAAGCCGGATAAACTGCCTAACGGGGGAAAAAAACGTGAAAACATCTTATAAGAAAAATTTCATCATACAGTTTTTGATCTCCTATATATTAATATTGACCATTCCCTTGCTCATATTGAGCTATGGCTTTCAAAGAGCTTTTGAAATTGTGGAAAAAGATATAGAAAATTCCCATATCAGCGTCCTGCAGAACAGTGTTAACATAATAGAAAGCCAGTTGGAAGAGATCCAAAGTCTGGCGCTGCAGATGTCGCAGAATGCCCGGATTCAGGAATTCGCTCAATTTCAAAAAGAAGATAAACAGTATGTTATGCCGGCTCTAAAGGTGATTGATGAATATTATAACATGATGCACTATCAAAGCATTGACCTTTTAGGCGATCATTATCTGTATTTTCAGGGTAAGGATTTGATTTTATACCAGAGCACCTTGTACAGGCCGGAAATCTTTGAAAAATATCTGAACGCCTGGGGGAGTTCCCTGGATGGTTGGAAGAGCAAAACCGTAGATCCTGTAAGGCGGATTCCCGGCTTTCAAAAAAGCCATGACACCATAGAATATGTGATGCCGTTTTCCCAGTCCCTTACAGGGGAGAATCAGGGGGTTCTGGTTTTCAGGCTGAAATCCGCTGAATTAAAGAAGATTCTGGATTTTTCCCGGATTTATAATGCGGACAACTATTCTATCATCATCTGTGACAGGAATAATGACCTCATATGGTCCTTCGGAGATGCCATACAATATGAAGATTTGAATGAGACTGCCATTAATGGCGGCTATCTGAAACATAACGGAACCAGCATTATCCAGATATCTTCTCCAAAATCGGGTTGGAATTATAGTTTGGCGGTTCCTGAAAAACAGGCGCTGATAAAGCTGTCGGAACTCAAGAACTTTGAATTTCTGCTGGCTGGAATTACCTTGGCGGTTGGAATTTTGATATCTCTGTATCTGGCTTTTAGAAAAGGTAAGCCCATCAATGAAACTATAAAGATCATGTCCGCCTTCGGCAAAGGACCGGAAAAATATTCGGCTCTGGGAGAGGTGGTTACCGGCATACTGAAGGATCACCAGGATCTGATGGAAGAGGCGGAACAGGACAAAGAATCGGTGAAAAAGGCATTTTTTCACGATTTAATCAAAGCGGAATTTGCCAGCGAACAGCAGATACTGGCAAAGGCTCAACGAGAGGGGCTGCTGGCAGAGGGGACTGCTTATCTTGTCATCTCTTTTGGGATATTCCAAAATGATGATTTCAGTCAGACAGACGAGCAGACGCTGAATGAAGTGAGAATCATCTCCCATTTGATACAGAAACAGTTAGTCTCCAGATATGGGGACAAAATCTGGTTTTACAAATGGGATTACCGGGATATGGTGGCAATTTTGGCAACTCTGAAGACGGCGGAAGAAGAGCGGGCGGAGATAGGACGGATCAGGGAAAATATTCTGCGGGAATACCGAGTGGAAACCAACTGGGGAATCAGTTCTGTCTGCGATCATTTATTCTATCTTTGGAAAGCGGCGGAAGAATCCAGGACTGCGCTGAAACATACGGACGGAGAAAACTGTATTCTGGAATACAGCATCGATCTGGAGAACAAAAATCAGCTTTATTTTCCGGATATCATTTCAGACAGGCTTTTGACTTGTATAAAAACCGGAAATCTTGTGGAGATCGATGAAATTATCAGGTTTCTTGAAAAGGAGAATTTTGAAAAAAGAAGGTGGAACCGGCCGGTACTCATTAAATTCAACAGAAAAGTACTGGAACTGATGTCGGAATTTTCCGGGGAAAATGATAATGCCAATGACTGGGTCCTTTGGCTGAATGAGGCTGTGATCACGTCGGAAGGAAATGTGGCTGAATATTTTAATCGCCTCAGAAAAATATGCCACCAGACAGGCGCTGGCATGGCGGAGAAAAAGAACCGGCAGAGGAAAAATATGATCGACAACATCATCCTGTACCTCCATGAAAACTATATGGATTCCGGCATGGGACTTGCGAAAATTGGCGCGGTATTCAGGATTTCCGAAGGCTATCTCTCTTCCGTATTTAAGGAGCAGACGGGAACGAATTTTGCTGATTATCTGGAAAAAATCCGCATCGACCAGGCCTGTGAGCTTTTGAAAAATGAGAAAATGACGATCAATGAAATTGCACAGAAGGTTGGATATAACAGCGTACAGTCATTCAGACGTGCATTTAAACGGGTGAAAAACATGAGCCCGAAAGAGGCTAGGAATTAAGAAAGGAACCATTTTGAAGAATTCTTTAAAATGGTTCCTTTTTTGGGATACATTTTTTCAGAATGAAGATTTGCCGCTTATTTGTGAAAAAAGGATGTGGTAAGCTGGTTTCATCAAATGAAAAGGCGCGCCAAAATAAAGGCTCATTTGAGGGACGGAGGATTCGGATGTTTCAGGTAAAACGGAAGAAAGGACCGCCGGGAAAACAGAAGGAACTGTGGATACAGATTTACCGGTTCCGATGGTTTTATATTATGTTTTTGCCGGTGATGATTTCATTCTTTATTTTTAATTATATTCCAATGGCCGGTATCTGCTATTCTTTTACCGAATATACACCCTTTAGCAGTCCGGTGTTTGTAGGGTTTGAAAATTTCCGGATATTATTTGGAAGCCCCGCCTTTTGGACGGCGTTTCGCAATACGCTGGAAATAAGTCTGGTCAATCTGGTTCTGAGCCTGGTGTTCAGCGTCGGTCTGGCCCTGTTGATCGATGAAGTGAAGTCCACAAGGTTCAGAATGGTTGTCCAAGCGGTTGTTTATATTCCCCATTTCATGTCATGGGTTGTGGTGGCGTCAATTTTTGTGATGTTTTTATCGCCGAAAACGGGAATTGTAAATCAGATTATCGAGAGTTTCGGCGGAAAACCGGTGTATTTTTTAGCCAGTGAAACATGGTGGCGGCCTATCTTCTACATTGTAAACCGGTGGAAGGAAACCGGATGGGGAACCATTATCTTCATCGCAGCCCTGGCCGGTGTGGACCAGGAGATGCATGAGGCGGCTGAAATTGACGGAGCTTCCAGAATACAGCGGATCTTCTATATTACGCTCCCAGCCATAGCAGGCACCATTCTGGTTGTTTTCATATTAAACCTGGCTAAGGTAATGAACTTGTTTGATTCGGTCTGGGTACTTCAGAATCCCATGGTGATCAATGTTTCCGATGTAATCGGAACCTATGTATACCGTATGGGAATTACCAGCGCGGATTACGGCCTGTCCACAGCGGCCGGTCTTTTTAAATCGGTGGTTTCGGTCATTTTGGTGACCGTGGCTGACCGGGCCAGCAAAAAAATTAATGGAGAGGGGATTTTATGACGGCGGCAAAAACAGGTGAAAAACTATCTTTAAAAAAGGAACACAGGGCCAGAACGCTGTTTGTTATTTTTAACGGCTGTTTTTTGACCGCATTTATGGCGGCCATGCTGCTCCCTCTGCTGAAAGTATTTGTGGATTCCGTAGATCCAAGCAGTGCAGGAATACGGCTGTGGCCCAAACAATGGAGTTTTTCCGCATACCATATGATTTTAACCAAATCGACTTTATACCGGCCTTTTTTCGTTTCGGTGTTTACTACAATAATAGGATGCGGAACGGGACTGATTCTGACTACCCTGGGCGCCTATGTGATCATTCAAAAAAATATGCCAGGAAGAAGGATGATGACCAGCCTGATTCTGTTCACCATGCTGTTTAATGGGGGGCTGATTCCCACTTATTTGACGGTCAGGAACTTAGGGCTGATGAATAACCTGTTGGCTGTGATCATTCCATGCAGCCTGAACGCCTACAATATCATATTGATGAAAAGTTTTTTTGCAACCATCCCACAATCGCTGTTTGAAGCGGCTGAATTGGACGGCTGTTCCCCTATGAATATATTCACAAAAATTGTGCTGCCCTTATCAAAACCGGCGCTGGCGTCCATAGGACTTTTCATCGCAGTAAAACTGTGGAATGAATACATGCATTTCATTCTCTATATCACTGATCCGAAATGGAAGAATTTCCAGGTTAAAATCAGGGATTTAATTTTAAATGACGGAATTTCCGGGGCCACGTCCACGCTGTCCATGTCCCAGGAAATGTTAAAATCAGCAGTTGTAATCGTTGTGGTGTTCCCATTTTTACTGATCTATCCGTTTGTACAGAAGTATTTCACAAAAGGGGTGACGGTGGGAGCTGTGAAAGGATAAGGAGGAGTTTTCGTATGAAGAAAAACAGGATTATGGTTTGGGTATCGGTACTTTTGTCTGCTGTTTTGCTGGCGGGGTGCGGTTCGTCCGGAAAAAATACCGGTGAAACAAAGAATAAAGCCAATGAAAAAACTGAAAGCAGCCGGCAGGATGAGATGGCAGAAGTTAAAAAGCCTGAAAGCATCCGCTGGATGGTACACGACGGGCTTTTGGAAGAAGAGGGAACCACCCAATGGGTGGAGGAGTTTGAAAAGAAAACGGGCATTGAGATGACCTTGGACCGGGTGGCTAATAATGAGTACTCCCAGATTCTGGAACTGGCGTTTGCATCTAATACGGTGCCGGATGTTTTTGACCTTTCCACTGACAAGGTGGCGGTCTATGCAAAGCAAAATGCGGTGGCGGATATCACCGAACTGGTGGAAAAATCAGATTTTTATGATAAAACAGATCCGGCTATCTGGGACTCTATCCGTTTAAATGGAAGAATCTACGGCGTTCCGGCAGAAAAGCCCACTCCATCGGTCACATATGTGAGGAAAGACTGGCTGGACCGTCTGGAAATGGAGGTTCCGGACACCTATGAGGAATTTGTGGAAATGCTCCGTAGATTTAAAAATGAAATACCGGAATGCACCGTTCCCATGACAGGAATTTCAACGGAGTTAGCCAAGTTCTTCCCTGAATTCTGCCAGGGAGCCAACCCTAACTTTGTTAAAAAAGATGGAAAATGGGTGGATGGAATGGGGGAGCCCAATATGGAAGCCGCCCTTACGAATTTAAGAGAGGTTTATGCAGAAGGGCTTCTGGACAGTGAAGTGATCACCAATACTACGGCAAACTGCCGTGACCAATGGTATGTTGGCTCTGTGGGTGTTTTTAACTATCAGGGCGGAAGATGGGGGCAGCAGCTTGAAGAAAGGGTAAAGATGAATGTTCCGGAGGCAGAGGTAATAGCGATTCCTCCAATTGAAGGAGCTGAATACCAGTATATGGGAATGAAGCTGTACTGCATTTCTTCTAAATTAAGCCCGGAAGAGATTGAAGCTGTATTTAATTATTTCATCGCCTATATGCATGACGGACAGGAAGGCCAGATTCTGTTCCAAAGCGGAGTGGAGGGCGTTCATTGGGAACAGGACGGGGAATATGTAAAGCCGCTGCCCAACCTGTCAAACCCCAAGGAAGACCTGAAAAAGTGCTGGATCGATCCCAGAAGGCCGATTTCTCCTCTGGCTCTTGCGGATAAGAAAAATCCTGAGAATGATATGATTGATTCCTCCCTGAAAATCGGGGATACATACTGCAGGCAGAATCCTCTCTATCCCGTCTCGGAAACTTACACCAAAGTAAGTGCAGAACTTACCATGCTGAAACAGGAAATCGTCGCCAAAGTGATGTTAGGAGAATTGACCGTGGAGGAGGGCCTCCAGAAATATAAAGAGGATTCCGCCCGCCTGAATGTGGAGAAAGTGGAAGAGGAGATGAATGCAGGGTGAGAAAACGAACAGTTTTCTGCTAGGATTCCCGGGTAAATGCAGAACTAGTAAAAAAATGACACAAGAAATAGATACTGTCAATTTACAGTTTCTTTGTAAAATGCTACCTTTATAATATTAAATAATCCGTGTACAGCAATGAAACAAAACCTGCAGGCGGAAAGAAAAATCAAACAGACAGGAGAAATGAAATGGCTTTTTGCAGCATTAAAGAATTCGAACAGTATGTGAATGAGGAAAAAGGTTGGACGAAAGCATTTGAAAATGCGGTGGAGAAGCTGGAAGAGAACGGCGGCGGAACCCTCTATGTACCCGCGGGAGAGTATCAAACCTGTTCCATCGTCTTAAAGAGCAATATTACCCTGCATTTGGAGGCGGGAGCGGTCCTTCATTATTATGATGACCGGGAAAAATATGATACAATCCTGATTCCCTATATTGGAAAACCCATGAAGATGTTTACCCCTTTGATCTATGCGGAAAATGCGGAGAATGTGGCTGTTACAGGTTCAGGGACCATCAACGGACATGGAGAAACATGGTGGATGTTAAAAAATGAACTGAGGGCAAATTCGCTCCGGCGGCCTCATACCATATGTTTTAACCGATGCCGCAATGTCCGGGTTGAACATGTCACCCTGATCAACTCCCCGGCCTGGACGATCCATCCCTTTGCCTGTGAAAATGTCCTGATTCAGGGCGTAAATATCAAAAACCCCTATGATTCTCCCAATACGGACGGAATCAACCCAAACAGCAGCAAAAATGTGAGAATCGTAAACTGCGTCATAGACGTGGGGGACGACTGCATTGCCATAAAATCGGGAACGGAAGATTCCGAAAATCCCATGCCCTGTGAAAATATCATAATCAGCAGCTGCCATATGGTTCACGGACACGGCGGAATCGTGATCGGAAGCGAGATGAGCGGAGACGTGCGCAATGTGGTGGTGTCGGACTGTGTATTTCAGGACACAGACCGGGGAATCCGCCTGAAAACCCGGAGAAAAAGGGGAGGTGTGATCGAACAGGTCAGAGTCCAAAATATCATTATGGACCGCGTGGTCTGCCCATTTATCATTAATTTCTATTACTGCTGCGGTGAAAAAGGAAAGGAAAAATATGTCTGGGATAAATCGCCCTATCCGGTCGACAATTCGACACCGGAAATCAGGGATATTTCAATCAGCCATGTGTCCGTATACCGGGCCGCGGCCGCGGCGGGCTTCTTCTACGGCCTCAGCGAAAAAGCGGCTGAAAACATCACACTTTCCGACTGCACCGTCAGTATGGACAAAGAAGGAACCGCAGGAATGCCCGCGATGATGACCAGTATGGAACCGATGAAGGGAAAAGGATTTTTCCTGAGAAATGTAAAAGGAGTAAAACTGCACCGGGTAACTGTAAAAAACTGTAGTGGGCGGCCTGTTGACGGAGATAATACGGCTGAATATGAGCTGAGTTAAGGAGAAATGATGGAGAAAACGAATGTATTGATGATATGCACAGACCACTGGGCTTCTTCCTTTATGGGATGTGCAGGGCATAAAGTCCTTATGACGCCGACTTTGGATTATCTGGCGGAAAATGGACTGCGGTTTACGAATTATTACAGCGAGTGTCCGGTCTGTATTCCGGCCAGAAGAACCATGATGACGGGCCTGTGCCCGAAAAGCCACGGCGACCGGGTGTATTCAGACCATATGGAGATGCCGGACTGCACCACTCTGGCCCAGGCGTTCCGGAATGCCGGTTATCAGGCCTATGGGGTGGGAAAACTGCATGTTTATCCTCAAAGGAACCGAATCGGCTTTGACGATGTCATTTTACAGGAAGAGGGGCGGTATGAAATCGGGGCGGTGGATGATTACCAGATCTGGCTTGGAGAAAATGGTTTTGCCGGCCAGGAATTTCTGCACGGCATGGGCAATAATAATTACTACACAAGGCCCTGGCATCTGACGGAAGAAGCCCATCCTACCAATTGGGCCACAAAAGAGATGATGAAGCTGATTAAAAGAAAAGATCCCACCCGCCCGGCATTTTTCTATCTCTCTTACCAGTTTCCTCATCCGCCTCTGGTTCCCCTGCAGGTCTATTTGGATATGTATGATGAGAATGAAATTGATGAACCTTGTTATGGAAACTGGGAGGAGAAAGAAGAAATCTGCAAAATCCTGTCCGAACCGGAACAGGCGTATTCCAGAAAAGAGATGATCCGAGCGAGACGGGCGTTCTATGCCCAGTGCACCCATATTGATTTCCAGATCCGACTGCTGATCGGGACGCTGAGGGAGTGCGGACTGCTGGAAAATACAATTATTGTGTTTACAAGCGATCATGGGGACATGCTGTTTGACCATCATTTGGTGGCGAAACGGTGCATGTATGAAAATTCCTCCTGCGTACCTCTCGTCATATCCGGCCGGCCGGTTCAGGACCGATACAAGGATGTGGGCAGAGTGATAACGAAATTAGGCGGCCAGGCCGATTTAATGCCCACTCTTTTGGATATCTGCCGGATTCCTGAGCCTAAAGGTATGGACGGGCGTTCTCTGATGTCCGGTATAGAGAGGGAATACCTTTACGGCGAAGTCAGCGAAGGAGTCAAAGCCACAAGAATGATCGTGGATGGGCAATATAAGCTGATCTATTATTCTTATGGGAATGTGACTCAGCTCTTTGATCTGAAAAATGACAGGAAAGAGCAGTGTGATTTGTCGGAGAATCCGGAGTATAGAGAGGTACTGGATAAATTGAAGTCTATTTTAATAAAGGAACTTTATGGAGAGGATTTGAATTGGATCAAAGATGGCCAGCTGGTGGGCATGGAGATCCGGGAGGAAAGAAAGAGGCCGGATTATGGACTTTATAACCAGAGGGGGTATCACTGGCCGCCGCCTGTGGGCTGACAGACTTTAAATGTGTGGCTTTTGGCCGATAGAACCGGATATTATAATTTCCGGTTCTATCGGCTAAAGGTCAATTTTTGGAGATATTACAGCATTCGTTCTGCAGTATTAACAGTGCTCTCTGAGAGCTTCAAAGGACGGATTCTGCGGGCTGTCTATTTTATCTCTTTAGAATCACTACCGGAAAACGATGGTAAATTCCCTGTTTCTTTATAAAGGTCAATAAAATCCGCCAACAGCGCATCTTTCACGAGTTCTCCATTGGTATACAATTCTTCAAGATTAAAATACGCCTCACTTGTATCCTGTAGAATAAAATTCATATCTGCGGTAAGAAAACCATTTTCTACAAAGGGGGCTTTATATTCTGTAATATAATAATCATCTGTATCCGATTTTTTGGATGGGTGATAGTTAACATCATTGAGGTTTTCCCGGGATATCACAAAGCCAATACCGTCAATGCGGCAGGTCATTTTCCTCATCTCCACATTGACCTTAATATCTGTCAGTTCTGAAGGTTCACGGACGTAGCCCGCTTGTTCTAAGACTATAAAACCGGTGGCGGCCATTTTATTTGCATCAAAAAGGGTATTTAATTCGGCAATTTTTTTCTGGGCGTTTATATAATTTTCATCATCTTCCGGTATTACCATGGAATAGTAGTGGAATGCCTCAGTGTATTAGCATTGAATTTCGTACATATGTGCCTGATCAAAAGATTCCTGTGACTTCTGAACCGGCTTTACATACCGGGTATAATACCCAAAAGCCCCTGCACCGGCTGTCACCAGACATAGAACAAGCAGAAATATATACTTTCCTTTTTTCTTTTTCGCATTTGGGCGGATCGGGCTTCCGCATTGATTGCAAAATCTCATATCGTTCGATAATTCTGTACCGCAATTCGGACAAATCATGTTTCCCCAACCTCCCTAATAATCCGCTGCCGGCTTTTCATCAGCCTGATAGACTTTCGAGAAAAAGATACAATTAAATGTAATCTTATTTGTCTCACTGGACATTAATAAAGTTCTGATACTCATGTTGTCGAGATACCACTCATCCTGCCTTCCATAATATCCTAGCCAAAGCGCACTGCCCTCGCTAATAGCCACGCTGTTATTAATTTTTTGATGTTCGTCTGGCGCACCATATTTTTCTTCAAGCTGCGCTGTCAAATCATCGTAACTGCTTATGAATAATTCATGGTTTAACAAGGCGTCCCCCATCAGGTATCCAACTGCATAGAGCTGGTCTTGACTGTTAAACCAATAGATCAGCTTTGCTTCTACATCGTTAAACCTTGTTTTATAAAAAAGAATTTCATCCTCATCCGCAACCAGTTCACTTGTTTCATACCGTTTTACTATCTCCCTGGATTCACCAAAATTTGCATTGCGGATATCACAGTTATCGCGATCCTCAACGGTAATTGTCATATTCTTTTTATCAGACACATTTCCGCTGGGGTCTGACGCAAATACGCTAATGTTATATATACCGGCCCGGTCAGGGTCAAAATCTCCGGAATAACTGATCGTGCATGAGCCGCCGGCATCCTGGGCCGTCGCATATTGTTCTAAGTCAAAGGAAGAACCCTTGGCAATGAATAATTCATTTTTGGAAATGTCGATGATAGGCGCTGTCGTATCGACTACATGGTAAGTAAAGCTGATGTCGCGGTGATTTCTTCTGTTGTTGATCACATCAAAAACTGCTGTATAGTCGCCGGTTTGGCCAGTCGTAAAACCTCCGTCGTCAGCTATGGTGATATCCTTTATACTTTTAGTGTCATATTTTAATGTCTTGAGCAGTTCCTGATTTCTCCCTACTTCAAATGTGTCCTGGGCTTGTTCAACTTTAAAGTCTCCTTCATACACTTTGAAATAATAAAATATAGACGCTGCTGATGTGATGACTATTAGGCTGGATATCACCATAATTGTGATTTTCTTGGCTTTTTTCCTGGCTTTGGCCGACTGGCTATAGTTTGTTGGATTATTATTAACTTCCAGTTCAATTGTTTTTCCGCAATATGGACAGAATCTGCTGCCGTCTGGTATCTCCTTTTTACATTTCTGACATATCATTATGCTTACTCCCTGGTATTAACTTTTTTTGCACTCTATTTAATGATTGTATCATATTTTTTCGAAAAACGATATACTCAGATTACAGTCTGCGCGTGATACTCCTGATATCCTGGTGGTAATGAATTTTCAGACACACTTCAGAGCGGATGAGCGGTCATTCTCCGCCCTTCTCCTCCTCTTTCCGCACCCGGTAAAGAGCCAGTGTACGCTGCTTTGAGGCATCTATATGATGGCGCATTGCGTCCCGGGCGGCATCAGCGTCCCGGCGGAGCAGTTCGGTGATGATCTCATTATGCTGACTGAATACATTTTGGGCATAGGTATTCTGGTTCATAACCGGTTTGTAAACGGTAGACGGGGACATGTTATAATACTGGGTCATTGTTTTGATCAGCCGCTGGTTCCGACTGTGTTCCCAGATAAAACGGTGTAAATCGGCGTTGAATTTGCGCAGGGAGGTATGATCCAGTGTTGCGAAAGCCTGGGTTTCCTGTTCCAGATGGCGGTTCAGATAATGGTCATCTTCCTCAGTCAGGTTAGGGCAGGCCAGGTAAGCAGCCTCTCCTTCCAGCATGATTCTCATATCATAATAATCCGTGATAAATGATTCATCAATGGCCATGACAACCGCGCCTCTGTGTGGACGGAGTTCCACCAGGTTTTCTGCTTCTAAAGCTAAAAGAGCCTCTCTGACCGGCATCCGGGAAACGCCCAGCTGCTGGGCCAGCAGTTCCTGCCGCAGTTCCTGGCCTGGTTTATAAACTCCTTTATAAATCAAAGTCCGCAGCAAATCTATAATCTGTTCCCGGACGGGCTTAACCTGAATGGCATTGACCATAGGATTTTCTTCAAATGTTGGCATAAAGTTACCTCGCTTTCCGTTCTCTCTCATATTTCATTCAATTTTAATTCATCGAATAATTGAAATTCTTGTGTCTATCATAGTCCATTTCCCATTAAAAATCAATTTAAATATGGATTTTGGATCCTAAATTCCACTGCAATTTTAGAGATGAGTGATACATTATTTGGCTGAATACATAAAAATATATAAAAAATAAAATAATTCACTTGATATTTTGTGCAAAATAGATTATCATACAGATATAAGCTAACTTGGATCCAAAATCCAATAACCAAAATCCAATATTTAAACCAGCACAAAAGAGGAGTGCGAAAACAGGAGGGACAAACGTATGACGGAAACTAAAAAATGGTCTTTAAAAGATTGGCTTCTGCCCATGATGAACCGGAATTTTATTTTAATTATTTTAATTCAGACCGCCCACGGACTGACCAGTGAGATGATTAAAATCCCGGTCAGTCCATTGGCAAAATCACTTGGCATCAGCGCATTTGTCATTGGAATATGCGCGTCGCTGTATACGGGCACCACGATTCTGGCACGGCCGTTTGCCGGTTATGGAATGGATAAGCTGAATAAAAAGACAGTGATTATCGGCGCATTTGTGCTGAAGATGATTGTATCTGTTATGTATGCGTTCACCGGGAATGTATATATGTATGCTTTGTGCAGAGGAATCCATGGATTTACGTTCGCATTGTTGGGAACGGCTTTGCCGGCGGCCATTACGGCGGCAGTGGATAAAAAGAGCATGGGTATGGCCCTTGGAATTTTTTTAGCATTCCCTAAATTTGTCAGTTCTTGGGGAGCCAAGATTTCTATGACGTTATACTCCACATACAGTTTCAGAACTGCTTACTTGTCGGTGGTGCTTGTCCTGCTGATCCCTATTCTGCTCACATTATTTGTAAAATTTGATGAAGGCAAGGAAATTAAGATTAAAAAGAAAAAATCCATTAACATTTTTTCCGGAATTTCATTAAAAGCCATGCCGCTTTGCGTATTGAGCTTTTTCATCATGATCGGTTATTACGCCAACAATATATACCGTGTTGTGTTTATGGAAGAACGTGGAATCGATATTGCGACTGCCATCGCCATAGCAGGAATGCTGAGCACGATCACCCGTCTGCTGGGAGGATTTATTGCCGACCGTTTTGGGGCGAAATGGGTTGTGGCTCCGTCTTTTGCAATGTGCGCCGTTGCGGAATTTCTGCTGATCGGCTGCAACAGCTTTTCCGTCTGTGTGGTTTCCTGTGTGTTGTGGGCACTGGGGATCGGCATGTACCTTCCTGCGCTGCAGAGCCAGGTGTTTAATTCAGTGCCGTCCAGTGAGCGCGGGGCCGCCTCCGCCACCTGGTTTATGTGCATGGATTTAACCGGATTTGTTTGTTCTCCTATTCTGGGCCTGATCTGTGACCATATCAGCTATGCGGCTTGTTTTGCATTTTCGGGCGTCTGCGTGGCGGCAGGGCTGGTATATTATCTGACTTACGGACAGCATGTGATTAAGAAGGCGCTGGCCCGTTCTGAAGAGGAACAGGCGGCAAGAGGGGAAAATTAACAGGAACGAGGTGGATTATGAATCGGGGAATAAAGATACGGTGGATTTATGCGGCATGTTATGAAATAAAGCTTCCCAATGGAATTACGATTGTTACGGATCCTTTTATAACCCCAAAGGTGCCAGCCGGGGAGTTTTGTTTGGATCAGATGGAAGGAGCCGATTACATACTTCTGACACATACACATTATGATCATATTTCTGACTTAAAAGAGCTTACATTAAGATTTCATTCAAAAATCGTGGGCGGCTCCATTGCCATGAGGGAATTAATACGGGTATTTGATCTTCCTTTTGACAGCATGTATCCGGTAAACGCAGGGGAGACACTGATATTTCCGGAATTCCGGCTGGAGGTCAGCAGAGCCAGACACAACCTGTTAAATAAACCGGAACTTCCGGCTTCGGATTTGTGCGGAGCGTCCAAGCGGATCTATGGGGTGGATGGGTTTGATGAGATACAGGCGTATGGCTACATAGAAAGTCTGGATTTTATGATCACCTGTTCAGACAACACACGGATCATGATGGCATCGGGCATATCCGCGCTGTTAAACGGATTTCAGACAGCAAAGGAGAAGGCGCCGAACATCCTGCTGCGCCAGACTGCGAATCAACAGCCGCCGGAGGAATACGGTCAAATGCTTTCCAAGTACCATGCGGCAGTGACGCTTCCGTTCCATCACGAAAACCTGGAACGAAAAGGCGGATGGGTGTTGAGCGAATATATGGACCAGGCCGGTCAGGCTCTCAGGAAAATAAATCCTGCCTCCGTTCTGCTGAACCCCGAACCTTACCGGTGGTATCAAATAGGATATGAAATCCTGTAAAAATCATGAAAAAGAGCAACAGAGAGGAGAAAGCTTTAATGTATAAGACTGCTAAGTTAATCAATGGACAGTTTCCGGTGAGCACACCGGAACAACAGGGAATTCCAAGCGGCGCCATAGCTGATTTTTTCAAACAGGTCAGAGAAGAGGGGCTGGAAGTGCACGCTCTGGAGATTGTGAGAAATGGTTATTGTGTGCTGAAAGAAGCCGCCAAACCATATGAGGCGGATAATTATCACAGAATCCTTTCCGCAGCCAAAGGTATTTTGACCACTGCCATTTTGTTTGCGGTGCAGGAAGGAAAGATTACGCTTGACGACAGGCTGGTGGATATCTTTGCGGATGAAGTGCCAGAGGATGTGGCCCCCGGCATGGATAAAGTGACATTATACGATCTGATGAACATGGCAACCGGCCATGACCGCAATATTTTCTATGAAATGAGGGAAACGGATAACTGGATCCAGGGCTTTTTCCGTATTCCGCTGACCTATGAGCCGGGCACAGTGTATGTATATAATAATGGGGCTCCCCATATCATTGCCCAAGTGATTAAAAAGGTTTATGGAATGGATGTACCTGAATTTCTAAAGCCCCGCCTTCTGGAGCCGCTGGGGATTGAGATTTTATGTGATTATCAATGGCTGGGGCAGCTTGAGCCGACAACGATGTGCTTAACGACGGAAGGCTTGCTGCGCTTTTCCCTTTTTTATCTGCAGGAAGGGGCCTGGGAGGGCCGCCAGCTTTTGGATAGGGAACTGGTGCGCATGGTGGGGAAGAGAAATGTGCCCACTGCGGACTTTAAGAAGCCCGCAGACCAGCTGAAACCGGGAGAAGATATCAAACAGGATCACGATCTGAAACGTTTTGGGTTCGGTTTATACGGGACGCCAAATTATTTCGGAGGCAAGCGGTTCAGCGGGGGACGGACCAATCAGGGCATGTATTTCCCGGAGGAAAACATGGCCGTGGCGTTGATGTGCAATGATACGAGAACCGCCAAAATCATGGATATTTTTAAAAATACTATCTACCTTCACTGTTACAACCGGGAGTATCCCCGGATGGAAGAGGGGGTTAAGCGCCTTGAACATGAACTGGTAAGTTTTAACCTGGCTCCTGCCGGAAGCAGTGAAAGCCTGACCGCCGGGGCGGTTTCCAATACTGTATATCAGATGAAGGAAAATGCTTTCGGTATTCAGTCTGTGGCATTTACATTTAAAAAGGACAGGGCGGCGCTGTCAGTATCCGGACCGGAGAGAACTCAGACAGCAGAGATCGGATTAAAGGGACAGTGGCTGGAAAGCCGGAATGGGTATATCATCAGCGGCCCTGAAGATTCCCTGCACAAACGGATTCGGGGTTACAGACCGGATGTGATTGACGGACACCCATTAAATCCAGTGAAGATGAGCGGAGCCTGGACGGGTGAAAATGTCTTTGTATTCTGTCAGAGAAGTGCCGCCAGGATGTCTACAATCCGCTATACGTGTACATTTTCAACAGAAGGGCTTACGATCATCCCTTATCTTTACCACCTGCCCATCGCGCCGAAGGATCAGTGCGTGATTGAACTGGCAGGCTGTAAAGCAACGTGATGAAGGCGAAGGTGTGGGAAAAACGCGGTAGGCCCGGTGGGAAGGAGGGAAATAATCTTGTTTTCCATAGCTCAATGCAGCCTGATAATTTTTGGTATTTGTATTTTACTGTTTGTAACAGAGCGGCTGCCTATGGCCACAACTGCTATTCTGGGCTGTGTGCTGATGGTGCTGTTTGGAATTGCGCCATTTGAGGCTGTATTCGGCCAGTTTGCTTCGAGTTCTGTTATTTTAGTGATCAGCATGATGATTGTGGGACAGGCCATGTTTGAAACCGGAGCTGCCCAGTTGATAGGCGGCTGCATTATGCGGCTGTCAGGCGGCAGTGAACGTAGGATTTTGCTGGTATCTTTGGTTCTCTGTGCTCTTGTCAGTGCATTTATGAGCAATGTTGCGACGCTGGCAATTTTTATATCGGTTCTCAATAACCTTTCCGCTAAAGAGGGGAAAATAGACCGGAGAAACCTGATGATGCCCATCGCCATGGCCAGCGTTGTGGGAGGCGCTTGCACGTTGATCGGCAGCGCCCCCCAGATCACGGCGCAGGGGGTTTTAGAAGAAACGGCGGGCAGAGGATTTGATTTTTTTGACTACGCCCCCATGGGCGCCATTCTGGTTCTGGCTCTCGTCCTTTATGTGATGATAATTGGCTATCCCATGGGAAAGAGGATTTGGTCCCGGCAGGAGAATGAAGATATGGAAGGAGGGGCCGGATGTGACGGGCCGGCTGTTTTCGTGGATAAAAGGAAGATGGGCATTGTGTTCACCATCTTTATTATCATGGGTATTCTGTTCTTTTTAGAACCATTTCCCATTGCGGTTGTGGGCGCGTCGGCAGCGTTAGCCTGTATCATTACAGGCTGTATTTCACAGAAAAAGGCATTGTCAGGTGTCTGCTGGAGTTCGGTGGGAAAGCTGGCGGGCTGTCTGGGAATCATGCAGGCGGTAAATAAAAGCGGCGGCGGCCAGTTGATCGGGGACCTGTTTTTTAACCTGATAGGAAAAGATGTTCCGCCATACCTTCTTTTTGCGTCAATGGTGGTTTTAGTGATCGCTTTGAGTGAATTTTTAACCAACAGTACGGCGCTGCTGATTGTGCTTCCTATGGCCATCAGCGTTTGTCCCGGTTTGGGTCTCAATATCTATGCGTTTGCCATGGGAATTACATTGGGAAGTTCGGTGGCTCTGGCAACACCTCTGTCCTGCACTCCTCTGACTATGGTTACTGGTTATGGATATGGGTTTAAGGATTTTGTCAGGTATTCGCTGCCCTTTGATATTGTGGCGGGGATTCTCATTATTTCGCTGGTTCCGGTGTTTTATCCGCTTTATTTATAAGGGATGGGAAGGGGAGGAAAATCAGGGACGATTGAGCTGATGAAGGAGTAATTAAAAATAGCAGTATATTGAGTGTGGCGCTTTTTAACTTATGGGGCGCTGCACTTTTAGTTTATACGGATTTATAGATTAATTTTAATAGACATATGCAGCGAGAATATAGCAATATAACAAATGCAACAATTAATATAGAAAATAGCAGATGCAACAATTATTAAATAAAATAGTAGTTGAGAAGTTTCTGTATAGGTGATATACTATCAAAACAAGTTATCTTTATTCTAAATCTGCGGGAAGATACTGCAGTCATTTGGCCGTTTCAGCCAATAAAATCCAAGTTGAAAAATTAGTGGTTTTGCGATGCGTAAGTTTTTTGGGATGAAATTTCACGATTGAAGTCATCTCTGTTTTTGATTATAATAAAAGGAGAATACCATATGGATGAAAAACCATTGCAGTGGCATGCGGCATTTCAGGCGGCCCTGCAGATTGAATTGATGGAAGACCGGGAGTTTTTGCAGTTTTTAAAGGAGTATAATTTAAGCGAGAAACCGCTTCAGATCGATACTCTGATCATTAAACTGGAGCCGGGAAGGAAGATTAAAAAGAGTTTGGGACGGATATTCAGGCAGTATAATGTGGTAGAATATAAAAGCCCTGGAGACTATTTAAGCGTCAATGATTTTTATAAGGTGATGGGATATGCCTGTTTTTATCAGTCGAATACGGAGAAAGTGATGGAGATACGGCCGGATGAGTTAACCGTTACGCTGATAAGCAATCACTTTCCAGACAAAACGATCCGTTTTCTGACCGAAAACCATGGTATAACGATAACCAAGGAGTATCCCGGCATTTATTATATGGAAGGTCTTCTGTTTCCGATCCAGATAGTCGTAACTAAGAAGTTATCAAGAGAAGAACATATCTGGTTAAGCCGTTTGAGAAATGATTTAAATATGGAAGAGGATATTGAACCGTTGGCAAGAGCATATGAAGGAAAACAAAAGAATCCTTTGTATGCGGCGGTAATGGATATGATTATCCGGGCCAATAGAAATCTGTACGAGGAGGGAAAGAATATGTGTGATGCATTGAGGGAATTGTTTGCGGATGAATTGGAAGAAGGGATAAAACGGGCGAGGGAAGAAGCAACAGCGGAAGCAATACAGGCCACGATTCTGGATAATATGAAAGAAGGAGTGGCGGCAGAGCGCATCAGTGAAAAGCTTCAAAGAAGATTTAAGATATCCCCGGAAAAGGCCAGAGAATATATGAGTAAATGCGGGGCGGAAGTTTAATATAAAATTTATTATAGTTTAATACCTGAAAATGCCGCTGCCTTTCCTTCACATGTGCTATTATTTAAGAACCAGATATCAGCACATACGGGAGGAGAAAATGCGTTTGACACAGTTGAAATATTTTGTGGAAATATGTGATAGCGGCGGCAATATGACCAGGGCAGCGGAAAAACTGCATGTGTCCCAGCCTGCGCTGTCGAAGGCGGTTCGTGACCTGGAAGAGGAACTGGGGGTGCTGCTTTTTAAGCGCATTAAGCAGAGAATCGAACTCACAGCGGACGGGAATTATTTTTTGGGAAGAGTTAAGGATATTTTGAGGCAGGTGGATGAACTTCCGGAACTGATGCACAGGCAGAAGGATGCCCAGCTGCTTCTTGGAATTCATCCCAGTCTCTCCTATTTTATGCTCGATTTTCTCAGTGACTTTTCTGCGGATTATCCGGAAATTACCGTATTGATGAGCAATGCCTATAATAAAAGGCATAATTTGATCGAATCAGTGAACAGTGGGAAGATGGATGCGGCGGTGGTTGTATTTAATTCTACGAAAAATTATCCCGATGAAGGGCTTTTTAGGATCATCAATTTAAAGAAGACCAAGGTAGTCTATGTGGTGAGCCAGAATCATCCTTTGGCGGGCAGAAAGACAGTCAGTTATGCGGATATAGCGTCTTACCCGCTGTATGGCCACACGACACAAGCGGCTAATGCTATTATGTCTATGGGAATCCAGGCCAAACTGATCGTGAATACCCACGATTTGAGGAATATTGGTGTAATGGTGAGGCAGCAGAAGGGAGGCGCGATTCTTCTTCGGGAGCTGGCCCAGGCTATACCGGGAAGCGCCATTTTAGAATTGGAAGACAATATCTCGGCTAATGTGGCAGTGGTGGTAAAAAAGGAACCGCCGCCATCCAAGCTCTATGTAGTGGACCGCTTTTTAGATTATGTGGATAAAAATAAGGAGCGGATGATGTATCTGTTTAGCAATTAAAAATGGGAAAAAGGATAAGATGGGGAATGCAGCGGCTGCTGTATATTACGGAGAAAGACAGTTTTATCAAATTGTCTCAATGCGTCATATACAGCGGCCGCTGTATTTTTATTCTACGGAGGAAGCTTTTCCAATGGAATAAACATGCCTTTTTATACAGGTATTGCTAATTATGGGATCGCTTAAATACGGATAAGGCCAGCATTAGGAGATTTTGCCAAGGAGGCGGCCAGCCTCCAGCCGGATAATCCCTCTGGTGAGTTTATTCGTTATGAAAAGATAATTGATTAAATTTATTAACTTATCGGAAATGTCGCTTTAATTTGGAAAAAATATAGAAAAGTTAATAAAAATAGATTATTAACTTGATGAAATATCAGTATTTTACAATTAAAACTCCGTTTGCTATGCTTATTTTATAAAAAGGGTGAAAAAGTGAGTGTGCATAGCAACAATTCAGACAGGTCTGTGCATTTACTGTGCCTACACATTCAGCCGGAAAAAATGCTGCCGCGGGCAGTGGAATGGAGGAGAAAATGAGCAGTTTAAGCGGACACAGAGTTAAATTTGCAAAAGAATTTACTGCGGTTTATTTAAGAAAGGATTATAAGGGCGTTTTCATGGATAAGGTGCCTTATGAGACAGAGACGCCGACAATTCCGAGAGGGGAAGAATTTTTGATCGGCGTAGGAGCCCTTAAAAAAATGCATTCCCCTGACATTGAAATCATTTGTGACGGAGACATTGCAACCGTTGATTTTACCGTGTATACGAATCAAACGCCTCAGGAACAGATCTCCCGCCAATGGTATTTTGTACAGGGGCCCAAACATCATTGCGAATTAAAAGTCGGAAGCAGAGAAGCGGTGGTGGACGGACGAAAAACGGAACTTCTGGCAGAACCGGAAGAGATGGACGGCGTCATTTACCTGCCCTATATCAGCCTGATGAAGGCCATGGGAGCTTCTGCTTACAGCTACAGGGGAAAAATGACGGCGGTCAGCTTTGAAGACGGGTTTACCTTTGACAGTTCCAGCACACGTTTATTCCGGTATTACAATATGGTCCTCAGAAATAAGGTATACGGGGATGTTTACGGATGTTTTTGGTTTGAAGCAGGAAGGCGCCTGATTCCATACCGCCTGTATATCCCGACTTCTTACCGGCCAGATCAGCCGCATAAAGCGATCTTTTATTTCCACGGCGGCGGAGGCAATGAGGACGCCATGTTTGAGCGGACCATGGACTATGCCCAGGAAGCCGCCCAGCGCCATGGATTTGTGCTGGTGGGGACCAATGGATATATCAGGAGTTCTTTCTATGGCAGTCTGGTGCCCATTATACAGACTTTGGACGCCATTGATCCGGAGCAGGTGGATTACGATAATCCGGAAGGGTGGCCCGAGGAGACGGTGCGCCTCCGCCAGTTGTCCCTGGAATGTATCCATGAGGAGATGGAGGAAATATTTAAAAAGGTAAATTTGGACAAGGATAACCTGTTTGCCACCGGCAATTCGGCCGGATCTGTTGCATGTATGCATTTTGCGTTAAATGAGCCGGAACTGTTTAACGGAATCTGTCCTACCGGCGGATTTATCAACTATAATTTCTACGATCTGGAGAAATTTAAAGCTCTTCACGGGGATGATTATATGATGCATATTGTGGGGACAGAAGACGACCATGGATTTGATTTTTTGCTGAGAGGGCACGAGAAGCTGGAAGAACTGGGAATCCGCTATCAAAAGGTAATTATAGGAGGGGGCAATCATTCCAATGCCTGGGTGAAACCGGGAAGCATTGATGTGATGATGGATTTTTTCAACCATAAGACAAGGGGGAAATGAGTATGGAAAAGGCAGCGGCAAATGAAAACGGTTATTTAGCGGCCATAAAGAAGATATGTACCACCCGGAATTTCCTTTTGATGATGATTTTGCGGGCCGTATTTTCCGTAGCCATCGATTTATCCGAAACGATAGTCAATTCATTCGGAGATTCTTTGGGGGCAGGCGCTATGCTTCTTGGTGTTCTGGCCAGTGTTATGTCGGTCATGAAATTTATTGGAAGGCCGGTGGCAGGGCGTTTTGTAGACGCTTTTACCAAGCCCAGGGCCTGTCTGGTGGTCTCGATTGGGGCGTTTGCAGCGGTTCATGGGCTGTATATGATCACTGATAATGTGGTGATGTTTGCTATTTCCAAAACCCTGTATGGATTTGTAAATGTATTTACAACGGTTGCGATTTCAGCGGTGGTTGCGGCGGTTGCGGGAAGAAAAGCCCTTGGCACCGCTTTGGGTGTGTTTGCATTTGTTCCCAAATTGGTAAGAAGCGTGGCTCCCATGATCAGCGTATGGCTGGATGCCAGGTTCGGACCGAAAAGCGTGTTTATCGGTACGATTGCATTGATGGGTGTATGTGTTGTAATCGCTATGCTTTTGGATACCGGAGATATCTTCATGGGTAAGAAGAAGGCAGCAGGGAAAAAGGGATTCAGCATCCATAATTATATTGCGTTTGATGCTTTGGCTGTCTGCGGTGTACGTTTTTTCTCCAGTTTTATGTTTGTGCTGACAAAGACTTATCTTGTAATTTATGGAAAAGAAGTGGGATTTGCCAATGCGGCCATTTATTTTACCATGTATTCGCTTTCATCCATGTGGGGCGGTCTCATCGGCGGGCCTTTGTATGATAAGAAGGGAATCGATTATATCATGTATCCCATGCTGCTTGGAGCGGGCGGGGCTACTTTAATGATTGGTTTCGGAAGTTCTGACTTTTGCTGCATGGCGGCCGGTATTTTATTCGGATTTACCTATGGGATGTCCAACCCGGCATGTTCGGCGGCGGCCCAGAAGTCGGTTATGCCTGACAAACGTGGAATCGCGGCGGCGACAAATCTGCTGGTGCCGGATGTATGCAGCATTGTCACCGGAGTTGTGATCGGTTTCATGGCTAATGCATGGGGATATGCGGGCACATTCCGGGGAATGGTAGTATTCCCGGCTGTGGGAATCGTGGTATATACCATGCTCAGAGGATTTATCAAAGAGCGGACGGCGAAAGTGGAGGCAGCTATTGCGGCGGCCATAGAGGAAGAGGAGAGACAGTAAATCAGGTATGACGGTTGAAGGGGTGAGGGGAAAGAATGAAACGAAAGAAAACAGTGCCGCATTCATTTGTAATTGTCTTCATCATGATCATACTGGCAGTTGTTCTGACCTGGGTGATCCCGGCAGGTGAATATGTGCGGAGTGAAAATGAAAATGGGATCGTGATGATACAGCCAGGCAGCTATTTAAGAATTGCAAGAAAACCTGCTGGACTGCTGAAAATTCCGTCTTATATCGTGACCGGTTTTACAAATAATGTATCCCTGGTGCTGGTGCTCCTTTTTTCAGGGGGAGCATTCAGGCTGGTGGAAAAGACAGGGGCTTTGGAGGCGCTTTTGCAGCTCATGGCCCAGAAGCTGAAAAACAGAAGGTATCTGCTGCTGGTCATCCTGACGGTTTCATTTGCAGTGATATGCTCCAATCAGGCCATCCAGATTTTTATCCCATTTGCGCCTGTGCTGGTGATGGCGGCGATTGCCTTGGGATTTGATTCCATTACGGGGATTGGAATGCTGATTTTAGGCGGCGGCATCGGTTTTTCTACAGGAACTCTGCGCACCACAACCACTCTGGTGGCCCAGAATATTGCCCAGCTGCCGCCCTACTCGGGCTTAATATACCGGATATTCTGCATGATATGCTTTTTGGCTGTCACCTGCCCCATGCTCTGCCTCTATGCCAGAAAGGTGTCGGCAGATCCGGTCAGCAGCCCCATGTATGAGGCGGACCGCAGCAGAAAATGGAAAATGAAAACCGAATCGGTACAATTTACTATGCGTCAGATTCAGGTGCTTCTGGTGCTGGGCGGATTTATGGGACTTATGGTGGCAGGAAGTATTCTGTTGGAATGGGATATCTCTGATATAGCGGGTGTCTTTATATGGATGGCCATTGTTGTGGGGCTGGTCTGGAGAATGCCGCTAAATGATATCTGCCGAGAATTTGTACAGGGAGCCGCCGACATGCTTCCTGCAGTGATATTGACCGGAATGGGGACTTCCATCAGCGTGATTTTTAAGGAAGCGGGTATCATTGACAGCATAGTGCGTGGGCTGTCGGACTGCGTGACATGGGTGCCGGAAGCGCTGAAAGGGGCATTTTTGTATCTGGCCAACACGGTGATCAATGTGTTTATCACGTCGGGCACCGCTCAGGCTGCGGTGGTAATGCCCATATTTGTTCCATTATCAGATATGATGGGTATCACGAGGCAGACCTGTGTGCTGGCCTATAACTTTGGGGATGGGTTTTCCAATTATGTGCTGCCAACATCCAGCGCTTTGATGGGCGTTTTGGGAGCTGCCAATGTTCCTTATGGGAGCTGGATGAAATTTATGGGTAAGATTTTTGGTGTATGGGTGGTTTTAAGCTGTATTCTGACAACGGCGGCCCAGTGGATGGAGCTGGGGCCGCATTAAAAAGGAGGCTGCTGTACGGATGGATTCATTGGTGCAGCAGCTTTAATTTTGTTTGGCGCTATTTTGTTTGATATAAATCATATTTGCAACAGTTCAGACGTTGGTCAGACAGACCTCGGGAATATTAAAAAGAACCATTAAAAAGAACAGACATCGGGAAAATTAAAAAATGGTTGAGAAGTTTTTTTATTAATGATATACTATCAAAACAAGTTATCTTTATTCTAAATCTGTGGGAATGTACCGCAGTCATTTGGCCGTTTCAGCCAATAAATCCAAGTTAAAAAAACAAGCAGTTTTTTGTGTTCAAGCTTTTGGGATGGAATTTCACGATTGAAGTCATCTCTGTTTTTGATTATAATAAAAGGAGAATACCATATGGATGAAAAACCATTGCAGTGGCATGTGGCATTTCAGGCGGCCCTGCAGATTGAATTGATGGAAGACCGGGAGTATTTGCAGTTTTTAAAGGAGTATAATTTAAGCGAGAAGCCGCTTCAGATCGATACTCTGATCATTAAACTGGAACCGGGAAGGAAGATTAAAAAGAGCCTGGGACGGATATTCAGGCAGTATAATGTGGTAGAATATAAAAGCCCTTTAGACTATTTAAGCGTCAATGATTTTTATAAGGTGATGGGATATGCCTGTTTTTATCAGTCGAATACAGAGAAAGTGATGGAGATACGGCCGGATGAGTTGACCGTTACGCTGATAAGCAATCACTACCCAGACAAAACGATCCGTTATTTGACCAAAAACCATGGTATAGCGGTAACCAAGGCGTTTCCCGGCATTTATTATATGGAAGGTCTTCTGTTTCCAATCCAGATAGTTGTTACCAAGAAGCTGTCAAGGGAAGAACATATCTGGTTAAGCCGTTTGAGAAATGATTTAAATATGGAAGAGGATATTGAACCATTGGCAAGGGCATATGAAGGAAAACAAAAAAATCCCTTGTATGCGGCGGTGATGGATATGATCATCCGGGCCAATAAAAATCTGTACGAGGAGGGAAAGAATATGTGTGATGCATTGAGGGAATTGTTTGCGGATGAATTGGAAGAAGGGATAAGACAGGCGAAAGAAGAATGGATACAGGCCATGATTCTGGATAATTTGGAAGAGGGAGTGGCAGCAGATCGTATCTGTGAAAAACTACATAGAAGATTTAACATACCACTGGAAAAGGCGAGTGAATATATCGATAAATACACGGCTGTTTAATCTGATAATGGAAATACGAAAGGTGTAAAGTCTGTGCAACACACACTAATAAGGCTTTACACCTTTTATACTGCTGCGGTAAAAGCACTGCCTACTGCGTGTTTTCTGCCGTCTGAACCATTAATCATGTCATATATCAGATTAATGAGTTATAATGAAATTTATCTGATATCTTTATTAGAGAACATAAAGAGAGCATAAAGAACGGTTACATATGATAAGGAACTAAGTGGTGTGTCTAATAATCCTGATGACTTATTTTACACACAAATTTGTGCTGGAGCCACAAATTTAAAGCATAGCTGTGAATTTAAAATTCTCAGCTCATGCTTGCGCAACACAGTATCAGTTCGGACATTGCGCTAAAAAGTGCTCCGATAAGGAGGCGTCTTATGAGAATATTCACACTATTATTAATTAGCTTAGGAGTATATTTAAGCGTTGGTTTGCCGATCGGCTTTGAAGGTTCGCCAGGAGGCGCTGTTGAAACGACGAAAGTTGAGGATATGGCAGCAGAAACGGATGGCACGGAAATACAAGACATGAAAAGCGTTCCCTGGTCCGAATGGGAACAGGATGAATACGGATGGAAATATCGCATGGGAGAAAATTACATTTCAAACAGATGGCTGGAACGGGATGAACAATTTTGTTATATGGGTGAAGATGGTTATATGATGACTGATACGATAACACCTGACGGAGAAAAGGTGGATAAAAACGGGGCATGGATTATTAAGGAAACGGATTTGCCTCCGGTGCCGAATAAAGAAAAATTGGCAGATCTGGTGAATGGAGTGGACACATATATCGGTTTAAGTTTAACGGGAGGGAACCAGGCAGAAGATATGGGAGACTGCTATGTTTTTTATGATGCGGACCTCAGGTCATTGATTAAAACAAATGACGAGTTTACTTGGAATGAGACTTTGGGAGAGATTGACCTTTATGTACGCAAAGACGTGAAGCTGGAGACTGCCGGAGATATCAGGTCATTTGATGCATGGGAGTGGTCAACATCCGGAGAAAATTGTGATTCCATGCAGATATGGAGAATTGAATTTGATGAGAATGGTTATGTATGTGTTGGATGGTGTGTGGGGGCTGCTGGGTGATTTTTTTTAAAAGATATGTGTTGGGACGTTGGGGAAGCGGATAAATTTTGGCTTGGAAAAGTTTTCCTTGTTGTATCTGGGCATTTTATGTATAATTGAAATGTAAGATATAAAAATTTACAAAAAATGTTTAGAATAGACCGGATTGGCTTGGATGAAGGGTAAAGACCGGCGTTAACATTTATTTGAACAGGGTGGGATATATGAAAGTGAGTATTCGTAAAATAAGCGAATTGACAGGTTTTTCTCCAGCTACAGTATCTAATGCGTTAAACGGAAAAAAGGGCGTTAACCGGAAGACCGCAGAAAAGATTTTTGAGGTTGCGGAACAATTAGGCTATAATTTAAATGAAAAGATTACTAAAATCAGATTTTTGATTTTCAGGCGTAACGGCCTTATTATAGACGACAGCGCGTTTCATCCTGCTGTGATAGAGGGCGTGGAAAAACAAGCTAAAGAGATGGGGTATGAAACTGTATTCACTTATGTGGATATCAATGATCCGGAGAGCTATTTCCAGATCAAAAACATCGTACAGGATTCCAGTGCTGCCGTAGTCCTGCTGGGGACGGAGATGATGGAGGAGGATTTTCAGCTTTTTGAAAATGCCAAATGCCATATCATACTTTTAGACGGCTGGAGTGATACGTATTTTTTTGATGCCGTTTTAATCAGCAACACAGATGCAGCTTGTCGAGCGGTGGAATACCTGATACAAAAGGGACATGAAAAAATAGGGTATATTGGCGGTGATTTCCGGATTCAGGCTTTTAAGTACAGGGAGATTGGATACCGCAGAATGATGGAAAAGTATAGTCTGCCGATTGAAAATAAGTACCGCATTCTGGTGGGCACGAAGATTGATACGGCTTATGAAAAAATGAAAGACTATCTGAGCCGGGATAGAGAGATGCCCACAGCTTTTTTTGTGGACAATGATACAATAGCCATCGGAGTCATGCGGGCTTTGCAGGAAAAAGGGTATAAGATACCTGAGGATATATCGATTGTAGGTTTTGATGATCTCAACTTTGGTTTGGTATCGAATCCTCCGTTAACCACTGTTCATGTATATAAAAGGGAGATGGGGGAGATTGCGGTAAGGGAATTGGCAGAGGCAATGAACAATAAAAATAAAATGAAGTGCAAGATTCAGGTCTGCACGGAATTTGTTGAGCGTGGTAGCGTAAAAACAATGAAATAAGCGGAAGAAAATAAACGAAAGACGCCGTATGGGCTGTTGTTCTATGGATGATATGACATCGATGGAGCATCGGCCTTTTTTTTATTCAATAGGAGCACTTTCCTATTGAATAAAAAAACTTCCTATGCCAGCTTTGCTGGCTATGGGGGCGCACTGCGTATCGCATATAATGCGGCGGTAAGGATTCATGTCGCTGAAGCGACCCGCCATAGGCGGAGATTCCCGCGAGCGGGATTCTTTTTTGTTCCGAATCATAACCCACCGGACGGGATTATATTACGACGGAAAGGAATGATGCCGTCGCCCGTCCTCTTCATAGAAATTAAAAGAGATATGAAAAAATATTGAAATATTTATATAAACGTTTATAATAAAAACTATAAGCTGTTAACAAAACTTTAGAGGAAATGGTATGAAGGCGAATATTAAACGGATCAGCGAAATAAGCGGATTTTCTCCGGCAACAGTATCCAATGCGCTGAATAATAAAAGAAGTGTGAATTTAAAAACTTATAAAAAAATCTGGGAAATTGCTGAAGATATTGGATACCGGATTCATGCCAGGATGCCCAAAATTCGTTTTGTCATTTACCGGAAAAATGGACTGATTATAGATGAAAATCCCTTTTTTTCAGAAGTATTGCAGGGAGTGGGAGCTCAGGCAGGAGAGTGTGGCTGTGAGATTGTTTTCACATATATTGACTGCCGTGAAAAAGATTCGGATGACCAGGTTAACGAAGTGCTGGAGGACAGGGATTCTCTGCTGATTGTTTTGGGGACGGAAATGCAGGAAGAGGACCTTGACAGATTCAGGGAAAAGAGAGACAGCATGATACTTCTGGATAGTTGGAGCGACAGGGGGGACTTTGATGCGGTGCTCATTAACAATACGGATGCGGCTTGGAATGCCGTGCGTTATTTGTGGGAAAAAGGCCATAAAAAGATTGGGTATTTGAGAGGGGAATACAGAATAAAAGCCTTCCAATACAGAGAATACGGTTTTTACAGAGCGTTAGAAGAGAAGAAAGCAGAGGTTGACCGGGAATTTATTATAACGCTGGGAACCAGGCTTGACAGTGCCTATGAAGGGATGAAAAATTATCTTGACACTCATACGGCCCTTCCTGATGCTTTTTTTGCGGATAACGATATCATCGCCCTGGGAGCTATGCGCGCTTTGACAGAGAAGGGCATAAATGTGCCGTCCCAAGTGTCGGTCATTGGTTTTGATGATCTGAAATTCAGTGCGGTATCCCAGCCGGGCCTGACGACTATTCGCGTATTTCAAAAAGAACTGGCGAAGATGGCTGTCCGGCGCGTACTGGAAAAAAACAGGGAAGGCGGTTTTGTGGCAGGCCTGAAGGTCCAGGTGGAAACAAAACTCATTGAGAGGGGAAGTGTGGCAGATATAAAATAATATGAAAAATATTTTTATAAATATTTTTTTAAAATATAACTAAAAAGTAAAGCAGTGTCAGAAATTTATTTAAATAATATTGTTAATTTGCATAAAAAATATTGCAAATACCTGTATAAATTACACAAAAATGAGAAAAATCCTGCAAAAATCCTAAAAAACAATTGAAAATATTTATATAAATGTTTATAATTAACGTAGATTAAAAATTTAAACATTTATTAACGGGAAGAGAGAAAGAATTGAAATGGAGGAGGCAGGATGAAAACAGTTAAAATCGGATTCGCGCCTACTAGAAGAAGCATTTTCAGCGCGCCGGATGCAATTAAGTATCGGGATTTAACAGCAGAACGTTTAAGAGAAATGGGAGTTGACTTTGTAGACATCAAAGATGTCAATGAAGAGGGGCTGCTGTATGACGACCGGGATGTGGAGCGGATTGCAGAAAAGTTTAAAGCGGCCGGAGTTGACGGGATCATGTTTCCCCACTGTAATTTCGGTACAGAATATGTTTGCGCCAGACTAGCTAAGAAAATGAACATTCCTGTCCTTTTGTGGGGACCTTTGGATGAGAGGCCTGAGCCTGACGGTGTAAGGCTCAGGGATACACAGTGCGGTTTATTTGCAACCGGAAAGGTGTTGCGGAGATTTCAGATTCCTTTTACCTATGTAACCAACTGCCGCTTGAACGATCCTGTATTCGAAAGGGGCATCAGGGATTTCATTGCCGTATGCAATGTGGTAAAAACATTTCGGAATATCAGAATTCTTCAGATAGCGCCAAGACCTTTTGATTTTTGGACCACCATGTGCAACGAAGGAGAACTACTGGAAAGGTTTAATATCCAGTTGGCCCCGATTCCCATGACTGAATTGACTGAGGAAATAAAAAAAGTCAAGGAAGAAAACAGCAGGGTTGAGGAGCTGATTACATATATTCATCAGAATATGGAAGTACGGATAAAAGAGGACGAAACGAGGAATGTAGCGGCTTTGGCGGCGGCCATGGAAAATTTGGTTCAGCGTTATGGCTGTAACGCGGCAGCCATCCAATGTTGGAATGCGCTTCAGACGGAACTGGGAATCATGCCCTGTGCGGCTAATGCCATTCTGAATGAAGAAGGGATTCCTGTGGCTTGTGAAACGGATATCCACGGAGCGGTCACATCACTTTTGGTTGAAGCGGCAGGCATGGGCGAAACAAGAAGTTTTTTTGCTGATTGGACCATACGCCATCCTGACATTTCCAATGGGGAACTGCTCCAGCACTGTGGTCCGTGGCCAGTATCCATTGCCAAAGAAAAAGCGGCGCTCACGTATCCGCTGGCATTTGAACATCCAGGAAGCCTGACTGCCGAAGCAAAACATGGCGGCGTCACATTATGCCGTTTTGATGGCGACAACGGAAACTACTCGTTGCTCCTTGGCAATGCAAAAGGTGTGGAAGGTCCTGTTTGTATGGGGACTTATCTTTGGGTAGAAGTAGAGAATATTAAGCGTCTGGAAGCAAAGATTGTAGAAGGGCCTTACATTCATCATTGTGTGGGGATCCATAAAGATGTTGTTCCGGTGCTCTATGAGGCGTGTAAGTATATGGGGATCGCTCCCGATTTATATGATCCGGTGGAAGAAGAGGTCAGAGCTTATTTGAGAGGCGAATGATTGTAAACCGGTTATGTGAAAGGAGCAGAGGATGAATTTAAAAGTATTGGCATATCAACTTAGACAGGATACCGTTGAACTGATACGGGCTGGAAAAGCCGGCCATATAGGCGGGGATATGAGTGTGATGGAAATCCTGGTCGAATTATATTTTAAACAGATGAATATAAGCCCGGAAAATATGGAGAATGACAACCGTGACCTGTTCATTTTGAGCAAAGGGCATTCTGTAGAAGCGTATTACAGCGTATTGGCAGAAAAAGGATTCTTTACAAAGGAACAGCTTCTTTCGGAATATAACCGGTTTGGTTCCCTTTTTATAGGACATCCTAATAATAAACTTCCCGGAATCGAGATGAACTCCGGTTCATTGGGCCACGGACTGCCTGTCTGCGTAGGAATGGCCCTGGCAGGCAAGATGGACCATAAAGATTACCGTGTATATACCGTGATGGGAGATGGGGAACTGGCGGAAGGCTCCGTATGGGAGGGCGCTATGGCAGCCGGCCATTATAAGCTTGATAATCTGTGCGCTGTTGTTGACCGGAACAGGCTGCAGATATCAGGAGAGACTGAAAAAGTAATGGCTCAGGACAGCCTGATCCGGCGGTTTGGCAGTTTTGGCTGGCATGTAATAGAAGTAATAGACGGAAATGATATTGATCAGTTGGATTTGGCTTTTGAAGAAGCAAAACTTACAAAAGGAGCGCCGACCGTGCTGATTGCCAATACCATTAAAGGAAAAGGGTCTGCCGTCATGGAAAACAAGGCAGGCTGGCATCATAAAGTACCAAATGATGAAGAATACCTTCAGATTATGGATGATCTGGAAGCAGCAAAGGAGGCCCTTGGTTAATGGAGAAGTTGGCGAATAAGCAGATGATTTGCCGTGTGCTGATGGAAGCGGCAGAAAATGATGAAGATATTGTTGTACTATGCAGCGACTCCAGGGGAAGTGGATCTATGACGCCGTTTGCCGAGTCTTATCCGCATCAGTTTGTTGAGACGGGAATTGCGGAACAGAACCTTGTGAGCATTGCAGCGGGCATGGCGAAATGTGGAAAAAAAGCATATGCGGTTTCACCGGCTTGTTTTTTGGCTGCGAGAAGTTATGAACAGTGTAAAATCGATGTGGCGTACTCCGATACAAATGTGAAATTGATCGGGATCAGCGGAGGAATCAGCTATGGCGCCCTTGGGATGAGTCATCATTCAGCTCAGGACATTGCAGCGATGAGCGCCGTCCCTAATATGAGAGTATATCTTCCAAGTGACCATTTCCAGACAAAACAGCTCATGGAAGCGCTTTTAAAGGATGAAAAACCGGCATATATCAGGGTTGGAAGAAATGCTGTTGATCCGGTTTATGAAGAAAATAACGTTCCTTTTGAATTGGACCGGGCCGTTTGTATCCGTGATGGTTCCGACGCTGTTATCATCGCCTGCGGGGAAATGGTAAAACCGTCGTTGGATGCAGCTAAGCTGTTGGAAAATGACGGGATCCACGTGGCCGTCATTGACATGTATTGTCTGAAACCATTTGACGAAGAAACGGTTATCCGGGCTGCGGCACGTGCTCCGGTTGTGGTGACTGTTGAAGAACACGCCCCCTTCGGAGGCTTAGGCGCCAGAGTTTCCCAAACGGTTGGGAAACATTGTCCGCGCACTGTGATTAATCTGTCTTTGCCGGATGAGCCGGTGGTGGCCGGAACATCAGCGGAAGTGGATCATTACTATAACTTGGACGCAGAGGGAATAATGGAGGCGGTAAAGGAAGTATGCCTGAAAATTATATAATCAGTATTGACCAGAGCACACAGGGAACGAAGGCCCTCCTGTTCGACCGCAAGGGATCCTTGTTAAAACGGGTGGACATTAAACACTGCCAGAAGGTCGATCACAGAGGGTGGGTTTCCCATGATCCGGCGGAAATCTACGGAAATACCATAAAAGCAGTAAGAAATCTGGTTGAAGAAGCCGGAATTTCAAAGGATCATGTGGCCGGTATTGGGATCAGCAATCAAAGAGAAACTACGGCTGCCTGGGACCGGGAGACGGGGATTCCCGTAACTGATGCCATTGTCTGGCAATGCAGCAGGGCGGAGGGGATCTGCCAAAGAATTGAGGAAAAGGGGTATCAAGAGATGATACGCTGCCGCACTGGTATCAACCTGTCTCCGTATTTCCCGGCGGCTAAAATGGCGTGGATTCTTGAACAAGTAAAAGGGGCAAAAGAAAAAGCACAGCAAGGCCGGCTTTGCTGCGGCACGATCGATAGCTGGCTGGTTTACAAGTTGACCGGGGGAAAAGTTTTTAAGACCGATTACTCCAATGCGTCCCGAACCCAGTTGTTTAATCTATATGAACTAAAATGGGATACAGAAATATGTGGTATTTTTGGGATCGATCCGTCCTGCCTGGCTGAGGTTTGTGATTCTGACAGTTGTTTTGGAGAGACGGATGCAGAAGGATTTTTTAATAAACCGGTTCCCATCCACTGCGTGCTGGGAGATTCCCACAGCGCTCTTTTTGGACAGGGGTGTCTGGAGGCCGGTATGGCTAAGGCGACCTACGGGACGGGATCGTCGGTCATGATGAATATCGGAAAAAAGCCTGTTTTGAGCGGACATGGGCTGGTCACTTCTCTGGCCTGGAGCATGAATGGAACAGTGGATTATGTGCTGGAAGGGAATATTAATTATACAGGCGCCGTAGTAACCTGGCTGAAAGATGATGTGAAACTGTTTCAGTCCCCGTCGGATACGGAAGATATGTGCAGAATGGCCTGGCAAGATGACGGATTGTTTCTGGTTCCTGCATTTACAGGTCTGGGAGCGCCTTATTGGAACAGCCGGGCAAAAGGTGCGCTGATGGGAATCAGCAGAACAACCCGGAGAGAAGAGATTGTCAGGGCTGGGGTTGAGTGCATCGCTTATCAGATTAACGATGTGGTTCAGGCTATGGAATATGATACGGAAATCAAAATACGGGAGCTGCGGGCTGATGGAGGTCCTACCAGAAATGGATATCTGATGCAGTTTCAGGCGGATATTACGGATGCTTTGGTGCTGGCTCCTGAGACGGAAGAACTTTCGGGAATTGGGGCAGCATATGCAGCCGGACTGGCCCTTGAGATTTATACAAAGGAAGTGTTCGGTAAAATAGGAAGAAAAACATATGAACCATCCATGGAATTGTCCAAGAGAAGGGAAAAACAGGAAGGATGGAACAAGGCAGTGAATGCAGTTCTTCATATGTAATGGTTTCGGAATGGAAAAAGCAAAATTCCCAAAACGTGCGGAAAGGGGGAGATGGGCATTGCTCCTTGGCGGGCATTTAGCAGAAGATGGATTGGGGATCATGATAATGTAAGGAAAGAGTATAAAAAACAGGAGGAACAGATTATGAGATTAAAAAGAGCAGCAGCGATGACAATGGCATGTATGATGACCGCGGCAATGGCGTTAGCAGGATGCGGCGGTAAGACAGAGACAAAAGAAAGCGCAGCGGCAGCGGGAAGCAGCGGAGCTGCAGCAGGAAGTACCCAGGCGGCAGCGGCGTCAGAGACCAGTGCTGCAAAATCCGGCGGCAAGGCCATGGAGCTTACATACTGGACGTTGGAAAGCAGAAAAGCGGCGGCAGAGCCAATTGTTGAAGAGTGGAATAATACGCATGATGATGTGAAAATCGTCCTTTCTATCTACAGCACCGATGGTATGAAAGATGCATGTAAGGTAGCCGCTTCTTCAAAGACGCTGCCCAATATGTGGTTTAACTGGGGCGGCAGCCTGGGCGGATTTTATGCTGAAAACGGCCTGACATATGATCTGACCGAGTATGCCGAGAAGAATAACTGGAGTGAAAAGTTTTCTGAAAACTCATTAAAACTGACTACTTTGGGAGGCCAGCTCTGCGGATATCCCAATAGTTATAAAGTAGTCGGCATCTATTATAAGAAGGATATTTTTGAGAAACTGGGTTTGGAAGTTCCGTCTACGTTTGAAGAATTTGAGCAGGTTTGTGCAGCGTTGAAGGAAAATGGCATAACACCAATATCCACGGGCGGCTTAAACGGATGGCATACCATGCGTTTTGTGGAACTTCTGTTTGAACATTATGCAGGCGCAGAACTTCATGATAAGATGAACACCTTTGAAGAAAGTGTGGACAATGAAGCAGTTGTAAAAGCGTTTGAGAAATATCAGGAATTCTGCGAAAAAGGGTATTTCCCTGAAGGGTTTATGACACAGGATCCTAATGATACTTTGATTGCCCTCGCAACAGGACAGTGTGCAATGGATGTCCAGGGTCCTTGGTATGATGCGCAGATTATCAGAAATGAACAGAATCCGGCAGATTACGGAGTATTCGCCTTCCCGAGCGGCGGAACAAACCGTATGTCCGCGTTTGTGGAAATGACCCAGTTTAATGTAGATAATACCGAAGAAGAACTGGAAGCCTGTATCGAATTCATGGATTTCTTCCATTCTCAGGAAAATGTTGAAAAATATTCTGAAGGCTTCAGCCTGCCGCTTGCCCTTTTGGATGCCAAACTGGTGGACAGCCAGCCTAATGTGCCTGTTTTAATGGATACATCGAAGGAAAACGGTGTGTTCCTGATTACTGACCAGGCTTTCCCAACAGAAGTTGCCGATGTATTGTTTAATGCACAGGATGCGATTGCGAACGGACAGATGACACCTCAGGATGCGGCGAAAAACTTACAGGAAGCAATTGAAAATTATAAAAATAAATAATTGATTAGGCGGGCAGTCCGGCCCGCCTTTTGAAACATGAGAATTGATTCAAAGACAGAGGTGGAGCCGTGAAGAGAAAGAACAAACTTGTCAAAAATGACATAAGCGCCTATTTATTCCTGGTACCGGCTATGGTTATTTATTTGTCGGTCATTGTAATTCCTGTAATATATTCTTTTTTTATCAGTCTATTTAAGTGGAACGGAATCGGCGAAAAAACATTTGTCGGTCTACATAATTATATTAACCTGTTTGCCAAAGATCAGATTTTTAAAATTTCAATCATTAATAACCTGACCTGGATTGTGATGACCCTGGTTATTACTATGACGGCAGCGCTTATGTTTGCCCTCTTGCTGAATCAGAGTTTTAGGGGACGCACCTTCTTCAGGGGATTATTTTATTTTCCATGTGTTGTTTCACCTATTGCTGTAGCATTGATCTGGAGATGGATTTATAATCCGAATATCGGGTTTATTAATCAGTTCTTTAAAGCGCTTGACATTTCCTTTTCCCAAAGCTGGATTTCAAATCCCAAGGTGAGCTTGTATGCTGTTTTCGCAGCATCTCTTTGGCAGGCGGTGGGGCAGCCCATGATTTTGTTTTTGGCAGGCCTGCAGGGGATCCCTTCTGAGATACTGGAAGCGGCCACAATTGACGGGGCCGGGAGTGTTAAGAAATTCTTCTATATAACGCTGCCTCTGTTAAAAAATACATTTGTTGTTGTGATAGCCACTCTGACAGTGGCGGCAATGAAAGTCTATGACGTTGTGCAGGGACTGACTGGAGGAGGACCGAACAATGCCACTCAGATGATGTCCACCTATATGTACTCTCAGGTTTTCCAGTATAATAATGTGGGATACGGAACTGCGGTGGCCTGCACAATGCTGCTTATGATGCTGTTTGTAATCGTTCCGTATGTATCCTTTACGGCGAAAGAAAATTAGACAGAAGGGGTGGATGCGGAAATGACAGAAAAGGTTCAAAAATATTCGAAAAAAATAACGCTGTATGCGGTGTTGGGCATTTTGGCCATTATCTGGATTGTGCCGATTTTTACACTGACAGCCACTGCGATCAAGAGCAGGGCGGAGTTTTACGGAGGAGCAAGCCTGTTCAGCGTTCCTGAAAAGATTTGCTGGAGCAACTTTTCCAAGGCGGTCAGCCAGGGACGGCTGTTTATGTATATGAAAAATGACCTGGTGATATCATGTATGAAGGTTCCGCTGGGGATTTTTATAGAGGCCCTCGCTGCCTTTGCCCTCACCCGGCTGAATATCAAACACCGAACAGGGATTTTTGTTTTCTTTCTTATTGGTATGATGCTTCCGATGCAGACGGCGCTTGTACCTATCAATGTGATTTTCAGCAAGCTGAAGCTGTTAAATACTTATTTCGGATTGTTTTATGTCTATGTGGGATTCGGTATATCGTTTGGAATTTTAATTTTAAGAGGTTTTTTTATTGGAATACCAAAAGAATTAGATGAGGCGGCCTATATTGACGGCTGCAATAAATGGCAGTTGTTTACAAGAGTTATTCTGCCTGTCTCCAAGCCGGCAGTGGCTACATTGGTGATCATGGATTTTCTTTCCACCTGGAATGAATACCTGCTGGCCAGTGTCATCATTAATGACAATACAAAAAAGACGGTTCCTACCGGAATAATGACTTTTGTAGGGGAACATGGAACCGATTATGGATATTTATGTGCGGGTGTGCTGATCTCAGTCGTACCGGTGCTGCTTGTTTATCTGTTCTTCCAGAGATATTTTGTAGAAGGAATCGGGGGCGCAGTAAAAGGTTAATAAAAAGAAAAAAGAAGAGAGGTATGGATATGGAACTGTTAAGTTATCAGAAGTCGATGGAACGCTGGGGAATGATGGAGATATCCTGCAAGGGGCCGGAAAGCGGTAATCCTTTTACCGATCATCAGATCAGAGGAACCTTTACCGGCAAAAATGAAAACGTAGTGACGGATGGATTTTACGATGGGGAGGGGATCTATAAAGTCCGCTTTATGCCGTCTTTTGAAGGGGCGTACAGATTCAGCATTGAAAGCAGTTTTTCGGAAGAAAGGGTGGAAGGTGAATTTTCCGTAACCTCTCCAGGGCCGGAAAACCATGGACCGGTCCGTGTTGCCGATAAGTATCATTTTGCCTATGAAGATACTACCCCGTATTATCCTATGGGAACCACCTGTTATGTATGGAATCTTCAGTCGGACGAATTGATTCAGAAGACGTTGGAAACATTAAAAAGCAGCGCATTTAATAAAATTCGTTTCTGCATTATGCCGAAACACTATCTCTTTAACCTGGGAGAACCGAGATCATACCCCTATGAAGGGACCCCTATGGATTCCAGCGTGCTTACCAAAGATAATTTCTCAGACTATACGGATAAAACAGAAGGGAACAACTGGGATTTTACCAGATTTAATCCGGAACATTTCCGCCATATTGAAAAATGTATCTGCGCCTTGATGGATCTGGGCATCGAAGCGGATATCATTGTCATGCATCCCTATGACAGATGGGGGTTTGCGCAGATGCCGAAAGAAGCGGATGACCTGTACTGGAGTTATGTAATTGCCAGGTTTGCGGCATACAAGAATGTCTGGTGGTCACTTGCCAATGAGTATGATCTTATGAAGCACAAAACCCTGGCGGATTGGGAACGTTATGCGTCAATTATCTGTGAAAAGGATCCGTACAATCATCTTCGCTCCATCCATAACTGCAAAATCTTCTATGATTATACCCGCCCATGGATCACTCACTGCAGTATTCAGCGGGTGGAGTTGTATCGAAGTTCGGAACTGACAAATGAGTGGCGTAAACGTTATGAAAAGCCGGTTGTGCTGGATGAAATTGTATATGAAGGAAATATACAGAGAGGTTGGGGAAACATAACAGGCGAGGAAATGCTCAGGAGATTTTGGGAAGGCGCCTGCCGTGGAGGCTATCCACAGCATGGTGAGACTTATCTGAGTGATGATGATATCCTCTGGTGGTCCCATGGAGGGGTTTTGCATGGTGAGAGCCATAAGCGCTTTGGTTTTCTGCTGGACATCATGAAAGAGACACCGGGTTCGGGATATCTTATGTACTGCGACGGCTGCAATACGGATGAAGTTTGTGCAGTGCCGGAGAAGCGTTTTGGAGATAAAACGCCGAATGAATACTATCTCTTCTATTATAGCTTTATGAGGCCGTCTTTCAGACAGTTTTACTTCGATGATGAAACGGAATATGAAGCTGAGGTGATTGATACCTGGGATATGACCATAGAAAAAGCAGGAACATTTTCTGGTAAATTTATAATTAATCTGCCGGCAAAACAATATATGGCCATCAGATTGAGAAAAAAACAATCCTAATAACCTGCTGTTCAAAAGGGGTGTAAAATTTTTCAACCTTGCATTCTGACAAGAATCCTTTATACTAAACCTATATAATAATATAGCTGTACATATGGAGGTAAAGTCAAAATGAAGGTTGTAATAATGGAAGATTTAGGAGTGTCAAAGCAGGCGTTAGACGAACTGAAAAAGCCTTTGGAAGCGAAGGGGTGCCAGTTTTTTGACTATCAAAGAACAACGGATACAGCCGTTTTAATCGAACAGGCCAAAGATGCCGACGCCATGATTCTGGCGAATATGCCCATGCCTGCGGAGGTGATCAATGCCTGTGATAATCTGAAATTTATCGATATCGCGTTTACCGGAGTGGATCATGTGGCTATGGATGCGGCCAGAGCTAAAAAGATCGATGTGAGCAATGCCACAGGATATTCCAATGAAGCGGTGGCTGAATTGGCTATAGGACTGGCTGTTGGGCTGATGAGAAAGATTCCTCAGACGGAAACCCGTTGCAGAAACGGAGAGACAAAGGCCGGTTTGGTGGGCGGTGAGATCAAGGGAAGAAAGATCGGCATCATCGGCCTTGGAAACATCGGCAAACGTTCCGCTGAACTGTTCCACGCATTCGGCGCGGAAATTCTGGCATGCAGCAGATCGGTTCACAACGATTATCCGGAATATATCACTCAGGTTACCATGGATCAGTTACTGGAAGAATCCGATATCGTGGTTCTGCACTGTCCGTTAAATGATTCCACACGGGGAATGATCGGAAAAGCCCAGCTTGAAAAGATGAAAAAGAGCGCGTATCTGATCAACCTGGCGAGAGGGCCGGTAGTGGTGGCGAAGGAACTTGCGGATGCGCTGAATCAGGATGTGATCGCAGGAGCCGCCATTGACGTATTTGACAAAGAACCGCCGCTGGACGCTTCCGAACCTCTTTTAAATGCGAAGAATACCATTTTAACGCCTCATATCGCATTTGCGTCCGACGAATCCATGCAGCTCCGCGCCCAGATCATTATGGATAACCTGGAAGCCTGGATGAACGGTTCACCTGTAAATGTGGTAAAATAACGTTGTTAACAGCCCGGACGGTGGGAAACTTGGTTAAAAATGGCGTCAGGCTCTCTTGTAAGCGGCTTTCTGAACCAAGTTTCCGCCATCTGAACCAGTATACGCCATCTGAACCAGTACATCATTTTTTCACAAGGGGGAAGTCTGCCCGGACATCTCCCCCTTATGAAAACAATTATAAGTTTTTGATTATATTATCGAACGACACCAGATGAAGCATGGAGATAACGTCGCTCATTCTCTTTTTAGAGAATTTTTTCAATATGCTGTTCACCTGGCTTTTTATAGTAGCCTGGGACACGTATCTCATCTGGGATATCTGTTTATAGGAATATCCTTCGTAAACGGCCTTGAGCACATCGAATTCACTGTTGGTCAGTTCGCTCAGAATGTGGAATGCGAACAAAAGGGACTGGTTCTGCATCCGCAGGGAATTGAATTCTTCCCGTATTTTGTTGGCGATTTCCGGCCTGAGCATGAGGTCGTTGGAATAGACATTTCTTACGGAAGTTAACACCCGGTCAATGGAATCGGTTTTTATGATATAATCCATAACTCCCACGGAATAGGCATAGAATAACAATTCATCGTCTTCGTGTATGGTGACGATGATGATCTTTGTGTTGGGGAGAAGTTTATGGATTTTTTCTGATGCCAGAATGCCGGAATTATTTGTTTCCATCTGAATATCCATTAAAATCACGTCCGGGCGGCAGGCCTCGGCCACAGAAACCGCTTCCATGCCCGAATTGGCGGTGCCGACCACATTTAAATCCGGCTCCCGGTTTAGATTTTCCTTGAAATAGTTCACGATTTCCGGCATGTCGTCAACGACCATGATATTGATTTTTTCAGTTCCTTCTGTGTTCATAGTTATCATCTCCTTATGATTCGGCTATGCAGCCCGGCAGCAGGATTTCGACTTTGGTGTACTGCTGCTCTTTGCTTTTGATGCGGATGTGTCCGCCGTGCGATTCTACGATTTTCATAACATAGGGCATTCCCATGCCAAAATTATGAGACCCGATACTTGTGGAAAAATTCAGGGAAAAAATTTTTCTTAAATTCTTTTTTGCGATTCCGCAGCCATTATCCCAAACAGAACAATAGATCCAGTTTTTGCTTCGGACAACCGAGATTTTGATTTTGTGCCCGTCCTGCCCCTCCTTTTTTTTCATGAGAGCATCGATGGAATTATGAAAAATATTTGAAAAGAGCTGCTCTAACTGATATGGATCAAATAATCCCATCAGTTTTTCACCTGTATAATCCTTTTCCACAGTGATGGAGGAAGGAAACACGGTCTCCGATATGCATTTGTCCAGAATGCTGATAAAATCGTTAAAGGATGTTTTGGTATTCAGATTCCGTATGTTGTTCAGGTTATTTGTTAAAACGGTTAACTGGTGGGTGCTCAAATCATGGATCTTATTCAGCGCGGCCTCGCCTTCCGGGGAACCGTAGTTCTGCATGGCTGTTTCCGAGAGCATCTTGAATGTAAACATCAGGTTTTTGTTGGAATGAAAGACGTCCCTGAGGTTGGCGTAAAGGGTGTTGAGCTGCTTTTTTATGGATCTGGCCCGGATCTGGAGGAACATGCTGTCGATTCCGGTCCAGATGATAAAATAAGTGACGACGACCAGCAGGATAAAAACAATAACAGGAAATTTTATGTCGTAAAACCTGGATATCCGGGTTTCAGGGGCAATGGTCCACAGGCCGGTGTAAAACAGGCTGGAAGCGGAAAGCCGCAGGTCGCTGATAAAAATGGTGAAATAAAACAGGGAGTTTAACAGCCCGATGCTGATACTCAGGCCCAGAAGCTGGTCAAAAAAGAACGTGATCCTGTTTTTTATGCCATTGTAGAGCAAAAAAGCGATAGGATAGACCAGGCATATGGTTCCAAGGCATGATATGATGTGATCCAATGAAATTACAACAGACCGGATCAGGTTTTTCCCTTCGGGTGATTCTGCGGTATGATATAAAATATAGAGTTTCCATGCCGTTTTCGAGTGGTAAAAGATGAAAAAGCTGATGATGTAAATCGTCAGAATGGAGTAGACGAGGGACATCAAAGGCATTTTCCGGTTCTTCTCCTGTCCGGTTAACAGATTCTTGCAGAAAATGTTAACAAATAAAATGATGGTGCCAAAATAAATGGATATGAAGACATTCCGAAGCAGCAGCAGTTTGGAGAGCGGCAGATACTTCAGAATATTCAACAGCATCAGGTAGATTTGATGAGCCAGTATGGAAAGAAAAGGGCCGAAATTAACATCGTAATTTGCCTTCTTTGTGGCAAACATCAGGGTTGCTGTCAGAACGATGGCCATGCTGAAGAGCATGACGGAAAATAGGATATGATAAAGATTTCTGATATCGCTTATTAAAAGCACAATGGCGAAAATAAACAATAACATTATAGTCAATTCCATGAAAATCCCCCCTGACCACTTATGTATTTTAGTGGATATAGACAATATAACATAGGGGTTTGGAATTGGCAACATGAAAGACCGGCCTGACTGGTTGTAAATTTTTTCAACCTGTTCAAAGCCGGAAGGCCAGTATATAATGAGGTCAATCCAGTACGGGGGGACAAAAACAAACGATTTAAGGAGGATTTCGGTATGAAAATTTCTAAGCGTATTATGGCACTATCACTTGCAGCGGCGGTGGCGGTAACCGGACTTGCCGGATGCGGAGGAAAAACAGAAGCATCATCACAGGGAACCAGCGGAGGCGGCGCTGCCAGTACAAGCGGTACAGAAGGGGGCGGCGCGCCAAAAGAGGTGGACACGGTAACCGTGTGGTCGGATAACATTTCACAGAAACCCATCAGGGACGAACAGGTTGCCGCATTTAACGAAGGAATTGGAAAAGAGCTGGGGATTAAAATTGAATTTACCGTATATGGCACGGATTACATGGATACCATCAAGCTGGCGGCCGGCAACGGGGATGCGCCGGATCTGTTCAGAAGTGATTCCAAATGGCTGACAGACTTTGTGAAAGCCGGATATGTGGTTGCCTTAGAGGATATGGACTGTGAATCCAGCCGTAACCTGATTGAAATGTTTGATCCATACTGCATTCCTCAGAGACATACGATGAATGGAAAACACTATACACTTCCATACAGCCTTACCACCTATAAATTCTTAATTAACAAAGATCTTTGGGCAAAAGCAGGGCTGACGGAAGCGGATTATCCTAAGACCTGGGCTGAGGTAAGAGAATGTGCGGCTAAGATCACAGCAGCCTGCAACGGAGACGCTTACGGTTTTGGTCTGGGACTTGGAACATTATGGACACTCAGCAGCTATTTCACAACACCTGCAGGAAAATGGACCGGACATTACGGCTATGATTATGCGGATCAGCAGTTTGAATACAGCGCATACGCTCCTATGCTGGAAGAACTTTACGGTATGACACAGGACGGAAGCGTGCTTCCTGGATATGAGAGCATGGACGCAGACAGCTTGCGCGCTCAGTTCTCAGCCGGCGTAATCGGCATGATGCCCGCGGCAAGTTTTGACTGTGCCCTGTACAATGTACAGTTCCCGGCCGAATGTGACTGGGCGGTAATCGATGTACCCACTGTTACGGGAGAAAATGACTACAAAGATTTCGTACAGCCCGCAGACCTTTTATGTGTTGGAACTAACGCACTGAGCCATTATGAGAACGTCATGAAAGTTATGGAATATTTCTATTCCGACGAATGCGCGGCAGAATTCTATGAAGAAGCGGTTTTAATTCCTGTTCGTAAAGAAGCAATCGAGCTGGCTAAAAAGGAACCGGCAGGCAAGGGATTCGCAGAATTCGCAGAGGGCATTGACAATACATTCCTTCTGGCAATGAGCCCGGATACCATCGTTAAGGTAAAAGGCCTTACATACCGGGAAGTTATGGCTAATTATCTGACTGTCGGCGGAGATATCAACGAAATACTGGGAGAATTGGACGGCAGATATAATGAGGCTTTGAAAGAGATCAGCCCGGATGAATTAGCACTTTATTTATCCAGTGATGAAACCATAAAGAAATAAAGAGATGATAAAGTGCACGGACACAGGATGTAAATCTTTATCCGTGCACTTTCTATGTAAAATTGCGCCTGCTATGCCGGAATGCGGCAGTTATAGGGAACGGTGGACGCGAAGCAAAAGCGCGGATACCATGATGGAAAAATGTAACAATTATGCAAATCTGAATGTAAAGAGAGTGTGAATATGAATATTATCAGAAAACAGGAAGAGATCAAGATTCTGAAGACAACGGATGTGCTGGTAGTCGGGGGCGGCCCGGCAGGCATCGGCGCCGCCGCGGCGGCGGCCAGACAGGGACGCTCTGTAATCCTTCTGGAAAAGAGAGGGTTTCTGGGCGGAAATATCACCGCCTGCTATGTGGAAAATGCCAATTATTTTCTGGCGGGAACCCCGTTTCAGTCGGAAGGCATTTACGCTGAGATAGAAAAAGGATGCAAAGAGAAATATGGAAGCGACAACATCAGGGAATATAATAAAAATGCTTTTAACAGCGAGTATTTAAAGGTATATCTGGATGAATTCCTGACGGAACTGGGTGTGGAAATCTACTTTCATGCGTTTGTCAATGAAACCATTGTGGAAGACGGCAGAATTACAGCGGTTATCATTCAGACGAAAAATGGTCCGGTGGCGGTGAAAGCCGATGTGGTCGTGGATTCCACCGGTGACGGCGACGTGGCGTTCAGCGCCGGAGTACCGTTTGAGCAGGGCAGGGATTTAGACGGCCTCTGCCAGCCGGGCACGGTGGGCCTCAGGTTTGCCGGAGCGGATGTGGAAAAGCTGAATGTTGAGGGAGAAGACCGGCTGAGAGAAATTGGCCGGGACTTCAAACAGAAATACAGAGCGGGATTGACCGGTCTCAAGTGCAAACGCCAGGATCTGCCGTTTGGACGGCTTTCAAAAGGCGGACAGATTTCTTATGTAAACTATGCATGCGCTTATCATATCGACCCCACGGATCTTGCTGATGTATCGAGAGGCGAGATGGAGTGCAGGCAGTATATCATGGATATTTACCGTTATTTAAAAGAGAATTACGAGGAATTGAGAAATATAGAAATCGCTTCCATAGGGCCGGAAATCGGATTCCGGGACAGCAGGAGAATTGAAGGGCATTACAAGATGAGCATTGAGGATATGCGTTCCGGCAAAACCTATGAGGATGTGATCGCTGTTTATCCCGGATTTTATGATATGCTGGCCCCTGACGCGGAGATGGACGGAGACGGCAGCCTGGAAGGAAGGGGCTACAAAGGCCATATTTTCCATCCGATCGAGGGAGACGACAGTTTCCAGATCCCTTACAGAGCTTTAATTCCTGTTAATATTAAAAATATGCTGACAGCGGGCAGGTGCATTTCAGCGGATCATGTGGCGGAAAGCGGGATCAGGGCCATTTCAGCCTGCATGATGACGGGCCAGGCGGCAGGAACGGCGGCAGCCATGGCGTCTGCCAAAGGAGTTAATACGGATGAGATCGATATCAGAGAGCTTCAGGATAATTTGAGAAGCCAGGGTATCCGGATTCCTCAGTAAATTCTTCAGGAGATGCCGTCATGGATTCCGGGACGGTTATACGGGAATCCTGCGGCAAATCCTGCAGTGAAAGAAAGGTGGAAAATATGAATTTTATGATAGGGAAACAGAAATATAACAAATCATCGATTCAGGCCATGCTGATGCTGGCGCCGGTGATGGTTGGGTTTTTTATATTTACATATGTGCCTATTGTTTATATTATCAGGTATGCGTTGTACGACTATTCCGGTTACGGGGAACCCATCTGGCTGGGCATAGAGAACTTCACCCGGGCATTTAAGGATAAAGCTTTCTGGGAATCCATAGGGACCACGATGATTCTGACCTTTGGAAAACTCCTGGTTCAGATTCCATTTGCCATGCTCCTGGCCCTGTTTTTAAACAAAGGCCTGAAATGCACCGGTTTATTCCGTGTTATGTTCTTCCTTCCGGCCATTATCAGTACTGCGATTACAGGTTTGATCTTCTCCCTGATGTTCCAGAACTTTAAAGGAATTATCAACGGAATGCTGATGCACAGCGGGATCATAGCAAACCCCATCAACTGGATGGGAAATAAATGGACCGCCCTTTTCGTAATCGGCCTGGCGTCCATATGGAACAATTACGGTATTACCATGACATTCTTTTTAATGGCTCTCCAAAGCGTGCCCAAGGAATTATACGAATGTGCGGATCTGGACGGAGCCTCCAGCGTGACAAAATTCTTCCGGATTACGCTGCCTATGATCGGCTCCACCGTACGTGTGGTAATCATGCTGGCGATTGTAGGAAGTATGAAGATGAATGACTTGATCCTGGCATCAACCAACGGAGCGCCGGCAGGAAAGACCGAGGTGGTCATGACGTATGTATTCAAATACTTCTTCGGATATTCCGCCAGGGTGCAGGAAGTCGGCTATGCTTCGGCGATGTCCGTGATTACGGGAATCATACTGGCGATCTTTGCGATTGTATACATGAAGTTCAGCAACAGGTTCGAAGTAGACATATAGGAGGTTTCAAATGAAGGATACGAAACTGCGTTCAAAAAGTACGAGAGCCGTAATCGGTAAAATTATTATCTATCTTGTCATAGCGTTTATTATGGTTTTTACCATGTTCCCATTGATCTACACATTTTTCGGTTCATTTAAGTCCAATGCGGAGCTGCTCACCAATGCCCATAAAGTAATACCGGAGGAATTTCAGATATCCAACTACGTAAATGCCTGGGAAAATGCGAATTTCGCCCAGTATACATGGAACAGTATCGCTATGGCGGTTCCGATCGTAATCGGAACGATCATTTCCATAACCGTATCGGCCTATGTGTTTGAGAGAGGCCATTTTCCGGGAAAGAAATTTTTGTTTGTGCTCATCACATCATCCATGTTCATTTCCCTGGGAAGTTTGACCTTGTACCCGCTGTTCAGGATTGCTAAAGGCTTTGGTATTAACAAATCCCTGTGGGGCGTTATTATCATCCGCGTTCTGGGCATCAATGTAACGAATTTATATGTGGCTAAGAGCTATATGAGATCCATTTCAACGGAAATCGACGATGCGGCCAAAATCGACGGATGTTCCTTTTTCAGCATATTTACAAGAATTATCTTCCCCCTCTGTAAACCGCTGATCGCTACGCTGGGAATTCTGGAATTCCGTTTCGCATGGAACGATTACCTGCTTCCCATGGTGTTTACCATGTCCAATAAAGCCAGAATGCCTTTGGTTGTAGGAATTATGGGCCTGAAGGCCACCGAGGAGGCGGCATCTTCCTGGACATTGATGCTGGCGGGTACTACCATTTCGCTGATACCGATTATACTTGTTTATATATTCTTTAACCGGCTGTTTATCGATGGACTGACATCGGGGGCGGTGAAAGGGTAGACGTGGAATGAGATTATTATGGATCACCCCGGCTGAGGATGGCTGGGGGGATATAGAAAAAAGTGTAAGACCCGGAGGAAACGGTGGGTTTTACACTTTTTTGTAGTTATGAGATTTTTTGCAGTTTCTCACTGTGTTCAGCAAGGACTTTTTTCATGAGTTCTATGTCTGTAAATGCGGCTTCCATTCTGTCTGAGTTGCTTTGATAGCGGTTATAGGTTGATGTATGGCATGATTCAATGTTTTGTAAACGAGGCAAAATGTCATTTTCCAGAGTGATGTTAAGTTGTTTTAATTCTCTTTCGATAGGAGCTAGTTTCTTATCCATAAGACACGAAATTGCTAATAGTAATTCATTGTCTGTCATGGGATCACCTCTCCATATTCAACTCTTCCGGAAATTAGTTCTTCACACTTATTCTTTTTACTCTCCGGTTTATTAGCTATGTGTGATGCAGTGGATTTCTCTCATCTATGGCTGATCCTATTGAGCACTAACTTTTTTATAGGTATCACTGTTATAGAGATCATAGCACATTTTTTATATTTTGCATTTTAAGGACTAATAAGCATGGTAACTTCAATTGGAAGGTATATTGGAATGCTTACCTCCCAGAAAGCGGAAATTGTTTCCGTGGCTGTAACCATTGGCGTGTTTTCTATAATCTTATTGATAGGAAAAGATTATTTCATGAAGTATCACGATTTGGTGGAAGTGGCGCAGTCAGACCGGACGGAGATGGGGGGGCCACGATTCTGATTTACTTTGGCCTCGTTTTTTTGCAGCATATCCGGAGCTGCTGGTAAACCGCTTAGAACGACAGAAACGTGAAACCGGAAGCACTCCAAGAATCGCCTGCATGATGTTTGACTTAAATAATTTAAAACAGATCAATGACAAACTGGGGCACAGTGCTGGTGACCGGGCGTTAACCGGGCAGATTATAGGATGTATGAGGATAAGAGAAGGCAAAAGAAGTTTGAGCATTAATGTATTTTGAGATATCAGATAAAAGCTCGGATCAATATGTAGCTATTGTGCATATTGATCCGTTTTTTTATTCAAAAGGAAAGTGCTCCTATTGAATAAAAAGCCCTTCGGGCAGGATCGCACTGCGTATCGCATATAATGCGGCGGTAAGGGATTCTGTTGATAAATCGGTTCCGCCCTGCCTTATAGTACAGTTTTCCATCTGAGAAAATAAGATCGGTACCACATTTTACTAATAATCCGATGCTTTTACATTTTTTCCGATATAAATGCTCTTTGCCATCTCCTATAATAAATATTACAAAATAAAGCCGAGTAAAATTCGGCGGAAGGAGAAGGGAGCAAACATGATGAACAAATTAGGCCGGAGGATAAAAAAGGACTGGATGCAGAACAAGTCTTTGTACCTTCTGGTTGTACCGGTAGTTTTATTTTACATACTCTTTGCATACAAGCCCATGTATGGGGCGCTGATTGCATTTAAAGATTTTACCCCTGCGCTGGGGTTTTCGGAAAGTCCATGGGTGGGGCTTGATAATTTTAAGAGGTTTTTTGACGGGATTTATTTTGGGAGGTTGTTTAAGAATACAGTTCTGCTAAGCTTTTATAATCTGTTGTTTGGTTTCCCGGCGCCCATCATTTTAGCGCTGATGCTGAATGAAGTGAAAAATAAAAAGTTCAAAAGCCTGACGCAGACAATAACCTATTTACCGCATTTTATCTCAATGATCGTTGTGGCCGGTATGATTACAAATTTCTGCATGACAACGGGGGTAATTAACGACATCATAGTGTTTTTTGGGGGTCAAGCCACTCCTTTGATGCAGAATCCTAAATACTACCGGACCATTTACATTGCGTCAGCGATCTGGCAGCAGGTGGGATGGGGATCCATTATTTACCTGTCCGCTTTATCCGGTGTGGACAGCCAGTTATATGAGGCGGCGGCCATTGACGGAGCCGGTAAATGGAAACAGCTTTTAAATGTCACGCTACCGGGCATAACGCCTACCATTGTTATCATGTTAATTATGAAAATCGGCCAGATGATGAGCATGGGGCATGAGAAAACCATATTGCTCTATAATCCTTCAACCTACGAAACGGCCGACATCATCTCTTCCTATGTCTACCGGGTCGGGCTTTTGGAGCAGGACTGGAGTTATTCTACAGCCATCGGGTTATTTAATTCAGCAATTAATCTGATCTTGATTATTTTTGCCAATAGAGTATCGAAAAAATTAACAGAAACGAGTTTATGGTAAAGGAGCAGCCGGCATGAAAATTAAAGTATCTAAAGGGGAACGGGGGTTCCAGGTGTTTAACTATATGATATTATCCCTGCTGATTATTATATGTATTTATCCGATATGGTATGTTGTGATGGCATCGGTCAGTGACAGCAATTCATTAATGAAACATTCGGGATTACTGCTGCGCCCGCTGGATTTTACGGTAAATGCATATAAAAAGGTGTTTAATAACCCAATGATCATAAAGGGTTACGCAAATACGTTATTTATACTGGTGGTGGGGCTGATTTTTGATATGATAATGACTTCTTTAGGCGCATATTTCTTATCCAGAAAAAATGTGCTGTTTAAGAAGCCGATTATGATGTTCATTGTATTCACTATGTTCTTTGAAGGAGGAATTATTCCGTTTTATTTAAATTTAAAGGATCTTCATCTGACCAACAGCCTGTGGGGGCTGATCATTCCATTTATGATTCAGACAAGAAATATGATCATTCTGAGAACCTCGTTTTCCAGCATACCGGAAAGTCTGGTTGAAGCCGCACGAATTGACGGGGCGGGGCATATCACGGTTCTTACCAAGATTATACTGCCTCTTTCAAAGGCCATGCTTGCAGTGATTGTACTCTATTATGGGGTACATATTTGGAACAGTTGGTTCTGGGCTTCTGCGATCATAAGGGACCGGTCTTTGTATCCTCTTCAGGTCATTCTGCGTGAAATACTGCTTCAAAACGATATGTCTACCATGGCCATCGGAGGGGATACGGGAAGCCAGGATGCGATCTCCCAGAGCATACGCTACGCGACAATTGTGGTTGCAACGGTTCCCATTTTATGCGTATATCCGTTCCTGCAAAGGCATTTCACCAAGGGAACCATGGTGGGGGCAGTCAAAGAATAGGAGGAATTTAGATGAAAACCATCTTCATTGTTATGGATTCACTGAACAGACATTATTTAAACTCTTATGGATTTCCAAAAGTAAATACACCTAACCTGGACAGGCTGGCGGAGAGAGGAGTGGTGTTTGATAATCACTATGCCGGTTCCCTTCCCTGTATGCCGGCCCGCAGGGAGATGATGACAGGGCGGCTTTGTTTTCTGGAAGCGCCTTGGGGGCCAATTGAGCCCTGGGATGACTGCCTGCCTGTGGAACTGCGCAGGCAGAAAGGCGTGTACAGCCATATGGTGACTGATCATTATCATTATTTTCACAGCGGCGGAGAAGCATACCACACATTATTTGATTCCTGGGAGTTTGAACGGGGACAGGAAGGAGACCAGTGGCATCCACTGGTCAAAGAACCGGAGCTGCCGGAATTTATAGGCAAGAACCGGAGGCCGTACTGGGTGAACAGGAAATTTACGGATTTGGAAGATGAGGAGGAATACCCAACACCCAGATGTTTTATGAGGGGAATGGAGTTTTTAGATAATAACTTCCGGGAAGATAACTGGCATCTTCATCTGGAAGTATTTGACCCTCATGAACCATTTGTCTGTCCAAAGAAATACAGGGATTTATATCAGGACACATGGGAAGAACCATATCATTTTGACTGGCCGCCTTACCGGGAAGTAAAGGAAGGGGCCGAGGCCGTTGAGCATATACGCAAGAGCTATGCGGGGGTTTTGACTATGGCGGATTTCTGGCTTGGAAAATTCCTGGACAAAATGGATGAACTGGATTTGTGGAAGGATACGGTTCTGATTTTAACCACTGACCATGGGCATCTTTTGGGAGAACACGGTTATTGGGCTAAAAACTATATGTTTGATTACCAGGAGCTGGTTCATATTCCGCTCATTATGTGTACTCCGGAAACTGGGTTCTGCCATAAAAGGATATCGGCCTTAACCGCTGCTATGGATTTGATGCCCACAATTATGGATCTGCATGGAGGTGAAATACCGGACGGAGTGCATGGAACCTCTTTGGTGCCGCTTATATCAGGACAGACGGATCAGCTTCACGATGCGGTACTGTATGGGTATTTCGGAAAGGATATTAATCTGTTCGACGGCAGATACAGCTATTGCCGCCAGCCTGCGGAGGGCTCCATCGTATATCATCATACCCTGATGCCGAGAAATACAAAGGATTTTCTGGAGAGGGAAATTCTTGCCAAAGCGGAGTTTGGACAATTCCTGGAACACAGCCATGGCATTTCCCAGATGCGGATTCAAGCAGTATCCCACAGGCATAAAAATGCGCCCGACTGCCATTTGATCTATGATATACAAAATGATCCGGGCCAGGCCAGGCCGGTCCATGATCCGGAGCTGGAGCATGGATTGATGAAAAAGATGGCGGAGCTGTTAAGACGATATGGTGCCCCGGACTGCCAATTTGAAAGAACCGGATTAGATAGAATCTGAGGAGACGGAGGAGTATGATGCAGAAAACAAATAAATATGTGATCCATTTGATTGAAAAAATGACTCTTGAGCAAAAGGTTGGAGCTCTTTTGACACTGGGTTTTTCCGGTACGGTAGCCACAGCCCGGATATTTGAACTGATAGAAAAATACCATTGCGGGGGATTTCGTTTAACACCCCACGGCCGTTCGGCTTCCGCTAATTATGTGGATCCAAGAACCGGAAAAACAGTGGTGAAAATTAATCATGATAATGGATATAAAAAAGGTGTCCCAGCGCCACAGTGTACCGCAGGGGAATATAAAAAAGTCCTGGAATCCCTTCAGGATGCCGCCAGAAAACGGCCTTTGGGCATCCCGCTTCATTTTTCTTCCGATCAGGAGGGAGGAGAGAGCGCCAATTGCGGCTTTCCTGAGGTACAGTTGTTCCCGCGTTCCATGGGAGTGCGCGCGTCTGGAGACAGCGGATTTGCATATGAAGTATCCAGGGCGGTGGGGCTGCAGTGCAGGGCAGTAGGATTTACCTGTCTGCATTCCCCCAATGTGGATGTTAATACGGATCCCATGAACCCGGAAATCAATGCAAGATCCTATTCCGATGACCCTGAGGTGGCAGCGGAATATGCCGTACAGGCGTGCAGAGGGTTTAAGGATGCGGGAATGATTGCAACGGCGAAGCATTTTCCGGGACGGGGCGATTCACCGGTGGATGCACATTTTGAAGTCCCTGTCATCACAGCAGATAAAGAGACCTTATGGAACCGGGAACTGCTGCCTTACCGGCGGTTAATTGAAGAAGATTTGATTCCCTGTATTATGATTGCCCATAGTATTTATCCGGCTTTGGATCCTGACTGTATAGCCACTGTGTCCAAGAAGATTTTGACCGGGCTTCTGAGGGAGGAGATGGGGTTTAACGGTGTAATCACTACAGACAGCATGACCATGGGCGGAATTGCATCGCGGTACGGAGTTGCACAGGCCTGCGCTATGGCGCTTGAGGCAGGAGCGGATCTGGTGCTCATGAAATCCCAGGGCAGCCTGGTTGAAGAGACGATTTCGGCCATTACGGACTTTGTACGGGAAGGGCGGATTACCATGGAGGAACTGGATCGTAAAGTCTATCGTGTATTGGATTTAAAATACAGGTACGGCCTGTTCTATCCCTCTAAGCAGGATTATGAGGAACCGGACCAGGTTTTAAAAGACCCGCAGATAGTGAAGCTCTCAAAGGAAGCGGCGCTCAAGTCCGTTTTGGTGGCTAGAAACCGTAAACAGTTACTTCCGCTTTCTAAGGAAGAGAAAATCCTGTTGATCGAACAGGCGGATCTGAGCAGGTTTGTAAATCTCTCCTGTTATCCGGGAATTCTTTTTAACAACTGTACAAAATACAACCGGAATATCACTTATCTGGAGACGGACTATACGTTTGACCAGGAAGATTTGGAACGGATTAATAAGAAGCTGGCAGATTTTGATACTGTGATTGTAACAAACTACTTTACCAGGGGAAGAAAATCAAATACGGAAAAGATCCGGGAGCTGGCCGCCATACAAGGAAAAAATATTATTTTAATTACCAACACTCCGTATGAGCTGACGATTCCGAACAATGCGGATACCGTAATAGTAACATTCACCACAACTGTGCGCAATATAGAGGTGGCAGCCGGCGCCCTGTTTGGGGAAATAGACCCCCGGGGAGAGATGCCGGTCAGCAATTATGCCAGGTAAAAGGAGGGGGGCTGCAGATGATCCCTTTTATAGAAGGAGAGATCACATGAGGAAACCTAATATTGTGTATATGTTCTGCGATGAACTGCGCTGTGATGCTTTGAGCTGTTATCCCGGAGCACCAAAAGGCATTCAGACCCCGAATCTGGACAGGCTGGCGCAAACCGGGACCCTGTTCGAGAACTGCTTCTGCAACTCCCCTGTCTGTGTTCCTTCCCGGTATTCGCTGCTTACAGGACTTTATCCGGAAACGACAGGGGTATATCATAATGAGGCCGCAAAAGAGAACTATGCAAAAAAGAAAAGATTTTTAACGATTCCTCAGGTTTTTAAAGCCCAGGGATATCAGACGGCCAATTTTGGAAAACAGCATCTGCCAAAAGGGGTGGAGCCGTTTGGAGTACACAACCCAGAAGGGAGTAAGATCAAAGAGCCCGGTCTTGGCCTGTGCACGGATATCATCGCTACAAAAGGGATCAAGTCACCGATTGGAGGGATATTTCCCCCTGAGATACCCTATCCTCCCAATGCAGTTACCCATAATGCCATCCAGTGGATGAAAGAACAGGATGCCCCTTATATGGTACGGATTTCGTGGCTTCAGCCCCATACGCCGGTAGTCCCTCTCCCTCATTATGCCTTCCTGTATGATTGGCTGGATTTTCCTGTCTGTGATATGCAGAATGCCAGGTTAAGCCGCTTTGAGCAGAAATACATAGAAAATGTAAATGACGGATTGAGTGAAAACGAGGCCAGGCGGGCAAAAGCCTGCTACTATGGTCTGGTGCGCTGGGTGGATGACCAGGTGGGCATGATTATTTCTGCGCTGGAGGAACAGGGCCTTTTGGATGATACAATCCTTCTATTTGGGGCAGATCATGGGGTTATGCTGGGAGAAAACCACCGTTATGCCAAACAGAATTTTGCATGCTGGTCCCATCGGGTGCCTTTGATTATCAGCTATGGAAAAAAACTAGCTTCCGGCGTAAGAAGAAAAGATATCTGTGAAAACCTGGATTTGGGCAAAACCCTGTTCTCTTTAGCTGGTATACAGGCCCCCGGGCAGTTTCGCGGCAGGGATCTGTTTTCGGAAGAAACTGCGGAATATGTGTATGCCACAATCGGATATGGAGACAAAGGGAGCTTTACATTTCCGAATAAAAAATGCGGTTTGTATACAGAAGGCAGGGGATGGCCTATGAGATCCTGTATCCGCAGTTTGGATTACAGGTTTGATATGAATATACGGATCGACGGGGAACAAGCGGGCGGAGAAGATGAGGATATGTTCCTGGCGGATTTAAGGAAAGATCCTGCGGAGCAGTTTAACGTGGCAGACCGGGAGGAGTATGCCGGAACCGTTCTGATGTTGAGGGAAAAATTGCTGGCCCATATTAACGCTGAGAGAGCAAGGGGAGAGGCATGATGGAATTTTAAGTTTTTCCTTCCCCGGAAGTGGGTGTGCTGATATAATTCAGATATCAGCGCGTGCCTGGGCAGAAAGAGCTTCGGCATGGGGGAAGGGGAGAAAGGAAAAGGGGGATGGTATGAGAATCTGTTTAAAGAAAAATGGGGCTAAAAAAGAGAAGTATTATATGATTCTGCTGTCATATCTGGTTATTTTAGTGATTCCCCTTATTTTTGGAGCATTTCTTCATATTTATAACAAAAAGCTGGTAACACAACAGTCTGAGACTATGACCAAGCAGATGCTTGTAAGCATTAGCGACCAAGTGGATTCCTATATGGGGAATATTTGGCAGATGGCTTTGGGCACAACTCAGATGGAGTCCATCCAAAGGGTTCTGAATGCACAGAATGAAGATGAGGCCTCTGTTTCCTATGAATTATATCAATTGTCTCAGAATCTGCAAAGATCCTATGGCTTTGAACAGCGTATTGAAGATATTTTTGTATATTTTAATGATAGTAATCGGATTGCGGGAAGACAGGGGGTTATGGATTTTGACTTTTACTGCGATGTTTATTTTGGGAAGGGGATGCCTGTTGGTGAGCTGCAGGAGCAATTAGGCGCCTTTCATTATAAAGAGTGTCTGAGCCTGCCCGTTCTAAATGGGGCGGGGAATACCCTGTGTTTAATAAGCGAACCGGGCGCTGCAAGAATTGGGGATCCCAATTATACGGTAGTAGTAGTGTTTAAAAATGAGGCTTTAAAAACACTGGTGGAGTCAATCCGGTGGATGGATCAGGCTACGGTCTTGATAGAAGACCGGGGCGGCCAGATACTGTGCGGAACCGATAATATCCAATATGAAGATTACCTCCAGGGGATTGTTGATATGGAAGACACCAGGGATAACTATATTGAGACGGAATTTAAGAATGATAAATATGCCGCTATGGTTAAACAATCAGCAGACAGTGGCTGGAAGTATTATATGCTGATGCCGAAGAAACTGATTGAAGCCAATGCGGATCAAATGCAGAGATATTATTTTATTACCCTGTTTGGGTGTATTATTATCGGATTTATCGTGGCCGGAATCCTTACCAAAAAGCATTACCATCCGGTGAAGATATTGTGGGATCTCATTGCGCAGTTTAAAACCCATAATGAGACGAGAGCCCCTCAAAAAAATGAAGATAATTACCAATGGCTCCAGGAGCAGATGGAACAGTTTTTTAAAGAACGTGTAAATGCGATGAAAATATTAAAACAGAACCGGAGAGAGTTAAAACAGTATTACCTTCTTCAGCTTCTGGAGAATACCTATACAGCCGGTTTAAATGATAATTTAAAGAAAAACCAGATATTTTTTGAATATCCGTATTATGCGGTGGTTCAGTTTATTTTTATAAATAATAAAAATGCGGAAGAACAGGTTCTTGTTCAGTTCATACTTGAAAATATATTTACAGAATTAATAGAAGAAGCAGAGGGTTTTCAAATCTATATGGTTCATGTGGGCGAACGGAAGGTAGGAATTGTCAATTTCAGTGAAATGGGCAGGCTGGAACAGATCCGGGAATTGGTGCATTGTACTCTGGATCTGATCGAAGACAAATTCGGCTATGTTGTAACCGCACTTCTGGGAGGGACTTACAGCAGGAAAAATGAAATATTTAAATCCTATGCGGACACGTGTGAGATAGAGGGTTATATTTCACTTTTGGAGGACAACCTGATCTGTTATGAAGATGTGTGCGGCTGGGATCAGAAATACCGCTATAATGCGCAGCTTGACCAGAAGCTGTTTAATGCCGTGGAAGCTGGAAACCAGGAAATAGCCCAAAATCAGTTGAAAAGAATGTTAGAGCAAAACCTTTCAGGAGAAATTTCGCTTACCGTATACCAATGTCTGATGTTTGATTTATTGGGCACGATTCTAAAGGCGGCGGATGCAGGAGGGTATCACAGCGCATTGGAGGACAGCAATGTGATGGAAAAGATATCAGCTAAACTGCCCTTAAATCAACTGGAACCTTTATTCCTGTCGCTAATTGAAAATATCTGCGGTAAAATCCGTGAACTGCAGTCGGACACGGGGAAAGATAAGGAGTTGAGCAGAAAGATTCAGGAATTTATCTTAGAAAATTTCAAAAATCCGGACCTCAATGTATCTCAGACCGGCCTGCATTTTAATATGACCCCATCCTATTTATCGGCTATTTATAAAAAACAAACCGGCAGCAGTCTGCTGGAATACATAAATAATGTGCGCTTATTAGAGGCGGAACGGCTTCTGGAACAGGGAATGAGCGTTGTGGAAGTTGCCAAACGGGCCGGATTTAGGGACAGCACCTATCTGATTCGCATTTATAAAAAGAAAAAGGGCATTACACCTGGGCAAAAAAAGCAAAAATGAAAGATTGTCTGATGTTTTTTAGATTTTTCCGATATAAAAATAAGGGATTTTGTGTTTATAATGGGGACATCTAATATGACAGAGAGGGGAGTTAACGATGAAACGAAGAATAATGAAACTGTGTATGGCTATAGGCGCGGCGGCCCTTATGGGAGGGTGCGCAGGGCAAAATACGGCTAAAACCGCTGAAGGCACATCACAGGAAAAAGGAGCGCCTAAGACAGAGAGTGTGTCACAGGAAGAGAGCGCCCTTGAGACAGAAGGTACAAAAAACGGCGAATTCAGTTACCCTATGGAAACGGGAGATAAACTTACCTGGTGGAAAGTACTGAACAATAATATTTCTCTTCATTTTACCACACTGGAGGATACGCCGTTTGTCAAAGAAATGACGGAACGGACGGGAGTGGAGATCGAATTCCTTCACCCACCCACAGGGCAGGAAACGGAGCAGTTCGGACTGGTGCTGGCAGATGGCGATCTGCCGGATCTCATGGAGTATAATTGGCTGGTCAGCTATCCGGGAGGCCCTCAAAAGGCCATATCAGACGGCGTGGTTCAGCCTCTGAACGATATCATCGACCAGTACTGCCCAAACTTAAAAGTCTATCTGCAGGAAAATCCTGATATCGACCGGATGATAAAGACAGACGAGGGTCAGTACTACGCATTTCCTATGATCCGGGGGGAAGCTGAGACCATATTGATCGGCCCGATGATGCGCGGTGACTGGTTGGAAGAACTGAATCTGGAAGTGCCGTCCACAGTGGAAGAATGGCATACGGTTTTAAAGACATTTAAGGAGAAGAAAGGCGCCAGTGCGCCCCTGTCCTATGCTTATACGGACAGAAGAATCGGAGCAGCTAATCCGATAGCCCTGGCAAACGTAATATCCGTTGATTTCTATCTGGGAGATGACGGAAATGTACATTACGGAAGCATTGAAGAAGGATACAAAAACTACCTGGAAACTTTTTCTGCATGGTATCAGGAAGGTTTGGTGGATATCGATCTGGTCAGCTTAAAAAAGGATCAGGTGGCTGCAAAAGTTACGTCCGGACAGGCAGGAGCGTCTGTAGGACTGACTGAGGGAAATATGGGAGCATGGATTGTGGCAGGAAGAAAGGATAACCCTGATTTTTCATTAGTAGCCGTTCCATGGCCTACATTGGAAGAGGGGCAGAGGCCTCAAAGCGGGTGTTGTGAAAACCGGTATTCCGGAATCAGCTCAGTGGCAATTACCACCTCCTGCGAAGATGTTGAGAGGGCGGCCCGGCTGATGGACTATATGTATGGCGAAGAAGGCCACATGTTTACTAATTTTGGAACCGAAGGCCTTACCTATGATATTGTTGACTCATATCCCAAATTTACGGATACAATTATGAAGAACCAGGAAGGCTGGACTGTAAAAAGCGCATTAGGCGCTTATACAATGAACGTTCAAGGAGGGCCTCACATTGCAGATGCCAGAGTGCCAGAGCAGACCATGGAACTGCCGGAACAGTTAGAAGCAAGATATAAGATTTGGCCGGATACGGACGCCAGAAAACATCTCCTTCCGCCTATTACGCCAAACAGCGACGAGAGTAAAGAATTTGCCACAATCATGAATCAGGTCCAAACTTACCGTGATGAGATGACAATCAAATACATCATGGGACAGGAAAGCCTTGATACGTTCGATAATTATGTGGAAAATATTAAAAAGCTGGGGATTGACCGGGCCATAGAAATTCAGAATACGGCGTTGAAGCGGTATAATGAACGATGAGGGGGATGATGCTTCTGCTGTGGTAATTGCTATTGAGTAGTACTACACGATGCATGGAAACATTAGTCAGGGAGATTTCTTGAACGGTATCGCCGCTTGGTTTTACCGTTCACGTGTTGGAAATTATCGGATTATCTAGTATATTATTTGCGTTGTTGATGCCGGAAACCGTGGGGATATCTATAATAATTATCGAGTATAAAGGGGGAAAGTCTAAGATATATTAAGGCTTTGTCCTCCTTTATTTTATATATGTTATGCTTATGAAGATAAAAAATATGTTATTAATAATTTATCATTAGATATAGTATCAGGAAAACAAATTGCTTTAGTAGGAAAAAGTGACAGTGAAAATGAGAAATTAATTTTACAAGCCATCTGCCGCATCTCAGCAAATAAAACAGTCATAACAAGCAATAAAAAATCTTTATGAAACAGTACTGTACCATTGATAGGTTCAATTAGACTTTTCATCATCACCTATGATATACTTATATCATTAAAATACGAAACCAAAACATAGGCAGGTGATAATATGGCGCTGACAAATGAGGATTTACAGGCTATCAAGAATTTAATGGAAGAATCATTAAATCCCGTTAATGATAGGCTGGGTAATCTAGAAACCAAGATGGATAATCTGGAAACCAAGGTGGATAATCTGGAAACCAAGGTAGATAATCTGGAAACCAAGGTGGATAATCTGGAAACCAAGGTAGATAATCTAGAAACCAAGGTGGATAATCTGGAAACCAAGGTAGATAATCTAGAAACCAAGGTGGATAATCTAGAAACCAAGGTGGATAATCTGGAAACCAAGGTAGATAATCTGGAAACCAAGGTAGATAATCTGGAAACCAAGGTAGATAATCTAGAAACCAAGGTAGATAATCTACAAGCAACTGTGGAATCCCATCGTGACTTAACCTTAGAATTTTACGAAAAGCAGATGGAAAAGAATACGGAAATTGATGAAAGGATTGAACGTTTGTGTACAGTAGTTGAGATTTTCAAAAATCAAACGATTCAAAACACTGCAGAATTGAAAAGAATTAAATAACATCACAGTTATAAGGTGTAAAGTCTATGGAGTTTAAGGGCTTTACACCCTTTTTATCTCGCTCAGAATGCGGTACTTCTTGCTGAAATCAATCCCAAGAAGATTTTTTATGTCCTGAAGAATCTCATCATAATAATCAAAAAGATACAGGTTTTGCTCCAAAAGATTACATTTACATCTCCTGAGGCCCTCAAGGATAGGGGTTACACCATATTTTTAGGTCAAGGAAGGATCTGAATGTACGCACTCCGTAGATTTCATTGATGAAATATGATGCCATCGTACCAATCTACTTCCATAAAAAAGAAAGTGGGATAATTAATATCAGTGCAGGTATCATGTCGGCAATCGGAATGGCTTTGATTTTGGCAATTCGCAGTCCGGCGGCTATAGTTAATATTCCGCCACAAGCCATAAAATCCATTAAAACAGAGGAGGTGATCATTGGTTCAATAATGTGTGACAGGAAAAAAAGTGCAAGAAATATAAATATCTGCGGAATCACGATAAAGCTTACGGTTATTCCAAGTGTACTGGCAAAAATAAATGCGGTGCAGAAGTCCAGAACTGATTTTGAGATCAGTATGGAGGAATCGCCGCTGAGCCCTTCTGTAAAAACACCAAAAACACCAAAAATACCAAACCCACTGGCGAAAAAAGTACAACTACTGTAACAAAAGAATGGGTATCAACACCATGTTTTTCATGTGAAAGTTTGCTGAGGAGCCATTCAAAAAAATAAATGATGTTTTCTTCAATATGTAAGAACTGCCCAATCGCAGTTCCAAAAACAATGGAGAGAATAATAGGCGGCATATGAAGCGCTTTGATTAAGTTGTTAATACCGATAGAAAAAGCACTGAGTCCCAGAATGATGGTTATAGTATCTTTGAATTTATTTGAGAAAAATCTCCCCAGGGCACATCCGGAGAGTGCGCCCGTAAGGACAGAAAAACAGTTGATAATAATACCTGTTGGCATTTGCGTATCCCTCCATTGTTTTATTTGAATACAAGTTTAAAATAAAATATAGGAACAGAGAAATTGTTATTTGGGATAGATATAGTGATGAAGACTATAAATAAAGTAATCATGGTGGAAATAAACAATAAAATCTGAAATTATAGACAAAAACTATATAATTATTGCAAACTGCAATTTGTCAGGTATATAGTTTTATTTTATACTGGAAAAAATTAAACGAATGGGAGGATTACACATGATACAAAGAAATTTTAGAGACAATGTCGCCATGATTACTATCGTTATTGCTATTGCGTCATTGTCCGGATGCAGTGGAAGTCAGAAGCCGGTAAGTGAAACAACGTTGACTGTAAGCTGCCCAGTTACATTAATAACAGATAATTTCGATGCTGCCCAAAAACAATTTATAGAGTTTTGGGAGAAAAACAATCAAAACCAGAACGTCAACGTGATAGAACGGACTGAAAAAGAGATGGAAATCCCAGTAGAGGAGTTATGTAAGTTTCGCCGAAACCGAGTAGAGCCATATCGTAAGGTAACTCAGATGGGGGCTGCTGGTTAGTGTTGGAGTTTTGAGACATGTCATGATATAGAAAAGGATAGTTACGCAATAAATGTAGTCAAAATGATAATGCAAAAATACGTTAAAATACTTGTATTCCCCCCATATATATGCTATTATGCAACTATAAAATAAAATATAAGTTCTTCGGGGCAGGGTGTGATTCCCTACCGGCGGTCATAGTCCGCGACCCACATTTTGTGGCTGATCTGGTGAAATTCCGGAACCGACAGTATAGTCTGGATGAGAGAAGAAATTGCAAGAGTGGTAAAGTGCGGTAGATAACAGGCCCCGGATATTTTTGATGTCCGGGGATTTTTTTGTTTTCAGATTTAAAGCAGAAGAGCAAAAAAGCCAATCCCCCATCCCGTAATTGCAATTCCTCAGACAAGATGAACTTACAACCATGTAGGAGGAAAGAAAAATGAAACAGAATCAATTGCTCAACATCAAAAATGTAACCCTTATGGCCATGTTCGGCGCCTTAGCCGCGGTGCTCATGTTATTCGAGGTTCCGCTGCCGTTTATAGCGCCGTCTTTTTACGGACTGGATATCAGCGAAGTGCCGGTTTTGGTGGGAACCTTTGCGTTAGGCCCTGTAGCTGGCGTTGTGATAGAGCTTGTGAAAATTCTGGTGAAATTGGTTTTAAAACCAACCAGCACAGGATTTGTGGGAGAATTTGCGAATTTCTGCGTTGGATGTGCTCTCGTGCTTCCGGCGGGGATTATCTACAAAATTAAAAAGACGAAAAAAGGTGCGGTCATCGGCTTGGCAGCAGGCACTGTGGTCATGACCGTTGTGGCCGTAATCTTAAATGCCCTTATCATGCTTCCATTCTACTCCAATTTCATGCCGCTGGATACGATCATCGCCGCAGGCGCGGCCATTAATCCGGCCATCTCCAATGTATGGACATTTGCTGTGCTGGCGGTAGGCCCCTTCAATATTGTAAAGGCCGCGGTGGTATCTCTGATTACCGCCCTGGTTTACAAGAGAGTCAGCATCATCATTCACAGCACGTCGTCAAAACGTGCCGTGAAATCAGTGAAAACCGGACCAGAGCGTGTATAAAAATTCATTTCCGCTATCTGCACGCCCCGTTTTATGGTATTTTTGCCCCGGATTCAGGCTGCATAGCCTGCTCTAAAGTAAAAAGATCTTGTGCTCTGCGCATTCCCTGCGCATCTCCTCAGGCCAGATGCTGGCCTGGACTTCACCCACGTGGGCGCGGTCCAGAAGCAGCATACAGAGCCTGGATTGGCCGATACCGCCTCCGATTGTATATGGAAGCTGGCCTTCTAAAAGCATTTTATGGTATGGCAGGCTGCGGCGGTCTTCGCAGCCTGCTTTTTTCAGCTGTTCATCCAGCGCCTTCTCGTCCACGCGGATTCCCATGCTGGAAATCTCCAGCGCGCAGTCCAGATTATCAAACCAGAATAAAATGTCTCCGTTCAAACTCCAGTCATCATAGTCCGGCGCCCGGCCGTCATGAGGTTCCCCGCTGGCCAGCTTATCGCCGATCTGCATCAAAAAGACGCAGCCATGTTCATGGGTGATCAGGTTTTCCCGCTCCTTCGGCGTCTTATCCGGGTATTTGTCTTCCAGCTCCTGAGCGGTGATGAAATAAATGTCCTTTGGAAGATGCTTCACTGCCTGAGGGTATTTGTACCAGACCTCGTGCTGCATATGTTTGATGATCTTAAAAATATGTTTTACCGTCTCCATCAGCGTTTCCATGGTGCGGTCCTCTTTGGCGATGACTTTCTCCCAGTCCCACTGATCCACATAGCAGGAATGGAGGTTATCCAGTTCCTCGTCCCGGCGGATGGCGTTCATATTGGTGTAAAGGCCTTCCCCAACTCCGAAATCATATTTTTTAAGAGCCATACGTTTCCATTTGGCTAAAGAGTGGACAACTTCCACTTCCTCACCGGGAATGCCTGCGATATCGAAAGCTACCGGCCGTTCGACGCCGTTTAAGTTGTCATTTAAGCCGCTGCTTTTCTCCACGAACAGAGGGGCTGAAATTCGTTCCAGGTTCATTTCCCGGCCAAATTCTTTCTGAAAGGTATCCCTGATATATTTGATGGCTTCCTGGGTCTGGCGGATGGTCAGATGGGGGTCATAGTTTTTGGGTATGATGATTGACATGGTGGTTTCCTCCTATTTAAATTAAGTTCCGGTCCGGGGTATGCCTGAAATCTGCGTTCCGTCAGGCAGGCGTTACACTCCGTGGCACTCCATTGTACCATCGTTAGCGCCAACCGGAAACTACAATCTGTTTTTTGGTAACGGTTCAAACGGCTGATCTTCCTGACCGAAATAGCCGGTTAGGAAGCGTAACAGTTCAGACCTATCTGAACTGTTACCAGTTTATGTTATCATCAATAGGAAAATGTTTCAAGAGCATTGCACCGGAATAACTGTTGTGCTATGATAAAATCTATATGCAAACGCGAAAAATGGCGCAATTTGGCCTTTTTCTGTAACTATATGCCGCTTGGGCGGTGGAATCGAGGCTGTGATGAGAACTAAATTAATAAAAATTGAAGATACTGATCATATAAAGGAAGAAGAACTGGAGGAGGCGGCGCAGATCATCCGGAATGGAGGGCTGGTGGCATTTCCCACAGAAACGGTTTACGGCCTTGGGGCCAATGCCCTGGATGAACATGCGGCCAGGAAGATTTATGAAGCCAAGGGCCGCCCTTCCGACAATCCGCTGATCGCCCACGTTTCCTCCTCACAGGAACTGGAACCCTTGGTAAAAGAGATTCCGGAAAATGCAAAAAAACTGATGGATGCCTTCTGGCCCGGTCCGATGACCATGATATTTCCAAAAAGCGGGCTGGTGCCTTATGGAACTACCGGGGGCCTGGACACCGTAGCGGTGCGGATGCCAAGCGATCCCGTGGCCCGGGCGCTGATCCGGCTGTCCGGCGTTCCCATTGCGGCTCCCAGCGCCAATACCTCCGGTCGTCCCAGCCCCACAACCGCCCAGCATGTATGGCAGGACATGGAAGGCAAGATCGAGATGATTCTGGACGGAGGCCCGGTGGGAATCGGCCTGGAATCCACGATTGTGGATGTGACGGGGCCTGTTCCAACGGTTCTCAGGCCAGGTGCGGTCACGCTGGAGATGTTAAAAGAGGTGCTGGGAGACGTTAAGATGGATCCGGCGATTTCAGGCCCCATGAAAGAAGACGTCAAACCCAAAGCGCCGGGCATGAAATACCGCCACTATGCACCTAAAGCCAATCTGACCCTGGTGGAAGGAACCCGGGAGGCTGTGGTTTCAGAGATTAACCGCAGGGTTAAGGAGAAACTGGATCAGGGCTTTAAGGTGGGCGTGATCTGTACGGATGAAACAAAATCAAGCTATCCGTCCGGAGAGCTGCGCAGCCTGGGAATGAGGTCCAGGGAAGAGACCATTGCCCATAACCTGTTTGCGGTTTTGAGGGAATTCGATGATTTGCAGGTGGATTACATTTATTCGGAAAGTTTTTCATACGCCAGCCTGGGCCAGGCGATTATGAACCGGCTCACCAAAGCGGCGGGATATCATATAATAAAGGCCGAATAATGAAGAACAGCATAGGAATAGCAGCGGTTAACAGTTCAGACAGGTCTGAACTGTTGCGCATCCAGCCCATTAAAGCCGCCTGCGGCGAAGGGCTGGATGCCTGCGGCCACTATGTTTTCGTACGGTCCGCGCAGTAAATGCGCAGACCTATCTGAACTATTACAGCAGCGGAACAACAGCAGCATTATTTTGACAGATATTGATTGACGGCCTGGAGGCTGATTCTGCCGAACATGAAATAAATAATAACCATATTTTATGATACAAAATACAGAAGGGAGAAGCGAGATGACACAGAAACGATCCGACTATATAACATGGGATGAATATTTTATGGGAGTTGCCCTGCTTTCGGGAAAACGCTCCAAAGACCCCAGCACACAGGTGGGGGCCTGTATTGTGAGCCAGGACAACAAGATCCTGTCCATGGGTTACAATGGATTTCCCAAAGGCTGTTCTGATGATGAATTTCCATGGGGAAAAGATCATGAGGACGACGATCCCTATAATTCCAAATATTATTACTCCACCCACAGCGAACTGAACGCGATTTTAAATTACCGGGGAGGGAGCCTGGAAGGAAGCAAGCTTTATGTAACCCTGTTCCCCTGCAATGAGTGCGCCAAGGCGATCATTCAGGCAGGCATTAAGACCATCATTTTCGGCTGCGACAAATATGCCGACACTCCTGCAGTGCGGGCGTCCAAACGGATGCTGAACGCTGCGGGCGTCAGATATTACCAGTACCAGCCTACGGGAAGAAAGATTGAGGTTGAAGTTTAAATTGAAGAAGTTTTTATTGGCAGCGGTCAACGCCAAGTATATCCATTCCAATCTGGGGATCTACAGCCTGATGGAATATGCGAAGAAAAAGACCGCAGGACAGCCTGAAATCCTGATAGAAATAGGGGAATACACCATTAACCACCGGATGGAATCGATTTTAAAGGATATTTATCAAAGAAGACCCGATGTGGTGGGATTTTCCTGTTATATATGGAATATCAGCTATGTGCTGGAACTCGTCAGGGATCTTCACAAAGTCCTTCCGGATACGGATATCTGGCTGGGCGGCCCGGAAGTTTCCTATGATGCGGGCCGGATCCTCAGTCAGGAACCGGATGTTTTGGGAATCATGATGGGCGAGGGCGAAGAGACATTTGCCGACCTGGTTCTGGCCTATAGCCGCGGTCAGCGGTCATTTGCCGGAATGGCCGGAATTGCGGCCCGGGATGAATCCGGGGCAGTTGTGGAAGGGAAAAACCGCCCGCTGATGGATATGAATGAAATTCCCTTTGTTTATCATGATTTAAATGATTTTGAAAACAGGATTATCTATTATGAAAGCAGCCGGGGCTGTCCATTTTCCTGCAGTTACTGTCTGTCCTCCATCGATAAATCGGTGCGGTTTCGGGACGTTAGACTGGTGAAGCAGGAATTGGATTTTTTCCTCAGGAACCAGGTAAAACAGGTGAAATTTGTGGACCGCACCTTTAACTGCAAAAAAAGTCATGCCACAGCTATATGGAAGCACATTCTTGAGCATGATAATGGTATCACCAACTTTCATTTTGAAATATCGGCGGATCTTCTGGGAGAAGAGGAGCTTAATCTGCTGGGCAGGATGCGGCCGGGGCTGATCCAGCTTGAGATCGGGGTTCAGAGCACCAACCCAGACACCATTGCGGAAATACGCAGAAAGATGGACCTGAAACGGCTTGGGGAAGTGGTGGGCCGGATCAATGGCTGTCACAACATCCACCAGCACCTGGATTTGATCGCAGGTCTGCCTTATGAAGGCATGGAGCGGTTTAAGCAGTCGTTTGACCATGTCTATTCCATGAGGCCGGAGCAGCTTCAGCTGGGTTTTTTAAAGGTGCTGAAAGGATCCCATATGCAGGAGATGGTTTCAGAATACGGTCTTTTGTATAAGGGTGAACCGCCCTATGAGGTGTTGTCAACCAAGTGGCTGGGCTATAACGATGTGCTCAGGCTGAAGGCCGTGGAAGAGATGGTGGAAGTTTACTATAACAGCGGCCAGTTTAGGCATACTCTGGAACTTTTGGAACAAAAAATGGACGGCGCTTATCATATGTATGAAAAGATCGCATTATATTATGAAGAAAGAGGTTTGTCGGAGGTCAGCGTTAACCGGATTGCGCGCTATGAAATTCTCTATGAGTTCATTGGTGAAGAGGCGGTCAGAGACGGATTTGAAGAATTGGCCGAAGAGTTCCGGGACCGTCTGGTCTATGACCTCTATCTCCGTGAAAATGTTAAGAGCCGCCCGTCATTTGCCCGGGATCAGGACGGGATTAAAACAAAGATCCGGGACTTTTTCATACAGGAAGCCCGGGAGTTTAAGTATCTGAAGGAATATGAAGGTTATGATTCACGGCAGATCAGCAAGATGGCCCACATCGAGGGCATGAGGGATGGAACAATGATCCTGTTCGATTACAAAAACAGAGATCCACTGACCTATAATGCCAGGACATTTTTGCTGACGCCGGATACAAAAGCATGAGAGGACAGGAATGGGAAAGAAAGAGACAAAAGCACAGCGCGCGAAGCGGGTGCAGATCATATTGGATCTGCTGGATAAGGAATATGGCACGGAATACCGATGTTATCTGAACCATGAAACCCCATGGCAGCTTTTAATCGCTGTCATCATGAGCGCTCAGTGTACGGACGCCAGGGTCAATATTGTGACCGCGGATTTATTTAAAAAATACGACTCCATTGAGAAATTCGCCAAAGCCGATTTGGAAGAGTTGGAACAGGATATCAGGCCCACGGGCTTTTACCATACAAAAGCGAAAAATATTATAGAATGCTGTAAACGGCTATTATATGAGTATAAAGGCCAGGTTCCCAGTGAGATGGAGGATCTGATTTCCTTAGCGGGTGTGGGACGAAAGACGGCCAATGTGATCCGGGGGAACATTTACAACCAGCCCAGCATTGTGGTGGACACCCATGTGAAGCGGATATCCAGAAAGCTGGGACTGGCCCAGGCGGAAGATCCGGAGAAAATTGAATATGAACTGATGGACGTGCTTCCAAAAGACCACTGGATTTTGTGGAATATCCACATCATCACCCTGGGCCGCACCATCTGCACGGCCAGAAGCCCCAAATGCGGGGAGTGTTTTTTGAGGGAATACTGTCCGTCGGCCGATGGAAAGAAGGGGAAATAACATGTGTGGTTCTTATGTTTCCATTGATCTGGAAACCACGGGTCTGGACCCCAAAAAGGATAAAATTACTGAAATCGGGGCGGTTAAAGTGGAAGAAGGCCAGGTGACGGACCGGTTTCACACCCTGGTTAATCCCAGAAGGGAACTGGAAGAGCGGATCAGGGAAATAACCGGAATTGATGATGACATGTTAAAGGATGCGCCGGGAATCGAAGAGGTGATCGGCAGTGTGGTGGATTTCTGCGGGGATCTGCCGCTTCTGGGGCATCATGTAATTTTCGATTACAGTTTTTTGAAGCGGGCTGCCGTAAACCATAACCTGAAGTTTGAATGTCAGGGGATTGATACCTTAGCCCTGTGCAGGAGATTTATGCCGAAAGAGGAAAAGAAAAACCTGTCCGCAGCCTGCCGCTACTTTAATATTGAAAATGAAAATGCCCACCGGGCCCTTTCCGACGCCATTGCAGCCCATAAGCTCTACCAGGAACTTAAAAAAAGATGGCAAAAGGAGCAGTTAAAAGCATTTTTGCCTCAAGATCTGGTTTATAAAGTGAAAAAAGAACAACCTGCGACAAAAAGGCAAAAACAACTATTGCGTGATTTGATAAAATATCATAAAATATGTGTAACTGTGCAGATAGAGTACATGTCACGCAATGAAGTTTCCAGAATGACGGATAAGATTATTTCTCAGTATGGAAGGATAAAAGAGGTGAAAGATAATGTTTAATTTCAGTAATAAAAGAACGAAGAAGATTGTATCTTCTGTTATCATAATTTTATTGGTTCTGGCCATGATTATACCGACGCTGGCCGGGGCATTTTCAATGATGTAACAGATGGAGTGAGGAGTATATTATGAAAAAGAATACGTGGCTTACTGGTATGTCGGCGATTCTCTTAGGAGCTGGCATAAGCTTTATCACGCCGGTATCTGCGAGAGCGGAAGAGGCGCTTCCGCGCGGTATTTACGTAGGGGAACAGGACCTTGGGGGAAAGACAATCGAAGAAGCTGAGAAGATAGTTGAAGATTATGTGAATGGACTCTCAAATCAAAAGATAACCCTGGATGTGGACGGAACACCGGTGGATACGACAGCACAGGCATTGGGATTTAACTGGACGAATAAGGATGTAGTGAAAGAGACAGCAGCCGTATATCAGAACGGCAATATTATACAGCGTTTTTTCGCGATCTCTGATCTGGAGGCGGAGCCGGTGAAACTGGCTCTGGACGCCAAAGTGGATGAGGCAAAGGTTGCGGAATTTGTGGAGACAGAATGTTCCGGTCTGGTTGCGGAGCCCCAGGATGCGTCGATTACCAGGGAAAACGGACAATTTATCGTAACTCCGTCCGTAACAGGACTTGTAATCGATTCGCAGGCAACCACAGGGGCGCTTAACGAGGCCATAGCCGCCGGTCTGGAACAGCCTGTAACAGCCGCCGCAGTGGTGGCTAAGCAGGAACCAGCCAGGAAAACGGAAGATTTGGAGACGATCCAGGATCTGCTTGGAACCTACACAACGGATTTCAGCAGCAGCGGAGCGTCCAGATCCACCAATCTGAGGGTTGGCGCAGGCAAGATCAACGGTCATGTGCTGATGCCGGGAGAGACATTATCAGGATATGAGTGCATGCAGCCCTTCACCACAGCCAACGGTTACGCGACGGCTGCTGCTTATGAGAATGGGCAGGTGGTGGACAGCGTGGGCGGCGGCGTATGCCAGATCGCGACCACTCTTTATAACACATCGCTGCTGGCTGAGATGGAGATCACCCAGAGGCAGAACCACTCCATGATCGTCACTTATGTGAAGCCGTCCATGGATGCGGCGATTGCGGGAACATTTAAGGATATTAAAATTACCAATCCATATGATACCCCGGTATATGTGGAAGGCTATACTTCAGGAAAGACCTTAACCTTTTCCATCTATGGAAAGGAAACCAGACCGGCCAACAGGACCATCAAATACGTATCGGAAACCCTGAGCGTTACAGATCCGGGAGCGCCGACGGAGCAGGTTGATCCCACCATGGCGCCGGGAACCAGAAAACAGGTTCAGTCGGCCCACAGGGGCATGAAGTCCAGACTGTGGAAATATGTCTATATTGACGGCGTGGAAAAGGAGAAAACTCTTCTCCATACGGACACTTACAATGCTTCTAAAGCTATTGTGAAAGTTGGACCGGCAGCTCCTCCAGCAGCGGCACCGGTGGAGGCGCCGCCAGTGACGGAAGAAACAACGGCACCTCAGGTAATTGAAGGGCCGGCAGGCGGACCCGGAGTTTCCGGAGCTCCTGCGCAGCCAAGCGGCGGAGAACAGCCGGGCCCGGGAGGCGGGCCGGGAGCGGGGCCGTCATGAGAGGAAAATCAAACAGAGAACGTCTTGGGGCCATGAACCCGGGGCAGGATCTGGTGGTAACGGGATATATCGGAGAAGCGGGGACGGCCAGGATCATTTCCGAGAAAAGGCCGGAACTGCTGAACCGATTTTCCCCGGGCTTTTTAGATCAGGCAGAAGAAAATAGGAACATGACAGGCGGGAATCTGGAGCAGTGGGAACAGTTCGGCGCAACGGAATGTGAACCGGTGGGGGAAGGCGGCATCATGGCCGCGTTATGGAACCTCTCCGGCGCGTATGAAGTGGGCATCGAATTTTGGCTGCGTCAGATTCCTGTTCGCCAAAAGACCATAGAGATTTGTGAGTTCTATGACCTGAATCCCTACCGCCTGCTGTCTTCCGGCTGTGTGATCCTGGTCTGTGACAACGGCTATCATACCATGACCCGGTTAAAAGACGCGGGTATCCCGGCTGCGGTGATCGGAACCGTAAACCGGGGATTAAAACGTGAAATCTACAATGGGGAAGGCAGAGGTTTTCTGGACCGCCCCCAGAGGGATGAAATATATAAAGTATTAAAAATCATTTAATCAGGAGGCAATTTTATGAGAGAGAAAATTTTGGCGGTTATTGAAAAGAACAGCAGAATCGACATCAAAGACCTGGCGGTTCTATTAGGAGAAAGTGAAGTCGCGGTCGCCAATGAGATTGCCGACATGGAAAAAGAGAATATTATCTGTGGTTACCATACCCTGATTAACTGGGATAATACCAGCGACGAGAAAGTTGTAGCATTAATTGAAGTTAAGGTAACTCCTCAAAGAGGCATGGGATTTGACAAAATTGCAGAACGTATTTATCAGTACAGTGAGGTGAACTCCGTATATCTGATGTCCGGCGCATTTGATTTCACTGTTTTCATTGAAGGCAGGACCATGAGACAGGTGGCCCAGTTTGTATCGGAGAAATTATCGCCGATGGAATCAGTGCTCAGCACCGCAACCCATTTTGTATTGAAAAAATATAAGGATCACGGTACGGTTCTCGTTAACGAGGTCCAGGACGAAAGGATGTTAATAACCCCATGAGAAATCCATTAGCTGATAAAGTAACAGTGATTCCGCCTTCAGGAATCCGTAAATTTTTTGATATTGTAAGTGAGATGAAGGACGCAATTTCCCTGGGCGTGGGCGAACCTGATTTTGACACCCCATGGCATATCCGGGAAGAGGGAATCTATTCCTTAGAGAAGGGCCGCACGTTTTATACCTCCAACGCCGGTTTAAAAGAACTGAAAGTGGAGATCAGCAATTATCTGAACAGGAAATGCAAAGTTACATATGACCCGGATCACGAGGTTATGGTGACGGTAGGAGGTTCTGAGGCCATCGATATCGCCCTGAGAGCCATGTTAAATCCTGGAGATGAGGTTTTGATCCCTCAGCCCAGCTACGTGTCCTATGTGCCCTGTACGGTGCTTGCGGACGGAGTGCCTGTGATCATTGAACTGGAGGAAAAAGACCAGTTTAAGCTGACCCCGGAAAAACTGCTGGAAAAGATTACGGATAAAACCAAGATCCTGATCATGCCGTTTCCAAACAACCCAACCGGCGCGATTATGGAAAAAAGCGATGTGGAAGCCATCGCAAAGATCGTGATTGAAAAGGACTTGTTCGTCATTTCCGATGAAATCTATTCGGAACTCACCTATAAAGACAAGCACGCCACCATTGCGGCAGAACCTGGCATGAAAGAACGGACTGTGTTAATCAACGGATTTTCCAAATCCTATGCCATGACCGGATGGAGGCTGGGTTATGCGGCGGCACCGGCAGAGATTCTCCAGCAGATGCTTAAAATCCACCAGTTTGCCATCATGTGCGCTCCCACAACCAGCCAGTATGCAGCCGTGTCTGCGCTCCGCAATGGGGATGAGGACGTGGTGAACATGCGGGAATCCTATAACCAGAGAAGGCGCTATTTGATGCATACCTTTAAGGAGATGGGGCTGGAGTGCTTCGAACCCCATGGAGCGTTTTACACATTCCCCAGCATCAAACGGTTCGGCATGACCTCCGATGAATTCGCCACCAGGCTTTTACAGGAAGAAAAGGTGGCTGTGGTGCCGGGAACCGCCTTCGGCGACTGTGGTGAAGGGTATCTGCGCATTTCCTATGCATACTCCTTAAAGAATTTGAAAGAGGCGCTGGGAAGAATGGACCGCTTTATCCGCAGGCTGGATGGAAATGTATAAGAGAAGGAAACAGCGATGAATGTAGTATTATTTGAGCCGGAAATGCCGGCCAATACGGGAAATATAGGAAGAACCTGTGTGGCAACAGGGACCAAGCTTCATCTGATTGAACCCCTGGGTTTTAAGATCAATGAAAAAGCTTTAAAGCGGGCGGGCCTGGATTATTGGGATAAACTGGATGTGACGGTTTATTGTGACTATCAGGACTTTTTAAACAGGAATCCGGGGGCTAAGATTTATATGGCCACCACAAAGGCGCCTCAGGTCTATTCTGATGTCAGTTACGAACCTGACTGTTACATCATGTTCGGCAAGGAGAGCGCAGGAATACCGGAAGAGATTCTGCTTGAGAATCAGGAAACCTGTGTAAGGATTCCCATGTGGGGAGACATCCGCTCATTAAACCTTTCGAACTCGGTAGCGATTGTGTTATATGAGGCGCTGAGGCAGAACGGGTTTGAGAAGATGACTTTAGAGGGGCATTTGACAAAATACGAGTGGAAATAGTGAGAGTGGTGGGAATTGCCGTATCTCCGTCCAACTGCCAAGGCGGGGCCGGGACGCTTCTCACGGATTCAGCTCATGGTTCCGGCTATCGGCAGTTCTAAGGCCGGAAGGAAACAAAATGGAGGGTACCGGGAGTATTCATTGAGAATTTCTGAAGAAATTCTCAATTCAGGCTCCCTAACCCTCTGACTTTGAGGTCAGAGGGTTCCCCTCCATTTTGTTCCCTTCCGGCCTAAGAACTGCCGGCAGCCGGAACAAATCGCTGAATCCGTGAGAAGCGTCCCGGCTCCGCCTTGGCAGTTGGACGGAGATACTGCAATTCCTGGGAAGGTATTGGTGTAAGAAGAGCTAAATTCCCCAGTAAATACTTGAAAGAAATGTGAAAAAGTTACAAAATTAAAAAAATATTAATAAAAAAGAAATAAATGTAACTATAGGGCGAAAAACCGTGTATAATAGAGGCATAAGAAATAGTATTTATACGTGGTGGGAGAAGAGCAATGGTTACAATTTATTTGTATGATGATACGCCGGCCAGGAATGCCTATAAGGAACGGCTTTACAGGGCTGTGGAAAAGTTTCAGATGGAGGCGAAGATCATAACATTTACATACAGGAATGCTATGCTGAAACATATTGAAAAGAATCCCCATCAGGCGGATCTGATTTTTATTACGGTTGACGGCCGGAATTTTAACTGCCCGGAAATTGTTAAGGCGGCGAAAGAATTGGGGAGCAGGGCAGTTTTTGTGATATATGGAAAGGGCTTTCATGACGCAAAAGCCATGGAGAAAGGCGTGTATTATCTGAAAAGCCCATTTGCAGAAGAGGAGTTTGACGGTGTGTTATTAAGGGCATGGAGTGAATATGAGGAGAAACGTCAGACCAGTCTGAACGTGACCATCAGAAAAATGCCGGAAAAACTTCCTATCAGTGAAATCCGGTATCTTTCGGTGAAGAACCGGGTTGTGTACGCCCATGTCAGGGATGAGGTTTACCGGTTTTACGCTTCGCTCATGGAACTGGAAGAGGAATTGAAGCGGGAAGGCTTTGTGCGCATACACCGGGGATATCTGGTAAATGGTAAGTATATGAGAGATTACCGCTTGGGGCAGGTGGTTTTGGAAGACGAGACAAAACTGCCGGTGGGAAGATATTATAGAGACGAGGTAAAAAAAGTGATGAAGGGATTCTGATAAACCCTTCATCACTTTTTTGGTTCCCGGAGTTACGGGGAAAATTAATTAGATTTAACTTCTTTCCAAAGTTCATTATAGACAGTATCCACTTCATCGCCCAGATACTTGAACACTTCGCAGTTGTTCAGGTCGCTTTTATCCGGGAAAATGGCTTTGTTGTTCTGAAGCTCCGGATCCAGGAGATCAAAGGCCCCTTTGTTTGGAGTGGGGTAGGTGATGTATTCAAAATTCATCTTGGCGATTTCCGGGCGGCAGAGGAAATCAATCCATTTTTCCGCATTTTCTTTATTCTTGGCGTTCTTAGGAATTACCCAGGAATCGATCCATACATTAGTTCCTTCTTCGGGGATCACATAATTTAAGTCATAGTCAAGGCCCAGTTCAGCAACCTGTTCCTGGATGAACAGCATTTCGCCGGAATAGATAACGCCGATGGCGGCTTCTCCGCCGATCATCTTATCCCGCACCTGATCGATAACATATGCCTGAACCAGAGGTTTCTGCTGGATCAGAAGGTCTTTGGCCTCCTGCAGTTCTGCTTCATTTGTGCTGTTCATGGAATAGCCTTTTGATTTCAATGCCACCATGAATGCGTCCCTCACGCTGTCCTGCATCAGGATTTCGCCGCTGAATTTGTCATTCCATAAATCGGACCATTTGGTGGGAACGTCTTCAGGTGCTACTTTTGAGGTGTTGTAGAGGATTCCTACGGTTCCCCAGCAGTAAGGCACGGAATACTTGTTTTCCGGGTCAAAGCTTTTGGAATCTTCCATATACTGGGGATCGATTTCCTTGACGTTAGGCACATTGTCCATGTTGATCTCGGCCAGCAGGTCATTTTCTATCATCTTCTGGATCATGTAGTCGGAGGGGCACACCACGTCATAGGTAACGGCGCCCGCTTCGATAACCGGGTACATGTCTTCATTGGTTTCAAACATGTCGTATACCACTTCAATTCCGGTTTCCTCTTCAAACATGTCGATTACCGCTTCATCGATATATTCTCCCCAGTTATATACGTATAACTTGCTGCTGTCGGTTTTTTCATTGGCATTTCCGCTGCTGGAAGAACCGCCTTTCTGGCAGCCGTTTAAGGCAGTTACGGCAGCTAAAACGGTCAAAGCTGCCAGTGCTGATACTCTCTTTTTCATAGTCAGATTTCCTTTCGTGTGGTGTGAGACTTTAGGTTTCAGGGTTAGATAAAATATCTCCGATCTCCACAAACTGTTCGGAGGTGTGTTCGAAAACGCCATATTGTTCCAGGAAACTGGTATCTGAAATCTCATTGGCCCAGAAATTGGCGCTGTCCAAATCCATGCGTTTCAGTATCGAAACATCGGAAATGTGGTTGGCTATTATTTGAACGGTCTTCAGATTGCGGAAATACCAGAGGGATTCCACATCTTTGATATTCCCTCTTACCATGACCCGTTCAGCATCTTCGTAAGGGGAATAATATGCATCCAGTTTCCAGCCGCTGTTATTTTCATTTGACAACCGGGTCAGGAAGCGGTAACTCCAGTCGTAGTCAGTATCACTATCGGTGGTATTACTGCCTGGCGTTCTTTTTATAAAAATGTACTGATCCCCGAGAATTTCCAAGGTCTGTATATCGTCCAAATCTCTTACATATACAGGGCCGCTCTCTATATTGACGGCTTCCCGTACCAGTTTTTCCATAGCCGGATCGCTCCACTGGACCATATCATCCCCGGCCGGTTTATCCAGTTCATCCAGTTGAGCCTGGAAATCCTCACTGCCTGTAGCTGCATAACCATCCCTTAAAATGTGGATAAGGTCGTCCAGACGGTTCTGGTCTGTGTATAACCCGGCCAGTTTGAGGTAGGCCTCTTCTATCGTTGTATCAATTGAGAGAACCATCAGATAGTCATTTTCCGCATCCGTGAACCATTGTGCCTGTTCCTCTTCAGAACTGCTCCCGGGGGCAGCGGCCAAGCCAAGAAAGGCCTCTGCACGTCCCAGATAAGCCTCTGCCAGCCTTGGTTCTATTTCAATGGCTGCGGTGAAGGCGATAACCGCCTCTTCATAATTATTCTCTGTCAAATATTTAGCGCCCAATGTCATCTGTCTGCCCAGCCGCTGTTTCGGGCTGGTAAAAAATAAAATCAGACAGGCGCAGAGGATGCCGAGCAGAACCGCTGACAGGCATATGATAAGTTTTGTCTTTTTTTTCATAATAATCCACATTCCTTGGAAAACCGGCCTATGCAGTATGGCGGTTTTTGTTGTTGGGTTTAAAGTTCACAATCAGCAATAGTACCAGCACCGTTGCAAAGATTACAGTTGACAAGGAATACATGGACGGTTTGATGCCGCGCCGCACTTCACTGTAAATCAATGTGGACAGGGTATTGATTCCCGCGCCTCTGGTAAAATGTGTGATGATAAAGTCATCCAGAGACATGGTAAATGCCATCAAAAACCCGGACAGCACGCCGGGCAGAATATCCGGAAATACCACCTTAAAAAATGCAGGAATAGGAGCTGCCCCCAGATCCAGGGCGGCTTCGTAGGTATAGCGGTCGGTCTGCTTTAACTTTGGCATGACATTGAGAATCACATATGGAATGTTAAACGTTATATGGGAAATCAAAATGGTTTTGAAGCCAAGTGATATTCCAAACGCAATAAAAGTCAGCATCAGCGATATGCCGGTCACGATTTCCGCGTTCAGCATGGGAATATTGGTGATGCCCATGATGATGCTGCGGGGCGTCCGGGTCATGCTGTTGATCGCGATAGCGGCTACGGTGCCGATGATGGTGGCGATCAGGGCGGAGAGGAGCGCGATCACCAGGGTGTTGGTAAGCGCATCCATGATATTGCGGCTTTCAAACATCTGGGTATACCACTGAAGGGTGAAGCCGCCCCACTGGGTTCTGGATTTCGACTTATTAAAGGACAATACCATCATGGTGGCGATGGGGGCATACAGGAAGATCAAAATCAGGGCCAGATAGAAATCCTGCCATATTTTCTGTAAGTTTCTTCTTAACTTTGTCATTAGAACGATGTCCCCTCCCCGTTTTTATCATATTTGGCAATGAGCGCCATGCTGATTAAGATAAATACCATGAGCACTAAGGAAAGGCCGGAACCGAGATGCCAGTTGCTTCCTTTGGTAAATTCCTGCTCGATCACATTGCCGATTAAGAGGATCTTGCTGCCGCCCAGCAAATTGGAAATAACGAAAGTGGTCAGGGCGGGCACGAAAACCATGGTGATTCCGCTGATGATTCCCGGCACGCTTAACGGCAGCCAGATGCGGAAAAATGTCTGTACGGAATTGGCCCCAAGGTCTTTGGCCGCGTTGATGGTGTTATCGTCAATTTTGCAGAGCACATTATAAATAGGAAGGACCATAAAAGGAAGGAAGTTATACACCATGCCCAGAATTATGGCTCCCGGAGTGTTGATAAGTGACTGGGTTGGGAGATGGAGTGTGGATAAGATTCCGTTGATCACTCCATTTTTCTCCAATAATGTCTGCCACGCCAGTGTGCGGAGCAGAAAATTCATCCACATGGGAAGAATGAATATGAAAACCACGAAGCTGCCCTGGCCCACGCCCCGGTTTCTCAGGATCATGGCCAGCGGATAGGCCATGATCAGGCAGACGATGGTGCTGAACAGGGATAACCCCAGGGACAGCCACAGCGCTTTGGCGTGTTCCGCGGTTGTGATGGCGATGATATTGGACAGGGTAAATGCCCCCGTCTTGTCGGTCATGCCGTAATATACGATCAGGGCCAGAGGAATCAGGGTGAATGCGGTCATCCACAGAAGGTAGGGCCCTGCTAACAATTTTTTACTCATTTACACCCACCGCCTCTTCATCTTCGGAAGCAGGCTTATTCATGATCTGGATATCAAAGGGATCCACATGAATGCCGACTTCTTTTCCAACCGGGCACATGTCTGTGCTGTGTACGAGCCACTCAAAGCCGTCCGGGGTGGTGACTTCCATCTCGTAATGAACGCCTTTGAAGATTAAATGGGTGCAGACGCCTTTTAATGTGCCCGCTTCCGGTTCCACCAGATCGATGTCCTCGGGGCGGATCACCACGTCCACCGGCTTATGGTTGCCGAACCCTTTGTCCACGCAGGCGAATTTTGCTCCGAAAATCTCTACCAGTTCGTCGTGGATCATGATGCCGGGAACGATGTTGCTCTCTCCGATGAAATCGGCTACGAAGGCATTTTCCGGCTCATTGTAGATCTGCTCGGGGGAGCCCATCTGCTGGATATAGCCCTGGTTCATGACGACGATGGTGTCGGACATGGTTAAGGCTTCTTCCTGGTCATGGGTGACGTAAATGAAGGTGATTCCCAGTTCATTTTTCAAACGGATCAGTTCATACTGCATATCCTGGCGCAGTTTTAAGTCCAGGGCTCCTAAGGGTTCATCCAAAAGAAGAACTCTGGGTTCATTGACGATGGCCCGGGCGATGGCTATACGCTGCTGCTGGCCGCCGCTCAGGGAATCCACGCTCCTGTTTTCAAATCCGTCTAAATTCACCAGTTTTAACGCGTATTTTATCTTATCCTGGATGTAGGTTTTAGGTTTATTCTTTATTTTAAGGCCGAAAGCGATATTTTCGGCGATGTTCATATGGGTGAAGAGGGCGTATTTCTGGAATACGGTGTTTAACTGGCGTTTGTTAGGCGGCACTTTGCTGATATCCTGGCCGTCAAAGATCACTTTTCCGGTGTCGGCTGTTTCGAAACCGCCGATGATCCTGAGGGTAGTGGTCTTTCCGCATCCGCTGGGGCCCAATAAGGTGACAAATGTATTCTCCGTAACGGACAGATTGAGATCGTCCAACACGACCGTACCGTCGAAGCTCTTCGTAATATTTACTAAATCAATCAATGGCTGACCCATGGTTTATCCTCCTGAAGTATGATGTTAAAAGCTGGGCGGTGAGCTGACCCAAATCAGCGAAGCGCCGGTTTTGCTGGTGAGATAATGCTTTTTGTCGGGAGTAAAATAGAAGGATTCTCCTCGCTTCGCTTTATATATTTTGCTTCCGATGTGGATAGATATGCTTCCCTGAAGGACATAACCGAATTCTTCCCCTTCATGAGGGTTATCGGGATAGGTGGAGCCGCCGGGTTCCAGTGTCAGCATAATGGGCTCCATCATATTTTTCTGTGCGTTGGGTATAATCCACTTGATTTCATTTTTTAATTCAGCATCGTATTTTTCAAAATAATCCTGTTTGCCAAAGACGATCTGTTCTTCGGCTGTTTCGTTGAAAAATTCTCCCAGGGTGGTGCCGAGACACTGTAAAATGTCCATCAGGGTGGCGATGGACGGCGATGTCAGATCCCTTTCCAACTGTGAGATAAATCCTTTTGATAATTCGGCACGGTCCGCCAGTTCTTCCTGGGTCAGACCTTTGAGAGTTCGAAGTTCTTTCACCTTTGCCCCGATATCCATGCATACCTCCCCCTTCACCCGTTATAGGATATATTTAACTTAAAGTTTAGTAATAATAAACAAGCGACAAGATTCATTATACTGAAAAATCCTGTACTGTCAATAGATTTTTCAATGATTGTGTGATATGATATCTTTAACTTAAAAATCACGGTATTTTGAGGAGGACATTTCAGTATGAAAGGTAAATACATGGCCTATGTGGGCTCCTATTCCTACACAGGAAAGGCAAAGGGAATTACAGTGTACGATGTGGATGTTGAAAAAGGAGTTTTTATTCCACGGTGTGAGATGGAGGTGGACAACTCCTCTTATGTGATTCCGTCCAGCGACGGCAAAACATTATATTCGATTGCAGACGAGGGTGTCGTCTCATTTAAGATACATGAAAATGGAAGCATTACCCGTTTAAACAGCGCTAATATTAAAGGCATGAGAGGCTGCCACCTGTCTACGGACAAGGATGACAAGTATATCTTCGTATCCGGCTATCATGACGGCAAGGCCACGATTCTGGACCTGAACAGGGACGGTTCTGTGGGGGGCATTGTTACAGGCGTCTTCCACAAAGGGTTGGGCAGTGTTGCCGAACGTAATTTCCGCCCCCACGTGAGCTGCACCCGCATGACGCCGGACGGCAAATATGTGATGGTGGCGGATCTGGGAATCGACCAGGTGAAGATTTACCGGTTCAACCAGAAGGAGAGACGGATGTTACAGGTGGATGCGGTCCGCTGCGAGCTGGAATCTGCTCCCAGATGCTTCCGTTTCAGCGACGACGGAAAGTTTTTCTATCTGCTGTATGAATTGAAGAATGTAATAGAAGTATTCACATATGAAACCGGGGAAAGGACGCCGGTGATCGAAAAGATCCAGACGATTTCCACGGTAGGCGAAAAAAATTACAGTGAATTGACGGCGGCCTGTTCCCTGCGGTTTTCCAATGATCCGGATCAGAGCTATATGTACTGCGGCAATGCAGGAGACAATACGGTCAGCGTATACAAGAGAGATAAGGAAACCGGCCTTCTCACCCTGCTCTGCTGTCTGCCGATCAGCGGTGATTATCCTAAGGATATCGCGGTATTCCCGGATGACCAGCATATTGCGGCTATCAATCATGAGAGCGGCAGCATTACATTCTTCCGCGTGGATTATGAGAGAGGGCTGCTGGTCATGAGCGCCAATCCGATCCGGGTGAATGAACCGAACAGCTGCGTGATCGTCAAGGTAGGAGATTAGACCATGGCGGGATCAATATTTGGAAATCATCTGACCATGACTACCTGGGGAGAATCCCATGGGAAGGGCGTGGGAGTTGTGGTTGACGGCTGTCCGGCAGGACTTGCTCTTTGCGAAGAGGATATTCAGAAGTATCTGGACAGGAGAAAACCGGGACAGAGTAAATTCACCACCATGCGCCAGGAAGGCGACCGGGTGGAGATCCTTTCCGGCGTATTTGAGGGAAAGACAACGGGAACGCCTATTTCCATGATGATAAGAAACCAGGATCAGCGTTCCCATGATTACAGCAATATCATGAATGTATACCGTCCGGGCCATGCGGACTATGGTTTTGATGCTAAATATGGTTTCCGTGATTACCGGGGCGGCGGACGCTCTTCCGGCCGGGAAACCATAGGCCGGGTGGCTGCCGGGGCGGTGGCCTGTAAGCTGCTTGAACATTTTGGGATACAGGTGACTGCATATACCAAATCTATTGGGCCTGTGGAGATCAGGGCGGAGCGTTTTTCTCTGGAAGAAGCGGAGAAAAACCGGCTGTATATGCCGGATTCGGAGGCCGCTTTAGAAGCCGAGGCCTATCTGGAAGATCTGATGGCGAAAAAGGATTCGGCAGGCGGCATTGTGGAATGTGTGATTACAGGCGTCCCGGCAGGCGTGGGCGAACCGGTATTTGACAAACTGGATGCCAGCCTGGCTATGGCGGTGATGTCCATAGGGGCCGTGAAAGGATTTGAAGTAGGCGACGGATTTGCCGCGGCCAGATCCACCGGATCAGTCAATAACGACGCATTTTATATGGGACCCGATGGCCGTGTATGCAAAAAGACCAACCACTCAGGCGGAATCCTGGGAGGGATGAGCGACGGAAGCGATATTATATTCCGGGCTGCCTTCAAACCTACGCCTTCCATCGCTTTAGAGCAGGAAACCGTGAACCGGGACGGGCAGGACGTGAAGATCGAGATAAAAGGCAGACATGACCCCATTGTGGTGCCAAGGGCGGTCGTGGTGGTCGAGGCCATGGCGGCGTTTACGGTGGCGGATCTTCTGCTGCAGGGACAAAGCAGCCGGATTTCGTGATGATTTGTTAAATTCATTTTGGAAAATTAAAATGTACTATATAGTAAAATACCGATTTCACGAGTAAAGAGGACTTTGTGTAAAAGAGTCCGGTTCGGGGAAATCGGTATTTTTTATCATATGAAACATTTTTTGTGATATTAACGAACCGAACATAAATAGATGTTCAGCCCATTGACATTTAAATTAAATGATGATATCATAAAAACATAGTTTAGGAACGTTCCAAAAGAGAAAAAAGGCATGGAGGGGGGATTATTTGGTAACCATTTTGGATGTAGCAAAACATGCTCAAGTTTCAAAAAGCACGGTCTCGTTAGTTGTCAATGACAGCCCTTTGGTTCGGGAAGAGACGAGGCAGAAGGTGTTGGAATCAATCCGGGAATTGGGTTATACGCCCAACATATCAGCCAGGAGCCTGATCAGCAAAAAAACGAATAATCTTGGAGTTTTGATGCTCACGGAGAATGTGAAGAAGGAATCGTACGATTTTGATATTGAAACAGATCTGTTTTCTTATGATGTGATATCCGGAATACCGGAGATCCTTCTCAATACGGATTATGGTCTGCTCAATGAACAATTCTGCATTTTTGATTCGGAGCAGAAGCTTCCTCAATTGATAAAGACGCACAGGGTAGACGGACTGTTTATTGTTGGAAGTTTGATTGAAAAAGAATTCTCTGACTTAATCAGAAAAACAGGGATTCCTACTGTGGTCCTGGGAAGAGAGCATGACTGCTTTGATTCGGTAACTGCTGATGTGAAGCAGGGGGCAAAAACCGCCGCGCTCCATTTGATACAGACAGGGCATAAAAAGCTTTGTTACATCAACTGTCCGGTGATGTTTAGCACGAACAGGCTCAGAAAGACCGGATTTTATCAGGCTGTTGAGGAAGAAGGGGGCTCACTGGTACATTATATGGATGTGAATGCTGAGCACAATTCCGGCATCGGCGGATATGAGGCTATGAAGAAGGTGTGGGAATCCGGGGAACGGCCGGATGGGGTTCTGGCAGCAAATGACGGCATTGCGCTGGGCATTTTGCGGTATTTCTATGAGAATAAAATCAGAGTTCCTGAAGATGTATCGGTGGTGAGCTATGAAGATTCGATTCTTTCGGGATATGCATCACCGGCATTGTCAACCGTTGACATAGGAAAAAGGCGTATGGGTATGGAAGCCTGCCGTCTTCTCTTGGACCGGATTGAAAACCCTGACAGAAAAAAAGTATCGGTTGTGCTGCCGGTGAGATTAGTAGAACGGGATTCTGTAATCAGAAGAAATTAATTGCGGTATTAAAAAGATACCGCAATTATTAAAAATATTCTTTGGAACGTTCCAGATAAGGGAGAAAACATGAATTATATAAAATATAGTAAAGAAATAGCAGTAAAAGGCAGTTATGACGTGGTGGTAGCAGGCGCAGGTCCGGCCGGCATCTGTGCTGCGGTAGCGGCTGCCAGAGAAGGGGCGAAAGTTGCTTTGGTGGAACGATATGGCATTGTGGGGGGCTGTCTGACAGTAGGGCATGTAGGGCCTATTCTGGGCATGGTAGGTCCGGGAACCATGAGGGATGAGGTGATGAAATTGCTGGGGGTCCCGGATAACGATATGATCGGGGAAGTGGGTGTGGCCCACGATATAGAAAGAGCGAAGAGAGTTTTAGCAGAATTTGTGGATCATGAAAAATTAACCGTATTTCTGCAGACTGCGGTAACTGATGTGATAACTGAGGGGGAAACGCTCACCGGTCTTCTCATTTCTGGCAAAGAGGGGCCGGGGGTTCTAAGTGGGAAGGTGATCATTGATGCAACGGGAGACGGTGATGTTTCTTATCTGGCGGGGGCGCCGATTGAAAAGGGGAGGAGGGAAGACGGACTGACGCAGCCGGTAACTCTGGAGTTTACCATAGATCAGGTGGATGAAGAGAGAGGGGTTGTCTGCATAGGTGATGTTGATGATGTTGAATTGGGTGGAGAGCGTTTTCTGGATTTTACAAAGAGATGCAGTGAACAGGGAATCCTGCCTGAAAATCTTGCTGCCGTAAGACTTCACAGGACCACAAAGCCGGGAGAACGGCAGGTGAACACCACCCAGATGAACGGGGTGGACTCCACCTGCATGGATCAGATATATCCGGCGGACCGGGAGCTGAGAAAACAGATGTCACTTTTAATGGATTTTTTCCATCATTATTTGCCGGGATATGAGGACTGTAAATTAATTTCAAGTGGGACAACGCTGGGGGTGAGAGAGAGCCGCAGGGTGATGGGAGAATATAAGCTCAAAGTTCAGGATCTTATAGACGGCGCCAAGTTCCCGGATGTGATAGTTCATAATGCGGAGTTTATTGTGGACATACATAATCCGGCGGGTTCCGGGCAGGCTGAGGAGGAGATCCAGTATGTGAAACCATATGATATCCCCTATCGGTGTTTTGTGCCGCTGAAAGCGGATAACCTGTTAGTGGCTGGCCGGTGCATTTCCGGTTCCCACCGGGCTCATGCATCCTACCGGGTGATGTCCATCTGCATGGCAATGGGACAGGCAGCAGGGATTGCGGCGGCATACTGTGCAGAGGTGGGAAAAAGCCCGAGAAAGGCGGATGTGGGAGAAATCCAAAAAAGGCTGATGAAGGCAGGTGTGGAACTGTTTGATTGACGGGAGGTATTTATGAAGAAACAATCAGGGGTGCTTAGGACCGACAGTAAATACGCTTACTGTATGATCGCTCCGGTAGTGTTGGGTTCTATATTTTTTCTGTACGTTCCTTTGATTTATGAACTGTATTTGAGCATGACGGACGCAAAGCTGATTGGCAGCATCAATGTGGTGGGACTGGAAAACTATAAGACATTATTTTTAAAAGACGGTGATTTCTTAAATGCAATGGAAAACTCTTTGTTCTTTACGGTCTGCCTGGTTCCGCTCAATGTGAGTATTGCCATTATTCTGGCAGTATTGCTGAATCAGAAAATCAAAGGAACCGGGATTATGCGTACACTTGTATTCATGCCCAATATAACGCCCATTGTTGTGTGGGCGATCGTTTGGAAATATATTCTGGCAACGGATGTGGGGATTTTAAATAGTCTGCTAAAAACGATTGGCATTACGGGGCCTGCGTGGCTGTATGATGTGAAGCTGACTATGCCTGTTTTAATCGTAAACACGATGATGAAGGGTGTGGGATTGAACATGGTAATCTTTTTATCCGCATTAAAAGCGATTCCTGCGGTTTATTACGAGGCATCCAGGCTGGATGGAGCCAACAGTTTCCAGATTTTTAAATCCATCACAATCCCTATGCTTTCGCCGTCCATTTTCATGGTGCTGATTACAACTACCATAGGCGCGCTGAAGATATTCAGCAATGTTTATAACCTGACCGGCGGGGGGCCGGCCAAAACGACACAGCTTTTGGTCTATTATATCTATCTGAAAGCATTTAAGGAATATAAGATGGGGTATGCGGCGGCAATGGCTGTGATCATGTTTTTAATTATTTTAGTGTTAACTTTGATACAGTGGTCACTGAGAAGGAGGATGGTATATGCGGAGGAAGAATAGGAAAAGCAAAATATTTCTGTATCTGATTTTAGCATTCATTGGAATAATCTGTATTTTTCCATATGCATGGCTGCTTTCCGCATCATTTAAGCCGGAATCACAGATCTTTAAAGTTCCGCCGGAGTTGATTCCCTCTGTCATAACCGTTAAGAATTACGTGGACATGTTCATTTCGTCACCAGTGTTGGACTGGATGTGGAACAGTTTCTATATCACTGTGACGGTAGTGATATTGGGCAGCCTGGTGGCTTCAATGGCAGGTTTTGCCTATGCAAAGCTGAAATTCAGGGGGAGCGGCCTTCTGTTCCTGCTGCCGCTGTGCGCCATGATGGTTCCAAATGAAATTATAATCATACCGCTTTTTAAGGTATGGAGCAAATTAGGCTTTATCAATACCCACCTGCCACTGATCATGCCCAATGTAATTGGAGTTGGAGGGATGTTCGGCGTATTCTTATTCCGGCAGTTTTATCTTTCTGTGCCGTCAGAGCTCTGTGAGGCGGCTAAAGTGGACGGGTGTACTCCTTTCGGAATTTATTTCCGGATTATGCTGCCTATTTCCCAGTCCACATTGGCTACTTTAGCAATTTTTAATTTTATGAATGCGTGGAATGATTTTTTAGATCCCCTGATCTATCTGAATTCCACCGATAAATACACCATATCTCTGGGACTTGGGTTGTTTACAGATATGAGCGGAACAATATGGGGACAGATGATGGCGGCATGTGTTATTTCTACTCTGCCGTTAATTATAGCATTTTTTATTGCTCAAAAACAATTCATCGAGAGCGTGGCTCTGAGCGGTGTAAAGGGCTGAACTTTTGTAAACAAACTATTTGAGGAGGGTTTCTTATGAGGAAAAAAGCATTATTTTTATCAGTGATGATGGCAGTGGTTTTGGCTGGATGCGGGGGAGGCAAAGGCACACAGGGAACAGCCGGTAAGGCTCCTGCATCGGCGGAGACAAGCGGGGAAAGCGGTGCAAAAAGCACAGACGGAACTAAGCTGACCATGCTGATGTATGGTTCTGCTGAGCAGCAGGAAAAGTTAAAAGAAGTGATAAAACCTTTTGAGGAAGAGAACAACTGCACCGTGGATATTATACTCTCTTCTCTGGCTGATTACGACCAAAAACTTACAACTATGATTGCAGGAGGTACTGCCCCTGATGCATTCTGGGTGGCAGAGTATGCGGTGCCTCAGTATTATCAGGACGGCCTTATGGCTGATTTAACGGAACTGTTAAATGATGAGGAATACGATTTTTCGGATTTTACCGAGGCCCAGCAGAACCATTATTTGTATGATGGCAAACTGGTTGGCGCACCGTTTTCCGGCGCACCGTTGGTGTGTTTCTATAATAAAAGTCTGATGGAAAAAGCCGGTTTAGAAACTCCCACAGAGTTGTATAAAAAGGGAGAATGGACCGTGGACGCGATGATTGGTTATGCTAAAAAGCTTACGGACGCGTCCAATAACACATATGGCATTGATTTTTCACGGGGCGGTGATTGGGCCATTTGGGATGTGTGCATGACGCCTGTGCTCAAGCTGTATGGAGGCGAACCGTGGAGTGAAGACTATAAGACCATTGGGATAAACAGTGAGAAGTCATTACAGGGAGTTCAGACATTTTATGATTTGATAACTGTTGATAAAGCCCATCCCGCACCTGGAACTACCATTGATTTTAAGGCGGGGCAGCTTGCTCTGTTCCCGGATTTATTTTCCAATGTGAAAAAGATGGTGGATCTGGATTTTGAGTGGGATGTGGTGCCAATGCCTTTTAACGAAGATGGGAAATCTACAGGATGGTCCGGTTCAGCGGGATATGCTGCCTATTCAGAAGGGAAGAATCTTGATTTGTCAAGAAAATTCGTTCGTTTTATCACCAGTAAGGAGACAATTGAGGAGCTGATGCATTATTTTGTTCCTACCAGAAGTTCTGTTTTGGAATCGGAAGATTACAGGACGGGAAATCAGGGAGAAATTATGAGGCCGTCGGAAGAGAGCTTTACCTTCTGCATAACTGACACCATTGATAAAGTCCGGGTTAAATCGCCTCATCCTCAATACAACAACATCAGCCAGGTTATTTTGGAACATCTGGAAGAGATGTATTCCGGGGTTTCTGATCCTAAAGAGGCGGTAGACGCCATGGCGGACGGAATGGAAGAATACATGGTGAAATGATCAAAATAGTAAAAACTCCCTTATGGAATAACGTATTATTTCCATAGGGGAGTTTTTCGTATAGGGGCTATGAGTTATCGGGTAGTCAGTTTCCCAATATTCTTAATCAGCATGGAAATGGTCCCGTCCACATTGGTGATGAACTCCACATGATCGGTGTTTCCGTATTCCTCCATTGGGATCTTGATTTCGATTCCCGTATCGGTGGTCAGGTACTGGGTCTGGAATTTTTTTACGGTCTGTTCGTTCTTGGGTTCCACAACTTCTGTAACCATGTTGTATTTTTCCATCTTCTCCACAAATTCTTCCTGCATTACAGGGCTGTCCTTGAAGACTTTTTCTTTGATGGCTTCGATGTGGATGCAGCCTTCTTCTTCCAATTCCTGATATATTACGCTTTTTGTCTCCATTTTGCGTTCGGTGTCGTCGTCGCCGTAGTATTTCTTGTTGACCTGCTCCACGGCTTTTGTCACGATGTCCAGCTTGCTTTTTTGGGAAAGAGGGGCGTGGCATTCCAGGAAGAGTTCGGAGAAATACAGCCTTTTTTCGCCGTTCACCTCGTATTTCTTCTCGGTCAGCAATAGTTCTCCGTCCTGTAAGTTCACCACAAATGCCTCGGATAATTTCTGGCCTTCGGAGGGCAGGATGGCGCGTTGGAGTATGATGTCGTTGTTATTGCTGCCGTCTTCGGAGGGCTGGGTGATGTGGGTGTAGGAAGTTTTATAGTTGAGCTTTAATACGCCCAGATAGTCATTTCCTTTGCAGCTGAATACCACCATTGCCATATCTGCGGGCGGTATGGCGATATTGGAATTCATGATTCCGTATAATTTCTGCGCGATCACTTTGCTGGTTTCAATGAAGTTTTCCGGCGTGCATTCGCGGATGGCGGCGCAGACTTCGGATTCATCGGAAAACTGGCAGTGCTTTACATCGTCGCTCTCTGTAAATTTTTCTATGTGGGCTTTCAAAAAATCACACAGATCAGAACCTAAATCAAATTCATAATCTGAGAGCACCGGCACTCCCATGGTCGAATCCAGAATATGTATAATACCGGTTTTCATTATCATATCGTCTTTTAACATTATTTCCTCCATTTCGCCGCCGGGCGGCGGCAGTCAAAGCGGTGATTACCAAACTATTTTAAACCAAGATTCATTTTTAGGCAATGGGGATTGTATGGCTGGGGTATTGGAAAAACTGCGGGCAGATAGTATAATGGAGCAATAACACGGTAAAAGGCATTTATAGAATTGGATATAAAGGGGGAGGGCAAAGTGTGCCAGGGAATCGCCGTTTCAGGTGCAAACGGCAGCGGAAAAACAACGTTAGGCAGACTTCTTGCCGGTATGCTGGGATATAAACATATGGATGCGGAAGATTATTTTTTCAAAGAACCGGCAGTTCCATATACAGATGCCCGGACGAGGGAAGAGGCGCTTAAACTTTTGACGGCGGACATGAAAAAGTACGGACAGTTTATCGTAACCGCGGTGAACTGTGATTTCGGGGATGAAATAAACGCCAGGTACGGCTGTGTGATCTACATAGAAGCCCCGCTTGAGATAAGGCTTGACCGGATAAAGAAAAGAAGTATAGAGAAGTTCGGAAAACGCGTGTTTGAGGGCGGGGATATGTATGAACGGGAGCAGAAGTTTTATGAGCTGGCAGCTTCCCGCACGATGGAAAAAACAGAAGCGTGGCTGAATGGATTAAAATGTCCTGTTATTTACATTGACGGAACGAAACCGGCGCAAGAGAATGCCGAAGCATTTATCCGGCAATGGATAAAAAGTAGTTGACTTTGGACTAACTCCAGGGTGTAATATCATTCACAGGACATCACTGCCCGGGGAAATGGCGGCCGCACTCTTCGCCTTTCACCGGGTATTTTTTTGTTGTCCGATCCTTGGGGCTGTTCATTCTCACTGGGACATTTCTGTTTCCGGGTATTCCAAATTATTTTAAAAATGTAAGAAAATGTAAATATATTTACTATTTTCTGACATATTCTTCCCGTCCGTTGACCTTGGACTTTGACCATGGTTTATTCTGGAAAAGTCTTGAAACCGATATGGATTCAGGATATGCGCGCATAGATAAAACTGCGGTGGCAGAAAGAAAGTCAGGCTGTTTTTAACAGCAGAATGTGAGGAAGAAATGAAGAAAAATGTGCAGATATTAGCGGCAGTTTGTGTGATGACCGCATGTTCCTTAGGGATGGCATTATCATCTTCGGCAGCAACGAAAGGCTGGAAACAGGAAGGTGAAAATTGGGTATACTATGAAAAAGACGGCAGCAGGGCGTCCAGCGAGTGGAAGAAATCCGGCAGCCATTGGTTTTATCTGGATGATGACGGTATCATGGCCACAAGTTCCCTGATAGAATCCGACGATGATATTTTTTATGTGAATTCTGCCGGAACCATGGTCACCAACGAATGGCGGCAGGTGGAAAATGAGGACGCAGGCGACGATGATGAGCCTTACTCATATTGGTATTATTTCCAGAACAATGGGAAGGCCTATCGGGCGTCATCTGACCGCACCACCTTCCGTTCCATCAGAAAGGCCGACGGTACTAACCGGAAATATGCCTTTGATGACGACGGCCGCATGTTATACGGCTGGGTAAATGAGGATTCAACCCGTCTGACTGGTGACGATGCCTGGAAAGAGGGCGTTTACTACTGCGGTGAAGAGGATGACGGGGCACAGGTGGCCGGATCATGGGCCAGAATCCATGTAGAAGACGATGAAAATGAAGATGATACGGATCAGGACTATTGGTTTTATTTCAATTCAACGGGCAAGAAGGTTGATGACGAAACAAAGAGAATCAACGGAAAACGTTATACATTTAACGAATACGGCGCGGCCCAGTATGAATGGTATCAGGTCGCTACCAAACAGAATGCCACATCTTCCGGGGATTACCAGTATTTCAACACGCCGGAGCAGTGCTGGAGAGCGGACGGCTGGTTCCATGTAGTCCCGGACGAGGATGTGGATCAGGAAGCGTATAATGATGATGAAGCCTATTGGTTCTATGCGGAAAAAGACGGAGACCTGGTAAAGAGCCAGATGAAGACCATTAACGGCAAGAAGTATGCATTTAACGAGAAAGGCGAGATGCTGGAAGGGCTTTACAAAATAGAATTTGAAGAGAAGAGTTCCACAAAGATCGCTTCCTGTACAGAGATTGAAACAGAGGAAGAACTGCCGGATGAATTTGACACCTGTGAAGTATTTTACTTTGGCAACTCTCCGGTGGGAGCCGCTGAAATGGGAAATACCACTTTGGAAGTGGACGGAGAAGAGTATTCTTACAGTTTCCAGGATTCGGGCAGCAAAAAGGGAGCGGGATATAACGGCATCCATAAAAATTCCATTTACATCAAGGGACGGAAGTTAAAAGCGGATAAAGAAGACAAATTAAAAGTTGTGGAGTATAATGATAAAGAATACCTGGTGAATTCTTCGGGAACCATTGCCAAGAATAAGAAAAATGTGAAAGATGCAGACGAGAATTACTATTGTACCGATAAAGAAGGCGTGGTTACCTATCAGGGGACAGAGAAATTCGAAAAGGAAAAATAGAAAGTTGAGGATTTAAGCTGCCGTATGAGAAAGGGAAATTTCTGGAGATGCGTTCTGCCGTCTATGCTCGCATTTGCATGTTCGGGCGTTTATGCAATCGTGGATGGTTTTTTTATAGGAAGAAATCTGGGAGATCCCGGCCTGGCGGCAATTAATATCGCCTATCCGGTTACGGCGCTCTTACAGGCTTTGGGCACCGGAATCGGTGTGGGCGGTTCGGTGCTCATGGTGTCGGAGGGAACCGGCAGCGAATCAGAAATCAGGCAGGATCAGAAGAGAATACTTCTGCTCCTGCTTTTTACGGCTGCGGTTATGACGGCTGTCGGGTTGGCCGTAAAAAACCCGGTTCTGCATCTTCTGGGAGCCCGGGGTGAAATCTATGAACTGGGGCAGGTGTATCTTGGGATCATCCTTTCGGGCGCGGTATTCCAGCTTTTGGGAACTGGGCTGATTCCAGTGCTCCGCAATATGGACCGGGCATTTATGGCTATGGTTTTTATGATGTCCGGTTTTTTTGTCAACATGGTTTTGGATTATATTTTGATCGAAGCGGTTCCTCTTGGAATGTTCGGCGCGGCTCTTGCTACAGCGGCAGGACAGGGGGTGACGGCGGTGTCGGGCCTTTTGTATCTGCTGAAGAAGAGCATGTTAAAGGACGGACCCATAAGGGTTCCGGGCAGATTCATCCAATGGGATAGGATCAAGCGGATGCTGTTAATCGGCCTGTCTCCATTTGGGTTGACCTTGTCTCCCAACCTGATCCTTTTGGTGATGAATAAAAGCCTTACATCCTATGCCGATGACCATGAGGTCGCCGTATATGCGGTGATCAGCTACGTGGTGGTTGTGGTCCAGCTTCTTTTGCAGGGAGTAGGGGACGGCAGCCAGCCCCTGTTCAGCCTGAGCCTGGGCATGGGGGATGTGAAGTCCTGCAGGAAATACCGCTCCATGGCTTATTCTTTTGCGGCGGTGATCGGAGCGGCGGGAATCGCCGGGCTGTACTTGTTCCGGAGAGAGGTTCCGTTGATGTTCGGAGCGTCCCGGGAAGTGATGGAAACGTACAGCCGGGTCATTCTGGTATTTTGCGCCGGACTGGTTCCCTATAGTTTTATCCGGGTTACGGCATCTTATTTCTATGCGACCAGGCAGAACCGCCAGGCTTATATCCTGGCCTATGGAGAACCCCTTGGAGTGGCTGCATGGCTGCTCATCCTGCCTCAAATGATGGGAGTTCCCGGCATATGGCTGGCGGTGCCGGCGGCCCAGTTCACGATCGCGGCTGTGGCAGTCTGGCTCAGGAAAAAGGAAGACAGGGCAGAGAATTTACAAACCGGCGCTCTGGCCGGATGAAGATAAAAGAAATGCAGAAAGGAGCAGGATATGGAGAGAGAATACCGGATTGGCGAAGTGGCCAGGCTTTTGGGCGTCACTCAGGATACGCTGAGATTTTATGAGGAAAAAGATATTATCAAGCCGTATAAGACGGAAAACGGCTACCGGTGCTATACGGCGGATGACGTATGGCTTCTTCTGGACGCTATTTACTACCGGAAAGTCAATTTCAGCGTAAATGATGTGAAAAATATTCTCTATCACAATAGCTGCGACGCCATGGAGAGGCTGATCAGCGAAAAAATAGAGGAAGAGAAAAAGAGCATAAAAGAGCACAAATATTATCTGACCAAGCTGGAAACCAGCTATTTTAGCTGTAAAAATGTAAAGGATTATTTGAACGTCTGCTCCGTCCTCCCATTTCAGCGTTTTTACATCATGTCGCCCAAAAGAAAGGATAAAGAGACGGCCAGGGACGACTGGTTCCAGATGATCCAGGAAAAAAGCCTTTATGAGGTATCCAATATTCTGGAGGAATATGATCTGGATTCGGATTATGATATGCCGGTCTATTTTTATCTCACCCTCAGGGGATTTACGGCGAGGAAGATGAGAATGGACAAGAAGCTGGAGGGAGCGGTTCCATACCTGGATTACAAGCGCTGTATATTTACCGTGGCCGAATCCGACAGCCGTTCCCCTAAAAAGGAATCCATTGCCAGGGCGGTTGACTGGGCGAAGGAGCACCGGTTTAAGCTGGTGGGGAAGGCATACTCCCAATATACGGTCAACTGCAATGTGGACGGCAGGACGGTTTACTATATAGAAATCTATCTTCCGATTGTGGATGAAGTGTGAACTATTACGAATATTTTAATGTTTCAGCGGCTTCCTTAAAAGGCTGGCTTGATAAAACATGTCAATTATGATATGTTAAAAAAGAATAAAAAGAGCGTTGGCATCAGTAAACTGGAGGAGCATATGAAAATAGCGATAGGAAACGACCATACTGCAATTGAAATGAAAGAAGAAATCAAAGAACATTTACTGTCTAAGGGAATTGAAGTCCTGGATTTGGGAACCAATGCCCATGAGAGCTGCGACTACCCTGTGTATGGAGAAAAGGTGGGACGGGCGGTAGTGTCGGGAGAGGCGGATCTGGGCATTGCGATCTGCGGCACCGGCGTGGGGATTTCCCTGGCAGCCAATAAGGTTAAGGGCATCCGGGCCTGTGTGTGCAGTGAACCGTATACGGCGAAACTCTCCAGAATGCATAACAATTCCAATGTTTTGGCATTCGGAGCCCGGGTGATCGGCGTGGAGATGGCCAAGATGATAACAGACGAATGGCTGAACGCGGAATATGAAGGCGGAAGACACCAGAGACGGGTTGATATGGTGATGGAGATAGAGAACAGATGAAAAAAATATTAGTAACCCTCCCTGTGGAGGCACGTCATAAAGCGTATTTTGAAAACATTGGAAAGGACTGTGTATTTGAATATGTGCAGTCTTCTGAAGTTACTGAAGCCCAGCTTCAGGACGTTTCCATCATAATTGGAAATGTGCCGGAAAACATGCTGGAATCCGCCGGGAACCTGGAATGGCTCCAGCTCAATTCCGCAGGCGCGGATTCATACTGTAAGCCCGGAGTGTTAAAGCCGGGAACCCTTCTCACCAATGCGACCGGCGCATACGGCCTTGCGATTTCAGAATATATGGTGGGAACGGCCCTGATGCTTCAAAAAAAGCTGAACCTTTATTATGAAAACCAGAGAAACCACCATTGGAATGACGAAGGAAGCGTTACTTCTATATGGGGTTCCACAACCCTTGTTATCGGTTTAGGGGATATCGGAGGAGAGTTTGCCACCCGCATGAAGGTGCTGGGCAGCCATACCATCGGTATAAGAAGGAAATCAGGAGCCAAACCGGAATATTTGGATGAACTGTATACCAATGAGCAGTTGGACGAGGTGATTCCGAGAGCGGATTTTATCTCCCTCTCTCTTCCCAACACGCCTGAAACTTATCATATTATAGATGAAAAACGGCTCCGCAGCATGAAAAAGGGCGCATTTCTCATCAATGTGGGCCGGGGAACCGCCATTGATACGGATGCTCTCGTAAAGGTGCTGAATGAAGGCCATCTGGGCGGCTGCGCCCTGGATGTTACCGATCCTGAGCCGCTGCCGCCAGGCCATCCGCTGTGGGATGCCAAAAATGCGGTGATAACCCCTCATATTTCCGGACAGTATCATTTGCAGGAAACCCTGGAACGGATTATCCGGATCGCGGGCAGTAACCTGGAGAAGTTTTTAAATGGAGACAGACTTGATAATCTGGTGAATTTTGAAACGGGATATAGGGAAAGACAGAGCTGAGAAGCTGGACTTCCCGGCGCGTATTTGCGCGAAAAACGTATCTGCATGGAGGATTAAGATGAAAAAAATTGGATTTATCGGTGTTGGGATTATGGGAAAATCCATGGTCCGGAATCTTATGAAAGCCGGATTTGAGGTTTCCATCTATACAAGAACCAAATCTAAGGTGGAAGATGTGATCGGTGAAGGCGCGCTCTGGTGCGGTACGGCGGCTGAATGCGCCGCGGACCGGGATGTGGTGATCACCATCGTTGGGTATCCCAAGGACGTGGAAGAGGTTTATTTTGGTGAACAGGGAATCATAGCCAATGCGAAAAAAGGAGCATACCTGATCGACATGACCACCAGCAGCCCGAAACTGGCTGTAAGAATCTATGAAGAAGCCCGAAAAAATGGTATGTCCGCTCTGGACGCGCCGGTTACGGGCGGAGACAGCGGGGCAAAGGCCGGGACGCTGACCATACTGGCTGGCGGAGACAGGGAGGCATTTGACGCCTGTCTGCCGGTATTTGAAGCCATGGGCCGGAATATTAATTATGAAGGCAAGGCGGGAAATGGCCAGCATACCAAGATGTGCAACCAGATCGCTCTGGCGGGGGCCCTCAGCGGGGCCTGCGAAGCCATGGTTTATGCGAAAAATGTGGGTCTGGACGTACAGACCATGCTGGATTCCATTTCCACAGGCGCGGCGGGCAGCGCCCAGATGAGCAATGTGGCTCCCCGCGTTCTGGAGAATGATTACAATCCTGGTTTCTTTATCAAGCATTTTATTAAAGATATGAGACTGGCGGAGGAAGAGGCCAGAGGAGCCGGCATAGAGCTGGGCGTTCTGGAATACATACTTTCCATGTATCAGAATCTGGAAGCGGAAGGCATGGGGGATTTGGGAACCCAGGCTTTGGTGAAATATTACAAATGGTAACGGTATCATAGACGGGGCATGAGAATGGAAAAGCAGCTTAGACAGTTTTATTCCGCTGTTGCGGAACGGGATTGTCCGGGCTGCTTTTTATTGTAACGCCGCCTGGAAGAAATTAAAAAAAGTACTTGACAAATCTAACTGTATATTGTAAAGTTACAGTAACAAATAAAAATACAGTTCAGGAGGAAAATAGAATGGAGCAAAGGAGACAGTACGATGCGGTTATAATCGGTTTCGGAAAAGGCGGAAAGACCTTGTCATCTGCGCTGGCGGCAGCGGGGAAAAAAGTGGCGATGATAGAGAAATCGCCTAAGATGTACGGCGGCGCCTGCATCAATGTGGCATGTATCCCCACCAAATATCTGGTATATAATGCCCAGAAAGTATCAGACATGAACGGCAGTTTTGAAGAAAGAGCAGAGGCTTACCGGAAGATCATGTTGCAGAAGGACGGTCTGATTGATAAATTAAATACGGCAAATTATCATAATCTGGCGGATAATGAGAATATTACGGTAATAGACGGGACAGCCAGATTCCTGTCGAATCATGAGGTGGAGATTAAAAACGGCGGCGAGACATTTACCGTGGAAGCCCCGCAGTTTTTCATCAATACGGGAGCTGTTCCGGTGATTCCGCCCATTAAAGGCCTGAAGGATAATCCTTATGTCTATATCAGCGATACCATGCTTGAACTCAAGGAACTTCCGAAACACCTGGTAATCATCGGCGGCGGTTATATTGGGATTGAATTTTCTTCCATATACAGAAAGTTTGGTTCGGAAGTGACGGTTCTCCAGGACGGAGAGCAGTTCCTGGCAAGGGAAGATGAAGAGATGGCTGCGGCGGTTAAGGCCCAGATGGAGAAGCAGGGAATCCGGATCATGACCGGCGTGAAAGTAGAAGCGGTGGAACAGGAAGAGGGCCGGGCGAAAGTGATCATCACGGGGAAAGACGGCCAGCGGGAACTTCCCGCAGACGCCGTACTGGTTGCTACCGGCAGAAGGCCTGCTGTGGATGATCTGAATCTGGAAGCGGCGGGAGTGAGTACCAATGCCAGAGGCGGAATCATCACCGATGAACACCGGATGACCACAGCGCCTGAGATCTATGCCATGGGAGATGTGGCAGGCGGGCTTCAGTTCACCTATATTTCCCTGGATGATTACCGGATTGTCCGTTCCAAAGTGCTGGGCGACGGAAGCTATACCCTGGATAAGAGGGGAGCGGTTCCTTACAGTACCTTCATTGATCCCCCATTTTCAAGAGTGGGCATGACGGAAAAGGATGCCAGGGAAGCGGGATATGAAGTGAAAACGGCAAAACTTCTGGCTTCGGCCATTCCCAAGGCCAAGGTGTTAGGACAGACAGACGGCCTGTTAAAGGCTGTGATCGATGCGAAGACAGGGCAGATTTTAGGAATGCATCTGTTCTGCGCGGAATCTCATGAGATGATTAACCTGGCTAAGATGGCTATGGATGCCAAGCTTCCTTATACGGTGCTCAGAGATTCCATTTATACCCATCCAACCATGAGCGAAGTATTTAACGTGTTATTGACAGTATAGATAAAGGAGGACGATTGAGTGGGATTTTCATTAGATGTAAGTGTTCCGGCGCTTACCGTATTTTTACAGGGACTGGTGAGCTTTTTCTCGCCGTGCGTGCTGCCGCTTTTACCTTTGTATATCGGCTATTTATCAGGCGGAACCAGGAGTGTGGGCGAGGACGGCAGGACTTATTATAAACGCAGCAAGGTTATGGTGAATACCATTTTCTTCGTAGTAGGTGTCAGCTTTGCATTTTTCCTTCTGGGTTTTGGCGTCTCTGCACTGGGACATTTCTTCAACCGGAGCCAGTTGATGTTTGCCAGAATAGGCGGAATCATCGTGATCCTGTTCGGACTTTACCAATTGGGATTCTTGGGCACTTCAACCGTCCTTGGAAGGGAACACCGGCTGCCGTTCAGGCTGGATAAGATGGCAATGTCACCGGTTACCGCTCTGGTGATGGGATTTACCTTCAGCTTTGCCTGGACGCCGTGCGTAGGCCCCGCTTTGGCAACCGTGCTGATTATGGCGGCGTCGGCGGCGACAAAAGCAACCGGATATGCGCTGATCGGCGTATATACCCTGGGATTCATCCTTCCGTTTTTAATAGTTGGGATATTCACAACAACGCTGCTGGATTTCTTCAAGAAACATGGACAATTTGTGAAGTATACGGTTAAAATCGGCGGCGTGCTGATGATCATCATGGGACTTTTGATGTTTACCGGCAAGATGAACGCAGTGACCGGATACCTGTCCCAATACACGGTTCAGGGCCAGGATAACGGCGGAAAAGAGCCGTCTGGGGCCATAGCGGCGGATACGGAAGAAGAAACAAAAGAGGAATCGAAAGAACAATCATCGGAGAATGCGTCTTCAGAGGAAACTACAGACGCTTCCAAAGCTGTGAACGGAGAAACAGAAGCTGAGATCGAGGAGACAACCACCGCGGAGCCGGAGACGCTCCCGGCTATCGATTTTACGCTGACAGACCAGTTTGGCAACACCCATACATTGTCGGATTATAAAGGAAAGACGGTATTTCTTAACTTCTGGGCCACCTGGTGTCCGCCATGCCGGGCGGAGATGCCGGATATTCAGAAAATTTATGAAACTTACAGTACAGAAGGCGATGAGGCTCTGATCGTGCTGGGAGTGGCAGGACCTGACCAGGGAAGTGAAAAGTCAGAAGAAGAGATTAAGAAGTTCTTAGAGGATAATGGTTACACGTATCCGGTGCTGATGGATACCACAGGAGAACAGTTTGCGAATTACGGAGTTTACTCTCTGCCTACCACATTTATGATTGACCGGGACGGCAATGTGTTCGGATACGCGTCCGGACAGTTGAACGAGGACACCATGAAGAGCATTATTGAGCAGACCATGGAAGGGAAACGCAGATAGAGAAAATTACGTTATGATTCACCAGGACTGGGCATTTACTGCGCTGGCCGTACAATAACCTGGAAAAGCTGCTATTTGGGTTCCAATCAATTGCAGGATTGCCTGGCCAGGCGGAAGGTGTTAAAATAACCATGAGGACAGACCTGGGAAGACCGTTCCGATGGAAACAGCAGATCCCTGGGCCGGATGAATAGAAACAGAAATCGGAGAGAGAATGAGATGACAAGTGAATTTGGCGTAGCAGTTCATGCATTAGTATTTTTAAATCATAAGGCGGAAACAGTATCCAGTGAAGTTTTGGCGGATAATATCTGCACCAATCCTGCCCGGGTACGCAAAATCATGGCGAAACTTAAAAAAGCCGGTCTTCTGGCCACCAAAGAAGGATTGGAAGGCGGATATCTGTTCGATAAGAAGGCGGCGGATGTCAGCCTGTGTATGGTGGCGGACGCTCTCGAAACGGAATTTGTTTCTGCATCCTGGAAAAGCGGTGATCCCAATAAGGACTGCATGGTGGCGTCAGGAATGGCCGGAGTGCTGGATGAGCTGTACGGTAACCTGGATCAGATGTGCCGGGACCGTTTAACTCATGTTACAGTGGCAGATTTGGATAAAAAAATTTTTAAAGACAAGAATAAAGAAAAAAAGGAGAAATGAATTATGGCAATTTTAAAGATCACAAAGGAAAATTTTGACAGCGAAGTTATGAATTCCGATAAACCGGTTATGGTAGATTTTTTTGCAACCTGGTGCGGCCCCTGCAAGATGCTTCACCCGGTAGTGGAAGCTTTGTCAAATGAAGTGACGGACGTTAAAATCGGCGAACTGGACATTGACGAAGAGATTGAACTGGCTGAGAGGTTCAGAATTATGACAGTGCCCAGCCTGGTTCTCTTTAAAAATGGAGAGGCCGTTGATAAATTGGTGGGAGTGCAGTCCAAGGGAAAAGTCCTGGAGTTTATCCGCCAGTAGATTATAAACAGATCAATTTCAGCCGGCTGACAGGCCGGATGGAGTGGGCTGGATGGAGTGGGCTGCTGCGCTGGCAGCGCCGCGGAAACGGCATAACAGAATAGAGATTTTACGTAACAGTTCAGATAGGTCTGAACTGTTGCGATTTTACAAAACAATACCTGGGTGACGGATATAAAGTCCTGTTCACCCAGGTATTTTACGTAGATTTAACAAAACTCTCCTTTTGGATTTTACATATAAATTTTACAATACGAACTGTAAGAACAAACAGAAAGCAAAAAATAACAAAACTTTATAGAATGCCCCAAAGGGCAAAAGGAGAGGAAATTATGAAAAAAACATTGGCAATGGTATTAGCATTAGGCATCGCGGCAGCAGGTTTAACCGCCTGCGGAGGAAGCCAGACAACAGAATCCACATCACCGGCGGCCACAACAAAAGCGGCTGCAACAGAAGCGGCCACAGCAGATTCTACAGCAGCAACGACCGATGCGAAGGCAGAGACGGTAGAAGCAAAATCCCCATCGGCAGAAGGCCCCATTACCGTGGTATCCCGTGAAGACGGTTCCGGCACAAGAGGTGCATTTATCGAATTATTCGGTATTGAGGAGAAGAATGACGCAGGAGAAAAGGTGGATAATACTACAGAAGAAGCGGAAATTACCAACAGCACTTCCGTTATGATGACTACCATTTCCGGTAATAAAGAAGCCATTGGCTATATCTCATTAGGTTCCTTAAATGATACCGTAAAAGCGGTGAAAATTGACGGAGCAGAAGCGTCCGTGGATAACATCAAATCAGGTTCCTATAAAATCGCCCGTCCGTTTAACATCGCCACCAAAGAGGGTGTCAGCGAGACGGCTCAGGATTTCATCAAATTCATTATGAGCGAAGAAGGCCAGAAGGTAGTGGAAGACAACGGCTATATCAGCCAGGGCAATGAAGGCGCTTATACCGCAGGCAGCGCGTCGGGAAAAGTGGTAGTTGCCGGATCTTCTTCCGTAACACCTGTTATGGAGAAGCTGAAAGAAGCTTACACAGCCCTGAACCCGGATGTGACCATTGAAGTGCAGCAGAGCGATTCCACCACAGGCATGACCTCCGCGCTGGAAGGCGTCTGCGATATCGGAATGGCATCCAGAGAGTTGAAAGAAAGTGAGACAGAAGCAGGCCTGACCCCTGTGGTGATCGCTATGGACGGCATCGCGGTGATCGTAAACAACGAAAGCCCTGTGGAAGAGCTGACTAGTGACAATGTAAAAGCAATCTTTACCGGTGAAGTTACCGAATGGGAAGATCTTCAGTAAAAAAAGGGACAGGCGGTTTTTCTGACGGAATCGCCTGTCCTGCTGTGATTCACAGATTCCCCCAATCTGAGGATTACAGCAGGGATTTTTACAGCAGAATTACCCAGAGGCAAATATAAAGGAGCATTTGAATGAGAAAAGTGAAAGAAAAGGGGATGGAACTGGTATTTTTAACATCTGCCTGCGTTTCCATCCTGGCGGTAGCCATGATCTGTATTTTTCTGTTTGCCAACGGTGTTCCGGCAATCGGAAAAATAGGAGTGCTGGATTTCCTGCTGGGAGAGAAATGGAAACCGGGAAATGATATCTACGGAATCCTTCCGATGATAATGGGAAGTATCTATGTGACGGCGGGAGCCATTGCGGTGGGAGTTCCCATTGGGATTTTGACGGCCATCTATTTATCCAAGTTCTGTCCAAAACGTCTGTACCGGATCATTAAACCGGCCATCGACCTGCTGGCCGGAATACCATCCGTTGTATACGGGTTCTTCGGCATGGTGGTCATCGTGCCGGTCATGTCCCAGTTATTCGGCGGCAGCGGAAAGAGCATGGCTGCCGCATCCGTTTTGCTGGGGATTATGATTCTCCCCACCATCATCGGTGTGGCGGAATCAGCTATCAATGCAGTTCCGGCCTCCTATTATGAAGGAGCCCTGGCTCTGGGCGCCAGCCATGAGAGAAGCGTGTTTTTTGCCACTCTTCCCGCCGCTAAGTCGGGAATCATGGCCGGGGTGATCCTGGGCGTGGGCCGGGCCATTGGAGAAACCATGGCGGTGATTATGGTGGCTGGAAACCAGCCCAGAATGCCCAAAGGGCTGTTTGCTGGAGTACGGACCCTGACGGCCAACATTGTACTGGAAATGGGATATGCCACGGATCTTCACAGGGAAGCGCTGATCGCCACCGCTGTTGTGCTGTTCGTGTTCATCCTCATTATCAATTTATCATTTTCCATGCTGAGAAGGAGGTCTGAATGATGGACCCGATTAATAAACAGACATTTTCCCAGAAGATGAAAGCCTATAAAAGGAGCCCTCTTTCTCTCATTCTGATGCTGTTAGTCACCGTATCCGCGGCCGTTACGGTGCTGATCCTTTTATTTTTGATCGCTTACATCCTCATAAAAGGGGTTCCCTATCTGACGCCCAGCCTGTTTGCCTGGGAATACAACAGTGAAAATGTTTCCCTCATGCCGGCGCTGATCAACACCGTTATCATGACATTTCTTTCACTGCTGATCGCAGGGCCATTGGGAATTTTCGCGGCGATTTATCTGGTGGAATATGCCAAACGGGGCAATAAACTGGTGGCCGTGATCCGGGTGACGGCGGAAACCCTGTCCGGAATCCCCTCGATTGTTTACGGTTTATTTGGTTTCCTTTTGTTTGCAGTCACATTTGGCTGGTCATATACCATTATGGGCGGCGCTCTCACCCTGGCAATGATGATACTCCCCCTCATCATCAGAACCACGGAAGAAGCCCTCAAATCAGTTCCTGATTCTTACCGGGAAGGCAGTTTCGGGCTGGGCGCAGGGCGTTTGAGAACGGTATTTAAAATTGTGCTCCCTTCGGCAGTGCCCGGGATTTTAGCGGGTATCATACTGGCGGTGGGGAGAATCGTGGGAGAGACAGCCGCCCTGATGTATACGGCGGGGACCGTTGCCGGAGTGCCGGATAACCTGATGTCCTCCGGCCGTACCCTGGCTGTGCATATGTACGTGCTGACCAACGAGGGCTTGTACACCAACCAGTCATATGCAACCGCTGTAGTGCTTTTGGTCATCGTGGTGGGAATCAACGGGGTTTCCGGGCTGATTGCCAAGAGAATCGCGAAAGGATAGAACGATAGATTATGGATAAGCTGACAATTAATAAAATGGAGTTATACTATGGTGATTTTAAAGCCCTGAAAGGCATCAATTTGAAGATCCCTTCCAATGAGATCACCGCTTTTATCGGCCCCTCGGGCTGCGGGAAATCCACCCTTTTAAAATCATTGAACCGGATGAACGATCTGGTGGAGGGATGCAGGATAACAGGCGAAATCCTGCTGGATGACCAGGATATCTATGGAAATATGGACATCAACCTGCTGAGAAAGCGGGTGGGAATGGTGTTCCAGAAACCAAATCCATTCCCCATGAGCGTATATGACAATATCGCGTTCGGGCCCAGAACCCACGGGATCCGCTCAAAGGTCAGGCTGGACGATATTGTGGAAAAATCTCTGAGAGACGCGGCCATCTGGGATGAATTAAAGGACCGTCTGAAAAAAAGCGCCCTGGGGCTTTCCGGAGGACAGCAGCAGAGGCTCTGTATTGCCAGAGCTTTGGCAGTGCAGCCGGAAGTGCTTTTGATGGATGAGCCCACTTCCGCCCTCGACCCCATTTCCACATCCAAGATAGAAGACCTTGCTGTGGAACTGAAAAAAGATTATACTATTGTCATGGTTACCCACAACATGCAGCAGGCAGCCAGAATCTCGGATAAAACCGCATTTTTCCTGCTGGGAGAGGTGATTGAATTCGGGGAGACGGAGCAGATTTTCTCCATGCCCAGGAACCAGAAGACAGAGGATTATATTACGGGGAGGTTTGGCTGATATGCGCAATCGTTTTGATGAACAGCTTGAATATTTGAATGTGGAACTGATCCGCATGGGGGCATTGTGTGAAGATGCCATTTCCTATGCGTCCAGAACCCTGATGGGTGAGAACAATCTGGCCGATCAGGTATATAAAACAGATAAAGAGATCGACCAGAAGGAGCGGGATATCGAGAGCCTGTGCATGAGGCTTCTGCTCCAGCAGCAGCCGGTGGCAAAGGATCTGCGCCTGATCTCATCCGCTTTGAAAATGATATCGGACATGGAGCGGATCGGCGATCAGGCCTCGGATATCGCGGAAATTGCCGGATTTATTAAAGACAGAAAAGTACAGAGCAGCATCCACATCAGGGAAATGGCGGAAGCGACCATTAAGATGGTCACGGAAAGCGTGGATTCATTTGTAAAAAAGGATCTTGAGATCGCGCAGAGCGTGATTAAGTATGACGATGTGGTGGATGATCTGTTTGCAAAGGTGAAGGAAGAACTGATCAGCCTGATAAAAGAGGATAACAGCGACGGGGAATTCTGCATAGATCTTCTCATGATCGCCAAGTATTTTGAACGAATCGGTGACCACGCAACCAATATTGCGGAATGGGTGGAATTTTCAATTACCGGAGTTCACGTGGAGGGAAATTAAACGATGATTTATCTTGTGGAAGATGACAACAGTATCCGGGAACTGGTGATTTATACACTGCAGAGCACCGGGTTTCAAGCGGCCGGATTTTCCTGCGGAAAGGAGTTCTGGGAGGGCATGAGAAAAGAGGTGCCGTCTCTCATCCTTTTGGATATTATGCTGCCGGATGAAGACGGGCTGACCATATTGAAGAAGATCAGAAATGCCTCCGATACATCCAGGATACCGGTAATTATGCTGACCGCCAAGGGTACGGAATACGACAAAGTGATCGGCCTGGACAGCGGCGCGGACGACTATATCCCCAAGCCGTTTGGGATGATGGAACTGGTATCCCGGGTAAAAGCAGTGCTCCGCCGTACCGAACCGGAGCAGAAGACCAGGCTCTACGAACTGGGGCCCATAAAGGTCGACGTCATCCGCCACACCGTCCATGTGAGCGGGGAAGCTGTAAATCTCACCTACAAAGAATTCGAACTTCTCTGCTATTTGATGGAAAATGAAGGCATTGTTCTGAGCCGTGACCAGCTACTGTCGAAAATCTGGGGTTATGATTTTGACGGAGAGACGAGAACCGTGGATGTCCACATCCGGACTCTGCGTCAGAAGCTGGGAACCGGCGGAAATTATATAGAGACGATCCGCGGCGTGGGCTATAAGATTGAGGAGATATGATGAGACGAAAAATATATTGGAACATGTGTCTGGTAGCCTTATTTTCCCTGATTCTGGCCACTTTGGTGACCACAGGGCTGTTTTACAGGGACCTTCAGACGCAGATGGAAAAGGAAGTGGCAACGGAAGTCCGCTACATCCAGTCCGCCATGGAAATGGGAGGAAGCGATTATCTGGACTATCTGTCCATCCGGGGCGACGGCAACAGCATCAACCGGATCACCTGGGTGGACCAGGACGGTACGGTTCTGTATGACAGCTATAAAAACAGCGAAAGCCTGGAAAACCACTTAGACCGCCCGGAGATCAAGGACGCTCTGGAAAAGGGCGTGGGATCCATCACGAGGCCGTCGGAAACTCTGGCGGAACAGACTTATTATTATGCGGTGCGGCTCAGCGACGGTACGGTTGTCCGGGTGGCCAGCACCACCAGGAGCGGCTGGGCGTCCTTCATGCAGATGATTCCCTGGGTGGTGGTGCTGACCATTGTGATCTTCTGCATCACCATGGTATTGGCTGAAATCCAGACGAAGAAGATCGTAGGCCCTATTAACGGCCTGAATCTGGATAATCCGGACGAGGCGTCGGTCTATGACGAACTGTCCCCGCTGATCGGCAGAATCGAGAAGCAGAACCGGACAATCCACAGGCAGATGGACACATTGAGGGAGAAGCAGATGGAATTTTCCGCCATTACGGAAAATATGAGCGAAGGATTTATTGTGGTGGACAGCAAAGCAGAAGTTGTCTCCTATAACAGCAGCGCCATGAAGATATTGGGCGTGGAAAAGCAGATGGTTCCCGATTCCCGGGTCAATATATTGAATTTTAACAGAAGTGCGGAGTTCCGTGAGGCGGTGGATCATGCCCTGGCGGGACGTCATGCGGAACATAATCTGGACTTAAACGGCCATTGTTACCAGATGATCGCCAACCCTGTACTGGACGAAGGGCGGAATAAAGGCGCAATCATTGTGATATTGGATATTACGGAGAAAAAGGGCAGGGAAGACCTGCGCCGGGAATTTTCCGCCAACGTATCCCACGAACTGAAAACGCCTCTGACCTCCATTTCAGGATATGCGGAGATCATGAAAAATGGTCTGGTCAAACCGGAAGACATGGCCCGGTTTGCGGAAAACATCTATACCGAGGCCCAGCGCCTGATCACATTGGTGGGCGACATCATCAAACTTTCCCAGTTGGATGAAAATGCTGTGGAAGTGGAAAAGAGCGCGGTGGATCTGTACGAAGTCTCTTCCGATGTGGTGAAGCGCCTTCAGGCCAATGCGGCCATGCAGAAAGTAAGCCTGAGCCTTCAGGGCGAACCTGCGGTGATCTTCGGAGCCAGACAGATTCTGGATGAAATGATCTTCAATCTCTGCGATAATGCGGTAAAATACAACAAACCAAATGGCAAAGTCACAGTAACGGTGAAAAATGATGGAATGAACAAGGTCGTCACTGTTGCTGATACCGGGATCGGCGTGCCGGAAGCGGATAAAGACAGGATCTTTGAACGCTTTTACCGGGTGGACAAAAGCCACTCCAAGCAGATTGGGGGGACCGGGCTCGGTCTTTCCATTGTGAAACATGGAGCCATTTACCATGAGGCCAGGGTGGAACTGGAGAGTAAGGTTTCGGTGGGGACAACGGTGAGGATTGTGTTTTAGAGGGGGTACGCTCGAACGAGGCGGAGGTACGCCCGCATGAGGCGCTGGGAGCCGGGGAGGTTTGGGAAGGGGCGGCCGGGAGCGGCCTGTCCTCCGCCATGGAACCGGGGCCGGGGGCGCTTTTCGCAGTTTCAGCTCATGGTTTCGGCCGGGGCATCTCTAGGACAGAAAGGAAGGAAAATAGAGGGTACCGAGAGCATTCATTGAGAATTTCTGAAGAAATTCTCAATTCAGGCTCTCTAAATCGCTGACTTTGAGGTCAGCGATTTCCCCTCCATTTTCCTTCCTTTCTGTCCAAGAGATGCCGACGGCCGAAACAAATCGCTGAAACTGCGAAAAGCGCCCCCGGCCCCGGTTCCATGACGGAGGACAGGCCGCTCCCGGCCGCCCCTTCCCAAACCTCCCCGGCTCCGGCGCCTCATGCGGGCGTACCTCCGCCTCGTTCGAGCTGGGGGGCTGGATGGAGCTGGGAGGTAGGGAGTTGTAGGATAGTTTGTGGGAGCAAGACGCGTTGGTTAAGGTGTAGGTAAGGTTTTTGTTAATTTCTCTGTTAATTCCTCTGTTAGTGGTTAATTGGCAGGTGGTTGTAGTTCGTTATGAGGGAGTTTTTTGTATTGATTGGAGTGGGGAGAGGAAGTGGGTCAGGTATTCGGCGGCGGCTGGCCAGTTTTTGGTGGTGAGGTAGGTTTGGGGGAAGAGGCTGCTGCCGATTCCTGCGCCGATGTAGCCTTGGCGGAGAAAGTCGTGGAGGTTGGCGGGGCTGACGCCGCCTACGGCGATGTAGTCAGTGTCGGGGAAGGGGCCTTTTAAGCTTTTTATGTAGTTTGGGGGCATGCATGAGGCGGGGAAGAGTTTTAGGAGGCGGCAGCCGTATTTTAGGGAAAGGGCTGCGTCGGAGGGGGTCATGACGCCGGGGATTATGGGGATGGAGAGCTGGCGGCAGTAATTGAGGGTTTCTTCGGAAACGGATGGGGTCAGGAAGAAGCTGGCGCCGGCTGTGCAGGCCTCATGGCAGTCTTTGAGGGTGAGGACGGTTCCGGCTCCGATTATGGCGTCTTCCGGGAGGGCGGTTCGGAGGAAATTTATCTGGCGGGGGGCATGTTCTGTGTTCATGGCCACTTCGAATAGGCGGATTCCGCCCTGATAGGCGGCTCCGGCATAGTCTTCCAGGATGTCGTCGGGAATATTTCTTAAAATCGCACAGGCCGGGTATTTCTTTATCATATCTGTCATATTCATATTTTTATCCTTTCATCGAAAAATATCGGATTTGTTATTCAGTATGGAATTCATTACGGCGCAGGTGGGATAACCTTCGGTATCGCCATAGGTTTCTGTGGCCAGGGCGCCTGCGGCCGCGCCCATGAGGCCGCATTCTGAAAGGGTTCTGCTCTCCAGGATGCCGCAGAGGAAAGCGGAATTGAATGCGTCTCCGGCGCCTATGGGGTCTATGCAGCAGCATGGATGGGGGGAAATGGGGATGATCTGGTTTTGATCCATCACAATGGCTCCATTTTTACCATCTTTTACGGCTATATATTTGGCTTTTCCGTTGGTGAACAGATTGTCTGCCAGACGGGGGATTTCGGTGGAGGAAAACAGCATTTTTGCTTCGGAAAGCCCGAGCAGTACGATGTCAGCCTGGAAAATGAGATCTGTGATCAGGTGGGTGTAATCCCTGTTTTTCCACAGTTTTTTTCTGATATTGGGGTCAAAACTGAACAGTGTGCCGTGTTTTTGGGCAGCGAAAACACAGGCGTATACGGCTTCCCGGCAGCTTTCCCCCAATATGGGGGTGATTCCTGTGGTGTGGAAAATGGATGCGGATTGGATTGCGGAAACGGGCGCTATGTCTTTTGGCATATGGCTGGCCGCGGAGTTTTCCCTGTAGTAGAAAACGGAAGTTTCTCCGGCGGCTTTCACCTGTTTAAACATGAGGCCTGTTTTGTGCTCCGGGTCGTAACGGACAAGACTGGTATCCACGCCTTCCGACCGGATGGAATTTTCTATAAAATGTCCGAATTCATCTTCGCCTAAGGCGCTGATCCAGGAGGCGGAATGCCCCAGCTTGGATACGCCCACAGCCAGGTTGCTTTCCGCACCCGCAGTCCTGCTTTCAAAACTGCGCATGTAGCGGAGAGGGCCTGGGGAGGAAGGGGAAAAAGAGGCCATGGTTTCCCCAAGTGTCACGATTTCAGCCATAACAGCACCTCCTACATCAGAATTCCATCTTTGAAGATGGAAATGTCCCGGTAGCCATATAACTCGCTTTTGGTTTGGATCTGCCCGGAAGCGGTTTTTATAAGCTGCCTGAAAAGCAGTTCCCTTTCCTGCTCAAAGGAGGAACCTTCTAACAGGGGGCCCGCGTTAAAATCGATCCAGCCCTGTTTATGGTCTGCCAGTGCGGAGTTGGAAGAAATTTTCACCGTAGGAGCCGGAGCGCCGAAAGGATTGCCGCCGCCCGTAGTAAATAAAATGATGTTACAGCCGCTGGCCGTCAGATTAGTGCAGGAAACCGCATCATTTCCGGGACCGTTTAAGAGGTTTAATCCGGCGCATAGGGGATAATCGCCATAGGAGAGCACATCCGTCACCGGAGAACAGCCGCCTTTTTGGATACAGCCCAGGGATTTTTCCTCCAGGGTGGTGATACCGCCCTTTTTATTGCCAGGGCACGGGTTTTCATAAATGGGCTGGTTGTATCGCTTAAAGTAGGATTTAAACCCGTTGACCAGGGATACAATCTTATGGAAAACTTCTTCGGAAACGGCCCGGTTCATCAGTTCCTGTTCCGCTCCGAACATCTCAGGAACCTCTGTTAAAATGCAGGTTCCCCCCTTCTGAATGACCAGATCCGCGATTTGGCCGCACAGAGGATTGGCGGAGACGCCGGAAAATGCATCTGAACTGCCGCATTTAAATCCCAGTTGGAGTTTGCTCAGAGGCAGGGGCGTCCGTCCGGTTCGGGATGCAAAACCAGTCAGTTGATCTAAAAGTTTTAAACCTTCTTCATATTCATCGTCACAGTTCTGAGTGACTAAGAATTTCACCCGTTCCGGGTTAAAATTTCCCAATACAGGCAGAAAATTTTCCAGATTATTATTCTCGCAGCCCAGACTGACCACCAAGACAGCTCCCGCATTGGGATGCCGGATTAAACCGCGAAGCAGTTTCTGGGTGGTCAAATGGTCCTCTCCAAGCTGGCTGCAGCCGGAATTATGGGGAAATGAAAAGATGCCGTCTATACGGTTCCCATACAGTTTGCGGGCACGTTCCTCCAGAATACGTACTGTCCGGTTTACACAGCCCACGGTGGGAATAATCCACACTTCATTGCGCGTTCCCGCCCGGCCGTCCGGCCGAAGATATCCGTCGAAGGTATCGGGAATGCCGGAAGTGTGGGATTGATCGGCGATCCCAAATTGGCCGGAGAGATTGCAAATGCCGGCAGGTCCGGACGTTTCTGTCAGCAGTTCCCGTAACGCGGCATCAGGAGTATAACGGTATTCCAGAATGCCGTCTAAACCTGTGCGCAGATTATGGGAATGTACATGATCTCCCGGCGCTATGGTTTCCGTGGCGACGCCGATGGGCGCGCCGTATTTCACTGCGTTTTCCCCTTTTTCTATCCGGACAAGAGCCACCTTGTGGGCTTTCGGTATTGCAGAGGACACGCAGATTTCCCGTCCGGCGGTTTTATACCTGTGGTTTGGATACAGATCGACCAAAGCTACGGCCACATTATCTTTTGGCCCTATTTTCAATAAGGTTTCGGAGCTTATAGTTATTTCAGAGCGCATTGATCACAGTCCTTTCTTTTTTTATTGACATACAAAATTGACATATAAAACAGAAAGGGATAACTATGCATATAAGTTTTAATCAGTCAGGGAAATGGAATAAGACATTATCAGATTTAAAATGGATTTGCCTATACTGTATCACGGTTTTCTCAAAACTACAACCCCCTAAAAAATAGATGTAAAAAATAGAAAAATCCGGTTTGTTCTGAAAAAACCAAAAAGAACCAAAGGACCTGATTTTGTCCATGAGATTGTGCAATATGTACAATATAAGGCGAAATAAAGACTGGATTTTGACAAATATTTCAAAAAATATTGATTTCTAAAAACCCCTAACTTATCATAAGGACAGGGATAAGATACATGTTGCATATAGGTAGTCAGTTAAAAATGGATTTATTTTCAGCAGTAGAAAGGAGTATTCTTTTTGGACCAGAATGTGATTTTAGAGGTCAAAGGCATCAGCAAATATTTTCCCGGAGTCCAGGCGTTAGGAGGCGTTGATCTGGATATAAAAAAGGGGGAAGTCCATTCAATTGTAGGTGAAAATGGAGCGGGAAAGTCCACTCTCATGAAAGTGCTCACAGGAGTCTACAAGCGGGATGAGGGGGAGTATTATTTTGAAGGAAAACCGGCTGTGTTCCATAACATCCATCAGTCCATTGAGATGGGAATCAGCTGCATTTATCAGGAACTGACCATCGTACCTATGCTGGATGTGGCAAGAAATTTGTTTTTGGGCAATCTGCCGGTCAACCGGTATGGTCTGGTGGACTATAAAAAGCTGTATCAGGACGCTCAGGAAGTGTTAAGCCTTTTGGGAATGGATTTATCGCCAAAGACAATTGCCAAAGACCTTTCTGTGGCCCAGCATCAGATGATTGAAATAGGGCGGGCGGTTTCCAGGAAAGCAAAGGTCATTATTATGGATGAGCCCACGTCTTCCCTTACGGATAATGAGACGGCAATCCTGTTCCGGGTGATTCGTTCTTTAAAAGAAAAGGGGATCGGAATTTTCTATATTTCCCACAAATTAGAAGAGATCACGCAGATATCCGACCGGATATCCGTATTCCGCGACGGAAAAAAGATCATCACCTTTGCCAATGACCGGAGTGTAAGCCAGGATATGATAATCGGCCATATGATAGGCAGAAAAATTGAAAATTACTATAACAAGCAGAAGGTGGAAAAAGGCGGCATTGCCCTGGAAGCCAGGGGGCTGACAAGAAAAGGTGTATTTGAGGACATCAGCTTTCAGGTGAGAAGAGGGGAAGTATTAGGATTTTTCGGCCTGGTGGGCGCGGGGCGTTCGGAGGTCATGACCGCGCTCATGGGGATTGAGAAGCTGGATGCGGGAGAAATTTATATCGACGGAAAGAAGCGGAAGTTAAATTCCCCGGCAGAAGCCATCAGCGCGGGCATCGGTTTTGTGCCCGAGGACAGAAGACAGCAGGGGCTGATCCTGCGCCTCAGCGTCAAGTTTAATGCGATGATTGTTAAGATGAATGAGACAGCCAGATTCGGAATTACCAGGGACCGGGAAGAAAACCGGATCGCCAATGAATTTAAAGAATATCTGGATATAAAAACCCCCAGCCTGGGAAAAACGGCGGGAGACTTATCAGGGGGGAACCAGCAGAAAGTCGTGATCGCTAAATGGCTGATGATGAGCCCTAAAATCCTGATTCTGGACGAGCCCACAAGGGGAATTGACGTGGGGGCGAAGACGGAAATCTACCGTCTGATCAACGAACTGGCAGCAAAAGGAGTGGCTGTGATCGTCATTTCTTCCGAGCTTCCGGAGGTCCTGGGATTAAGCGACAGGATTATTACCATGTCCGAAGGGCGCATGACCGGAGATTTGGATATTGAAAAATGCAGCAGTCAGACAGTAATGGAAGCGGCGCTGGGAGGTAGAAAAAATGAACGGGAAAGGACTTGAAAAAATTGATTGGGCAAAACACATCCGCTTAATTGTACTGCTGGGAGGGATTGTGATCCTTTTGGCGGCCCAGTGCATCCACAGCCCGGCCATCTTAAAGAGCGGGGCGTCCGCCTATAATTATTTCATAAAAATAATTCTGGCGGTAGGAAGTACGGCCCTGATTGCCAGCGGAGTTACATTTGTAATTATCAGCGGAAATAATGACTTGTCCACCGGATGCATGATGCAGTTTGCGGCTTCCATCGCCTGCGTGGTGGGCAGTAAGTATTTTGACCGCTTTGGTGAAAATACGGTTTCTCTCATATCCATCCTTACGCCGGTAGCGGTATGCATGGTTTTGGGCATGGTAAATGGGATTTTAGTCGGTGTATGCGGACTGAATGCCTTTGTGTGCACCCTTGGAATGGCTTATATCATCCAGTCCATCCATGTGCTCTATAACGGCGGAGGGACGGTCTATCCCAAAAGCCTGGCCATGTTCCGGTTTATCGGCAAAGGCAGAATCGGAGGGATCATACCATTCCCCATCGTGTTCATCACGCTGGTATTTTTGATACTGGGTTTCATCCTGCATAAAACCACCATCGGAAGAAAGGTGTATGCGGTGGGCGGAAACCCCACGGCGGCCCGTTTTTCCGGAATTGATTCCAAACGGATGATCGTGTTCGTCTATATGATTTCCGGCATGATGTCGGGAATCGCGGGAGTGTTCATTGCATCCTACACGGAATCAGGAGATATGCTGATGGGCGTGGGCAAAGAATTTGACGCGATTGTGGCGGTTGTGCTGGGAGGCGCGCTGCTGACCGGAGGCGCGGGAGGCATGATCGGAACTGTTTTGGGTTCTTTGTTTCTCGGAGTCCTGGCCCTGTTCTATGTTCAGTTTAACGTGAACATCAACGTCCAGTGGGTGATCCGCGGCGCGCTGATGCTGGGCGTGATCCTGATGAATGGGCTGATCGATAAAAAGCAGGGAGGGAAGAAATCATGAAACAAAAGAAACTCTCCTTAAAAGATTCGGGCAATTTTTTAATGCGGAACTGCGTTTATATCATCTGCATTCTGCTGCTGGTCATACCCAGCTTTTTTTCCAAAACTTATCTGTCCCCTGCGTCTCTCACCACGTTGAGCAAAAATGTTTCCGTTTGGGGGCTTATGGCCATAGGAGTGTCCTTTGTCATGCTTTTGGGCTGTAACGATCTTTCCATAGGAATGATCGTTTCCATGCTGACTGTGGTGGGGGTGATCACATCCAATCAGATCGGGCTGGTGCCCGCGGTGGCTTTTATCCTGACAGGCGGCGTTCTGGCGGGAGTGTTCAACGGAATCATTGTGGGAAAGCTGGGCATGAATCCATTTATCGCCACGTTGGGCAGCCAGATGGTGTTTAAAGGGGTGGGGCTGGTGGTCAGCGGCGGCCAGCCGGTATTCAGCTATAATAAGACCCTGGCAGGCCTTTATGATATGGAACTTCTGAATCTGGGGTTTATGACCATCACCCTGCCATTTGCTGCCTTAATCATCGTCCTGACGGCAGCCAGTATTCTGCTGAAATACACCAAGTTCGGCCAGAGCGTATATGTGGTGGGCGGCAATAAGGAGGCAGCGGCCCTGTCGGGCATCGACACCACCAGGGTTACGGTGATCTGTTACATCATTTCGGGATTGTGCGGCGCTATCACCTCCCTGTTCATCATAGCACTCAATTCAGCGGGAAATGGTGCGGTTGGCGAGAGGTATTCCCTTCAGACCGTGGCAGCCTGCGTGCTGGGCGGCCTGGCAATGACGGGCGGATACGGCAATGCGTTCCGGGCATTTCTGGGAGTATGCGCGATGCAGTTGATCCAAAAAGTTCTGTATCAGGTGGATGCGTCCCTGGCAAACCTTCAGATCGGAATTATCGGCATCATACTGGTGATGTTCCTTCTTTTTAATAAGGCGTCCATTGAGAAGAATAAAGATTCATAACATTTCCCGGTTTATGGCCGCGCTGCACCATAGACCTGAGGATAAATGACAGCAGCGCAGAAAAGAGGAGAAAGAATGAGAAAAAGATTTATGGCTTTGTTTTTGGCAGGGTGTTTGGCGGCAGCTTTGACGGGCTGCGGAGGAAATGGAGGCCAGGCCGGGACGACGGCGGCATCGGCTGCTGCGACAACGGCAGCCACGGGAAAAGACGGGGAAAAAGCGGCGGAGAAGCCAGGGGGAGAAGCGGCGGAGAAAGCAGCGGAAGAAGGGGATAAGAAGGCGGCGGACGCCCAAACCGCAGACAGCAAGGCGGCGGACAGCGCCGCAAAAGTGGGGGAACCGGCTCAGGCGGCGTCTTCCGAGCGCCCGGTGGTATGTCTGCTGATGAGCAAAACTACCTCCGCGTACAGCGGGGCTTATTTTTCCAACTTTAAGGAAAAGTCTGCGGAGTATCCTGATGTGGACTGGATCGCTTTTGACGCCCAGAATGATCCCACGCTCCAGGCCCAGCAGGCAGAAGAGGCCATAGCGATGGGCGCGTCCTGCATTATGATGCAGCCCATTGACGGAACTGCGCTGATTGCAGCCGCTAAGAAGATATCGGAAGCCGGGATTCCTCTGGTGATCTGTAATAAAAAGCTGACGGAAGAGGGAGAACCCTATTATACTACTTACTTTGGGCCGGATTGTTACTTAGAAGGCCAGCTTGCCGCGGACCTGCTTCATGAAAAATATCCTGACGGATGCAAATATGTTCACTTAGGACAGGATACCTCCGATGAGGTGGGGCGTCTGCGCCTGGCGGGATTTGAGGATCAGGCGAAAGAGAAAGGTTATAATTTTGAATGTCTGGGAGTTTCCCCGTCCTGCAACTGGTCCGCTGAAAATGGGAAAACCTATATGGCCGCATTTTTAACCAAGTTTTCCGGGGAGATCGACGCGGTTTGGGCGATTGACGACGCCGTAGGCTATGGCGCCCTTCAGGCAGTGCAGGAAGATTTATCCGGTGAGAACGAAAAGGTCCAGATCGTATCAGTGGGAGGCCAGGAAGCCAATTTAAATGCCATCAAAGAAGGGAAAAATTATCTGGGAACCATTTACCAGTCTCCGATTCTGGAATCGGGCGGAGCCATGAAAATTGTTAACGACATTGTGGTCAATAACATCGTGCCGTCAGAAAAGAGCATATCCATGGAACTGCCGGTGATCACCATCGACAACGCTAACGACTATCCGCCGGCCTATTAGACCACATGAAATGCAGGCGCTAAATTTGAGAAAGGACAGGGATTTGATGCGAAATCCCATGGAATGAAATGGATAAAAACTGTATGTACTGTGATAAAGGAGAACAGCTAAATAGCGTTATGCTGCCGGTCTGTGAGATAGAGGGATTCCCCCTCTATCTCATGAAAAACCAGACTTACCGGGGACGTGTGGTGCTGGCCTGTGACGGACACATAGGAAAGATCGCCGATATGGATGAGGAAAAATCCGGGAAGTTCTTTCATGCGGTTTATCAAACAGCCTCCATTCTGACGGAAGTATTTCATCCGGGCCAGGTGAACATCGGCATGTATGCGGATAAAATGAGCCATCTGCACTGCCACATCACGCCCAAATATCCGGACGGGCCTGACTGGGGCGGGATTTTTATAATGGATCCCCAGCCCCCGGAGCTGCTCTCCGGTGAGGAATATGAAGACATGATCCGAATGATTAAAAATGAAGCAGAGAAGCAGGAAAAAGCCGGAAAGATCCGAGGTGACAGCAGGTGTTTATAGAGTTTCCTAAGGTGAGCGGCGTAATCGTTGAGGGAATGGATCAGATCAGGATTCCCAGGATGGTCACAATCCGCCAGAATTATGATAAATCCGAGATAGAAGACATACCGGGACACATTGTCAGGATCATGGAGCAGGAGTTGAAAGACCACAGCCAGTTTGCAGGAAGACGGATCTGCGTTGCGGTGGGAAGCAGAGGAATTCCACACCTGGACGTGATTGTCAAAACCATTTGCAGCCGTTTAAAGGAGTGGGGGGCCAAGCCGTTTCTGATCCCCGCCATGGGAAGCCATGGAGGGGGAACCGCCCAAGGCCAGACGGAGATTCTGGCTGGATACGGCATCACCGAATCCGCCATGGGCGTGCCGGTCACGTCATCCATGGAAGTGGTGAAATACGGGGAATTGTCCAATGGAACCCCGCTATACTGCGATAAAGCCGCCTTTGAATCCGACGGCATCGTGATCCTGAATAAAGTAAAACCCCATACGGATTTCAGGGGAGATCATGAAAGCGGTCTGGCTAAGATGATCGCAATCGGCCTGGCAAAGCATATCGGCGCTTCAGCGTTTCACATGCAGGGATTTCCTGAGTTTTCCAAAAGGGTTCCGGAGGCGGCGGAACTGTTCTTAAAGAAAGCTCCCGTAGCGTTTGGAATCGGCCTGGTACAAAACGCTTATGACCAGATCTGCGCCATTGAAGCCGCCAAACCGGAAGACATCATGGAAATGGACAAAAAGCTGCTTAAATTGGCAAAAGACCGGCTGGCAGTCTTTAAATTCAACAGTCTGGATGTGCTTGTCATCGATGAAATCGGTAAAAATATCAGCGGCTACGGCCAGGACCCCAATGTGACAGGAAGAGCCAACGGATCGGACGAATCCTTTAAACACATTCTGGATTTGAAAAAAATGGTGATTTTGGGAGTGACCGAAGAGAGCCGCCACAACGGTTCCGGCATTGCAGAGGCAGATGTCACAACCCTGCGCTGTATGAGAGGGATCGACTGGGCCCAGGTATGGACCAATCTGATCACTTCCACAGAGATTCAGGGCTGTAAAATGCCCATGTACGCCAACAGCGACAGGGAGGCAGTGCTGCTGGCCATAAGATGCTGCAACGGCATTGATTTTTCCAGGGTGCGGATGGCCCGCATCAAAAACACCTCCCGGCTTCATGAGATTGAAGTATCTGAAGAATTGTTCTATTCCATTGAAGGCAGAGAAGATATCCAATTGATCCGCGGTCCCTATGAAATGGAATTTGACCCGGATGGAAACCTGATTTAAACATGTGGTTACGCAGGTGTTTAAAAGACAGAATCTGGGGTGGCGTATGTGAGTGAAAAATGTGATTTGCCGTGCATATGTGATTGAAATCAGATGGGGCGTGAATAAAATAGCAGAACCGAGAGGCAATATGGAATATAAGTATTTGTATCAGAATATTTACAACAGTTTAAAACAGGAAATAATGAGCGGAACTTATGAATCAGGCTGTTTTCTGCCTACGGAACGGGAATTGTGCCAGAGGTTTGCCGTGGAGCGGACGACGGTCAGAAGGGCCCTGGATTTTCTGGTAAAGGACAGGATGGTTGAGAAGTATCCGGGAATGGGCAGCAAGGTCATTTACAGCAAGAATCAGGAGGAGGCCAGAATCGTCAGCACAGGCGGGGACTCCATCGGCATTTTCATGGTGGAAAAAAGTGGAAGCGACAAGCGGCTTACGGAACCATATTATTCCGACCTGTTTTATTATCTGGCTCAGGAATGCTATGAAAGAGGGCTGCAGCTGGTTTCTTACCCCATTCACGAACACACCAATATTGAGGATATTATCAGAAGAAATAATTTCCTGACCGCTGTTTTTGTCACCAAGGTCCCCAAGAATATGATCCGCCGGGCCGCCGCCTGCAGGATACCGGTTCTTCTGGTAAATGAACTCTATGAAAATTTCTCCACCATCCAGCATGATTATTTCTCCTGCGCCACCACAGCCATGCAGTATCTCTATGAAAACGGCCACCGCAGGATCGCTGTTCTGAGGGGGCCGGACGGATACCTGGCAACCAGGGACGAACTGGCAGGAATCTATGATTCCATCATCCGCCTCAAACTCAAGATGTACAGGGACTGGATCGTGGAAGGCGACTGGACCATGCAGAGCGGCTATAACAGGATAAAAGAGCTGTTTACAAGCTGTCCCAAGCTGCCCACCGCAGTTTTTGCCTGTAACGACGTGATGGCCATTGGAGCGATTCACGCGCTGCGGGATCTGGGATTCTCCATTCCCGGGGATGTGAGCGTTATTGGAATGAACAACATGGAACAGCTTCAGTTTTTAGAACCGGATTTGACCACAATCGATGGAAACACCTCTCATTTTGCTAAGGTGATCACAGAGCTGGCCTATAAAAATGCCCTGGTACAAAACCACATGGGAGTGAAAATCGTAATGCCCGTGAAATTGGTGATCCGGGGTACGGTAAAACAGCTGGAACAAAAAAAGGAAGAGCCGGAAAAAACAGAACGGAGGATGGAATGAATTCAAGAGAAAAGGTGAGGAGACTGTTTAACCGGGAGAAGACAGACGGTATAGCGATTGATTTTGGCGGAATGTCGTCCAGCGGAATCAGCGCCGTTGCCTATGCGAAGCTGGTTGAAGCCCTGGGCCTTCCCAAGCGGATGATAAAGATCAATGACATTTTCCAGCAGACCGCCCAGCCGGATTTGGATGTGATCGAGGCGCTGGGAGGTGATTTTGTCCAGGCCCTGCCCATGCGCCTGCGTTTTGGCATCAGTTCAAAACAGTGGAAGGAATGGACCATGACTGATGGCACCCCCTGCCTTGTGCCGTCGGAGCTGAATCCGGTGACGGATGAAAAGGGAAATCAATTTATCCTTGTAAACGGCATGCCCTATGCCTGTATGCCGGCCAAGGGCCTTTATTTCGACCAAACCGCCCATCTGCTGGAAGATGCGGAGGACCTTTCCGATCTGGACGGATTTCCCCTTCCGGTGATGGAAGAGGATGAAATAGAGTTTATTCAAACAGAGGTGGACGAGCTCTATGAAAATACGGATAAAGCCATTGTGTTCCGTCTTGGAGGAAGCGTGTTTGAGCAGGGGCAGAGGGATTTCAATTATGAGAATTTCTACTGTAACCTGCTGATCAATAAAGAATTGATGCATGAATATTTCAGAAGGCTGACGGATGCGTATCTGGAAAATTTACAGCGTCTCCTTCCTGCCATCGGGGACAAAATCCAGGCGGTCCAGTTTTTTGACGATTTGGGCGCCCAAACCGGCCTTCAGATTTCCATAGACACCTACCGGGAAATGATCATGCCGTATCATAAGAAAATGTACGCTTATATCCATAAAACATGCCCCGGGGTGAAGGTGCTTCTCCACTGCTGTGGCGGAATATTTGATCTGATCCCCTCTCTGATAGAGGCCGGGGTGGATATTCTAAATCCGGTACAGATAAGCGCAGCAGGAATGGAACTGCAGAAACTGAAAAATACATATGGAGACAGGATGATATTCTGGGGCGGCGGCGCGGATATGCAGGATTTTGTGCAGAAAACCGATGATCTGGATGCGGTGCGGGAACATGTGGACAGTCTGATCCAAATATTTTTCCAGGGCGGAGGCTTTGTATTCACTCAGATCCACAACATCCAATATGACGTGCCGCCGGAAAAAGTGATTGCAATCTATGAAACCGCAAAAAAATATAAAAGATAGAGGAACAAAAACATGAATGAAACGGGTAAATTATTAAATAAAAAAGTGGTGATTACCGGGGCGAGCAGCGGGATGGGAGAAGCCATCGCCAGGACTTACGCAAAAGAAGGGGCTGATCTGTGTCTGATAGCCAGAAGTGAAGACCGGCTGAAAGAACTTTGCAGAGAGCTGGAACAGGAAGGCGTAAAAGCGGTTTACTATGCGGCTGACCTGATTAATCCGGAAGAGATAGAGGCGGCGGCCGGTTTTGCGTTTGCAGCCTTTGACAGAATTGATATTTTGGTGAACTGTGCGGGCCTTGGCATTTTCCGTCCCTTCGGGGAATATTCCGTGGAGGAATACAATACCACCATGGATTTAAATATCAGGGCATTATTTCTGATGACACAGAAAGCGGCAGTCAAGATGAAAGAACAGCGGCAGGGGCAGATCATCAGCATCGGTTCCATGGCAGCAGTAAAGGATGCAGCCAACAACAGCGCGTTATATTTTGCATCGAAATGGGCGCTTATGGGCCTTCACCGCTGTATGGCATTTGAACTGATGGATTATGATATCCGGGTGACACTGCTGAATCCGGGCAATACGGATACAAAATTCCGGCCGGATGCGGTGGGGCAGCACCCTGAATGGATTCAGGCCCAGGATATCGCAGACGCCGCTTTATATGTGGCTGAATCCGCGTCTAATATCTCAATCCATGAAATCAACATTTCCCCTACCAATATTGGGTGGAATATTATTAAATAGAAACCGTTCAGATGGCGGGGATTGGTATATTAATTATAGAAGAAAGAGTAAATTCCATGATTAAAAACGGGTTTTACACAGTGGATAAAAACGATAATACGGCAACTGCCCTCGGGGACATGGAATGCGGAACCGGTACGGTGTTCGGGGCGTGTTCCATGGAAATTATGGTGAAAGAAATGATACGGTGCGGCTATAAAATTGCTTTGCAGGACATCGAAGAGGGCGGGAAGATTTACAAATACGGCGTCTGTATCGGAAACGCTAAATGCGGGATACAAAAGGGGACGCTGGTGCACAGCCATAACCTGGCCAGCCTGTATGACTTCAGGAGCGGCGGATTTGATGTAAAGAGCGGGGTGCCTGAAGATATGGAATATTGTTTGAAGTGACATCGAGCGTTATTACATCGAGCGTGTGACATCGAGCGTGAAGGCATTTTTGAAAATGCCTTCACGTTTCACTTTAAAGGTAAATAAATATGAAAAATAATTACGAAATCACCGGATATTTAAGAAATGACGGCAGAAAAGGAATCAGAAATAAAGTTCTGATCCTGTACACGGTCAGCTGCGCCGCCCCCACTGCCTATGCAATACGCTCCTGTTTTGAACGCCAGGAAGAAATCGACGTAATTGGAAGCGAGGGCTGCCGAACGAATGAGCTGATGGCGGAGAAAATGAAAACATTTGCCTTACATCCCAATGTAGGAGCCGTTCTGGTGGTGCAGAATGGATGTGAGGAACTGGATGGGGCTAAGATCATAAAAGCGGCAAAAGAGAGCGGCCGGCCGGCTGAAAGTATTCTGATCCAGGAATTGGGAACCGGAAGGGCAAAAATGCTGGGTCAATCGATGGTGAGCCGTTTTTTACAGGAACTGGAGCATACGCCCACAGGCCGGGTCTGCCTGTCTGAGCTGGTTTTCGGCATAGAATGCGGGGGTTCCGACTTCACCAGCGGATTGGCGGCCAATCCATTGGTGGGAAAATTTACGGATTATGTCACCGGACTGGGTGGAACTGTGCTTTTTGAAGAGATGTATGAAGCCATCGGCTTGAAAGAACTTCTGATGAGCAGATGCGGTTCCTCAAATGCCAGACAGCAGATTTCCGGGACCTATGATAAATATTTCCGTCATGCTGTGGAATCGGGCCAGTTTTCCATTTCTCCTGGCAATATCCGGGGCGGATTGACCACCATCGAGGAAAAGAGCATGGGCGCTGTTGCGAAAACCGGAACTGCCAGCATCGAAGGCGTTTTAAAAATAACCCAGCGGCCTCCCCATCCAGGCCTATGGTATCTGGACTGCATGACGGATACGGAAGAAGGCTGCGGCTTTTCCGTATCCAACGATGCCTCCAGCACCTTGTTGTTTTTGCTCAGCGGAGCCCATTTAACCATTTTGACCACAGGACGCGGCCATGTGGTCAGCAATCCCATAGGGCCGGTAATAAAACTGACAGGAAATCCCGATACATACGGGCGTCTGCAGGAAGATATTGACTTTAACGCAGGGGTGTTATTGACTGGTGAAAAAAGCAGGACGGAAGTTTTCGATGAGTTTTTGGAACTGGTTTTTGATACGGCGGGGGGAAAGAGATGCAGAGGGGAAATGAATGGACATGGAGAAGGGGGATTGAATTATGAAGTACAGTATTAAAGGATATCCAAGGGGCAGCGGGAGCTTTGGAATAAGGAATAAACTGCTGATTCTGTATACGGTAAACTGCAGCGCATTTATTGCCCGGTCAATCGGGGAACGTCTGCGCCTTGCCGGGCTGGATGTAGATGTGGCTGGAAATGAAAGCTGCTATGACAATCAGACCATGGTGAACCAGCTCCTCCGCCTTTCCATACATCCTAATGTGGGAGCTGTTTTAATAATCGGCCACGGCTGTGAATTCATTCAGGCGGAAAAACTAGCCAACTTTGCCAAAAGCCATGACCGGGCCGCCAAAACCCTATTCGGCCAGCAGCTTGGAACCCGGACCGCCATTGAAAAAGGAGTGGAAACAGGGCTGAATTTATACCGCGGATTTGGAAAAACTCAGGCAGAAGAATGCAGCCTGTCCGGCATGGTGATCGGTCTGTCTGTACCGGCCTGGGATGATACCGTTTCCCTCTGCCTGTCTTCCATGGAAGGTGTTCTTTCATATTTAATAGACCATGGAGCAGCCGTTGTTCTGGCAGAGCGCTATTTGTATGCCTTATATCCTGATGATATATCAGGTAATTCTGTCATAAAAATGCCGGAATTGGAAAATCTGCGAAAAAAAGCAGAGCGCTGCCGCCGCTTATGGGATAAATTAGATGTATCGGAAGAAAAAAGAACACTTTTAAAGGCTTATATCCAAAAACATGCCGCCGGCTGTGTGAAACTGTCCCAGGTTCCAAATGCTCCCGGCATATGGTTTTCCGATTCTCTCCAGGATTACGGAACCATGAGAGGCCCGATGAACGGCGGAATCATAGGCGAACTGATGCAGTATGCAGGAAACGGCGCAGTTTTAAACCTGATGGTCACTGGAAAGGGAACGCCCGCAGGATGTGCGGTGACGCCTGCTCTCATTATAACGGCAAATAGGGATACCCAGGAAAAAATGGGGGGAGATGTGGATATTCTGATAGATCCTGAGCAGGAGATGCAGGCGAAAATATTAGAGCGGATCTGCCGGACGATGAATGGTTCACTGACCGCATCGGAACAGAATGGGCAGTTTGGAGCCCTGTTGTTTCAGAATGCGCAGGAAATGTAAAAAAAGTTTAACTAATCTGCCAAATAAATTTGCGGCCGCGCCTTACCAGAATGTGGTGAGACACGGCCGTATTATGATTAAACAAAAAAAGCCAGGGCTTGACATATAAAGTACAGGATGTTATCATGAGCATAGATTACAATTTGTAATCTTAGGTGAGGAGGTGAATGATCTTGCAGCAAATCTCGGAATACGAATTGGAATTAATGAAAATTGTGTGGGCAAACGGCGGCAGGGCCCTATATGCGGATATTGCGAAGGCTCTGGAGGAGAAGGGGACGCCCTGGACGAAAAATACGATAATCACGCTATCCTCTCGCCTGATAAACAAAGGATTCCTGAAAGCGGATAAGATTGGCCATCGGAATGAGTATATCGCCATCATCTCCGAAGCCGCATACCAGACGGCGCAGGCTGAGACTTTTTTAGAAAAAGTCTATGAGGGCAACGCAAAAGGACTTGTGTCCGCGTTGATTGAAAAGGACTTGCTTTCTTCTGAAGATATAGAAGATTTAAAAACGTACTGGAAGGGCGGTGGGGATGGCAAATGAATGAGATATTAAAAGTCATCTTGTCGCTTTCTTTTTCCGGCTCCCTGCTGATGATTATTCTTTTTCTGCTCCGGCCGGTGTTGAAAGAGAGGCTGAGCAGGCAGTGGCAATACTATATTTGGCTGATAGTCATCGCCCGTCTGATGCTGCCTTTTACTTCGGAACCAAGTTTAATCGGCACATTGCAGGAGAAATTCACTGTGATGTCAGGGCAGCAGAACGACAGTGATGATATCCCGTTCATAGGCAGCCCAATATATGGGCAGAACAGAGCGGAAAACGAACGGATGGAGCCTGTGAAAGCCTCCGTCAGGGCTCGAACCGCATTAGTGACGATATGGGGAAATTTGTGGCTGGTCTGGTTCGTGACGATGTTCCTCCTGTTCATTCGGAAAATCACGGTTTACCAGGATTTTGTGACCTATATTCGGGCAGGAAGTATGGAAGTGGGGGATATTAGCCTGTTGGAACAGTTTGGAAAACTGGTGGAGAAAAGTAAGGTGAAAGCTGGTGTGGAACTTTATACGAACAGCCTCATCTCCTCGCCCCTGCTCCTCGGATTCTTCCATCCCTGCATCGTGCTTCCGTCTGCCGACTTGTCTTCTGCTGATTTTGAATATACGGTCCTGCATGAACTGACGCATTTTAAACGAGGGGATATGTTTTATAAATGGCTGGTACAGTCAGCCGTATGCGCCCATTGGTTTAATCCGCTGGTTTACCTGATGAGCCGGGAAATCAGCCGGGCTTGTGAGCTCTCCTGCGATGAGAACGTCATAAAGCCGTTAAATCCGGAAGAGCGGCGGGCCTATGGGGACACATTGTTAAATGCATTGGGAGCCGGAGGAAGTTATAAGGCTTCTCTCGCTTCTGTGACACTGAGTGAAAGTAAAGAACGATTGAAAGAGAGGTTAGACGCTATAATGAAATTTAAGAAGACCAGCCGTTTCACGGCGGCAGTTTCGTTTGTTCTGGCAGTTGTGTTAAGTTTTGGAGCCACATTTATGGGCGCTTACGCGGCTTCGGATACTTACGCAGCTTCTGGAACCTACGCAACATCCGAAACCCACGCAGCTTCGGATGTGAAAGGTACTGTGGTAATCGATTTGAGCAGCAATGGGCGGACGAGTATCACGCAGTCCTCAAGTTTTGAGGCAGAATCCGGCCAGATTCTGACCCTGGAAATTACATCTTCCATCAAAGGCGCTGTGGATTTGTTTTTATTCTCTCCGTCCAATGAGGAGCAGCGCATCACATTTGGCGGCAGTGACGAGACGAAGACTGTCCATTTATCAGAGGGCAGATGGGCTTATAACTGCACAGGCTTTTTTGACAGCGGGGAAATTTCTATTGTGGGCACCTTATCTTTTGCGCAGCCTGAAAAGACGAATTTGGATTAACCGGGGAATTAAACCAAAATTCCCCGCCTATTCAATCTTACTGATCCGTGGAAAATACCGGAACAGCACCTTAGCGATAATTTTATCCTCATGAACATAGGTGTTTTTCCATCCCCGTGCGTCCAGAGAATCATTCCGGTTATCTCCCATCATAAAATAGCAGTCTTCCGGCACTTCAAAGTGGAGAGGGGGCTCTAAGTCCATTTCCTCCCGGATGTAAGGCTCGTCCAGAGGCGTCTCCGAATTATTGATATAGACTTTCCCGTTCTTAATATCCACAATATCGCCGGGAAGGCCGATAATTCTCTTTACGAAATAGATGGATTCGTCATCCGGCCAGCGGAAGATCACGATGTCGCCCCGCTCCGGGTCCTGGAATTTATAGGAAAGACGTGAGCCGATCACCCTGTCGCCAGTCATGATGGTATTTTCCATGGAACCGCTGGGAACCCGGCTGTTTGCGATGATGAATTTGTTGAGCACAAATGCGATGATGGCTGCGGTAATGATGATCTTAATCCAGTCCCAGGCCTCCTGTTTCCAGTCGAAGGGCTGTTTTTCTTCTGAATGAAGTTCTCTATTTTTATCTTCCTGATTCATATCTGATTTACCTTCTTGAATTTTCTAATATTTTTAATCGCTTTTACATCCACGATTGCTATAGAAGAGTTTATATGAGAATTTTACTTTCCGCAAGGGTTTTCACAAAATGGTAATAAAAACTTCATATTAGTCATTTACAATAATACTATATCATTTTATTGGGGTGAGAGGATCATATGACGAGAGAGAAGAAGGTATTGGTAACTGGGGGAATCCTCTTTGGCGCAGCGTTAATCCTGCAATTGACGGCCCGCAAAATCGGGGGATTCGGCCAGTGGTATGCGGTGACGGTTTATCCGCTGCTGACGGGAAGCCTGGGGCGGCTGACCGGCTTGTTTCCGTTTTCCGTGGTGGAGCTGGGGCTTTACGCACTGGTTATTTTCTGCATATTTTATGGGGGTCGGAATATAAGGAAACCTAAGAAACTGCTTGGCGGGACATTTTTACTGACAGGGGCTTTATTTTTTTCCTATACAATTAATTGTGGTATTAATTATTACCGGCAGCCGTTTTCAGCGTCCCTGGATTTTAAAATGCAGCCTTCCACAAAGGAGGAATTGATCGAATTGTGCCGGTATCTGACGGAACGTGTCAATGAAAATATTCCGGATGCGGTTCCCCAGGGGGAAGCGGACGCGGGTCAGAGCAGTTTCCCGGAAGCGTCTGTCCTTAATAAGGAAGGAGTCAGATCCATGAAGGCGCTGGGGGATATTTATCCCGGGCTGGCGGGGTTTTATCCAAAGCCCAAAGGTCTTTTGTTTTCACAGATTTTGTCTTACCAGCAGTTGAGCGGCATTTATGCGCCGTTTACCATTGAAGCGAATTATAATAAGGATATGACAGCCTATAATATTCCCCATACGATCTGCCATGAATTGTCTCATTTGCGGGGATATATGAGGGAGGACGAAGCGAATTTCATCGGATATCTGGCCTGTATTAACTCGGAAATGAAGGAATTCCGCTACAGCGGTTATCTGGCCGGGTGGATTTACGCGGGAAATGCGCTGGCCCGAACGGACATGGGGACTTACCGGGAACTGGTCGGAAGCCTGGATCCTCAGGTGCTTGCCGATTTAAATGCGAATAACCTGTTTTGGGACCGGTATGAGGGAAAAGTGGCGGAAACGGCCACCAAAGTGAACGATACCTACTTAAAGGCCAACAGCCAGGCAGACGGCGTTCAGAGCTATGGCCGGGTGGTGGATTTGATGCTGGCATATTACCGGGAGGAGAAAATGGAAGAAAAATGAAGATAAGTTGTGTTACAATTTCGTTGTAAAAACAAATATAGAATGCTAAAATAGAAATATTAAAACATGCGGATGGAGCAGGCAGTGTGAAAAATGATCTTGACGGCTTATTTTTACACTCAAATTTGTGCCGGAGCCACAAATTTGATTCGCGGCTAAGAATATGGAATTCCCAGCGCGTGCCTGCATAACGCATTATATGTGTAACTCATTATATGCGTAACTTATTGAATGCGTAACTCATTATCTGTGCAACGCAATATCTGTGCAACGCAATATCTGTGCAACGCAATATCTGTGTAACGCAATGTCTATGCGACGAAATGTCTGTGTAACGCAATATCTGTGTAACGCAATGCCTGTGTTACACAATATCTGCGCAATGTAATGTCTGTGTAGCACAATGTCTGCGCAATACAATGCTTGTGTAACACAATATCTGTGTAACACAATGTCTGCACAACGCAATATTTACACAACGCAATATTTACACAGCGCAATACTTACGCAGCACAATATTTACGCAAAAAAAAAACGCTCCGGCATGGAGGATTATTATGGACAAGATTTTATACGATTTGATGGACTGGGCTGGTATTGAAGAATTGGTGTATTCAGAAGCCGGCAATCCCCGCGGGCTGCTTGGACCTCATGTCACGAAAGATGGCCTGCTGATCCAGGCATTTATTCCAACTGCAGTTGATATTTCGGTGAAGCTGAAAACCACAGGTAAAACATATGAGATGGAGCTGGCGGATGAAGCCGGATTCTTTGCGGCGCTGATACCCAGAAAGAGTGTGGCTGAATATACTCTTATGGTAACTTATGATAATGGAACCCAGGAAGAGATCTGCGATCCGTATGCATATGGTCCGGTGATCACTGAGAAGGAACAGAGGCAGTTTGAAGCAGGTGTTTATTATAAGGTTTATGAGAAGATGGGCGCTCATCCGTGGAAGATCGGTGATGTGACCGGAGTTTTGTTCGCTGTCTGGGCCCCCTGCGCCATGAGAGTCAGCGTTGTGGGTGATTTCAACCTATGGGACGGCCGCCGTCATCAGATGGAGAAGCTGGGCGATTCGGGAATTTTTGAATTATTTATTCCGGGATTGGAAACCGGAACCATTTATAAGTATGAAGTGAAGTGCCCTAACGGAGATCCTGTTTTAAAGGCGGATCCATATGGAAATTACTGTGAACTGCGCCCCAATACCGCGTCTGTGGTGTGGGATATCGGCGGATATCAGTGGAATGATGAAGGGTGGATGGAGCGCAGGGCGAAAAATGACACGAAAGACAAGCCCATGTCCATTTATGAAGTGCATCTCGGTTCCTGGATGAGAAAAGAAGTGGAAACGGATGAAGAGGGCAATGAGATCATTGGCTCTGAATTCTATAATTACAGGGAGATCGCGGAAAAACTGGCCGCGTATGTTAAGGAGATGGGATATACCCATGTGGAAATCATGCCGGTTATGGAACATCCTCTGGATGCGTCCTGGGGATATCAGGTGACAGGGTATTATGCGCCTACCAGCCGTTATGGTACGCCGGATGATTTCATGTATTTCATGGATTATATGCATGGGCAGGGAATCGGTGTGCTGTTAGACTGGGTTCCGGCTCATTTTCCGAGGGATCTGCATGGACTGGCCTGTTTTGACGGCACCTGTGTTTATGAGCATAAAGATCCGAGACAGGGAAGCCACCCGCACTGGGGTACCCTGATCTACAATTACGGCCGGCCCCAGGTCAGCAATTTCCTGATTGCCAACGCCTTGTTCTGGGCGGACAAGTACCATGCGGACGGTATCCGTATGGACGCGGTGGCATCCATGCTTTATCTGGATTACGGCAAGAATCCGGGTGAATGGATTCCGAATATCTATGGCGGACATGAGAACCTGGAGGCTGTGGAATTTTTAAAACATTTGAATTCTGTTTTTAAGAAGAGAAAAGACGGCGCGGTCCTGATCGCGGAGGAATCCACAGCATGGCCTCAGATTACAGGCAATGTAAAGGACGGCGCGCTGGGCTTTGATTATAAATGGAATATGGGCTGGATGAATGATTTTACCGGATATATGCATTATGATCCATTTTTCCGCTGCCATCACTATGGAGAATTGACCTTCAGCCTTCTGTATGCCTATAGCGAAGACTTCATACTGGTATTTTCCCATGATGAAGTGGTGCACGGAAAAGGGTCCATGGTCGGAAAGATGCCGGGAAATACCATGGAGGACAAGTTCGCCAATCTCCGCGCCGCTTATGGTTTTATGATGGGGCATCCGGGAAAGAAACTGTTGTTCATGGGACAGGATTTTGGCCAGATTGCCGAGTGGAATGAGAATGAGAGCCTGGAGTGGAATCTTCTGGAGTATCCGATCCATCAGCAGATGAAGGAATACGTAAAGGGTTTGAATCAATTATATGCCGCATATCCTGCGTTATCGGAGATGGATTATCATCCGGAGGGATTCGAATGGATCAACAGCACTGCGGCTGAGGACAATATCGTAGTATTTTTAAGGAAGACCAGGAAAAAAGAGGAAACACTGCTCTTTGTCTGCAATTTTGCCCCGGTCGTTCACAAGAAATTTAAGGTGGGAGTGCCGTTTGCAGGGAAATATAAGGAGATTTTCTGCAGCGATTCGGCAGAATTTGGCGGAAGCGGCGTGATAAACAGCCGTGCGAAGTCTTCCAAAAAGGATGAATGCGATGCCAGGGAAGATTCTATCACCATTCAGCTTGCGCCTCTCGGCATTCATGTATTCAGTTGTACGCCGGGACAGGAAAAGCCGGCTCCAGCAGCGGCTCCCAAGAAAAAAACAGCAGCCAGGAGACGTAAATCATGATTTGGAACACGGTAGAAACGCTGGCCGGAACTGCGGCGGAAACATTGGCGGAGACTGTGGCAGAAACACTGCCGATTGCGGAAGAAGTTCAGTCTGATTTAGCCCAGCTAAAGCCTAATGTGATGCTGGAAACGATCAGGGGATGGCTTCCCGGCCTGTTGGCATTCGGATATAAGCTGCTGATCGCTGTACTGATTTTTGCAGTCGGGAGCAGGATTATCCGGTTGATCCGCCGGATTATGGACCGGTCATTTCAGAGAATGGAGATGGAGATCAGTTTAAGGAAATTTCTCCTGTCTTTGATTAATGCCAGTTTGTACGCCATTCTGGTGTTTATGGCTATTGAAAAAATCGGTTTTAATTCCGCTTCAATTGTGGCAATCTTAGGTTCTGCTGGTATCGCTCTCGGCCTTGCCCTTCAGGGAAGTTTAGCTAATTTTGCCGGAGGGGTATTGATTCTTCTGATGCGGCCGTTTAAGGTTGGCGATTATATCATCAGCAAAGAAGGCGAAGGCACGGTTTCCGTGATCGGGCTTGTGTATACCACATTAAAGACCGTGGATAACAAGCTGATCGTGATACCAAACGGCACGCTTTCCGACGATTCTTTAACCAATGTGACGGCGCAGGAAAAACGCCGGGTGGATATCAGGGTTGGAATCGGATATTCATCGGATTTAAAAAAGGCGAAGAAGATTATAGAGAGCATTTATGAGAACCATCCGCTGGTTTTAAAAGACGAGGATGTGGTTGTGTTTGTGGACGAACTGGCGGAAAGTTCCGTTGTGATAGGCGGCAGGGGCTGGGCGGCCACAGAAGACTACTGGACGGTCAAATGGGATATCCTGGAGCAGGTGAAGCTGACTTTTGATGAGCAGGGAATTGAGATTCCATTTAACCAGCTGGACGTTCATATGAAGTGAAACTATATATAACAGTTGGGATGGCGGGGGATGAGCCGTCTGAACTGTTGTGAATATTTGGAACTGCAGGGCAAAGGCGTAATATCTTGTGATATTGCGCCTTGATTTTAAAAAAAGTGAGGTGATCTGGTATGGGCTATCCCCGAATTTTATTGAATGGAGATTCGGCAGTGTGTGTGGAGTTTGGCAATGAGATCAGTGTTGAGGTGAATAACAAAGTAAGCGGTTTTCAGAAAATAATCGGGGAGGAGGTGAATGCCGGACGCCTGAAGGGCATTGTGGAGACGATTCCTGCGTTTTGCTCCCTGATGATCTGTTATGACCCGGAAGTGATCTGGTATGAAGAACTGGAGGCCTGCCTTCGCAGTCTTTTGGACCGGGATTTGTCCGTCATTGCCGGGGGAACCAGGCGTCTGGTTGAAATTCCCGTATGTTACGGCGGAGAACTGGGTCCGGATTTAAAAGACGTTGCGGAATATGCGGGGATTACGGAGGAAGAAGTGATAAAACTTCATTCGGGCAGGGATTATCTGATCTATATGATGGGATTCTTACCGGGATTCGCTTATTTAGGGGGGCTGGACCCCAGGCTGGAGGTTCCCAGGCTCTCGTCGCCGAGGCCGAAAATCCCATCGGGCAGCGTCGGCATCGGCGGAAAGCAGACGGGAATTTACCCTTTGGATTCTCCGGGAGGATGGCGTCTCATCGGAAAAACCCCGGTCCGCCCGTTCCGTCTCAGAAGAAAAAGTCCCCTTCTTTACCAAACCGGCGATTATATCCGCTTTATTCCGGTGAGCAGGGGCGAATATGAGCAGATAAAGAGGGATTTGTCCATCGGGATGTATAAATGCAGAATATCGGAAGTGGAGGTGCTTTGATGGGAATAAAAATATTGACACCAGGCATGTTTACAACGGTTCAGGATGCAGGACGGAGAGGCTATCAGAGTTCAGGGTTTTCCCAGGCCGGAGTCATGGATACCAGTTCCTACCGCGCAGCCAATCTGCTTGTGGACAATGAAGCGGATGAGGCGGTTTTAGAGATCATGATGCTGGGGCCGTCCATTGAATTTGGGGAAGATGAGGTGATTGCTGTTACCGGCGCGCCTGTGGAACCGCAGATCAATGACAGGCCGGTATCCATGAACCGGGCGTTACAGGTAAAGCGCGGGGATGTTTTGAAATTCGGTTATCCTAAGTCGGGAAGATATGCTTATATCGCATTTGCGGGAGGGCTTGATGTCCAGCCCGTGATGGGAAGCCGTTCCACCCATACGAAATCCCTTTTGGGAGGATTCCGGGGAGGAAGGCTGGAAGCGGGGGCGCTGATCCGATTGAGAAATCCCAGGAAACGATTGCGGAGAATGAATAAAAGGGATTTATCCGATTGGAAGGATATTTATAAGGAAGAACCGGTGAAGCCGTCTTCGGAACTGCTGCGGGTGATCATGGGTCCCCAGGAGGATTATTATACAAAAGAGGGAATCAAGACATTTTTGAATACGGAGTATAAAATTCATGTGGATTCTGACCGCATGGGTTACCGTTTGGAGGGGGAACCGGTAGAGGCGGTACAGGGCGTGGATATTATCTCCGATGGAATCGCATTTGGAGCTGTGCAGATCACGCCGGATGGCATGCCCATCATTATGCTGGCCGACAGGCAGACTACGGGAGGATATGCCAAAATAGCAAATGTGATATCCGTGGACATCCCCAGGTTGGTGCAGCTTCGCACCAATGAAAAGGTGAGATTCACCGCGTGTTCAGTGGAGGTGGCGCAGAGGCTGTATCGGGCGCGGCAGGAGGAATTTGAGCGGATTAAGAACGAACGGTTTGGGTAAGGCCATGGAGATAGCGTGACAAATAATCCTGATGGCTTATTTGTCACACTCAAATTTGTGCCGGAGCCACAAATTTGAATCACAGCTGAGAATCTGAAATTCTCAGCGCATGCTTTCGCAAAAAACGCTCCGGCATGGAGGAATATCATGAACAAGATAGATTTAAACTGCGATCTGGGGGAGAGCTTTGGAAGATACAGCCTCGGGTTGGACGAAGAGGTGATTCCTTTTGTATCTTCTGTCAATATCGCCTGTGGATTCCATGCGTCTGATCCCCAGGTCATGGAGCGGACGGTGAAACTGGCTAAAAAGTACGGCGCAGGCATTGGGGCCCATCCGGGATTTCCGGATCTGATGGGATTTGGGAGAAGGGAAATGGACGTTACTCCGGAGGAAGTAAAGGCTTATATGACCTACCAATTGGGGGCGCTGTACGGATTCTGCCGTTCTGCAGGAGCGCCCATGGTTCATGTAAAGCCCCATGGAGCGCTTTATAATATGGCGGGCCGGGATTACCGGCTGGCAAAGGCTGTCTGTGAGGCGGTTTATGCGTTTGATCCTGAATTAAAGCTGTTGGCGCTGGCAGGCAGCCAGATGGTTAAGGCAGCTTGGGATACGGGCCTTTTCTGCGCCCAGGAGGTATTTGCCGACCGGGCTTATGAGGAGGACGGTTCTCTGGCCGACAGAAGAAAGCCGGGCGCTGTAATTGAGGATGAGGAACTGGCGGTAAGGCGGGTGATCCGCATGGTTAAGGAAGGCAAGACCGAGGCTTATACGGGAAAAGAGATATCCATAAAGCCGGATTCGGTCTGCGTTCATGGCGACAGCCTTAAAGCATTGGATTTTGTGGTCAGGATAAGAAAAGCGTTGGAGGCCGCAGGGGTGGAAGTGGCTGCGTTTTAATAAGCAGATTGTTATAATTTGAAAAAATTACGGTTTTATGCAGATAAAGGGGGCAGATGAGTGTCAGGTTTTCATATTAAACCGGATAAGGTATCGGCTTTGGCGGAAGAGTTAAACGGGTATTCCGGCCGGTTGGAGGAGTTTAAGTCAGAAGTCGGCAGCGTGAGGAACGCAAAGGGGATCAGCACATCTTCCTACTCTTCCATCCAGCAGAGAATCAAGTCTCTGGCAGAGGATTTGGAAGAAGAAAAGCGGAAGATGGGAACCATGTATGTTTCCCTGCAGAGCATCAGTAAACAGTACATAGATTGTGAAAACAGCATCACCGGCAGAGCCCAGGGCACGGCCATAGGAGGGATGGAAGCCCCGTCTCCCGGAACAGGCAGAACTGGCGGGGGAGGCGGAGATCAGCCGTGGTATGCGGACCTTCCCAGGGAAACGGTAAATCTGATCCTGGATGTCATTGAAGAAGCCGGCGATCTGGGCGGCTCCACGGCTGTTATCAATTCCATAATTAAAATTCTGATGGATCATGACGGTTTTACCTATAAAGACGCAGGCGCAGTCATTAAAAGTCTGGGGAAGACCATTATGGGCGCTTCTGAATTGGCGGGTGAGCCGTGGGACTGGATCGAGGCGCTGGGGCTGAACGGTTATAAAGCGGTCTCTATCAGCCAGACCGCCGGCTGGATGGGCAGGCTGCAGTCGGCAAAGGATACATTTGAGAGCGCTTTGAATTACGAAGTCACAGGGGATGCCGCCGGCAATGTTATTAAGGGGACTAAGATAGCCGGATGGACGCTGGCCTTGGTGGCCAATGGGTTCAGCAATTATGAAGAGTTTTCAAAAGGGGAAATAACCGGAGAGCGGGCAGTTGCAGAGACTGTGCTGGAAACGGGAATTGATATAGGAAAAGGCGCGCTGCTGGCCGCCGGTGTGGCAGCCGGGGCGGCGGCCCTGGGTATTGCGGCTCCGGCCGTTGTGGTGGGCGGAGTTGCGGTAGCGGCATCTGCGGTTCTGGATTTCGCCTGCAAACAGTTTACCGGAAAAGGGGTGACGGAACTTGTCTCAGATACCATTTTGGATGTGGGAGAAGCCGTGGTTAGCGGCGCCCAAAAAGTGGTGTCCGGCATCGGAAATGCGGTAAAGGATACATTTACAGGAGCGGTCAGAAGCATAGGGAATATACTGCCTAAGTGGAAATGGTCCTTTGGCTGACCGGGTTTATTTTACGCGCTGTAGGAAAGGATAGAGGAGAGATGGGAATGATCAAAGATTTATTGCCGATTGGTTCGGTTATTTTGCTTAAAAATGCGAAGAAAAAACTGATGATATATGGAATTAAACAGTTGGACAGCAAGAATCCGGAAGTGGAGTATGATTATATCGGAGTATTTTATCCCGAGGGCAATATGGGGCCGGATTATCAGTTTTTATTTAACCATGAAGATATTGAGAAGGTGTATTTTGAGGGATATCAGACAGAGGAACGGGAAACATTTATCCGGGAAATAGCCAAGGCATACAACGAATAGAGAGATGCCGTATAGTATGGCCCAAAATGGGGAACGCTGTTAACAGCAAAGCTGGATGTAAAATAAAAAGAGATTTTAACGCTTATGAAGAAGGCCGGGGCCATTCTGCAAAGGCTTAAAATCTCTTTTCATATTAGTTGGTTTGAAGCGTTGTTTCAGAACCGGAATCAGAACCGCCGGAATTCTCCGAACTGCCGTCGGACGCGGACTGCGGCGTCACTGTGGTCTGTCCCTGGTTGCCGGAAAGATCGCTGGTATATATGGTCAGGCCGTCTGAATCGATAGGGAATGTAATGGTTCCCGTCGCCTTGTCAATGGATGTGGGATAAATGGTAATTCCCATGGAGTCCGTTGCATAAATGGCGTCGAAATTAACTCCGGACTGGCTGTCCTCTATGGTAAAGGTCAGGATACCGTCTTCCACCACGGAATTATTCAGCGACGGAGGGTTGTCGTCCAGAATGCCCACATACTCGTAAATGGAAGCTGTCATTCCGTTCGCGCTCTTGACGGAGATGTCGAGAGCCCCATTTTTTGTAATGACGGCTTTATAGCTGTTCTTCTTAACCTGTTCCAGTTCCAGGGGTTCGGAATCCAGGGTTACGGTCAGGTCTTTGGTCGGAAGAAATGATTTAATATCCAATTTAATTTCAGTGCTCAGATAATCGTGGTCTTCTCCAATTACCAGTTCACACTTGGGTTTTGTGGTTACAAGGAAAAAAATCAAGCCGTTGATAACGATAAAGGGAAGAATATAAAACAGCAGGTTATGTAGCCATTCCTGCCCGGAGGAAACAGAGTGCCCCGATCTTCCCGCGTGATTGCGCCTGTGCGTATTGCTGTATGTGTAATCTCTCATGTAAAAAGAAACCTCCTGTTTGGTATAATAATGCCTGCTACAATAGCATATCAGAAAATAGCTTCTCTTACAAGTTTATCTTCTAAATTGTAAGTTTCTGTGTTATGATGTAAGAAATGCCATAATGTTTACAGAAAGGGAATCTCATGATACAAAAAGCTGTAGCTTTCGCAACGAAAGCACATAGTGGTGCTGTCAGAAAGGGAACTCTTATACCATATATCACCCATCCTTTGGAGGCGGCCGTCATCGTGTCCATGATAACGAGCGATGAGGAGATCATAGCTGCCGCACTGCTTCATGACGTGATGGAAGACGCGGGAGTCACCTGGGAAATGCTGGAAAAGGAATTTGGTTACAGGGTTGCTTCGCTGGTTTGGGAAGAAACCGAGGACAAGACGAAATCCTGGCATGAAAGGAAAGCGGCGACGATTGACCACCTTCACCATGCCAGCCTGGATGTAAAGATTGTCACATTAGGGGACAAGCTGAGCAACATGAGATGTACGGCAAGGGATTATCTGGCCATTGGCGATGCCATATGGAACCGTTTTAATGAAAAGCGCAAGCCGCACCACAAGTGGTATTATGAAAATGTAGCCAGGGAACTGAGCGATCTGGCTGTTTACCCCTGTTATAAGGAATATTTAAATCTTTGCAGATTGGTATTCGGAGATATGGATGAAACTATAGATTAGGAGACTTTTAAAATGATTAAGATTAAGAAATTAATGGTAAAATTCTTGGCGGGCATGGCCTGTTTGGGAATATGCGCCGGAAGCAGTCCGGTCACTGCCATGGCGGACGAGACTGCAGCGCCGGAACCGCTGAAAGCGGTCTACAGCACTTATCAATTTGGACAGGGATGGAACCCTTATGTGAGGGACAATATGCCCTGTCTTCCTGCTGCCGGCACCTACATCATCGGCATGAGAGCTTCATTGGAAAATCAGCCTGAGGGGATGTCGGGAACCATCGCCTATAAGGTGAATTTAAGCGGTTCAGGCTGGCTGGACTGGGTGGAAAACACAGCGGACAGCAACCAGACGGATACCGATATGCCGCTGGAAGCTATCAGCGTGAAACTGACAGGGCAGTTGGAAGAAAACTATGATATTTATTATAAAGTTCTGCAGAATGGGGCATGGACGGAGTGGGCCATGAACGGGGCCGAGGCCGGAGCCAGTGGAGTGGGCCTGAAGATAGACGGCATCCGCATTTCCGCGGTAGTTAAGGGCGGGGGAGAGCCGGAAGAGAGTTTATTCGGAGCGATTGACCCTAACCGCCCAATGGTAGCGCTGACATTTGACGATGGACCCCAGAACGGAGTGACAAACAGGATTCTGGCTTCCTTATCGGCTAACGGAGGGCGTGCAACCTTCTTCATGGTAGGCAGCCGTGTCCCGGGACATGCTGCATATGTCCAGCAGATGGCGGCACAGGGCTGTGAAGTCGCGAACCATACATATGACCATAAATATCTGACCAGTTTAAGCGCGGACGGAATTATTTCCCAAGTGGGCTCAACCAATCAGGTAATCGCCAATGCATCCGGCGTAACGCCTGTGCTCATGCGCCCCTGCGGCGGATATTATAATGCGGCGTCTCTGAATACGCTGGGAAATATGGGAATACCGGCCATTATGTGGTCGATCGACACAAGAGACTGGAAAACGAGAAATGCCCAGAGCACAATCAACGCGGTCCTCAACAATGTGAGAGACGGGGATATTGTGCTGATGCATGATCTGTATACAGCAACTGCCGATGCGGCGGAAATCATTATTCCGGAATTGACGGCCCGGGGATATCAGCTTGTGACGGTTAGTGAACTGGCCGCTTATAGGGGCGGTATGGCGCCGGGGCATGTTTATAACAGTTTTAGGAGATAGTCGAAGGCGGAAGCGGGAGACAGGTGCATGTGGCAGAGTGGCGAAGACGGATGCCAGGGACGCCTATTTTGAGAGCGGAATTGGGGGTGCTGCAAAAGTAGATTGGATAATATCTGCTTTTGCAGCAGCCCTATTTTTATGCAGTAAAGGGGGAGAATTGGGTTCTTTCTTATAGTAGGGTATCAACACATCACAGCTATAAAAAGACATCTGGAAAGTCTTATATTTTAAGGTTTTACGGATGTCTTTTTATAGCTTGATCATTTTACATACCCTTCTATGAGAAAGAACCGGGAATTGAGTAACAGAGGAGTTGAGCTTTATCCATTTTCGGTTGTCTGCGGGTTTGCCGTGGCCAAAATAAATTTTCCATTCTCCCAGCGCGCTGACTTTTCGGGCGCTCTTAACAAGGCATTTTTATCATTATAGAGCATGGAAACGGCCGGATAAAACATATTCATCAAGGCGTCGCCGGCAATAATGCTGTGTTCTGCCACATCAATAACGATAGACCCTTTTGTATGGCCGTATAAACGGATGACAGACGCATCGATTCCGTATTCCTTTAATGGATCGCCATCTTCTAAATAAACAGTTGGTACGAACGGGTGAACTTGCTCTCACGACTAAAGTCACGAGCTTCCTGTCTCAATGCCGATTGCCTCTCTGTTAGCAGGTCTTATGCCAGCTCCACAGGCGTAGATTATACTGTTCGGACCGTCCCGGCCCTACAGTTGATTCCTGCAGCTATACTGCGTTTAGATATATCTCATATCCAGGTCTTCCACACATACCAGGTCGTACTGATTGGCTATCTCAACCGACTTTTTATGCAGGAAGTCCTTTCTCTGGTCTGCCGTCTTACTTGCTGTCCTGGCAATCTTTTTCTGCTGTTTCCGGTAATTCGCCGAATGCAGCTGTTTCTGTTTCAGCTTTCTCTGGGCCTTCGCCAGTTTTTTCTGGCTCTTTCTAAAAAAGTGCGGCATATTGCAGCATACGCCGGATGAATCCATATATAATCCATCTGATTTATAATCCAGGCCGATAATCCGCTCAGGGCGGACTTCCTGCGGCGTAATCTCTGTCTGATACTCATACAGAACCGAAACATAATAACTTCCATCACGTTCTTTTAATACCGTGGCCTGTTTCAGATTCCAGCCTTCCGGCATGGCTCTGTGGATGACTGCCTTGACTTTTCCAAGTTTTGGCAGTTTCACCTCTCCATCCAGCACTGCAATGTTTCCATTCGTAAAATTCGTAGTGTAGGACATACGGCTTCGGCGCCTGCCCTTGAACTTGGGATATCCGCCCTGTTTCCTGTAAAATCTCTGATACGCGGCTTCCAACGCATAGATCGCATTGGTCAGCGCAAACTTATCCACCTGCCTGAGCCAGGGATACTCCTGTTTCAGGTTCCGGTTGCAGTCGTTATTACAGGCGGTCCTGCCCAGGTGCTTTTTCCCCTGCTCATGGTTTCCGGACTGCAGGGCAAGATAATGGTTATAAACAAACCGGCAGCTTCCAAACGTATCAGCCAGTTGTTTTTCCTGTTCGACGGTGGGATAGATCCGGTACTTATAAGCCTTGTTCATCCTCTGCCTCCTCATTATGTTTCCTTTCGAGAGTTCATGTAATGCTTCACCTGTTCATAGCTCCGGTCATTGACGGCCACTGCACAGTATGGCGGGTTCCAAAGTTGCTCTCCCCGTAACTGCTTTTTCAGAGTTTAATTATATCATACAAATACGAATCACGCAATATTTTTTCGAACATGTGTTCTAATTTTTGACATAGAAATAGGCATGATTCTTTACCCACTAGAATGAAAAACTAAATTATTTTACAGTAAGGGAACTGACAAAACTATTAAAAATGCAGTGCCGATAGGCACATACAGCTATTCTGTAAACAAATCTTGCTGGTTAACTCACGACTGAAGTCACGAGAATGCACCAGCAGTTTTTTCAATTTTACCGGTTTCAAAATCAGAATCTACCAGAATCTTAAATGTTGCAGAAAACTATTAAAAGTCCTTGCTAAGGAGAAGGTTTTTGTGTATAATGACTTCATAATCTTATTTTTACGATTAAATAATCGTTAGAAACTTGGTTAGTTCTTAACCATGTATTTCCCCAAAAAAGGAAAAGAATTGCACATTGAAAATTGAATATGGAAAATCCATAGTTAAAAATATAGCTATTGAATAGAAATGATTTTATTTTTATGCAGGCAGAAAATGAAAAAATAGTCGGGTATTTTTCGGCTTTTTGCAATGGAGGAGTTAAATAAGTTTATTATAGCAACTGGTATTATTCCTGCTGGTTTGAGGTCAATGCAGCTTGCGGAGATTGGTTAAAATGGTGAATTAGATAATTGAACGTTTGTATTTATAACGGGGATTTGGAATATAGAATAATTTTAATGAAAGTACGGATGAATGTAAGAACCGACGGAGGAGCGGATCAATACGCTTATCGGTTCATTAAAAATAGGAGGTTTTATTATGGTGCAAAGTGAATCTGCGGGAGAAGATTATTTATTATATAAGGAACATTTGACTGCAAATGAATTGTTTAATATTTGGTGGTATGATGATTGGAAATATGAGGATGTGTTTATCAGCAATGAAGAAAATTCAACCCCGGAAAGTATGTACTTTCTTCCGGAGATTTTGGGCAAGCTTCAGCCTTTCGCAAAGAGGGGGTTAAGGTTTGCAATTTACAGGCTGTGTAAGCAAAAGCCGGAATCCGTTGAAAAATGCTGCAAAAACTGTGGAAACTACAATGCCCTGTACCTGAAAACCGGGGATAAGCTTCAAAGATTTAAGTTTGGATACTGCCTGCTGGTGGGAGAAAAAGGGGACGGAACGATACGTCCGGAAGATAAGCCGTATTATGGAGACTGTTTTTCGTTAAGGGGAGGAGGAGAACACACAGAAAGGTAAAGGAATATTAACTGAAAGGTATTAAGATTTTCGATGATTGCAGTTGTATTTTTTGTAAATAAAAATATATGGAGCTTAAATATTTTATCGAACTTTTAGGATGGTGGTTATACTAAATGTTATGGAATAGATGTAATGTAAGGTGATTGGATTTCCATACATAAGGTGAGAGATAATGTTATATGAATTTATAGACCTTATGGCTATTGGACCATTCGTGATTGTTTTGGTGTGCGGCGGTTACTCCTGTATGTAATTAATACTATGTATTTTTATAAAAGATGTAGGATTATATAAAATGTGCTGCTGGTAGTAAATTTTCGAACAATAATGATGAATGGGGGCCTTCAATTGCAGTTCTTTCCGATATATAACAGGAAGTTTTTAAGATATGGAAAATTAAAAAAGATATGCAGGATCATTACATATTCTGCATTAATTGTTTACTGAAAGCGATATAATTTTTTCTTCGTTTTAAGCAAGGTTTGGACTATCCGGCTAAAAGCAGCAGCCCTACTTTCCTCTATACAACGACAATGATCCTCTCATTCTGCTATATTGTGAACTTGCTCAATATATAAATACATGAGCTTTCTGTCTCAGTGCCGATTGCCTTTCTATTAATGGGGCTTATGCCAGCTCCAGAGGAACAGATTTACACGCTGTAAAAGCGAGTCAGGAACAAACCTTGCCGGTTAACTTGCGATTAAAATCACAAGAATGCACTGGTAAATTTTCAAATATTTTAAGAATAAATTAGCGAACCGATGAAATGAGAATTTGGTAACAATTTTAAATCATCGTCGCATTTTTGCGAAATATATGTTATACTAATTGCTATGGAATAACCGTGATACAGGGTGATTGGCCTCCCTTTACATAAGATGGGAGGTGATGTGAATGTTCGATTTTAAAGACCTTATGGCGTTTGGAATGTTCATTCTAGCATTACTTATCTTTATAGTTATATATCTGTAAGTAATAAATCATTAGTTTTTGTTCCTTGTTGTTAGGAATAGAAAAACCACCCTGTGTACTTTGGCGAGTCCTGGGTGGATTTTCTATTCAGCATGAGGCCAACCACCTTTGTGTGGCGGTTATTCCTTTTTGTACTTTTACTATAGCATTTTCGTAAAAAAATGTCAAATTATATAAATGTGCTACTGGTAGCACATTCCACTTATAGGAGAAGAAGCAGCATCAACATAAAAATGTGCTACCAGTAGCACATTTCACTCGTAGAAAGGGGAATGAGTTATGAAAAAAAGAAGACTATTAATTGCAGCACTTTCCGGTATTATGGCTCTTATGCCAATTACTGCTTATGCAGCGGAGGGCTGGGTGCAAGATGAAAGAGGGTGGAAGTATCAATTAGAGGATGGAAGCTGGCGTACAGACGGCTGGGTAGGTGATGATGACGGTACTTGTTACTACTTAGATTCCGAAGGTTATATGCTTACGAATGGCTATACACCAGACGGTACTTGGATTGGTGCTGATGGTGTATGGGTTAAAGAAAGTATGCGAGCTGAGTATGAAGCCAGAAATGCTGCTTTTGCATCTGTTACTGCACCTGATCTTTCTAGCAAGGATGTTTCACAATATCCATTATTAGGAAAGATTCCTTATTCGCTTTCAATTGATGGTTCACCCGTTCTTTTTACAAATAACCTTGAATATGCACAAAGCAACATCTTTAAATCCAATCGTGAGATTCGAATGAGGGATGCCAATGTTTTGCTTTATCTTGCAGGGTTATATAATAATGAACTTACAGAATATGAACAGGCTGTTGTCGAAAAGGTAATGGAGTTCTTAAATAGTTTTGACTGGCAGAATGCTACAGACTATGAAAAAGCAGAACAGGCTGTTCGTTTTATCGCAGAGCGGAGCCACTATGATATTATTGATGATGATGCACTTCTTTATAATTCTTCATACTCTTGTTTGGTAAAAGGGGTGTCTGCCTGTGATGGTTTTGCTCAAAGTTTTCATTTGTTAACTAGAGCGGTAGGAGTTAGAAGTTTTTACGTAAGTACACTTAATCATGCCTGGAATTATATAAAAACCAATGATGTTTATTTTGTAATAGATACATCTGATCTTGTACAATCCTACCATTACTATGATGATAATGATGTAACTTTCAACTCAGAATTGACAAAATATTTGACTACCCTAGCGGATGATGCAGATCAAAATATTTGGAGTTTAAATGGAACATCCCTTCAGTTTGATCCAAATATTCTATCCGAACCGTTATTTTAAATAACTAAATAGAGATAAAAAAGACTATGGACATAGAAATATGTTTCATAGTCTTTTTATTTAAAAATTATGAGAAAGGAGATTTTATGTTTCAAATGAATTTCACTACTACAGCCAAACAAACTGTTTTAAAAAAAAGAATATACATGTATCTAAATAATATTTCACAGGGAGATCAGCATTGTTAAAACCATGACTTTAGAAAACGAGGAAAATTATTATGAAACAACTAGTGAAACGCTTTTTATCCATATTTCTTATATGGGTAACGCTTTTTATTCAACTATGTTCCCCACTCATGGTTTATGCAGACACTTCTATGAAATTCTCTGGAACTGATATTTGGTTTGGTTCTTCTGAAATCATGTTTGGCCAGGAACGTCATTATTTATTTCGATGGGATGACAGTCATCAGAATGCATTTTGTATTGATCCGGGAAACCATATGGGATCGGATGTACGGGCTATGGGAGTTCATTATAAAATCACGGATGATGATATCCCATACATTTCCAGTGAAGAAGATTTTAAACTGCTGGCATTAATCTGTGATTGGTATGACAAAAAGGGGTCTATCATGTCCTCTAACGGTCGTTATGCCGCTGCTCAAGCTGCCATATGGGCTGTTGTAACTGGTAATTGGGATGAAGCAGATGATTATATTTCAAAAGTAAATAGTCACGTCTCTGGTACATCCTCTGCTTGGTCTGATTTGCAAAATTGGATTGATACGACATATCAAGGAGCTGAAGTCTTACCAGATTGGTGTTCTACTTCCAAAGAGAATGCCCCAGCACAAGTAATGTCTTTGGAAAATGGAGTTTATAAACTAAACCTAGATTTTTCATCAACCCCCGATTTAGCCAAAGTTAACTGGGAATTATCAGATGGATGGTCAAAATCTATCTCTGGTACAACTTTAACATTTACTTACGATGGCTCAAACATGCCTACAACAATGATTAAAGGAAATTTACCTGCTTCTTTACAAACCATTTTAAAAAATAGTCAAACGTTAACTATATACATACCAGAACGCTCGAGAGACCAGGCTATGATTGGTGCTGGTTTACAAATTGATAATAATATCTACATCAACATCGGCGGCGTGACCGTCCCTGACACCCCCACATTTGACGAACCAGAGCCGCCCCACGTAGATATCTACCGCCACAAAGAAACCTTCCTGTCCCACTACTTATTCGACCTTTCCAAATACTGTGCTGAAACCAGCAAGGGCCTGGAAGGTTCCACCTTTGAAGTCCTGGAATCCTTTGACGGCTCCCAACTGGGCAACGGCCTGTATGGATCGGTTTCAAAGAGTTCCATGTGGCCATCTCCTGTCACCTGGGACGACTGGCGGGTCTGCGGCAGCATCCGCACTGGTCCGGACGGGACTGCAAACCACACCGATACCCGGCGCTACGAATATGAACGTACCTACTGTGACGGCCACCCGGAGCCGGAGTATGTGGAAGTCCCCGAACCAGAAGAGGATGAATTAACCGGAGAGGTCACAAATGAAGATGAAATTGAAGCAGCCGAAGAACTGAACGCCCTACTGGAAGCACAATGGGAAGAACTGATCGCTCTCTGTGAAGAGAAAGCAGAAGACGGAACCCACTATCACGGCATGGATTCCGGGGATGCCCTGGAAGAAATGCTTGAAGACCGGGAGCGAACCTACGATACCTTCATCCACCTGGAATATGGCTACACCATCCGGGAAATCAATGCCCGGTACGGCTACATCCTCCATGGTAAACACAACGATGATGAAAGTATTCCCTCCATTCGGATCAATTCTTCTGAGGCCGGATCCGACTGCCAGGTAACTGCGTGGAACCAGCCCGAAGGAATCCGATCCATAGGAGAAAAGACCGATTTTGGCACTATAACAAAATCCCGTCTGGAATGGAACCCGGGAACCCGGAGCCTACCGCTTCCCTATACGGCCCCAGCCTCCTTAGAAGAGTTCCGGTTCATTACGGAAACAGAAGCCGAACTAAAAATACCGGCCTTAAACTTGGAAGAAACAATTGCGACTTCCTCCGATGCCGAAGCAACGCTGCCAATATCAACCGCATCCAATGCGGATCCAACAGCCAGCCCTTCCGATGCTGAGGAAGAAGATCTTCTTGATCTGGATACAGAGTTAATTAATGACCTGGCTGAATCGGAAGAAACAGCAGAGGATTCACCCGGGGAAGCTCCCTACCTCTACACCCTTATAGATCGGAGGTTTGAAGCCATTCAGCCAGCTAAAAACTTAGCCATATCACTTTCCTTTGATGATGAGGAAGACGGCGGATGGGGTGATTTTGACACCGGCGTTTCCCTTCCATCCCCGATAAGTGACCACGTTTCCGACATTACCCCGTCTGGAACCCCGGACCGGTCCGCTTACCTCTTTAAAGTTTACGACCGCCGTACCGAAGGGGAGATCCATATCAACAAACGGGATCTGGAACTGTACAACAAGGACAAAGAGAAAAGCTACGGCCAGGTACAGGGCGACGCCACATTAGAAGGCGCGGTTTACGGATTATATGCAGCGGAAAACATCGTTCACCCGGACGGCAAAACCGGAACTGTCTATAAGGCCAATGACCTGGTTGCCATGGCCACTACAGATATCAACGGAGATGCCTCCTTCCTGGCCTATACGGAAGAGAGCGATACTTCCAAATCGGTTTTCAACAATGACCACCGCTGGATCGGCCACCCCCTGATCTTAGGCAGCTATTACATCCGGGAGATATCCCGCTCCGAAGGCTATGAACTATCGGTTTACGGCATCAACCTGACCGATTCCAACCGGAATGCAACCGGCACCACGACCATTACCGAAGCCGGATCCGTCTCATCTGGAAGGCTTTACCATCCGATTGATGAACATGACGGCTCCTGGAATGAATTTGATGTTACCAGCTATAAAACAACCAATGGGTACGACATTATCGTAAGCGGTTACCCCAAAGGCACTACCTTCTACCAGTCTGAACGCATCCCCACCACCAAAAAAGAACAGGTGGTCATCGGAACCAAACAGGTAGCAACCGGCGAATATGAAAAAGCGGAAGATGGCGAAAAGAAGCTGGATTCCACCGGGAACTATATCCCGGTCCTGGACGCTTCCGGCCAGCCGGTCTATGACACGGATAAGCCCGTTGCAGAATCTTATTACCTTTATAACCGGGTCAGCACCTATCCATCCGGAACCGCCAGCCCTTCCGATGGGGAAAAGTGGCTGGATGAAACAGACGTGGATCCGGATTACTTAAAAGATGAGCTCAATGACATGCTGCATCAGACCGGATACAAAGTCCTGGATGATACAGACGGCGGCGGCGCACCCTGGACAATCCTGGAACTGGAAGGCCAGACCAACCGGGAAATCGGGGAAGAAATCCTGGACTGGTATGCGTCCAATTCCTTCTGGGACAGTGCTGCGGTTCATCGGATCTTTGAGGAAGAGGAAATTTACAAAGCAGAAGTCTTTTATGACTACAAAGCGGCCAAATGGAAGGCTGTGTATGATCCTCTGTCCCAGGCGGTTTACATCCGGAAAGACCTTACCGTAACCGGTGGAGCCGCAGACAGTCATTTATTCTTATCCTATCCAGCCGGAAACTTTACCAGGAACGGGTTTTATGTATCCGTCTTTCCGTCCAAAACCATTACCGGAGAGATTCCGTTCTTAGAAGATCAGGAACCGTTTTTACAGGAACAGTACCAGCCGCTTTATGAAACGTATTGTGCCGGTGATTACCGCCTGGACTTAAACGGGAACCGTATCCCAATTTATGAGACACAGTTTATTTACGACAACCTTGACCAGACTACCGTAGATTACAGCCTGGTTCCGGTTACCGCATCCTATGACGCCGCCAGCGGAAGCTATACCATCCATGTCCCCAATACCGTCAATTGGGACACTGAGACAGATCCCCAGACCGTTACCTACCGGGCCGTAACAAAGGAAAAAGAGATTGTTATAGACGGGGAAGAATGGTTTTACTCAGACTACCTGGCTCAGATCAAGGGTGCCGGTGTCAGCGCCTTTACCATCAAAAATGCCCTGGATCAGGGCAGCTACATCAAGTTTCAGAACCTGGCCTATCCGGGACAGACCGTGATCTATCAGGACGGCAACACCCGAAAGGTTCCGGTGATTGTCCTTCAGAGAGTAATCAAACAGGCCATTAAGGTAACAAAAGACATTGCCCAGACCTCCTATGACAATGTGAATACCTATAAAATCCATCGTGATCCATTCACCGTCCTGTTTGGAGGCTACAACGGCAAAAAGGGAACAAAGACCCTAAAGGACTTTTACTTCCGTTTATACCGGAAACAGGATTTGGTGGATACCGGCCAGCTGGTGCCGCTTGACAAAGGGGATCTGGAATACGACTATGAACTCTTTTTCAAGGAACACCCGGAATACATCAAAGACCTGGCCGTTGAATGGGATCTTCCGGACCAGGATAAGGATCATGACCTGACCACGATCCATGCCGACAAGGGAAGCGGAGTGGATGACTATTACGCTGCCTCGGCCATGCTGCCATATGGCACCTATGTCCTGGTCGAACAGCAGCCAACCACGATCCCAAATAAACATTATGAGATCGATAAACCCCAGGAGATTACCCTTCCCCGTGTTCCGGAAATTGACCCGGACGGTACGGTACATGAGGGCGTGGATTCCAGCGACTATCTGTATGACAGCGAAATGACGCCGGAAAAGATGCGGGAAAAATACTTCATTCGTTTTCACGAAGAAACCCATGTGATTGAAGCCCATAACAATGACGGAGACTTTAAGATCTTTAAATATGGCCTGGAACCGGATTCCTGGCAGGACTGCGGCAATGAAACCGTCCAGTCTTACTATCATTACGGACAAAGTGAAAATGCTGGTGCCCAGGACGGCGTTTACTATGAAACCTACTATGACCGGAACGGCCACATCACCGATTACGGAATCACCCAGGACGGTGTAAAAACCATGACCGGAATCACCACCATGGTGGACCGGAAGTTCGCTCCTGCACTGGTTCCATGGTCGATCCAGAACCCGGTCACCGGAGGGATCATCAATGACAACGGGGATATCGGAAACCGGGAACCTGGCCTGGATGAAACAGGAAACTTCAACTATGTTGCCCATGCGTCTGCGGATATGGAGAACCGCTTCTACAGTTCCAAAATCCGGATTGAGAAATTGGATTCTGTGACCGGGGAAAACATCATTCATGACGGTGCCTTATTTAAGATCTATGCAGCCAAACGTGATCTCACCGGAGTAGGAGCTACCGGAGTGACCGGAACAGGAAAAGTCCTTTATAAAACATTTACCATAACCGGCACCAGGGCAGAGCTGGAATCCAGAGGGGATGCAGACGGCATCCACTGGAACGGCAGCACCTACGAAGGAACCGTAACAATGCCGGACTATGATGAATCCGAACAGATCCTCATGCAGGACACGGAAGGCAATGAGGTGGGGATCTTTAAGGCGTATTCCACCATCAAAGAGGTGGTAACGGAAAGCGGAAAAATCGAAAAGATCCCGGTGGGCTATATCGAAACCTACCAGCCTCTTGGAGCTGGTGTCTACGTCCTGGTGGAAGTCCAAGCTCCGGAAGGTTATTTAAAAAGTAAACCGATTGCCTTTGAGGTTTACAGCGACAAGGTGGATTACTACGAAGAAGGAAATCCCAATCAGTCCGTAACTGCGGAAAAATACCAGTATGCAATCCCGGTCATGGGAGAAGAGAATAAATACCATACCTACGATGTAAACCAGATCAAAGTAAAAGATTATCCGTCTCAAATGGTCATCCATAAGGTGGAGGATGGCGATTCTAAGGTCGGGGATACCAATGCCCTGGATGATCTTTCTGGTGTCAATGACAAAGGGGATCTTCTCACATACCAGGTACGGGGCCGAAAGGAGTACCTGGAAGCCAGAGGGGATGTAGAAACCATCACCTGGGATCCGGATGCCAAGGAGTATTACGGAACCGTAACAAAGACCTTCCAGGAATGGTCTGAGGTGATCATAAGCGGAACAGAAGCCGAACTGCTGGCCCGGCCCGATGTAAAGGTTCTTTATGAGCTGGACGGCAGCTTTTCCGGAAAAGGGATCCTGTTCCGTATCCCGGTAGAAGGGGCTGGCCTGGCCTTGTATAAGGGCCTGGAAGTGAAGAGAACCGGCAAAAACCAATACCTGGGCGTTTCCGCCAAAACGGATGAAGAAACCGGAAAAATCATCCGGGTTACTGCCGCGGAAACCGGAAACCACTTAGATATTACCACCAACGAAAAAGATTCCGGCCCGGCCCATCTGGATATCTGGGATACGGAAGAGATTAAGAATCAGTCGGTTGATGTGTATTTCTATGACCTGGAAACAACTAAGACGGAGCCGGATCCACTAACCGGGGAATTGTATGTTTTAGATGACCGGGGAAACCGGATTTGTTATGCCGATTCCATTACCGGTATGGCTTATGTATATGATGATTATGGAAAACTAATTGTATACCCGGTAGATGAAGAAGGCCAAAAGCAGTTAGTCCAGTCCATCCAGATTCATTCTGATGGATATTCGGAAACCATTTATACAGACCTGGATGCCTTAGAGGATGAAAACGGCCTTCCGATCTATTACAAAGATGGACATGTCACCTGGCAGGACGAAGTCTGGACTACTTCGGAAGACGGAACCCATACCATCACCCGGCTTCCATTTGGGGCTTATATCCTGGAAGAAACCGACGTCCCGTTCGAGCAGGGCTATGTACAGTCCGAATACCTGGGCATCATTTTCCGGGAGAGTAAGGAAATCCAGGATTTTTTCCTACAGAATAAATTTACTAAAGTGAATATTGCCAAACTGGATATTGATACCAAGTCAGAGATTCAGGATGCCAAACTGACCCTGTACCGGGCGGAGAGAGTAGAGAATGCCGATGAAGAAAAGGCTATCCAAGAGTATGACGATGAAGGAAATATTACCAAAAAGAGTGTCAGTAAAGAAAGTGTCAGTAAAGAGAACGCCAGTAAAGAGAATGTCAGTAAAGAGAACGTCAGTAAAGAGAATTCCAGTGAAGATTATGCCATCAAAAAGGAAGATGGTGAAAAGGGATACCATCTGGTGAAAGGTGAAGTTTATGCCGAATGGATCTCCGGCTACCAGTATGATGACAACGGAAATCCCCGGTTTGTCCGTCCGGGCGAAATGGCGGCCGCCTCTACTCCCCACTGGATTGACCACATTCCGGCAGGTTACTACATTCTGGAAGAAACCCTGGTTCCCTACGAATGGGGCTATGTGCAAAGCCCGCCGGTGGAAATCCTGGTAAAAGAAACAGGAGATGTGCAGACCTTTGTTATGGAAGACGATTACACCGCTCTTGAGATCAAAAAGACGGATTCGAAAACCGGGGAGCCACTGGATGAAGAGCACAAAGCCACCCTTTCCCTATATCGCGCACGCCTGGACGAATCCGGCCGGCCGGTCATCAAGACTACCAAAATGAACCCGGGCCGGCAGATTCCTTTATGGGAGGAAAATGGCCTGGCTGCCACCTGGGAAACCAGTGATGGACAGGCAGTTTTAGATACCGGCAGAGAGGTCACAGATGAATACGGAGTAACCCGGACGGTATACGATTACGAAATCCATTACACGGATATGAGCGAGGACATCCGCCAGGCCCGGTACTACATAACGGAAAACGGCAGTACACGGTTTGAATACCTTCCGGTCGGCTTCTATGTCTTATTAGAAGAATCTACTCCGGAAGGCTATGCAACCGCTGATCCTTTGCTCATTACTGTGGAAGATATTGGTCATGCCGAAACGATACAGGAATTTGTTATGGAAGACCAGCCTCTGACTATGGATTTTAGTAAGGTTCATATGACTGGCGGTAAAGAAGTAAACGGCGCATGGCTTGAAATACACCAGACAGATGAATATGGAATCATGGAAACACAGCCGTTTGATACCTGGATTTCGGGCCGGGATGGCAGATATAGTGAAGCCGACAGAGAAGCAGGCCTGATCCCGGCTGGATTTGAAACAGGAGATTTAAAGCCTCATCGGATTGAATACCTGCCTGCAGGGGACTATGTTCTGATTGAAACCACAACTCCATACGGGTTTCTGCAATCTGTAAATATCCCCTTTACCGTAATGGACACCGGAGAAATCCAGTATACGGAGATGATTGATGAAATTCCGAAAGGGATTTTAGTCATCGAAAAGACTGATTCCGAAGCCCCGGACGAGCGTCTGGCAGGGGCTGTATTTACCTTAACTAATAAGGACACCGGTGAAGTTGTGGAAACGCTGATTACAGACGAGACGGGCTGCGCCACCGCATCCAATGCGGTGCCAATCGGCCGCATGAATGAACAGGGAAAATTCGAACCTTTCACCTATGAAATTCAAGAAGTGGACGCCCCGATGGACTATATGCTGAACCCGGTTCCCCACGAATTTCAATTCCTATACGTTGATGAGAGGACTCCAACTGTCTATTATCAGTACATGGTTTCAGATGATAAAAACCAGGTCCGGATCAGCAAAAAGAATCTGACAACGCAGGAAGAACTGCCGGGCGCGGAATTACTGGTAGTGGGGAAATATACAAAAAATATTGCAGATCATTGGATCAGTGCCGAACAGCCACATTATATTAACGGAATTGGAGAGGGTACATATTTTCTAATAGAGATCAGATCACCGGGGACAGGGTATGCATTGGCAGAAACAATCGAGTTTACGGTGGAACACAATATGACTGAAATCCAATATCTGACCATGTATGATGAGCCGACTAAGGTCTCTGTAGAAAAAATAGACGGAACGTCCGGTCTTACCCTTGCCGGAGCCAGGTTGAGCTTGTCAAAAACAGATGGTACTGTAATTGACCAATGGATAACTTCCGATATTCCCCATATGATCTATGGGCTTGAAGAAGGGGACTATATGATTAGTGAACTGGAGGCCCCTTCCGGATATAAAAAGGGATCTCCATTAAAGATACACATTACCTCAGCTTTTGAAGTTCAAAATTTCCAATACAGAAATTTCAAAATCCGGTCAGGTGGAAATGAACATTTTCCCGATATTAAAAAACCGGACATGCCGGATCCCTGGAAAATAGGCTTAATAACTGTCAAATACGCTCCATCCAGCAGACCTCATTTTGGGAGCTGGCTGACAGAACCGCTGTTGCGCCTGCCTAAACTTGGCGATGAGGCAGCAGGAATAGCCGGCAGGCTGTTTTTAGTATTTTTTTCGTTAATCGTGATCGCATATTTATGTAGAAGGAGAAAAAGATGAAGAAGTTATTATATTTAATATTCTCTGCCCTCCTGTTTACGAGCTGTTATCATTTTGAAGTATCCGCACAAGGGCCTCAGGCAGAAGAAATAACAATAACCAGCGAGATATTTTCTTCGGAAAATCCGGAATTCAATCCGCCAGATCAGCAATATGTGGATGAAAATGGAGTAGTCTACAGCCTGGATTCCTGGCGAACGATAGAACTGCCGGATAAAAAGGCTGAGAAGATCGTAGAAAATGAGGTGATTTATGAGGGGATGGAATACACAGACCGTATTCCACCGACTTCCGAGATCACCATTTATAATGAATATAACAGAGAGAAGATAACTTCCGATTATCCGGTCCAGGAAGTGATTTGTTTGGCGGAACGCTGGGAAACAGGCATGGAACTCCCCATAACTTACCACGATTACCATTCAGATGCCTATTATTTGGGAGATTATCTTATCATGCCGGATGAAGACAGGCCCAAATTAGAGGGGTATGAAGGCGTACTGCTGGCTATGGCGGAACTGCCGGAAAGTGATTACCATTTAACCGGAATTGAATGGAGAGGAGAACCCTATCAGGACGAATCGGGCCAATGGTGCCGTGATGCGGCTGCATCAGGAGAAAAACGCTTATGTGATTATCAGGTCAGATATGGGGGGAAAGCAGTTTTGACAAAGCAGGGAGGAATCCAGTGGGAGGCTGTATACCGTACCCTTGACCAGCCTGCGGAAACATTTGAAGAATCAATTGTTCAAACGGAGCCGGAGACAATGGAAACAAAAGAAATGATCCCCCCGGCCAATTGGAAAAACTGGATAAGGACAACGGTGATCATTACCGTTTCAATAGGAGTATTGCTGATTTTAGCAGCATGTTTAATCTATCTGGTCCGGCTTTTAAAAGAGAAAAAGAAACACAATATTACTCATGATAAGAGGAGGTAAGATGTGGAAAAACGGCTGGAAGGAGTTTCAAAATAAATGTAATATATTGGTACAAAACCTCGAAAAGTATGAAAACATAATTAAAAGAATTAAGAAAAAAAGAAAAAATCTTACTATTTTATGAATATAATTGCTTTTCCGCTACAATTTGCTATAATTCATTACGTCGCTGGAGCAACTATAATAAGGCGGCAAAAGGGAGAAAAAATTATGAAAAAAACATTAAAAAAAGGTGTATGTGCAGTAGCTTTAGCTGGTATGCTGGCTGTATCCGTGACAGCTTGCGGCGGTGAAAAAGCAGAATCCACAAATGCAGAGACAACAGTTGAGACAACCGTTGAAACAACTGCGGAAGAAGTTACAACAGAAGAAACAACTGTTGCAGACGAGACAAGCGCAGAAGATTCAAGCGCAGCAGAATCCAACGCAGAAGACGCAAGCGCAGAAGATTCAAGCGATGCTGAATCAACTGAAGCAGAATCTTTAGAAGAAGCTGATGCAGAAGCTGCAGAATCAGAGAAGGCAGAAGAAGCTGATGCAGAAGCTGTAGAAGAAACAACAGAAGAAGCAGAGAGCACAAGCGCAGCTCAGTAATTGAGAAACGGCCTTCAATGGCTTACATAAGGAAAAGGCAGCTAAAGGCACAGATTAAAAAGTGCCTGAGGCTGCTTTTTTCACTTTTCGTAACTTTATTCTGGGCAAGTGATGTAAAAATCCGGGATTTGAGGTATGATAGAGAAAATAGTGGACTTGCAGATCTATGAAATATAATGATAACAACAGCTTTTAACAAAATAGAGGTTAACATGAAAAACGCTTCGGCATGGAGGGATAATATGTCAGAAATCGTACATCATCAATTTTCGCCAATCTATGACACCGAATCGAAAATTTTAATATTGGGAACAATCCCGTCGCCAAAGTCAAGAGAACAGGGATTTTACTACGGCCATCCCAGAAACCGTTTTTGGAAAGTTCTGTCAGATATTTTGAATGAGCAGATGCCCCAAACAATAGAAGAAAAGATTATTTTAGTAAAAAAACACCATATAGCGCTGTGGGATGTCCTTGCAAGCTGCGAAATCCGGGGAGCGGATGATGCCAGTATTAAAAATCCGGTTCCCAATGACATGAATATTATACTGAAACAGGCCAGTATAGAAAAGATCTATACTACCGGCAGCAAAGCGACTGCCTTATATAAGAAGTACTGCTACCCCAAAACCGGAATTCCATCCGTCATGCTGCCTTCCACCAGTCCAGCCAATTGCAGGATGCCCTATGAGCAGCTAAAACAGGAGTATGGATGTATCATTATTTGAAATCATTAGAACAGGAGTATGGACGTATTATTACTGAAAACCATTGTGTGTTCTGAGAAAAGGAGAAGAAGCGATGCTTGGATTCATGAAGAAAAAGAGCCGGCCCGGTCATTTGACCGCATTTGTGTCCGGGAAAGTAATTCCAATGGAGGAAGTGCCTGATCCGGTGTTTTCCTCTAAGAGGCTGGGTGACGGAGTCGCAGTTTATCCGTCCGAGGGACAGATTACAGCGCCGGCAGACGGAGTGGTCAGCGTGGTAATGGAGGATTCCAAACATGTTATAGGACTGACGCTGTCGAATGGCATGGAAGTTTTAATTCATGTTGGTTTAGATACGGTTGCGTTGAATGGCGAAGGGTTTACGCTTTGTGTCAAAACCGGGACTAAGGTGAAATGCGGAGATATTTTGCTCAAATTTGACCGGAAAATGATTGAGGAGAGAGGGTATTCCGACCTTGTGATTTTTGTTATAACAGATTTGAAAGGAATGGAACCGCCCGTGTATATGACAGGGATGGATGCGGCTGCAGGACAGACGGTGATTGGGGAGTGGAGCGAAAGGTAACCCCTCACTCCACATGATTCCGAACCAATATGGTCCGCCGTGTAAGCTTCAGAGCTGTTTCATCCCTGTCTGTTGTAAGGAAAATCAGCTTTTTTTCCAAAAACGGTTTCATATATGAAATTGTCTGATCCACATCTTCCATATAAAAATCCCCAGTGGTCAACACAAAAATCAGTTTCGAGCGGGCATAAAACAGCCGGAGCTGGCGGGCCAGTTCGTCAAATGATTTTGTCTGACCCGCTGTTTCCCAATTGTCAAAGAAACGTCCCAACTGTAAAACCGGCATTGGAGTTACTTCTTTAATCAATTCATTTCCGCTTTTCCATATGATGGTATTTAACCGCACATTTCTAAAGACAGGACTGTGTGCTTTTAAGGCCTTTATCAAATCGCCGGTCAAAGCAGTTACGGTCTGGCGGTCTAAAGAACTGTCAAAGACGATTGCCATTTCTAAAATGCCTCCGGAATAATTTCCCGGGACATGAAGCACCTGCTCTGTAAAATTCATGCATTTTAACTTTGTAATCTGACTGATCATTGGTATCGCAGCCTCCAATTGATAGATATTCAGAGGGCATTGTTCCTCTGTGGTATTTTTGTATCTGTTGTAACTGTACAGAACGGCACATTGAATTCGCCTGGGGCGGGGAGCCGGATGCCTGCAGGCGCTATGTTTTCGTATAGTCTGCGCAGTAGAGGCGCAGACCTGTCTGAACAGTTTCCTATCTATTATACACCTAGTTGAAAAGCCGGGCAACCGAAGCGACGATCACGCAGAGTACGAATCCTAAAAGAGTTGGGAGCAATACGGCTGCTGCGGTCCATTTCCAGGAGCCGGTTTCTTTGCGGATGGTCAGGCAGGTTGTGGAACAAGGCCAGTGGAACAGGCAGAATATGAGCATGCAGACGGCAGTGACCCAGGTCCATCCGTGGCTGACCAGCAGGTCTTTCAGGGCGGCAATGTCCGTCATTTCCACCAGTGTTCCGGTTTGTAAGTAGGCCATCAGAATGATCGGCAGGACGATTTCATTTGCCGGAAATCCCAGGATAAAGGCGGCCAGAATAACGCCGTCCAAGCCCATGAGCCTGGCGAGAGGATCGAAAAATCCCGTCAAAATGATCAGCAGGCTCTGCCCATCCACATACGTATTGGCCAGAATCCATATGACCAGCCCGGCAGGGGCCGCCACAGCCACAGCTCTGCCCAGAACGAACAGCGTCCTGTCAAAAATGGAGCGCACAATTACTTTTCCGATCTGCGGTCTCCGGTAAGGGGGCAGTTCCAATGTAAATGAGGAAGGAACGCCCTTTAAAAGCGTGTGCGACAGAAGCCAGGAACAGCCGAGAGTGGCCATAACTCCGCCTACGATCGCCAGTGTTAAAATGGCCGCGGATCCCAGTGACGCGGCAAAAGAGTCATGGATTCCCGCCACAAAGAACAGCGTAATCAGGGTAAAAATTGTCGGAAATCTCCCGTTGCAGGGAACCATGGCGTTGGTCAGAATCGCGATTAAACGCTCTCTGGGCGAATCGATGATGCGGCAGCCCACAACTCCGGCAGCATTGCAGCCCAGCCCCATGGCCATAGTCAGGCACTGTTTTCCGCAGGCCTTGCATTTTTGAAACGCATGATCCATGTTAAATGCCACCCTTGGCAGATATCCCAGATCTTCCAGCAGTGTGAACAGCGGGAAGAAGATAGCCATAGGCGGCAGCATTACCGCAACTACCCAGGCCAGGACCCTGTAAACTCCATACACCAGCGCCCCGATCATCCAGCCGGGAGCGTGGATAGAGATCATCCATTCTGCTAAACGGGCTTCCACATAGAACAGACAGCTCCACAGAACCTCCCCGGGATAATTGGCCCCGGTCATGGTCAGCCAGAATACGCCCAAAAGCAGAGCCACCATGAGAATTAATCCGCTGACTTTACCCGTCACGATCCGGTCTAAGAGTTCCTCCCTCCGGCGGTAATCGGCTTTTGTATATTCCACCACTTCTTCTGCCAGCCGTTTGGGCGAAAAATCCAGACATTCATAATGAAAGGTCTGCTCCTCCGCGTCTACCAGCGCTTGTTTCAATCCCACCAATGAATTTTGACAGCGGGCGCAGCAGGAAACCACAGGGATTTGTATTACGTCCCGCAGCAGGTCAAAATCTATTTCGATCCCCTTTTTACCCGCTTCATCACAAAGATTCACACATAAAATCACCGGCTTGCCCGTATCTTTCAACTCATCCAGTGAAATAATCTGTTTCAGCAGGTGAAGCCCCCGTTCCAGACAAGTGGCGTCGCAAACGACTACCGTCATGTCCGCATCCCCTGAACTCAAATAATCTCTGGTGATTTCTTCTTCCTCTGAATGTGCTGACAACGAATAAGTACCTGGCAGATCTACCAGAAGAAAACTTTGGCCCTCATAATCAAATGTGCCCCTTGCGGAGGCTACCGTTTTACCCGGCCAGTTTCCCGTATGCTGCCGTAATTAGAGGAAAAACAAAATCATAAGAATATCTTATATTCTCTCTGCCTGTTATTACTTTTGGAAATGCTGACTTCCTTCACAACAGACCGCCAGAAACGGCGTTTTTCTTCGTTGTCAAAAGAAGCATAAATGGTCTCGAAACAACTGTTTAAAAGACTGCTGATCTTTGTGAAGTCGACAGGAGATTCTACAAAATCGGGAAGGCCTTCCAGCTCCGCCGAATAGGTTTCCCGGTCATATTTGTATTCCTCTAAAGAAATTAATCCGTCAATATAAAGATCTTTTAAACGGTCCATCTTTTTGCGGATGGCGGCTTTCCTTCCCCGGTTGTCTAAGGTATTTTTGCTCCGGTTCGTATAGGCCGCGGTGAAAGTCTCCATTTGTGCCCCCATATATTCCAATAAATACGCTTCAATTGCTTTTTCCCTTATTTCCCCTCCGTTGGGGCATTCCCTGCAAGTGCGGTATTGCTTGCATTCGTAGGCCGGATATTTATAACGGTATTCTTTTCCGCTATTCCGTTTTATGCATACGTTAATTTTACAGCCGCTCATTTTACAGCCGCATTCACCGCAGACGAGAAGCCCTGAAAAAATGTACGGATACCTCTGGTTCCTCTTGATGTTTCTGTTGGCATTTAGAATTTTCTGGATTTCATCCCAAATATCATCGGAGATCAGGCGCGGACAGTAGGATTCATTGTCCCTGTACCGCCCTGTGTATTTGGGATTGCGCAGAATGCTTTCCTTGAAGTTGGCGAGGGTCATGGTTATGCCGTACTGGCTGCGCATATATTTGATTGTACCGCTCAGGGACTGGGTTTTCAAAAAATATAAGATGCTGTCATAAATGGCAGGCGCCTCTTCAGAAAAGACCAGGTGCTTATTTTCGATCCGGTAGCCACGCGGCACTTTACCGGTAATCACCTCCCCGTACTTCACTTTGTTTTTAAATACGTCTGTGATGCGGATGCCGTCGTTTTGGGCTTCCAGCTCCGCCCACATCATGGATTGGGCCACAAAGGCGCGGCCGTGGGGGGTGCTGGTGTCGAAATAAGGCTGGTCTATGGCAGTCCAGCACACATTGTGTTCCTCTAAAATGGCCTGGGTATTCAGATAATGCCTCAGGCTGCGGAACCACCGCTCCAGTTTGGTAAAGATGATCAGATCGATTTCATCCGCTTTCACTGCGTCCATGAGGCGCTGAAAATCATCCCGGTCCAATTTTTGGCCTGAAATTCCGTCATCAGTAAAAACTCCCGCCAGGATCATATTGGAGTGGCTGTTTATGTATTCCAGGGTCCGTTCCCCCTGATCCCGCATGGAATCCCCGTGTTTTGCCTGCTCGTCTGAAGACACCCGGCTGTAGGCGGCTACCCGGATGAGTTTTGAATTTTCTTTTTTGGGCATTCTAATCCTCCATGCCGGAGCGCTTTTTTCGTAGGCACGCGCTGAGAATTTCAGATTCTCAGCTGCGATTCAAATTTGTGGCTCCGGCATAAATTTGGGTGTAAAAATAAGCCGTCAGGATTATTTATTACACGATCCTCTCCTCTTTGATTGTATGTAGATGCGGATATAAAAAATACGGATAAAAAAGAAAACAACAGGTACAACCCCTTCCGCATACAATTTATCAAAAAGGGACCAGATGTATGAATGATAAAATTACCATACACGGCACATTGGATATAGAAAAAGTTTTTCAGACAATAGCGGTGATAATTGGAGAGAGGGAAAATGTGGATATAGCGGTAAGGGAAATAAAGAAGAAAGAGGCAGATGACAGCGATTGAGGGGGAGGGCGGGGACCTCGGCAATCCTGGAGCGGCTCCCGGCCTTATAACAAAATAATTTGTAAAATTACGATCATTATACTATAATGTAACTAAGCAGCATCCTGTAAACAATTTTACAAAGGATTATTACAAAAGATTTCTACAAATGATGGAGGTGATCGTTTGGTATCCTATGAACCTTTATGGCGTACTCTTGAAGAAAAAGGTATCAATCAGTACCGTTTAATCCGTTACTATAATTTCAGCCCGGGACAACTATCCAGAATAAAGCATGGCGAACATATTTCTACCCGCACGGTTGATAAGCTGTGCGCCATTCTGGACTGCCAGGTGGATGATATTTTTGAGATTATTGAATGAGTTTTCCCTCTAAATAACACCTTCCCGTATGCTGTCTCAACCCGGTTAAACCATTAAATATGGTGCTTTTCCCCACATTAGGGTTTCCAGCCAAGGCTATTACCACGCGATTGTCTTCCATATAATTCCTCCAATTTATAACCTAATAGTTACATATGAAAGGAAGACGCCAGTAGTGCCTGCCAGACCGTAAAATCCCGGGATAAATGTGAAAAGCAGCATGGCGCGGACGCATAAAGCCGCTGCCGGTCATCTAAGAACCGGTCAGCGGCTTTGCTCAATCAAAAATAAGTCAAATCGGGGAACATTCCCCGCATTCCAATCTTTTAACAAATATTTCCTGAATATTTTCCAGGCGCAGTCCGATAACGGCGTTGCGGACCAGATAAGCCCGCATTCCTTTGGAACCGCCTTTCAGGACGCATTCAATTTCCCCTTCGGGAATAAAACCGAGATCATTTAACCGCGTCGCCATACTGTCTTCGCTGGCAATCCAGACAACACGGGCATGTTCACCTACATCTATCTGAGTTAATGGGATAACCATTCTTGTTCACATCAATAAGTTCAGCTTTATTATACTATATGCGTCAGCACCGCGATGGTGCATCATGTGCGTTGGCAATCCGGGTATTTTTGAGAAAATCCACAATTTTTTAGCCGTAATTCAGACAAATTTTGGATTACAATATGATCTGTAAGCATTTTCAACGGTTGCGCCGGAATCCAAAGTGTGCTACAATTTTCCCATTAAACAATGATTTCAAAAGAAAGGAACCTACAATATGAACCTGTTATATAAGAGCACTCGCGGGGGTGAAAATAACGTAACGGCATCCCAGGCAATTTTAAATGGCCTGGCCAGAGATGGGGGCTTATATATGCCGGAATCAATCCCGCAGCTGGATGTACCGGTTAATAAACTTGCTGGAATGACATACCAGGAAGTAGCTTATGAAGTGATGAAGCTTTTTCTGACTGATTTTACGGAAGAAGAGCTGAAATACTGCATTACACATGCCTATGACAGTAAATTTGATACGGAAGCAATCGCTCCGCTGGTGAAAGCGGACGGCGCGTATTTCCTGGAATTATTCCATGGAAGCACGATTGCATTTAAGGATATGGCTCTTTCAATTCTGCCATACTTGATGACAACAGCGGCAAAAAAGAATCATGTGGATAATGAAATCGTTATTCTGACGGCTACTTCAGGTGATACCGGTAAAGCGGCTATGGCAGGATTCGCAGATGTAGAAGGAACCAGAATCATTGTATTTTACCCGAAAGACGGAGTCAGCAGGGTACAGGAACTTCAGATGGTAACCCAGAAGGGCGTAAACACCAGCGTTGTGGCCATTCACGGCAATTTTGACGATGCCCAGACAGGCGTTAAAAAGATTTTTGGCGATCAGGCATTTGGGGAGAAATTAGCGGCAAAGGGCTTTCAGCTTTCTTCCGCCAATTCGATCAACATAGGAAGACTGGTGCCCCAGATCGTTTATTATGTATATGCATATGCGCAGATGGTTGCCAATGCGGAGATTAAAAATGGCGAGAGGATTAACATTGTGGTTCCTACCGGCAACTTCGGCAACATTCTGGCCGCGTATTTTGCAAAGCAGATGGGGATTCCGGTGAAGACTCTGATCTGCGCTTCTAATGACAATAAAGTATTGTATGACTTCTTTACGACCGGAACCTACGATAAAAAGCGGGAATTCATACTCACCAATTCACCGTCCATGGATATTCTGATTTCCAGCAACTTAGAGCGCCTGATTTATTTAAGCACCGGCTGTGACGGAGCCAAAACGGCGGAATTGATGGGAGAACTCAGCTCAACCGGAAGCTATACGATCACAGAATCCATGAAAGAGAAGCTGACGGACTTCTGGGGCAACTATGCCACACAGCAGGAGAATGCTTCGACCATTAAAAAGCTGTATAATGACACCGATTATATGATCGATACCCATACAGGCGTAGCGGCGGCCGTTTATGACAAATACCGTAAAGAGACAGCGGACCGGGCTAAAACTGTGATCGCCTCCACGGCGAGCCCATACAAGTTTTCACGCAGCGTGATGGATGCAATATTCGGCGACCAGAGCGGGCAGGATGAGTTCTCTTTAATTGATGAACTCAGCAGGGCATCCGGTGTGCCGATTCCCAAAGCTGTGGAAGAGATTCGCAATGCCAAGGTTTTACATACAAAAGAATGTGATGTTGACCAGATGGAAGATACTGTGGCGGGGATTCTTGGGCTGTAGTGTTGGGGGACTTCACATATGACGGCGTATATGAGCCTTTTTTACATCTAGTGTGTTACATTAAGCATGATACATCAAGCGTGTTACATCAAGTGTGTTACATCAAGTGTGAAGGCATTTTTGAAAATGCCTTCACACTTGATGTAAAAAAAGGTTAATATAAAAAAGATTCACAAAAGAGCCAAATTGGTATATAATTAAGAAGTGAAAGTAAATTTCAAGAAAATGGAGGTTTGTGAAATGTTAGTTTCGGCAAAGGATATGCTTGAGAAAGCAAGGGATGGCAAATATGCGGTAGGCCAGTTTAACATCAACAATCTTGAATGGACAAAAGCAGTTTTAGCAACAGCGCAGGAATTAAATTCCCCTGTTATCTTAGGGGTTTCTGAAGGCGCGGGAAAATATATGACAGGCTATAAGACTGTTGTAGGTATGGTAAACGGAATGATGGAAGAGATGAAAATAACCGTTCCCGTAGCTCTTCATTTAGACCACGGCAGCTTTGACGGCTGTTTAAAATGCATTGATGCAGGTTTCTCCTCCGTAATGTTCGATGGTTCTCATTATCCCATCGAGGAAAATGTCGCAAAAACCACAGAACTGGTTAAAATCTGTAAGGAAAAAGGACTTTCCTTGGAAGCGGAAGTTGGTTCTATCGGCGGAGAAGAGGACGGCGTAGTCGGAGCCGGAGAATGTGCGGATCCTGATGAATGTAAGGCTATTGCGGATCTTGGCATTGACTTCCTGGCGGCAGGCATCGGCAATATCCACGGAAAATATCCGGAAAACTGGGCAGGTTTAAGCTTTGAGACATTAGCGGCGGTTAAGGAAAAAGTTGGGGACATGCCTTTAGTTCTTCACGGCGGTACTGGTATCCCTGCCGATATGATTAAAAAAGCAATCAGCCTGGGCGTTGCAAAAATCAATGTTAACACGGAATGCCAGCTTTCATTCGCGGCAGCAACCCGCGAGTATATCGAAGCAGGCAAAGACCAGCAGGGAAAAGGTTTCGATCCACGTAAGCTGTTAGCCCCTGGTACAGAAGCGATTAAAGCAACTGTAAAAGAAAAAATGGAATTATTCGGTTCTGTTGGAAAAGCATAATTTTGTATACTATATACAAAAATAAAAAAAATGAAAAAACCGCTTGCATTTTTGCATGAAATGGTTTATTTTAATAAAGAACGAAGGCGTTCTTCCTAAAACAGGGAGAACGCCATTTCTATTATATGACAGTTAAGCTTTCGTTTTTAAGCCAGGGTGCGTTTGAGAATTCGTTCCCGCCATCTGCACGTCCCGCTTCCCGGCATATTTGGTACCAATTCGGTCAACGCAGCCCGCTGCGCTTCCCTCATCGGGACCAAATCTTCCACAAAGTGTGACGCACAGCTGGCGGAAGCAATTTACAGACACATCCAGGAATATGGAATGCGAATGAGAGGAAGGAAAAATTTATGAGTGAGCTTGTGAATGTAGCCGAAGTATTCGGCAAAAATGTGTTCAATGAAACCGTTATGAGGGAACGGCTGCCTAAAAGTGTATTTAAAAAGCTGAAAAAGACCATTGAAGATGGAGCAGAGCTGGATCCGTCCATAGCAGATGTTGTTGCTCATGCGATGAAAGACTGGGCCATTGAGAGAGGGGCAACCCATTATACACATTGGTTCCAGCCGTTGACCGGAGTAACCGCCGAAAAGCACGATTCCTTTATTTCCGCTCCCAGCCCGGATGGAAAAGTCATTATGGAGTTTTCCGGAAAAGAATTGATTAAAGGCGAGCCGGATGCTTCCTCATTTCCATCAGGCGGCCTTCGCGCAACATTTGAAGCAAGAGGATATACAGCATGGGATTGTACATCACCTGCATTTTTGAGAGAAGACGCCATTGGCGTAACTCTTTGCATTCCTACCGCATTTTGTTCCTATACAGGAGAGGCCCTGGATCAGAAGACCCCATTACTCCGTTCCATGCAGGCCATCGACCAGCAGGCGCTCAGAATTTTAAGATTATTTGGTAATACCACAGCTAAAAGAGTAGTCCCGTCCGTCGGACCGGAACAGGAATACTTCATCGTAGACAGAGAAAAATATTTACAGAGAAAAGACTTGATCTATGCGGGACGCACATTGTTCGGCGCAATGCCTCCTAAAGGCCAGGAACTGGAAGATCACTATTTCGGAGCTATCCGAGAGCGCATCGGTTCTTATATGAACGAAGTGAACCAGGAACTGTGGAAATTGGGTGTAACCGCTAAAACCCAGCATAATGAAGTGGCACCGGCCCAGCATGAACTGGCGCCGATTTACGATCAGGGAAACCTGGCTGTAGATCATAACCAGATGGTGATGGAGACACTGAAAAAGGTGGCAGGACGCCATGGATTAACCTGCCTTCTCCACGAAAAGCCATTTGCCGGCGTCAATGGTTCCGGTAAACATAACAACTGGTCCCTGACGTCAGACGACGGCATCAATCTTCTGAATCCGGGCGAAACCCCGCATGAGAACATCCAGTTCCTTCTTGTGCTCGGATGTATCTTAAAGGCTGTGGACAGACATGCGGATCTGCTCCGCGAATCGGCTGCAGATGTGGGCAATGACCACCGTTTGGGCGCAAATGAAGCGCCGCCCGCAATTATTTCCGTATTCCTGGGCGAACAGTTGGAAGACGTGATCGATCAGCTCTGCAGCACAGGCGAAGCAACCCACTCCAAAAAAGGTGGAAAATTGATGACCGGCGTTGCCACACTTCCGGATCTGGATAAAGATGCGACTGACAGAAACAGAACATCACCATTTGCATTTACCGGCAATAAATTTGAATTCCGTATGGTAGGCTCCTCTGATTCCGTTGCCTCCCCCAATGTCGTTCTCAACACAATTGTAGCGGAAACCTTCAAGGAAGCAGCCGATATTCTGGATCAGGCCGATGACTTTGATACTGCGGTTCATGATTTAATCAAGCAGCTTCTGGCAGATCACAGAAGAGTGATCTTTAATGGAAACGGCTATTCAGACGCCTGGGTGGAAGAAGCCGAACGACGCGGCCTTCCAAACATCAAATCAATGGTTGATGCGATCCCGGCCCTGACCACCGACAAAGCTGTAAAACTGTTTGAAACATTCGGCGTATTTACAAAGGCGGAGCTGGAATCACGGGCAGAAGTTGAATATGAAGCATATTCCAAGGCGATCAACATCGAGGCGAGAACTATGATCGATATGGCCAGCAAGCAGATTATTCCGGCTGTCATCAAGTATACGACACAGCTGGCAGGTTCCTTAAATGCAGTGAAAACCGCATGTCCGGAAGCGGATGCAAGCGTGCAGACAGAACTGCTGATCGAGACATCCGCACTGCTTTCCGATATGAAATTAGCATTGGCAGCCCTGATCGATGTCAATGAGAAATGCGGTGTGATCGAGAATAACGAAGAACAGGCCCGCGCTTATCACGACCAGGTGGTGCCCGCCATGGAAGCGCTCCGCGCTCCGGCGGACCGGCTGGAAATGATCGTTGATAAAGAACTCTGGCCGTTCCCAAGCTATGGTGATTTGATTTTTGAGGTTTAGATTTTTATAGGGTGACCTGGTCATTAACAGTAAAGGGTGAAGCCATTTCTCGAAATGGCTTCACCCTTTACTGTTAATGACCAGGTCACTCGTGTAAAACCTGTCTGATCTGATAGAAACTAACCCCTAAAAGCCGTGAAATATGGCTCTGTGTGAAATTAAATTCATGAAAGAGCAATAAAATCATAGGCTTTCTGAATAATACATTCATTTTTGCTTCATCCCAGCTGTTAATCGAAAACTGTTTTTGAATTGATGACAAGGCAATCTGTTCCACGGCAGATATTTGGGAACAGCAGTCCTCCTCGATATCATCGTATAGAATAACATCCTGGAATTTATGAAATTTGATAAATTCCTCCGGGGATGTAAAATCCTTTGAAAATAATTCAAAAGCATTTTTGCTGATAATAAGATTTTTAGATTGAGGATTCAGGTATTCATGGAGACTTACAAAGGGAGAGGAATAGATGGAAATATTCATACCGGCATTTTCAGGATTTTTATGTATATAACGGAGCACGCCTAATAAATAGCGCTTGCTGTTAACCGCCCGGCTTTTATAAGCACTTTGAAAAACCCTTCCTAACCGCTGATGATGAGAATTGTAAGCGGCACCGAACCGTCCTTCAATATGCCTCATAAAATGTGCGATTTCTGAAAGCTCACCGTGTATCAGAAGGTGGAAATGGTTGTCCATCAGACAATAAGCATAAATATCTACCGCATAAATGGACAGACTTTTCCTGATACACTTTAAAAAGAAGTACTTGTTTTGGGAATCTTCGAATATGGAACGTTGGTCGATACCGCGATTGAAAATGTGATAGATTTGAAATTGAGACTCGATGCGTTTGCCTCCGTTCATGAGAGAACCTCCTTGTGATAGGATATTAGATTTGAATGACTAGATGTGAAAAATTACAGATGAAACAGCCATAAAGCAAAATAACTGAAAGATGTAATTTCATCTCTTTGAATATAGTAAATTTTACATGAAATGTCAAGGGATTTTCAAAAAAGGGGCTGTAAAAAAACAGTCCTAAAGAAAAATCGCTGAAGTCTTACGACTTCAGCGATTTTTTGGTATAATTAAT